>CAZCJF010000017.1:0-55497 GCA_964499095.1 uncultured Ignavibacteriaceae bacterium
GTGTAAAGCCATTCATTGAGCCTGATGTTAAATCAATCGCCACTTATTCCGATAATATTGTGCATCTTACAACCAGCACAACAACTTTATTTTTCTATATAAACTACTGGGGCTTTAGAGATTGGACACTGAATACAAGAACTTATTATGGAGTTACTACAGATAATTTTACTGCTGCCGCAATTGATATTAATGGAACGACTTATACAGGCACAGCTGTTTCCGGGCTTATTATCGGTGCTTCAACTCCTTTAACTATTTCCAATTCTGGTATACTAGCAAATAAAATAAATGCTCTAACTCCAGATCCTGCTGGTGGAATTTGGATTGGGTATAAAGCAGGGTTTGGCACACGGACAGGATTTTCTTTTTACAATGGTGCATTTACCAACTATATTAATGTATTGCAAAACGGAGTAAGTACTAACACCATTTCTATCGATTCCGAAAACGTTAAGTGGTTAGGTACTGATGGAGGATTATATAAATTTTATGGTGCAGGAAATTTTGAATCATTTACTCAAGAATCTACCGGTTTAAGAATTAATGATGTCAGAGGGGTAGCCAAAGATAGTAAAGGCAGAGTTTGGATTGCCACAAATGGTGGCGGACTTATTCTAAAGAAAAAATAATTTATTATCTGTTAACTGAAATTTCATTAATCCAATTGATGAATTAATATTTTTAATACTAAAGGTTATATATGAAAAATCTAATAAAAATTTTGATTGTATTATTATTCATTTTCAGTGAAGCTAATTCCCAAAATATTACCTCAGAAAATACGCTGCTAATCAGATGTGATGATTTGGGAATGTCTCACTCGGTTAATATGGCATTTAAAGATCTTATGGAATCAGGATTAAAATTTTCTGCTTCTGTGATGTTTCCTTGTGCGTGGTATCAGGAAGCTGTTGAAATATTAAAGCAACATACGGAAATAACAGTTGGTATTCATCTTACATTAAATTCAGAATGGAAAAATTATCGCTGGGGACCAATTGCAGGTAAAGACAAAGTCCCTTCGCTTGTGGATAAAGATGGATACTTCTTTCCATCTCGTGCAACATTTTTTGCAAACAATCCTAAATCCGAAGAAATCGAAATTGAATTAAGAGCACAGATTGAAAGAGCACTAAATAGCGGAATAAAAATCTCTTATCTCGATTATCATATGGGTACCGCTGTTGATAAACCTGAACACAGAGCTATCGTTGAAAAGCTTGCTGCTGAATATGGACTAGCGATCTCAAGATACTTTGGCGAAGTGGATGTTGAAAGTATGTATGCTAAAGACATTGATAAAAAGCAGGACTCTTTATTAGACCTGCTTCAAAATCTTGAATCAAACAAAATAAACCTTCTTGTTTGCCATATCGGCAAAGATTATCCTGAACTTGAAGCGATGATAGATATGAACTCGTTTAGTTTAGCTAATATGAGTAAGCATCGTGAGGCAGAGTTGAAAGCACTTATTGATGCAAAGCAACAAAATCTATTTGAACAAAACAGTATCAAATTGATTAACTATTCCGACTTGATAAATGAAATTGGATTAAAGAATATGAAATCACCTGTTGATACTGGTTATTGATTAGAATTAAAATGAATATAGATGCACACAACAAAAATTTAATTGCACGATAATTGAATAAAGTAATTTTTTATTTTATGTTTGAATGACACTAATTACTCTTAGGGGAGTTGTATGTGTTTCTTGGTTCGCTGGTGCAAAGTAATAAAGTTTCCTCATTCGAATACTAACGACTGTTTAGCAATCCTCTCTTATTATCTTTTCAGAAACTTATCAAAGAAAAATCAATCATTAATTAATTTTATTACAGGTGAATTATGAAAAATCTAATTACTACATTTTTGTTTTTTGTGATTACTTCTTTTGTAATTGCACAGGACTCACTTGATTCAGAATTAGTTGCATATTATCCTTTTAACGGCAATGCAAATGATTTGAGCGGGTTTGGAAACAATGGCAGTCTTAAGAATGGTGTGTCATTTGACAATGATAGATGGAATTATCCAAACCAGGCAATTAGATTTAATAAATCTTTGTCGCAATACGTAGATGTTCAAAATAGCCCATCACTTCAAATTGATAGCGCTATAAGCTTTTCGTTTTGGACAAAAAGAAACACTCTCGACAACGGTCAGGATCAGGTTTTAAATAAAGGAGGTGACTGGCCAGGTGGAACCTGCAACTATGGGCTTGTGTTTTCTGAGTGGACTTTAGTCTTTATATATAATGGAGGATATTATATTGTTAATTCGCCGGGTGTTCCTCTGGATAATGAATGGCATCATTACGTTGTTACGGCTTTAGAGGGAACAACAGAAATACACTTTTATGTGGATGGGGTTGAAAAAACATCCATGTTTGGAGGAGGAAATCCAGTAATTAATCTTTACGCTGAATCCACTTCTGATTTGTATATAAGTGGGGTTAATTATTTTAGCAATAATTCTGTTGACGAATTAAAAATTTATAACCGGATATTGACTCCTAATGAAATTGAATCACTTTATTCAAATCTGATAGCATATTTACCACTAAACGGCAATACAATCGATGTAAGCGGCAGCGATCACGATGGTACCATAAATGGTAATGCTTCTTTATTGCCAGACAGATTTAATACTTCAGATAGAGCTTATACATTTCCTGATCAATCGAGCAATATTTCACTTGCAAATACAACTAGTATGAATTTAGAAACAGGATTCACAATTAATACCTGGGTGAAATATAAAAACACTTATTCAGTTTTAGTAGGCAAACACATTTGCGGATATGTAAATGGCTTTATCTTAGGAATAGACTATGATGGACAGTTCCAATTGTGGCTTGGTAATTCTGGTTGGCAAACAGTTAGGACTAATAAAACTTTGAATGAAGATAGATGGTATATGGTAACCGCTACTTATGATGGAAGCAGTGGATCAGCCAAAATTTATCTTGATGGGCAGTTAGAAAATTCAGGAACTCTGAGTTATACAAATTTTAGTTCTTATCCGATTTCTATTGGAGAAGTTTACCAGAACAATTGTAGCCCTGCAAATATGTCGGGTGCAGTTGACGAAGTAAAAATTTATAATAGAGCACTAACTGATGCAGAAATTCTGGATGAATACAATAATACTTACAATGATTTAGTTTTATTCTTACCATTTAACGGCAATGCAAATGATGAAAGCGGGTCTGGAAACAATGGAACGGTTTTAGGACCAACTTTGGCACCTGACAGATTTGGCATTGACAACAGAGCATATGGTTTTGATGGTATTAATGATTACATATCTATCGCCGACAATCCTAATCTCTTTTCTGATGAACTAACAATTTCCTGGTGGTATAAATTAACCGAAACTCCCGGTGGTGCATGGGTTGTTATCGGTTGGGTAGATGGCGGACATAGATATCAGCAATTCTTTAGCGGTAATCAACTTTGTTATTTTAATGGATATAATCTTACTGCACCCGGACTATATTTTAACCCAACTTACAATTTAAGCGACTTAAATGTTTGGAAGAATGTAGTTGTTACTTATCAAAAAACGGGTGCATCAACCTCTACAACTTCTATTTATGTTGATGGTGAATTAAAACAAACAGATAATCATACTCTTGCTATGGATTATGCCCCGGGCATTGAATTTAAAATCGGTAAGAATGTAAATGGAAATTTCTATAAGGGATATCTTGATGATTTCAGAATTTATAATCGCATTCTTAACAGCAGCGAAATATTAGCTCTATACCAGGATTCAACTACTTTCTATACGGATAGTTTAATAGCTTACTTCCCTTTTAACGGCAATGCAAACGACTCAAGTTTTCTTCATAACAACGGAACTGTTATTAACGCATTATTGACTATAGACAGATATGGAAATGATGACAATGCTTATTACTTTAACGGTACAGACAGCCGAATTCAGGTTCCGCAAAATTCTTTTTATACTTTTGGTAATGGCGATTTCACATTTTCTTCGTGGATAAATGTTTCCGTTATTGCAACTTCAAGAATAGTTTCTACAGGATATCAGGATAATGATAATATCTGGGGACTTGGTTTTGGTACTCATCCTATTTGGGGAACAGGAAACAGAATCAACTATTTTGTTTATAGTGGAAATGCTTATCGGGATTTTTCCTCAGATGAAGTTATAAATTATAATCCGGGCGAGTGGATTTTTGTTGCGGCTTCAAAATCAGGTAATCAAATTAGATTTTATACAAATGGATTGCCTGTTGGTTCTTCTACAATTAATTATCCTTCTAATGCAAACAGTTATTTGAGTATTGGCTGCCGTCAGTGGGGTAGTAATAATCTGATAGAATTTTTTAACGGTAAGATTGACGAAGTGAAAATTTTTAATACCTCTTTTTCAGATGAACAGATTTGGGATATGTATAAAACAACAACTTCTGCTCCTAATCTTTTGTCACCTTCAAATAATTCAACAGTCAATTCACTTATTCCATTTTTAATTTGGGATAGTCTGGTGACAGCAACCAATTATACTATCAATATATCGACAGATTCCTTATTTAATAATATCATATTGTCGCAGTTTTCAGATCAGGCATCTTATCTTGTGGAAAGCGGAGTGCTAAATGATAACACAAATTATTACTGGCGGGTAAGAACGAATAATAGTGGAGGAGTTTCTCCGTGGTCAGAAACTTTCAAGTTCAAAACTTTACTAACTGATGTTGAAGAAGAATCACAGCTTCCCACAGAATTTGCTCTGATGCAGAACTATCCTAACCCATTTAACCCAACAACAGTAATCGGATATCATTTACCGGTGAGTGGAAATGTAACTCTTAAAGTTTATGATGTTTTGGGAAATGAAGTTGCTACACTTGTAAACGAAGAAAAACCTGCAGGAAGTTACGAAGTTGAATTCAACTCATCACGTAATTCCCGCGAAAGCGGGAATCTAACAAGTGGAATATATTTCTATCAACTAAAAGCCGGCGAATATTTAGAAACAAAAAAAATGATATTAATTAAATAGTTTTGTTTTGCCTTACTCCCTCTCCCAAAAAGGAGGGGGAGTAAATCAAATTTACATTCCTAAACTCTTGACAAGTCTAAAATTAAATCAGTCGAAAGCAATATTATATCTACTTGAACTAATCAGGTCAAATATATTATCTAACATCATAAGTAATAAATAATTTATATTGCTTATGAAATTTTTCTTTAAAGGCTAATAAAATGATTGACCAAATAAAAGCAAACCTTGATAACCCCAAACAACTTGAAAAATTATATCGCTCCAACAAAGCAGTATTTACAAGAGAGTTTAATTCATTATATCCCGAAGTAAAAGGAAATATTATTGCTCAAATCTGGTATGAAAGGTTAAACTATGAAAGTGATGAGTTATCGTGGGGGACGAAAAAAGAAATATTTATCGTCATTGTTGCTTCAATCATCGCCGGAATAATCGCAAAGCTGCCACAGATATTTAATCTTTCACCAGAATTTTATTATCCTAGAAATTTTTCATTCGTGGTTTTTCCAATTTTAATTATCTACTTTGCCTGGAAATATCAGACCCCACTAAAGAGAATAATAATTGCTTTGATTGCAGTTTTGATTTCAGTTGTGTTCATTAACCTTTTACCCCAAAATCCCAACAGCGATACATTAATTCTTGCTTGCATTTATCTTCCTTTGTTTTTGTGGACTGTTTTGAGTTTTATTTATCCGGGCAGGAATTTTATGAGTAATCAGTCCAAACTGGATTTCCTTAAATATAACGGTGATCTTCTTGTAATCACTTCAATCATTATGATGGCCGGAAGCATTTTCACATTTCTAACAATCAGTCTTTTTCGATTAATTGATTTACAAATTGAAGAATTTTATTTCCAGAATATCGCTATTTGGGGCGTTGCAGCTTCACCAATCGTCGGAACCTTTTTAGTTAAGACAAATCCTCAAATAGTAAACAAGGTTTCTCCAGTAATTGCAAAAATCTTTACTCCTTTGGCTTTGATAACTCTTGTAATCTATTTGATTGCACTTATCTTTAATGGACAAGATCTCTACACTGACAGAGAATTTCTTTTAGTATTTAACTTACTATTAATTGGAGTTATGGCATTAATATTTTTCTCAATTGCAGAAAGTTCTAAATATTCTTTAGGCAAAACTTCAACATTAATTCTGTTTGCTCTTTCGTTAGTTACAATCATTATAAATGGGACTGCACTTTCAGCCATTCTTTTCCGCATTTCTGAATGGGGAATTACGCCAAACCGACTAGCAGTTTTAGGAAGTAATATTCTAATTCTTGTTAATCTGATTTTTATGACTTATGGTATATTCAAGGCAACAAAGAACATTACTGAAATTGATAAGGCTGGAAACAGCATCGCAAGATTTTTGCCTGTTTATAGCTTATGGGCTTTGATTGTAACATTTATATTTCCGGTAATTTTTAACTTCAGGTAATTGTTAAAAGATTTTAAATAGTTTTAATAATTTCTATCTGCTACCAGAAGGAAGTAATCAGATTTTATCAATGGTTCTGTTTTTATTTTAATCGCTAAGATTTCTTTAAATTGCCACACACAATTTCAACCTTATTAAAAATTTCATAAGGGAGTCTGAATGGAAGCCTTTGAAACAATTCTTACACAAATCAGCGATCTTCTGTGGGGATATCCATTAATCATTCTACTTTTTGGCACTCACATTTTTTTAACAATAAGATTAAAGTTCATTCAAAGGTTTATTGGCAAAGCAATCAAAATCTCGTTAATGAGGAAAAGAGAGGGAAGTGGTGATATCAGCCAGTTTGGTGCATTAACAACTGCGCTTGCTGCTACAATCGGCACAGGAAATATTGTAGGGGTTTCTACAGCAGTTGCTGCCGGTGGTCCGGGTGCAGTTTTATGGATGTGGCTTACCGGAGTTTTTGGTATCGCAACAAAATACAGCGAAGCTCTTCTATCTGTTAAATATCGAATTACAATGCAGGATGGTACAATGGCTGGCGGTCCTATGTATGTTCTTGAGCGTGGGCTTAAAATGAAGTGGCTTGCAGTTTTATTTGCTGCTTTCACTTCAGTAACTGCATTTGGAATAGGTAACATGGTACAGGCAAATTCAATTTCAACTATGGTTAATGAAACATTTCAAGTGCCGACGTGGATTACAGGAGCTTTGCTGGCATCATTAACCGCAGTGGTAATTATTGGTGGGATAAAATCAATAGCTAAAGTTTGTGAAAGATTGGTTCCATTTATGGCGATAACTTATGTTTTGGGCTGTGTGATTTTATTGATTATGAATTATTCAACTATTCCGCAATCTTTTATGTTGATAATTGAAAGCGCTTTTTCAGGTCACGCAGTAGTTGGCGGATTTATTGGTGCAGGAGCAAAAGAAGCAATCAGATTTGGAATTGCACGTGGACTTTTCTCAAATGAATCAGGTTTGGGAAGTGCACCAATAGTTGCAGCTGCAGCGCAAACTAAAAATCCAATCAGGCAGGCACTTGTTTCAGCAACCGGTACATTTTGGGATACAGTTGTTGTTTGTGCTTTTACCGGATTAGTTATTGTTAATTCCTATGAATGGACGCACGGCTTTTCGGGTGCCGCACTTACAAAGCAGGCTTTTAGTGATATTCATATCATTGGTCCGATAATCTTAACTCTTGGGCTGTTAACATTTGTTTTTTCAACAATTCTTGGCTGGTCTTATTATGGCGAAAAAGCTGCTGAATACTTGTTTGGAGCAAAGGTAATTAAACCATATCGGTATGCGTGGGTATTTTTTGTGATGATCGGTTCTGTTTTGTCTTTGAATGTTGTTTGGACTTTTGCTGATATTACAAATGCTCTTATGGCACTTCCAAATCTTGTTTCATTACTTTTACTGAGCGGAATAATCGTTAATGAAACAAAAAAATATTTATGGGATAATAAACTTGATGAATTTGGAGAATAACATTGGTATAAAAAAATATTTGATTTTCTGAGTATCACTATTCCGTGATATACTCATAACAAAAATTTCATAAAAAGATTTATTTTACTCTTCCTCAAAAAAATCTCTTTAAGGTTTTCTAAAGCCACTCATACCAAGTTAGTAGTCTACCCACTCTTTTAAATTTAATTTCGCATTGGGATTCATAATTAACTTATTTCTAAAAAGGAGCAGGCCATGAAAAAAATGATTGCTGTGCTTTTAGCACTGGTTATTATTCCGGCTTTTAGTTTACGAGCCGAGGAATTACCCAAAGAGAAAAAAGATGCTGCTGTTGATAACCTTACTGTTGGCATCGAATCTCAGAATCAGGGATTACGCACAAGTTCTGCAACCGTTCTATCCGGTTTAATTGATGAAAGCTATCTTGAAAGCAGTGATGCCTCTGAAGCAATGATTCCATTGCTGAAAATGCTTGAAAAAGGTGAAACTGAATGCGAAAGAATAGCTGCAGCAGTTGCACTTTTCAAACTTGGTAACAGTATTGGAATTTACAGGCTTCGTGGAGTAGCCATCTTTGATGAAAACCAAAAAGTTAGTTCAGTTTGCAAAAACCTTTACTACAGTTATCACAAATTAAACGGAACAGAATATTTTATAGATTTTTAAGTGGTGATTAAAATGTTCGATCTCTCCTGAGGCAGATCAAATGCGATTCAATGGTCTGCCTCTTTCTTTTTATGCATTTCTGATTTTAAACTTATCTATAACAACACAATTAAACTTTATTATCTGATCTCGTTCAATATCGTAATAATCTTTTATATTTTTGTAAAGCCTTTCATTAATAACCGGAGTAGATATGAAATACCGCAAACTTGGCAAATCAGATATAAGCGTTTCAGAAATTAGTCTTGGATGTTGGACAATGGGCGGTCTCAATTGGGTTAACGGAACACCAAATGGCTGGGCTAATGTTAATGAAAAAGAAATTGCAGAAGCAATTGATTACGCTATTGATCACGGCGTTAACCATTTTGATAATGCAGATGTTTATGGCAATGGCAGAGCAGAAAGAATGCTTGCCAGAATTCTGGGTAAAAGGACAAGTAATTTTGTCATTGCAACAAAAATCGGATGGTTTCCTGGAACTGCTGAACACGCTTATGAGCCCGCACACATTCGTCATCAATGCGAACAATCTTTAATCAACCTGAAAAGAGATTATATAGATCTTTATTATTTCCATCACGGAGATTTTGGTGAGAATGATAAATATCTTGATGATGCAATTGAAGTAATGTATAAACTACGTGATGAAGGTAAAATAAGATTGATAGGACAATCAGCTTACAAGCACGAAGATTTTGTGAAGTTGATTCCAAAAGTTAAACCGGATGTTATACAAAGTTTTGCCAGTGCACTTGATGACCGCTTTGTTCAGGATAATTCTCCTACCAGAAAATTATTGGATGAGTACAGCATCTCTTTTGTTGCCTTTGGTCCATTAGCACAAGGGCTGCTGCTTGGTAAATATCACTCGGGCAATCCTCCTCAGTTTGAAGCCGGTGATCATCGCGCAAATGCAGATAGATTTAAACCAGAAAATATTGCAAAGCTTGAACCCAAAATTGAAAAGTTAAAAAATAAATTCGGTCCCTCTAATCAGGAATTATCACGTGCAGCACTTCAATATTTGTTGTATTATAAACAGGTTGGTGCCGTAATCCCAGGTTTCAGAAATTTAGATCAGGTTAAATCTAATTTGAGCGGAATGGATAATCCTCTTACCGAAGAAGAGTTTATTTTTATGAAGAATCTGTTTACTGAATAATTCCATAATTATTAATGGAAATCGAAAATGAAAAAAATATTTTTTACATCTCTAGTTTTGATTGGATTATTTGTAACTCAATTTTCCGTCCCTCAGGAAATGCAAAGCTGCATTAACATAATACCAAAGCCCAAAAGCATTGTAGTTAATGAAGGCAGCTTTAAACTAAATTCTGAAACAAAAATATTTTATGATTCAAACTCCAGAAGAGTGGCAGATTATCTTGCTGAAGTTCTAAATCCCGCAACAGGATTTAACTTTCAACCATCTATCTGGAATGGAAAGATGGAAGCAAATTCTATTATCCTTTCTTTAAAGAAAAAATCCGATGAGTATGGTAGAGAAGGTTATACACTTGTTATAAATTCTTTTAACATATTAATAGAAGCAAATGAGTTAAACGGATTGTTTTATGGCGTGCAAACTCTTCGCCAGCTTTTTGATCCTTATATTAATTCTGTTGCAAAGGTAGAAGGAATTGATTGGGTGCTTCCTTCAGTGGTTATTTATGATAAGCCCGAATTTAGCTGGCGCGGACTAAATCTTGATTGCTGCCGTCATTTTATGACTAAGAATTTTGTTAAAAGATATATTGATCTGCTTGCTTATCATAAATTCAACACTCTTCACTGGCATTTAACAGAAGATCAGGCATGGCGAATTGAAATTAAAAAATATCCCGAGCTTACTAAAAAAGGTGCATTCAGAACGTATGATGATGGAACTGTTTACGGCGGATACTATACTCAGGAAGATATTAAAGAAGTTGTTGATTATGCTGTAAGCAGATTTATAAATGTTGTACCAGAAATCGAAATGCCCGGACATTCAACTGCAGCCATATCCTGCTATCCGGAAATTTCCTGTACAGGTGGACCTTTTGATGTTGGTACGCTTTGGGGAATTTATTATGATATTTATTGCGCAGGTAACGAAAAAACTTTTGAGTTTTTAGAAGATGTTATTACTGAGGTGGTTGAACTATTTCCATCAAAATACATTCACATCGGAGGGGATGAAGCACCCAAGAATCGATGGAAAAATTGTCAAAAGTGTCAGCAAAGAATTAAAGATGAAAATCTGAAAGATGAACACGAACTTCAGAGTTATTTTATTAAGCGAATGGAAAAATTTATTAACTCAAAAGGAAAACAAATAGTAGGATGGGATGAGATTTTAGAAGGCGGTTTGGCTCCCGAAGCAACTGTTCAATCCTGGCGCGGAGTAAAAGGTGCGATTGAAGCTGCCCAGCAAGGGCACGATGTAATAGTATCGCCCACAAGCCATTGTTACTTTGATTATCCCGTTGATGTTACAGATCTTCAGAAAGTTTATTCATTCGATCCGGTTCCCCCTGAATTAACTGAAGCAGAAAGAAAACACGTTCTTGGAAGCGAAGGAAATATGTGGACTGAATATGCTCCGCAGGAATTAGTTGATGACAGATTGTTCCCCAGATTGTTAGCTTTATCTGAAGTTGTGTGGACTTATCCTGCTGAAAGAGATTTTGAAGAGTTCAGACAGCGGGTACAAAAACATTATAAAAGACTGGATTTGATGAGCGTTAATTATGGATTGGAAACAAAACCATTCGATATTACAAAAACATTTAATCCATCAAAAAATGTTTTTGATGTGCAAGTGAAGCAGCTGCAAAAAGATATTGACATGAAAATCGGGGCATATGGCAAAGAACTTTTGATTGAACAAAAATCAGAAGATGTGTTTGAGTTTGAAATTCCACAAACAAATCTTGTAAAAATATTTTTACAACACGGTGAAAAAAATGTTGGTAAAAATTTTATGCATGGATTTACATTTAATAAAGCAACCAGAAAAAAAGTTAATCTAACCTATCCTTACAGCGAAAGATATTCCGCCGGTGGCGTGGAAGCTTTAACAGATGGATTGCGCGGCTCAGATAGTTTCAGAGGAGGAGACCGCTCCTGGCAGGGCTATCAGGGAACTGATTTTGAAGCAGTTGTTGACTTAGGCGATCTGGAAAAAGTTAAAAAAATTGCCGTCGGATTTTTTCAGGCTTCATCATCGTGGGTGGTCTTTCCACAATATATTGAGGTCTTTATTTCATTGAATGGAGTGGACTTTGTAAGTGCAGGCAAGGTAGAAGTTCCTTCAACATTAAGAAATCCTGATTGGATACAAAAAGATTTTAGTGTTGATATTCCAAATGAAGATGTAAGATTTGTAAAGATATTTGCAAAGAATTATAACGAGCTTCCCAAATGGCATCCTGAAGCTGGCGGTAAACCCTGGTTGATGGTGGATGAAATAATAGTCGAGTAATCTCTTTGAAGACAGCAATTGTAGTTGGTGCAACCGGTTTGGTAGGAAGTCATATTACTCAAAAACTTCTTAACGATGACAGATATGAAAAAGTTAAAATATTTGTCAGAAGCTCTGCAGGCTTTCAGCATCCCAAGATTGAAGAGCATTTAGTTGATTTTGAAATGATTAATCTCTGGAAAAATGAACTTGTTGGTGATGAACTCTATTCTGCACTCGGTACTACGATCAAAAAAGCGGGGAGTAAACTAACACAATATAAAATTGATTATACTTATCAGTTTGAAGTTGCAGAAGCTGCAGCAGCAAATGGTGTAAAAAAGTATCTGCTTGTTTCTTCACTCGGCGCTAATCACAAATCAAAAAATTTTTACTTAAGTATCAAAGGTAAATTGGACGAAGAGGTTCAGAAATTATCCTTTGAAAATGTATTAATTTTCAGACCATCAATTTTGTTGGGGGATAGAAGTGAAAAAAGACTGGGTGAAAAAATAGGAATTAAAGTGGCGGGATTTACAACACAGGTAATTCCCGCTTTAAATAAATACCAACCTATCGAAGCGGCAAAAGTTGCTGAAGCAATGATTATAAGTGCTAATATCAATTTGACTCAGAAAACTTTTATTTATGATTCACAATTCATTTCAAACATCAAATGATTATGAATTCATTTTACCCAGATTGTATCTTTTCCTTTCATTCGGATCCAGATAAATTTTTCTTAGTCTGATTGATTTTGGTGTTACTTCAACCATTTCATCATCGTTTATATATTCAAGCGCTTCTTCAAGCGAGAATTTTACAGCCGGAGTAATTTTAATCGCCTTATCAGAACCTGATGCACGCATATTAGTAAGCTTTTTGCCGCGCTGTACGTTCACTTCAATATCATTTTCTTTGCTGTGCTCTCCAACAATTTGTCCCTTATAAACAACATCACCGGGATCAATAAAAAACTTTCCTCTATCCTGCAGTGCATCTATTGCATAAGCAGTTGCAGGTCCTTCATCCATTGAAATCATCACACCATTTTTAGCACCACCAATTGATCCTTTAAAGAATTCATACTGATAAAATCTGTGATGCATTATTGCTTCACCTGAAGTTGCGGTTAGAACTTTTGTTCGCAAGCCCATTATTCCTCGCGATGGAATATGAAACTCCAGCTTGTTCATATTTCCTTTGTTCTCCATTTTAATCAACTCACCGCGTCTCTGTCCAACAAGCTCGATTACTTTGCCTGCAAGCTCTGCGGGAACATCAACGACAAGAACTTCAATTGGTTCAGCTTTTTTACCATCAATTTCTTTATAGATAACTTTGGGTTCACGAATTTGAAGTTCATAACCTTCACGTCTCATATTTTCAATTAGTATTGAGAGGTGAAGAATCCCTCTGCCCGATACTTTATAAGCATCAGGTGAGCTTGTTTCCTGAACACGAAGTGCAACGTTATGCTCAAGTTCTTTAAATAGTCTATCACGAAGTTGTCTTGATGTAACAAACTTTCCTTCTCGTCCATAAAAAGGAGAGTTGTTTACTGTAAAAGTCATACTGATAGTTGGCTCATCAATAGAAATAATTGGAAGCGGTTCGGGATTTTCTGCATCAGCAATTGTATCACCGATATCAACGTCTTCAATACCAACAATTGCACAAATGTCACCGCAGGATACTTCGTCAGCTTCAACTCTGTTTAATCCCTCAAACACAAATAACTGTTTGATAGAGGCAGGATGAATTTTTCCATCACGTTTTATGATTGCCAGTTTATCTGATTTTTTTAATTTACCTCTAAAGACTCTTCCAATACCGATTCTTCCAACGTAATCATTATAATCTAATGTTGTAACCTGAATTTGCACGCTTCCTTTTTTAGTAGGAGGAGCAGGCAGATCATTAATAATCGAATCCAATAACGGCGTTAAATCTTTTCTTTGATCCTTTAAATCTTTAACAGCCCAGCCATCCCTTCCGCTTGCATAAATTACAGGAAAATCGAGTTGATTTTCATCTGCATCGAGTTCAATAAATAAATCATATATTTCATCAAGCACTTCAGTTGGACGGTTATCAGGTCTATCTATCTTGTTGATGACCACAATAGGTTTTAAATGAATTGCAAGAGCTTTTTCGAGTACGAATCTTGTTTGAGGCATTGGTCCTTCAAAAGAATCTACGAGAAGCAAAACTCCATCTGCCATTTTTAAAACACGCTCAACTTCACCTCCAAAATCAGCGTGACCCGGAGTATCAATTACATTTATTTTATAATCTTTATAAGGGATGCTGATATTTTTTGCAAGAATTGTAATTCCACGCTCTCGTTCAAGATCATTTGAATCCAGAAACCTTTCTCTCACTACCTGATTTGAGCGAAATACTGCGCATTGTTTCAGAATCTGATCGACTAATGTTGTTTTACCGTGATCAACGTGCGCAATAATTGCAATGTTTCTTATCTTTTTCATCGTTCTCCATAAGTTTAAGAATTTGAGGTGCTAATTTAGTGATGCATGATGATTAATCAGAATTATTGATATTAATAACAATTATAATGTGAACGCAATAAAACTATTGACTATTTAGCTTAAATTCTCTATTTCTTACTCAGTAAAAACACTTTTTATACGGATTAGATGAAATCCTGCTTCAGACAAATAGTTATAATGGCTATTCTGCTTTTGTTCTTTAATGATATTTATTCGCAGGAAGGTGATTATTCAGTATCGGGATTTATTTATGATGAAGTTTCAGGTGAAGCTTTAATTGGTACGAACATATTGGTTTACCGCGATTCATTGAGTCTTCAATCCGAGCCATTATTTGGAACATCCGCAAACAATTATGGTTACTATGTACTTCCAAAATTAAAACCAAGAAAATATTTTGTTGTTTTCCGGCATATCGGATATAAATCACTCTTTAAAGAAATTGATTTAAGTACTGTAAATGTAAACCAAAGGATTAACATTGAGCTTACACCTGTTGAAATTAAACTTGATGAAGTTTTGATTGAAGCAAAAAAAGTTGATAAAAATGTATTAAGTACAATCGATATACAACCAGAAATTCTTTCAAAGCTTCCTACACTCTCCGGCGAGGTTGATCTTTTCAGAATTCTTCAGTTATTACCGGGAATAAATAAGAGTACAGAATTATCAAACGGACTTTATGTAAGAGGCGGCTCACCGGATCAGACTCTGACATTGGTTGATGGTGCAGTGGTTTATAATCCTGCACACATCGGTAACATTTCAAGTACATTTAATTCAAATGCAATTCGGGATATCAAATTAATAAAAGGCGCTTTCCCAGCAGAATACGGAGGAAGATTATCAAGTGTGCTGGATATAAGTCTTAAGTCCGGCACAAAGGAAAAGGAAAAAGGCACCTTTGGATTAGGAATAATTAATTCATTTTTGTCGCTTGAAGGACCTTTGAGTAATACATCTACATATTTGATTGCAGGAAGGTGGATGTATTATGACTTACTTCAAAAAAATTTTGATAAAAACAGTTCTGTGCCACGATATAATTTTTACGACGTAAACGGTAAGATTAGTTATAATATTTCTGAGTCAAGTGCATTTTTTTTAAGTGCGTTATACAGTCACGATAAAATGTATAATCCCCAATCAGATGATATATCTTACGAAATTGAATGGACTAATCTGAACCTGACGCTTAACTGGCTGCAAATAAATTCTAAGTCCTTACTTCTTAATTCTACGTTAAGCTTCATAAATTATGAGTTTAATTCCAAAATTGGGATTGGAGCAAATACAATCAGCTCTTCATCATATTTTACTAACCCTGATTTAACCGACATATTGCTTAAGCAGAATGCTGAAATAAACTGGAATGTTAATCAAAAATTAAAAACAGGATTTGAGTTATCATTTCACAATTATGATCTTTTGTATAACGAATACTATGATATTAGTGTTGAAAGAGATCCATATGCCGGGGATGATATAACTTCGCTTGAAGCAGCTTTTTTTGTACAGAATGAATCTGTGTTCTTCGAAAAACTAAAAACTAATATCGGGGTAAGATTATTTTATTTTGATAACAGAAAATTATTTTCAGTTGAACCCCGATTATCTTTATCCTATCAGTTATTCGAAGATTTATTTATTAAATCTGCTGCCGCTATTGCTAATCAATACTTACATCTGATCACAAGGAATGATATTGCATTGCCCAACGATTTATGGTATCCCTCAACTCAACTAATCGAACCAAGCAAATCAACTCAATACATTTTTGGCTTAGATAAATATTTTGCAAATGATACTTATCAGTTATCTCTTGAAACATATTACCGGGATATGAAAAATCTTTACGAATTTAAAAACTCACCCAAAATTGATCCGGTTAATGGTAGAATTGAAGATGAATTTGTTAAAGGGGAGGGAGAAGCTTACGGACTTGAAGTTTTTTTCCAAAAGCGTGAAGGGAAAATTCAGGGTTGGATTGGATATACTTTATCGTGGACTAAAAGAAAGTTTAGTCAACTGAATTATGGAAAGGTTTTCTATCCAAAATATGACCGGAGAAATGATTTATCTCTGGCTGTAACAATAAATTTAACGGATGAAATAACTATTGGTTCAACTTTTATTTATGCAACCGGATTAAGATATACATTACCACCGGGTCAATTTATTTTTAATCCGATAGGATTAGGAGAAGATGATCAGATACTAACACAATTTGGCAATCTGAATGCATCTAAGTTTCCTGCCTATCATAAATTAGATTTAAGTTTTAATTACAACCTCAGGTTCACTAAAACTGATATCAATTTATTTATAAATCTTTATAACATTTATAACAGAAAAAATGTTTACGCTCAGTATGCCGTTTTAGAAAAAGATGATGCAAATAATGAAAAAATATTTCTTAAAAGAATTTCTTTGTTCCCATTTATTCCTTCATTTGGACTAAGTATATCTTTTTAATATGAAATTTATTAGCACTTTCATAGTCATAGTTTTTTACTTCATTTTCACTTCCTGTGAAAAGCAGGAATTATTAGCACCTGATATATCTGCTGAGGAATTTACAGTAATTCAATGTGAGTTATCGCCAAATACTCCGTTGGCCGGAGTCAGAGTTACAAAAACACTTCCGCTTGGTGTTAAGTATGATATAAAAATTGCCGAGATAAAAAATGCTGCATTATATTTAAAGATTGACAACGTTAAAATCATACCATTACATTATACATCTGATGGATTGTATAAACCTTTGTATGAAATTTTTCCACACGAAGGAGAGTATTTTGAATTGTTTGGAGAATTGGATGGAAAGACATTTTATTCTAAAACAAAAATTCCATTCGTTCCACAGATCATAAGCACAACTTATAATTTGTCCGACAACTATGCAGAAGCGACAGTAAAAAATGAGAGCGACGAAGTTTACTCTGCTGTGTGGGCAGTTAATTCAAATTTAATGGAGACAGGAAAAGATTTTTTTAATATGGCAGCAGCTCCTGAAGGAAGTTATTTACAGTCCATTACAGTAAGAACATCTGAATTTCCCGAAGAGTATCAGACACCATTTTATAAAGGAAGAAAATATATACAGGTGTTTAGTTTTGATAAGTCTTTTGAGAAATACTTTAAATCAAAAGGGACCAACAAATTAGATAATAATCCTTATGTACAAGGGACGGGAGAAACTGTGTGGAATATTCAGGGAGTTAAAGTAATAGGTATGTTTATAGGTGTTGCAAAATCAGATTATATTTTTGTTGATTAATAAAATGATTCACAAATTAAAAATATTGTTTTTCTTCGGATTAGTTTTTTTTACTTCTTGTCTTGATGATGATTTAGTACCAATAGTTGATTTTAATGTTGATGAATCAGCAAAACTATTACGTTACTTTGAAGGCAAAGGTGATTTCCCTAATTCGTTATCAGCGCCTGCCCTTATTAATGCAAGTGACATATATAATTATCCTGATAATAAAATAATCCTTGATCTTAGAACTTTAGATGAATATGCACAAGGGCATATCGCCAATTCTGTTAACATATCTAATTCTGTTTTATTTAAAACCGTTGAAACCATTTCAATTCAGAACCCTGACAAAATTATTGTGCTGGTATCAAAAAATGGTCAGGCTTCTGCATATTACACTTGTTTGTTAAGACTTGCAGGATTTGATAAAGTATTTTCATTAAAATATGGAATGGCTTCCTGGCATCAGGATTTTGCAGCCGAGTGGCTAAATGCTTTGGGCGATGCACCTGATTTATTTTCTTATACAAATTATGAATTTGATTTAAATCCTTATTCATCTTTACCAATTTTAGATTTTCCCGAAGAATTAAAGACAGTTGAGGAAAAAGCTTTATATAGAATTAATTCAATAATCTCCTCAGGATTTGATTTACATTGCTTTACTGATGCACTGGATAAATCTATAAGAGATAATCATTACGTAATCTGTTATGGTAAAGCAGAATTATATGGGGCACCTATGGAATATAAATTTTTAGGTCATCCTGATAAGACGGTTTGGTTTAAAGGACCACCAAGCTTTGATTTTAGAAGCACAAATAATTTACAAAGGGTTCCAAATGATAAGAAAATAATAATTTATTCCGGGGATGGACAATTAAGTGCATGCATGGTAGCATTCTTAAGAGCATTGGGTTACGATGCAAAGACGCTGTTATTTGGTGCTAACCAACTTTTTTATGGTAGGCTAACGGGGATGCGCGCTTTGGAAGAGTATGTTTTTTCTGTTTCTGATATTATGAACTATCCTTACATAACCGGTAATTAAATACTAATCATCAATTCTTATTACTACTTTACCGGTTGTATTGCCGGACTGAAATTTTTTAATTGCAGGTAATAATTCTTCGAAACTAAAGATCTCACCAATTTTCGGTCTTTCTAAATTGAGATCAATCAGTTCATATAATAATTTCTTTAAGTAATCTTTCTTTTCATACAGCCAGATTAAATTGAATCCTAAAACAGAGCCGTTCTGTTCTATCAGTTTGAGTGCATCTATCTTTGGTCTTTTAAGATAATTTATTGCCAGCTTAAAGTAGTTCGGAAAATTTGTATGTGTTGCAAAATCGGAAGCACCATAAACTACTACGCGACCCTGCGGTGCAAGAAGATTAAATGTATTTTTAAAATATTTCCCGAGTAAAGATTCAAGTATTAAATCAATTTTCTTATTTCCTAAAATCAATTTCAGATTGGATATAAAATTTTTATCTCTTACCAGAATGTGATCAATCTGTTCATCGCTGATTTTAGTGATTTTACTTTTACTTCCCACAGTGCCAATTGTTGTGCAGTTAAACTTCTTCGCAATTCTGTTTGCATAAATTCCCACTCCGCCTGCAACGCTGTGTATTAAAACCGTTTGATTGTCTTTGACATTACCAAGCTCTTTAAGGGCGTAATATGCCGTTATCGCCTGCACAACAAATGATGCCCCTTCTTCAAACGACCACTCATCAGGTATTTTAATTAAGTAATCTTGATGCAGATTAATATGTGTTGCAAAAGCACCAAACTTTGTTATGCCGATTACTTTATCACCGATACTGAATTCAGTTGCATTTCTTCCTTTATTTATAACAACACCGGCAAATTCTAAACCAGGAATAAAATTTTCTTTTGGCGCAGCTTTATACAAACCCTGTATGCTGAATACATCCGCAAAGTTTAAACCAATTGCTTTGACCTTAACTGTAACTTCATCATCAGCAGGAAGGGGAAGAGGTTCTTTTATTAATTTTAAATTTTTAATCGAACCTGCGCTACTAATTTTGTACACAAATCTATTCATAAGACTATTATTTAATTATTTAAGTAAAAATATAATATTTCACGCAATCAATGTTAATTCTATCAATTTGTCTTAATTTTGTAATAATATTTTATAGTCTCTATGTCATACTGAACGGAGTCGAAGTATGGCCTTGTTTAAATAATAGGAATTTATTTTGAGGAACAAATGAACGAACAACTTATCGAATGTGTACCGAACTTTTCTGAGGGACAACGTCCTGAAATCATAAAACAAATAACTGATGAAATTGAAAAAGTGGAAGGCGTAAAACTTCTGGATGTTGATCCCGGTTATGACATGAACCGCACTGTTGTAACTTTTATCGGTAATGCTAAAGGTGTAAAAGAAGCAGCATTCAACACAATAAAAAAAGCAGCCGAGCTGATTGATATGAGTAAACATAAAGGTTCTCATCCAAGAATGGGTGCAACAGATGTTTGTCCTTTTGTTCCTGTAAGCGGCATTACAACGGAAGAATGTATTGAACTTTCTAAAGAAGTTGCTAAAAGAGTTGGTGAAGAACTTGGAATTCCTGTTTACCTTTATGAAAAATCTGCACAAAAACCTGAAAGAGAAAATCTTGCAAAGATTAGACAGGGTGAGTACGAAGCTCTTGAAGAAAAATTAAAGAAGCCTGAATGGAAACCTGATTTTGGTCCAACAAAATTTAATCCTAAAGCCGGAGCAACTGTAATTGGTGTGCGTGAATTCCTGATAGCATATAATATTAATCTTAACACTCGTGAAGAAAAATATGCTACTGATATTGCTTTTGAATTAAGAGAGAAAGGACGCTCAGCAAGAAAAGGTGGAAATGGTCCGTTCTATTTTAAGAGTGAAGAAATACTTAAATATGAAAATGGAAGTTACCCCTGTGGCAGTTGTGATTTTATTGGAAAGAAAATAGAGGAGACAATTAAACATTGTAAAGATGTTCATAATTATGATTTAGCTGAACTACTTGACTTAAATGGAATCGATGCCGCAAAGCCAGAGGGACAATCCGTTAAAATTCCCGGTAAGTTTAAACATTGTAAAGCAATTGGCTGGTCGGTTCCTAAGTATGACCGTGTACAAATTTCTATCAATCTTACAAACTATAAAGTTACATCAATGCACGATGTTTTTGATGAGACAGAAAAACTTGCCACTGAAAGAGGATTACGTGTAACCGGAAGTGAAATAGTCGGAATGGTTCCTTATCCCGCTCTGCTTGAAACCGGTAAACATTATTTGAGAAAGCAACATCGTTCAACAGGAGTTCCAGTCCGTGATATTTTGAACACAGCAGTTCAATCACTTGGATTAAATGATGTTTCGGAATTTAAAATTGAAGAAAGAGTTTTAGGTTTACCAAAAAATATTGATACAGCTCTTGTTGAAATGAAGCTAACGGATTTTGTAGATGAAGTATCAAGAGAAACTCCCGCACCAGGCGGAGGTTCCATTGCTGCACTTGCAGGAGCTTTAGGCGCAGCTTTATCATCAATGGTTAGCAACTTAACAGCAAATAAACGCGGCAGCGATCCAGAAACAGATAAAATTCTGAATGAAGCTGCTGATAAATGTCAGGATATAAAGAACACTTTAGTAAAAGCTGTGGATGATGATACAAATGCATTTAATGATTATATGGCTGCACGCAAATTACCCAACAAATCTGCTGAAGAAAAGAAAGTTCGTGAAGAAGCGATGCAAAACGGATTGAAGCAGGCAGTTCGTGTTCCTTTAAATACTGCTCAGTTAAGTTATCAGGCTATTGAAATTGCGGAGACAGTTGCTAAGTACGGCAATCCAAATTCCATTACGGATGTTGGTGTCGGAGCACAAAGCGCTTACACAGGAGTTCTTGGTGGAATTTATAATGTGCTTATCAATCTAAAAGATATTAAAGATGAAAAATTTAAATCTGAGATGAGAAAGACCTGTGATGAATTAAAATTAAAAGCCCAGAAAAAATTGAATGAAGTTCTTCAATTTGTCGAAATAAAATTATAAATGTTTTAACAAACCCAGTTCCTTAAAGGAACTGGGTTTGTATTCAGATTTTATTCATAAACTTCATAAAAAACATTTTTATGATAGAACCGTACATTCTGTCCTAATGCTAAAAATTGTGCAGTTTCTGGTTCTTGATTTAAAAGAGCAAAATATTCATCAGAGTTAAATTGAATTCGTTTTACGTTTTTCGTTTCTCGCTTCAGCAATTCACTATCCACCCAAAATTTATCCTGCTGATAGACTGCTCTGCCCATAACATTTTTAACCTGCTGAGAAAGATTTCTTACATTTCCTTTTGAATCTTTATAAACTAACCTTTCGCTTCCTTGCTGCATTTGGTTATAGTTAGTAGCTGAATTCAGTTTTTGAAATTCTTCACTAACTACCACACTGCCACGACCACTTTTATCTTTCATCCTGAAATAATCAGCTTCATTTTCTTTTTTCAATTCCGGTCTTGGTGGAAGAGTTTGCAGTCCATCAACAAGTCTACCGCCTCGCATTCTTATTTCTTCATCTTCCATAATTAAATAGCTTGTGTAGGGAGTAATTATTCCGTGTTCTCTTGCAAGTGAAGTAATTTCATCAACGAGTTCTTTATTCTCCCCATTCAATCGGATTAAATCCAGCAAATGTCCAATTCTTCTTGAAGCCCAGATTGGTGGAACGAAATTATACTCATTGTCTGAAGAAGTAAATTTGGTTGTGAGAGAAAATATTTTCTGCTTTCCGTTCAACTTTCCTGATAATTTTATTTCAGCTCTTCCACTGCCTTTGTAGCGTCCGAATATTAACAAGTTAGAACTTTTAAATAGATCCGGCAATTCTTTTGGATAAGTTTGATAAATTTCTACATTACTAACATCTATTTTCAGATCACTTAAAACGGGTGACTGAATCTTATCGTAAAAATTTGATACTTTAATTTCGATATCCTCATCTTCTCCAACATAAGTTCTCCAGGCTTTTGTTGCATCAGTAAGCTTATCGAGTAAATGAGTATTTATTTCATCTCCAATTCCAAAAGTAAAAATGCGGGATTTATTTTTGTTAGAATTCAAAATTCTTTTAACAAGTTTCTCATCATTCATTTCGCCAATTGTTGGTTTGCCATCAGTTAAAAAGACTACAGAGTGCGGACGAATTGACTCTTTATAATTCTTAAAAGCTAAACTAAATGCTTCTTCAATATTTGTTCCTCCGATTGCTTGCAGATCATCGATAAATCTTTTTGCTTCATTGATATTTTGCTTATCAGCCTTCTTTAAAGTTGTAAACAATGAATATGCTTCAGTTGAAAATCTGATCACATTAAAATGATCTCCAGCATTTAAGTTATTCACACAATACAGCAATGCTTTTTTTGCCTGCTCTAATTTTTCTCCACTCATACTACCTGATACGTCCAGTATAAATGTTATATCTTTATTCTCGATTTCGTTCTTATCAATTTCGATGGCTGGAGATACACTTAACAAAAAGTAACCATCATCTATTTCATTTTTATAAGATTGAAGAGATAATCCAATTACAGATGAGTTTTTAGAAAAGTAAAGTTTGAAATCGATATCAGGTTTTATGTTTTCAGCTTCGTAAGATATGATTGAATGGCTATCACTCTTATTTACAATATCAACTTCGTGGGTCGGGCAGTATATGTTTTTAATCTTTTCAACGGATTTTAAATCAATCTTAACAGAAACATTTTTTAATGGTTTTGCTGAGAATTTTTCTGTATTAAGAGGATAAATGTATTCGAACAAATTATTATCTGATTCCAGAACCTGTGAATAACTAATTGATATTTTCTTTTCACTTCGTGGATCGATAGGGAAGATTCGAAGCTTGAAAATATTTTGTTCATTGTATTCAAGGAGTGCAGGATCACGCATTTGTCTTACAATATCTTCATAAATTTTTCTTGCTTTATCCGCATCAAGAAGTTCTGCTTTTGTTTCCTTACCATTAATCACCATTGTGAAGTTATTTATTACTGCACCTTTTGGTACTGGAAAAATATAGAATCCTTCAAGTTGATGATTTATAGGATTATAAAATGCCTGATCTATTTTGGTTATGGCTGATTGTCCATCAATCTCCACATCAACTTTATGATACACAACCTCCAGAGGAAAAGGGCTTGGTAAAGGATGAGGACGAGGAATAACGATAAAGCCATCTGCCATAGTGCTTCCTTGAGAAATCAAGAAAGCAAAAAGTAATACGACAAATTTTTTTATATAATTCATTTTTATACTTCCTGTTTTGAACCTTTGCGAGCTTTGCGAAAACCTTAGCGACCTTTGCGTGAAGTATTACCTTTTCTTTCACGCAAAGACCGCAAAGAAATAAATCGCAAAGAACGCTAAGATTATTTTATCAAAACTTATAATTTTTCTTTTGTGCCTGTTCACGAATTGTTTTTATCATAACAGCATCAAGTGTATTATCATTTTTGTTTTCGAGCATTTTTTGTGCGATGTATTTATTTCTCTCATCGTTTAGCTTATTTATTTTATTCTGAATCCTTTCGCGTTCTTTACTCATTTTATCTAAATAAGCTTTTCTTTCATTTACACTCATTGTTTTCATTTCGTCAGGTAATTCTTCATTCTTTAATTCTTCAATTTTTACTGAGCCATCTTTACTTGCATCAACAAGATCCCATCCGGAATTTTTGTACTGTGCTCCGGATTTTGTGACTGATCTTTCCACCATCACACCCGGACTAAGACTCATGGAATTCGCATCCTGTTCAGCCTGAAGCTGCTTCTTTTCTCTGCCTGTATTTCCGAATGCGATATAAGTTTTATTTAGCTCCTGTCCGAGTTTAATAATTTCATCATCCTGAGGTGCATCAATATTTACTATCTCGGCGTTATGATTAATGTTCATGTATTTCCCATCAGCAAGATCAGCACCGTCTTTCCACATTGTCTGAACACCTTCATCATAATTACCGCAAAAAATTGTATTTACAGTTATTCCATTTTTCACTGCATTTCTGCAAGCTGTTTTATAATCAATATCACCCTGAGTAAAGGGTTCATTACCTGCAATAAAAATTATTTTCAGATTATCATTTGATTTTTGCCACTGAAGATTTGTTACTGCATCCTGAATTACTTTACCGCAGTATTCTTGCCCGCCATTTGTTTTGAGTTTAAAAAGTTCGTCTGAAATTTTATCCAGATCCTGAGTGAATGGAACAATATTTCTCAGATGCCCCTCCTGAGCAGGAATTGCATCCTTTCCATATTCATAAAGTGCAACGAATAATTCAACATTCTTTCCATTCTTTTTAGTAGTCGCCAGTTCATTTACAATCTTCCACAACTGGCTTTTAGCCTGATCAATCAGACCATCCATACTATTACTTGTATCTAAAAGTAAAGCTAATTGGATTGAATTATTTTTGGTGGACTTCTTATCTATTAAATGATTTGGATAAGAAGTGATTGCAAAAAGAAAAGTTATTAGCGCAATTAAAATTTTCATTTCAGCCTCCTGAAATAATAAATGAGTGATTAAAATTGAGGCTTTAACTAAATGAGAAGATATTTTGTTCCAGATAAAAAAGTTTATTCAATCACAAAATCAAAATAGGTTTTTGGGAATGGTTCGTTTCTTAAAGTAAAATGCCACCATTCTTCAGCGAGATTTTTGAACCCGTATTTATCCATTAGCGATTTTAACAACAACCTGTTTGCTCTTTGCTGAGGATTTAACTCTGAGTTTTCTGTGTGCGACAATTGATTAAAACAATCAAAACCAGTTCCCATATCTATGCTGTTATCTTTAAATCTTCTATCAGTTGATTCATAACATTCACATTGATTGTTGATATCAAACTCCGGTTGGTAGGGAAGTGGAATTGGAACGATTGTCAGATCAACAGTGCTTCCACGGCTGTGTCCTGATTTTTCAGCAATGTATCCATCAACAAATAATCTGCTCTTATCAACAGTTGGATAAAATTCTTTTTTGGTTAATGTATCTGAAAGATCCTTAGCCCATCTTACAAAATAATCAACTGAACGTTGGGGACGATAAGCATCATAAATTTTTAATGATAAATTAAATTTTCTTAATTCAGCCTGAACTTTAGCAAGAGAATCTGCCGCAGCTTTGGTGATGTAGCACTTTTCTGCTTTGTAGCCCTGGACAGGAACACCTAAAAAATTATGGTTTGTTGTATATCTTAAATCTAAAACAATATCCGGAATTACTTCTCTGATTTCAACAAAGCCAACAGGAATGTTCTGAGGGAAAAGGTTTAATGAAATCGAAAGAAGAAATATGGATAATATTTTCTTCATAGCTAAAAAAAGTTAATTCTGTATCCAGTGACAATCAGTACAAAGATGATCTTCAATCGATTCACCAAGGTCCACGGGATGTTGAAAAGCCATTCCCTTTAAATCGGTTCTTGTGTTACCGTTAACATCAGTCTGGGAGATTATCAGATGACAACTGTTGCATTCGTTTGATATAACTTTTCCATCATCACTAACGTGATTGCCATCGTGGCATCTGAAACACCCCGGCGTGTAAACATGAGAAATGTTATCAGGAAAATGTTTCCAGTTTGCATTCATATAAGGGAAATAATTTCTTGCATAAATTTTCTGTATGTATTCAATATTTGCAGAAATTAATTCCTTGCTGGAATTATAAATTTCAGGATAGTTAACTTTATAAAAACTCTCTATCTGAAGTTTAATACTATCCAAAGCAATTTCACGAGATGAATATGTTTGTTCGAGAGCCTGCACAGAGATACTTTTTATATACGGAAGTGATTGACTCATCAATCCTGTTGATAAAAATCTGTTTACTGTTTTATCCGGCTGATGATAAATATGTGAGGCACGATTATGACAATCAATGCAATCCATAGTTCGCATATTCTCCTTATTAAAGCTTTTCTCATCAAATTTTGCTGATTTATCTCTGAAAATAGTTTCTTTACCATCTTTGGATTTTACTTTAACCCACGGTATTTCCAGTCTTCCTTCATCAGTATGAATATATGTAATAACATTATCCGGATTGGCATGCCAGTGAATTCCTTCGATTGAGCCGAGCTCACTTCTGCCGCCGCCTATTTTGATGAGCATACTTAGCTGCGCTCTGGAATTGTTTTCATCAGAAATGTAGTAAGTGTGATCAACTTTTTTTTCATTGAAAAAATGAGATGGATTATGACATTGTTCACACGTACCTTCTGCTGGGCGCAGTTCCTTAACCGGCGTAGGAATTGGTCTTGAATATTTTGTGAAAAGAACTGAATAAACCTGATAAGCACCTGAAAGTTTTGATTTAACATACCAGCTTGTTCCCGATCCAATGTGGCATCCAACGCAGCCCACACGTGAGTGAGGAGAATCAAGATAGGCAGTGTACTCTGGCTCCATAACTTTATGGCAAACAGTTCCACAAAATTCATCAGTTTCTGTGTACTCATAAGCTTTGAAACTTCCAAAAGCAGAAAACAACATCAATATTATTGTTCCGATTGAGAAAGTTAAAAACATTGCTCTTTTTTTAGGATCATTTAGATCAATCACCGGAAGAGGTTTTTCTCTAACCTTACCTTCTCTTTCTCGTTTTCTTTCTCTGAATATTCCGTAAGCGATGAGAAGTAAGCCAAGTATTAATATCGATGGGATGATTATGAATGTAAGAATCCCCATATAAACATTTTCTTCTGTGCTGAAAAAATCCAGAATGAAAAGGAATATAATTAATCCAAAACTTAAAGAGGCAATTCCGGCGCCAATAAGTGTGATAGGATTATAAACGTAATTAGGGAATCTTTTCTTCATATTATACTTCCTGCATTAAGGAAAAATGATATGTAAATTAAAAAAAAGTTTTAGAAATGAAACTAAACCTGATCAATATCTTCGTCAGAAATTAATCTTTGTTCAGCTTGTTGTTTCTTAATTCTTTCAAGTTCAAGAGGATGCTCTTCGGCCATTTCTGTTTCAGTTAAATGCCCGTTAAACCAGGCAAGACTCATCGGGTAAACATCAGGATTAAAAATAACAAAATAGAAATGCCAGATTACTATTGCTAAGAAAGCAAGCCAGGCTTCATAATAGTGAATTGTTCTTGCAATATCCCATTCCAGTTTAGAAAATACACCGATGTAATCAATGTAAATCCACATTAACAAACCAGTTAAGCTCATTACGATTGTTCCCCAAACCAAAGCCCAGTACTCAGCTTTTTCAACATAACTAAATCTATCAAGTTTAGGTTTTGTCTTTGAGATTCCGAGATTAAACTTTGCAACGCCAATTGCATCCGTAAAATCGCTTAATTTAGGGAAAAGATCTTTTACAAGTTGTCTGCCTCTTTCAGTAAAGGCAACATAGTAGATGTGATACAAGCTAACCATTATCATTGCAATAGCTGCAATTCTGTGAATCCAGCTTCTGTAAATGAAGGCATCTGACCAGATATCTCTTATGTGGCTAACCCACCACGACTCAGGAAAGCGCAGCATAAACCCTGTTAAAACAAGAATCATAAAACTAATTGCCATTGTAGCATGTTGAATTCTCTCATTGACAGTCATTCTTAGATACAATGAATGCCCGTGATTTTCTTCAACCATTTTTCCTTGCTGCTTCAGTTTTCTGATTTTTGCTTTTCTGTAAAAATCAATTGCATTGTGAAGGAACATACCGCTTAGAATAGAGAACAGAAGGAAAATGTAAATTGTTGAAATCCAATAAAGAATTGGTTCATCTTCCTTTTCAAGAGTAACGTGTATGCTGCCTTGTGTAAAAGTTTCATTAGCTCCGGGATGACAAGATCCACAGGTTTTTACAAGATTGCTTTTATGCACAGTTGAAGTTGGATCTGATGATGGTTTGATGTTGTGTACACCGTGACAGCTGCCGCAATTTGCAACTGAAGCAGAACCACCGCGTAGTGCAAGTCCGTGATATGATTCAGTAAATGTTTTATATCTGTTTGCAGCTAATCCATATTTTTCAGAAAGCTTAACTGATTCGTGACACGGTGAACATATCTCCCTTGAAACATTTTGAAAAGCAACAGGAGAATTCGGGTCATTTGCTTTTAATATGTTATGTTCGCCATGACAATTGGTGCAGGAAGGGGCATCAGTATTACCTCTAAGAACTAATTGACCGTGTATACTTTCGCTGTATTCATCTCTAATTTCCGAATGACATTTACCGCACGTGTTAGGAATATTTTGTTTGAAAACGCTTGAACGGGGATCCACTGCTTTGATAACTTCATGTGAACCGTGGCAATCAATACAACTTGCAGCATCACCATTATTTTTTATATGAAGCGAATGACCGTGGATACTTTTATCGTATGCGCTTATAAAACCCGCAGTGGCATTTGTACGATTTCTTACATCAGGATTATCCAGATGACATGATAAGCACAAATTTTCCTGTGCAATCTTTAACTCTGTTTTATTTCCAAAAGCTGATTTTGTAATGCTTGCTTTATGGCACGAAATACAATTTGGAGCACTCTTATCGCCTGCTTTAAAGGATTCGTAGTGTGTTGAACTGAAATAGTGAGTCCCGGCATCCTGATGGCAACTTGCACAAGAAGTTACAAGGTTATTACCAACCCATTTGTTTTTTGAATTTTTAAGTGAGACAACATCGTGAATACCATGGCAACCTTTACAGGAAGTATCACTTGTTTTTCTGTTGCCCTTTGATTTTAATATCTGTGGATGAAACGGGTGTTTTGTCAGTGCGCTTTGATGGCAGCTTGTGCAATTAATTTCCTGAATATTTTCTGAATGAGGCATTGCCTCAGCATCAAACCCTTTGTGGCAGGAAACGCAACTTAATTTTGAATGTGCAGATACTTTAAAAACATTTTCAGCTACGAAAAGGGAAATTTCCTTTCCGTTTTTTTCCATAGTGAGTTCATTATCACTATGGCACATTAAACAGTCATCATTCGATTGAGCATATATATACGAGGGTAGAATAACTAATCCGATTATAAGGAGGGTTTTTGTATATTTTAAGATGTTTGGGAAGCATCTTAATGTATCGATTGATGAAAGGCAATGTGCCATAGATGATTTTATCAAAACTATTCTTCACCTTTTAAGGTTTGTAACCAATCAACCAGAACCTTTAAATCCTCATCAGATCCCTTAAATGCAGATTTATGATCTTTATCATTAAGTTTAGCTTCTTTTTTAAGATACTTCATTAGAAATTCAGCAGTTTGATCTTTTCCAACTGCAGATAAATCGGTTGCATCAGATTTTTTGGATTCGATGCCGGCTGATTTAACTGTGTGGCACATATTGCATTTGTTATCAACAAATACTTTTTTTCCATCACCCTCCGGATTGCCAGCTAGTGTAAAAGCAAATCCGTAAAGAGCTACAATTGTAATAACCAATGCAAGATATAATAAGATGTTTTTCATTTTCATTTCCTTAATTATTGAACTTAGTTATCGAGAATTTGACCTTTTTATTACAATTAGAATACCAATAATTTTCCTTAATAAGTGTTAAAAAACTAATTGATTTTCCTTTGAAATCAGCTTGTTTTCTCAGCTTTGGGAAGATATTAATTGATGATTCGCAAGAATTGAGAATTGTTATTTTTCATGCCTATATATTTGAATAAACAGTGGTGTATAGCATAATACTTTTAACTTTTAGCCAAGATATAAATTTATTCGTTTAATTAAAACTTATTTGGTTATGCAGTAGGTAATAAGGTAGGAATTTTAACAGAGATTTCATTCAAGTCAAATGGCTTATAAAAAATCTCATTTACAAATCTTTTTATTTTTTCTTCTGATTCCTTAATACGATTATTAAAAACATAAGTTAAAATCAGAGGAACTTCCGAACGGCACTTTTTGAATTGTTCACACTTAATCTGTACATCTTTTGATGGCTCGGTATCCATAATAACCAGATCTGCAGAATGGTTGCAGATTAGTGATGATACAACTTCAATATCAGTAGTAGCCACAACTTTGTAATGGGTTTGAAGGTACATTAACAAGCTGTAACACAAACTGAAATCGGGACTATATATAACTACATTCTTCATTAAGAGGTTATTTTACTGGATTTTAATGATGTGTAGTGTCTATTTGTGTGCCAAATTGTTTAATCGGCAGAATTTTTCAAGGAATGAATAAAATTAGTCTAAAACTTAATGATTCCAGAATATCATTCTCGCAATTGAAAACAGATAAAATAGATGATTATAAATATTGAGAATTAAAAAGCTAATTCATTTTCAGATTTTGATATCAAGTTCTTTAAGTTTTCTGTATAGTGTTGAAAGCCCTACTTTAAGTGCATCAGCAGTTTTCTCTTTATTATTATCGTTATTTTCAAGAGCTCTCATTATAAAGTCACGTTCAAACTTTCTTACTGAATCATCCAGCGAGCCAGTAAACGAAAATTCAATATCATCTGATTTTGGTTTAAATGATGGGGGAAGATCAGCCAAAGAGATCATATCGCTCTTACAGAAAATCACTGCTCGCTCAATAACATTTTCTAATTCTCTCACTTCACCTTTCCATTCGTGTGAAAGCAGCGCTCTCATCGCATCATTATCAATTCCGCGAATATTTTTATTTAATTCTTTTCTGTATTTATCGAGAAAATGATCTGCCAAAAGGGGAATATCTTCTTCGCGCTCTTTAAGAGATGGAAGATGAATATCAATAACATTTATTCTGTAATACAAATCTTCTCTAAATCTACCTGCTTTAACTTCCTCTTCAAGATTTCTGTTTGTTGTAGCGATAAAACGCGCATTAACAGGCAGAGAAACGGTTGTTCCCACTGGGGTATATTCTTTTTCCTGAATTGCACGTAAAAGTTTTACTTGCAGTTGCGGAGGCATTTCACTTATTTCATCAAGAAACAATGTGCCGCCATTTGCAGCTTTCATATATCCGTCTTTATCTGAAATAGCACCTGTAAATGCACCTTTCTTATGCCCGAACAATTCACTTTCAATCAGGTTTTCTGATATTGCTCCACAGTTTACTGCAATAAATGGTTTATTTTTTCTATGGCTTTTATAATGTAGTGCACGTGCAACAAGTTCTTTGCCTGTTCCGCTGTTACCACTGATTAAAACCGTGCTGTCTGTTTCTGCAACAGCTTCGATCATTTCAAATATTTTTTTTATGCTGCTGCTTTTCCCAACTATATTTTCAAAATCGTATTTCCTGTGAATTTCATCACGAAGGATTTTATTTTCAAGCAGCAAGTCTTTTACTTCAAAAAGTCTTTTTGCTTTTATCAGCAGTTCATCAAACTCAACTGGCTTAAGAATGTAATCACTGGCACCATTTCTCATAGCTGTAATGGCTGTATCTAAAGAACCAAACGCTGTAATAATTATAACCGCGGTTTGAACATCATAAGTTTTAATTTTTTCTAGTAGTTCTGTTCCTTTCATAACAGGCATTTCAATATCCGTAATTACCAAATCATAATGTGTTGCTTTAACTTTTTCAAAAGCCTCTTTTCCGTTTTCTGCTTTATCTACTTCATAACCTTCTTTTTCAAGGATAAAAAAGAGTGAGTCACGTATTATCTCTTCATCATCAACAACTAAAATTTTATAAGCCATAATATTCCTTAATTTTTCTAATGAACTGGTAATTTAATTGTGAAAGTTGTTCCTTCTTTAATTTTGCTTTGGATTTTAATATCCCCCTGAAAACTTTTTATTATTCCATAGCTAACCCACAGCCCTAAACCTGTTCCTTTACCTTCTTTTTTTGTTGTAAAGAAAGGCTCAAATACTTTAACGAGATTTTCTTCCTTTATTCCGATTCCTGTATCCGAAAATTTTAGAGTTATAAAATCGCCATCACTTTCTGATGTTACTATTATTCTGTTTACAGATGATTCACTTTTCTTTTCTGAAATTGCATCAACAGCATTCAATAATATATTTACAAATACTTGTTGAATTTGATCAGCAATTAATGGCAGCATTGGCAATTCAGGATTAAGTTTTGTTTCAAATGAAATATTTTTTGCCTTGGTGCCTACTTTGGTTATTTCAACTGCTTCCTGAATGACTTTATTCACATCTGTTAATTCAAGTTCGTAGTTTGAAGGTCTTGAAAAATCTACCAGGTCGCGGATAATTTTAGAAATTCTTGTAACCTGACTTTTAACCAATCCGAGTTTTTCATTAACGAATGGATCATTACTGGTCCTTTGGGCAACCTGAACCAAAGCAGAAATTGAAGCGAGCGGATTTCCAACCTCGTGTGCAATGCCTGCCGCAAGTGTTCCGATGCTTTCCATTTTTTGTGTATGAATCAACTGTCTTTCTAAAGTTCTTTTTTCTGTAAGATCACGATGGATTCCAAAATATCCTGTAACCTTTCCTGTTTTGTCTATGATAGGGGAAACGAGTAACTGAGTAAAGTAAGGCTCCCCGTTTTTTTTCTGGTTCTCTACTTCACCGACCCACTCTTTACCACTTGTGATTGTTGCCCACATCTTATCCCAGAATTTAGTGGAGTTTTTTCCGCTGCCAAAAATTCTTGGATTTTTACCAATCAATTCTTCTTTTGTATATCCGCTGGCTTTTTCGAACGCCCTGTTTACATAAATCATTTTGCCATTTAAGTCTGTTATCTGAAGAGGATTAACGGTGTTCTCCGCTACATTAAAAAATCTCATCAAATCAGTTTCTTTGCTTTTTTCTTCGCTTATATCTCTTGCAGTTATCAGCATCAATTTTTCTTTTGTACCATCAGATGGATAAGGAATGAAAGTAAGTTTTACATTTATAAAATGTTTCTGAAAAAATAATCTGGTTTCGTATTCGGCTGTTTTTGAATTAGTAATTGAATTTTTATAAATATTTTCTGCTTCACTTCTGTCACAGAGTTCAACATAGTCAAAAAACAGATCGGGATTTTTTCCATCAAGTTCCAATCTTTTTGAAGCGGCGTCATTAAAAATTTTAATCTCTCCAGTCTCATTAACAATAAAGCACATATCCGGGAAACCGTCAAAAAAGGAGAAATCTATTTTATAATTATTTTTATTCATTAATATCGAATTAGATTGAAAAAGCAATCCAAAAATAAACAAAGTGTGCGTATTAAATAAATGGAAAATATCACACCTCCCACAATTTTTATAAATAACAACTGCAATTAAAAATGATTTTATCTCACTCCCCTTTTTTCTATTTTTCAATATGAGTGAGATAATAAATATCTTGAAATACCGCCTGGTGTGGTTAAATGTTTTACTTGTGCTGGCAGCGACCATAATTTCTTTTTATGAATACAGAGCATCTGCATTTTTATTTATTCTGCTAAGCAATCTTTATGATATACTCGGTTATCATTTTGCGTTGATAAGAAGATCGGATCATCTGCCTGAAAAAATTATTGTAAGATCTTACAGAATTAATCAACTGATGTACGATATTCTTTTGCTTTTAATAATCGGACTTCAGTTTGATTGGATTGCAGCTCTTGCGGGCTGGATAATGAAACAATTTGGTCTGCAGGATGTTTTGTATTACTTTTTTCTTTCTAAAAAATTACCCGAAAAATGGACGTGGATGAAATGGACTCCGCTTGGTTTCTTTAAAGGCAATTTAACCAGTTCTGAAATTCTTATTCAGGCTTTTATAGGAATTACTATTACTTTAATCATATTAACACTTAGATAAAACAGGCTTTTTATGAAAATCGCTTTAGTACAATATAATCCCGACTGGGAAAACAAATTAAACAACCAGGAAAAAATTATACATCTGCTTTCGCAAGTTGAAAAATCAGGTCTAATTGTATTTCCGGAAATGACTTTAACCGGTTTTACCATGAAGTCCAGAGACTTTGCTGAAGAATTGGATGGAGAAACATTTAAGTTTTTTTCAACATTGGCAAAAGAAAAAAAATCAGCAATTTTTTATGGCGTTATAGATAAAGGACGGAATAAAAATTTTAATACTTTGGTTCATATAAACAATCAGGGAAAAATTTTAACTGCATACAGAAAAATCCATCCATTCTCATTTTCATCAGAAAATATTTTTTACGGAAGGGGGAAAAACCCTGTAGTAACCAAAGTTAAAGATGTTAAAGCAGGATTGTCTATCTGTTACGATTTACGTTTCCCTGAATTGTTCAGATATTATGCAAAAGAAAAAGTTGATTTGATTGTAAACATCGCTAACTGGCCCGATACAAGAATTGAGCATTGGAGAGCGCTCCTTAAAGCAAGAGCAATTGAAAATCAATGTTATGTTGTTGGCGTAAACCGGGTAGGTAATGATCCGAAACTCCATTACAGCGGTTTCTCAAGTGTTTTTGATCCGATGGGAAAAGAATTACTCGCATTGGATACTGAAGAAATAGGAACTGTTGAGATTGAAAAAAAATATGTTAACGAGGTTAGAAATAAACTGCCATTCTTAGACGATATATATCTTATCTGATCGAAGAAGAAATTTATCCCTAATTAAGAATCCCTTTTTGTCTTTATCATTAAAATGTGGATTGTCACTCCAACCGCAATAGCTAACAGCACTAATTTTATTACTAAGCTTGTTGTAAACAAAAGAGCAGAAACCAAAATCATCGCCCATAAAAATATCAGGTTAAAGATTTTTGATTTAACAGTTAGTCCGCTTCCATCCTGATAATTTTTTATGTATTGCCCAAGTATTTTATGATTTCTTAACCAATCGTTAGCTTTTGGTGAACTTTTTATGAAACAGGCCGAAGCCAGAATAAGAAAAATGGTTGTAGGTAAAACAGGGAGAAAAATCCCGATAACACCAATTGCAACCAACAAAAAGCCACTGATTAAGTAAAAGTATCTGTAAATTTTTGGTAATTCTAAAGAATTTGCTTTTGTTTCGTTTGTCATAATCGGATTATTTTATTTGTGCGCAGCAAAAATCAGATTTTTTCTGTTATAAGTCAATCAGATAAATTTTGTATAATTACATAGGTTTTTTTAAATCAGAATAATCAATTGCTAAAAAATGATAACACAAAAGCGAACAATTAATTTTTTTGATTGTGATCCTGCAGGAATAATTTTTTATTCAAGGATTTTTGAATTCTGCCATTCAGCCTACGAACAAATGATCTCCAGTTTTAACTTAAAGGAAAATTACTGGATGAATGAAACATACGTTGTTCCGATAATTCACTCGGAAAGTGAGTATGTTAAGCCAATAAAATATGGAGATGAAATTACCGTCAACGTTCAGGTTTCGCAACTTAAACATTCATCTTTTGAGTTAACTTATACAATTAAAAGAGAAAAAGAACTCTGCTGCCATGCAAAAACTGTACATGTTTTTGTTGATAAGAAAAACTGGAAGAAAAAAGATATGTTTGATGATCTGGTGGCAGGATTAAAAATGCATTTAGTTTAAAACATTTTTCTGATTTTTTCTCTTTCAAGTTTGCCTAAAGCTGTGCGTGGCAGCTTATCAGTATAATAAATCTCTTTTGGAATTTTAAAACCTGCAATTCTTTTTTTAAGAATCTCTTTAATTTCTATTGTACTCAGTGATTTATCTGAGCAAACAATCGCCGCCGTAACAATCTGACCCCAAAGTTTATTTGGTTTAGGAAATACACAAGCATCTTCAATTCCGGTGATTTTCTTCAATTCACTTTCAACCTCAATTGGGTTTACATTCTCACCACCTGTAACGATAAGATCATTGCGTCGTGCTTCAATAAAAAGATATCCATCATTATCTACAAAACCTAAATCCCCTGTATGATAAATTCCATTTTGCAACTTTAAGTTGGTTTCTTTTTCGTTATCCAGATATTTTATGAACAGCGAATCAGAAGCAATGAGGATTTCAGAATCTTGTGAGATCTTAATCCTGTTGTTACCAACAGGTTTTCCAACCGATTCCGGCTTTGAAGGAATTTCATAACTTGAAATTGCCGTTACAAATGATGCTGTTTCCGAGGAGCCGTAGACACGCAAAGGATTCCAGCCAAACCCGGAGGCTTTTGTCATTAGTTCATCACTGATAAATCCACCTCCGATTAAAGATACTTTTAAGGAATTTGGCGGAGTAAAATTTTTATCCAGTAATCTTTCTAATTGTGTTGAAACTAAAGACATATGAGTTGGCTCATATTTAATCATCGCAGCTGATATTTCATTTAATTGCAGTGAAGAAGTAACAATGATTGAACAACCGAAATAAATTGAACGGCAAATGATTTGAAAACCACCAATATGATAGAAGGGTAGTGATGCAAGCCATCTTGACGTTTGTCCCTGATGAAGTACTTCATTACCGTTTTCAATACTACTGATTAATGTAGCAAAAGTATGAATCACACCTTTTGTTTTTCCCGTTGATCCTGAGGTGAAAATAACTACCGCTTCATTATCTATTTCCGGGATTGAAAATGTATTCTCAGAAAATGTTTCATCTTCAATTTTTTGCAGATTAAAAATTTTTACTGAGGCGAGCTGTAGAGAAATGTTTTTATCAGTTATTAAATATTTGAAATTATAATCACTTATGATGTAAGCAATTTCTTCCTCCAGAAGTTTAGAATTGATGGGAACAGGTATCGCTCCTATGTACCATAAACTTATGATCGTTTTTATAAAATCAATTTGATTATCAATTAGAACTGAAACATAATCATTCGATGAAATGCCATTCGATTTTAATACCGCTGCAAGTTTTTTAGATTGATTAAAAAAATCTTTGAAAGAAATAATCTTACCATCGCTTAAAATGAAATCAAGATCTTCTCTTTCTGCAAAACGGAATAGTTTATTTTTGTTCTTGTCGTTCACGTTTTAGTTGGAATAAGCTTATAAAATCATTCCCGCTGAAAAAAGAAATCCATAAATGGCAGAAAATTTTGCGGTAAGTTCCAGAGTTTTGTTTAGCTGGGTACCTGTATATGCAAACAACATCTTAACAAGTGTTATTGCCAGTGGCAGAGTAAGGTAAGGAAGAAAAATCCACAGTGCAAAGCCGTACTCAAAATGAAGAATGAAGGGAACAAAGAATGAAATCAAAATGAAGAAAATAAATTCATAACGGGAAAATTCACTTCCAAGAATTACAGCAAGAGTTTTCTTTCCCGCAATTCTGTCTTCTTCAATATCACGATAGTTATTTACTATCAAAATATTTGTTATCAATGCACCAACTGGAAAAGAAATTATTAGTGCAATAATATTAAACTGCTGTGTGTGCAAATAATAGGTTCCAACAGTTCCAACTATCCCAAAAAAAAGGAACACGAATAAATCCCCAAGCCCATTATAAGCTAATGGGAATGGTCCAGCAGTATATGCTAATCCGGCTAAAATGGAGAGAATTCCAATCCATAAAATCACCATCCCAACGGAATAAACAAGATATAATCCAAGCAGAAATGAAAGAGAAAAAATTATAAATATCCCCAACTTCATTTCATTAACGGAAATTAATCCGGATGATAAAACTCTTAGTGGTCCTTTTCGCTCTTCAGTATCAGACCCTTTAAGGTGATCATAAAGATCGTTGCTGAAATTTGTACCAATCTGAATTAATAGAGAACAAACTAGTGCAACAATTGAATAGATCGGAAAAAATTTGCCCTGATAAATCGCCAAAGCAGATCCAACCATTACAGGAACAACCGCAGCCGGTAAAGTCCTCGGTCTGCTTGCAAGAATCCAGCTTTGGAATTTTGAAATTTCGGTTACGGGCTTTGTCATCTTAAGGAAGTTTTGGATATTTCTTAAAATCTGGTTTACGTTTTTCGTTGTATGCTTTTTTACCCTCTTGTGCTTCTTCACTCATATAATAAAGTAAAGTTGCGTTACCGGCTAACTCCTGAATACCTGACTGTCCATCAAGCTCTGCATTAAACGCAGACTTAAGAACCCGGATAGCCATCGGGCTATGCTGTAAAATTTCATTTGCCCATTTAACTCCTTCTTCTTCAAGTTTATCAACCGGAACAACGGTATTTACCAAACCCATATCCAAAGCCTGTTGTGCATTGTACTGCCTGCAGAGATACCAGATTTCTCTGGCTTTCTTTTGTCCTACAATTCTTGCAAGATAACTCGAACCGAAACCACCATCAAAGCTTCCAACTTTTGGTCCGGTTTGACCAAAGATTGCATTATCAGCGGCAATTGTTAAATCACAAATTACGTGAAGCACGTGCCCACCACCAATTGCGTAACCGGCTACAAGTGCGATTACAACTTTGGGAATACTGCGAATCAGTTTCTGGAGATCTAAAACATTCAATCGGGGAACTCCATCTTTACCAACATAGCCCATATCTCCGCGGATACTTTGATCGCCACCAGAACAGAAAGCATACTTACCATCTTTTGCTGGACCATATCCGGTTAATAAAATAACTCCAATGCTTTGATCTTCACGTGCATCGGAGAAAGCTTCATACATTTCAAATACTGTCTCAGGTCTGAATGCATTTCTCTTTTCAGGTCTGTTTATTGTGATCTTTGCGATGCCATCCATTTTTTCATAGATGATATCTTTATAATCCTTAACTTTTATCCAATTAAAGCTCATAAAATACCTTTTAAAACTGTCCTAAGTAATTAGTAATTATTTCTGTAAATCTTTTCGGTTCTTCTAAGTGAGTATTATGCCCGGCATTTTTAACAATTTTATGTTTAGCCTTAAAAAACTTTTTAGCCATTCTTGCATTTATTCCTGTAAATTTTGTATCAAGATCACCGGTAATTAACAAAACTTTAACCGGAATTTTTTTTAGTTTATCGTGGAGCGGTGGCATAATGCCGGTGCTAAATCCTTTTAACGAATTTGCATATCCAATTTTACTTCCGGCAGCTTTTTTTCTCTTTAACATTTTCAATTTTTCATTAGAAAACCGACGTTGTGTATTAAAAAGTTCCTGGTCACTCCACATTTCAATAAATTCATCAAGAGAATGTGATTCAATAAACTCAGCCATTTTCAAGTCAGCCTCATATCTTTTTTGGCGCTCCTCATCATTTTTAATACCTGCTGTTGAACTTTCCAGAACTAATCCTTTAATGTCTTCCGGGTATGATGCGGCAAAAGACAGCGCAGCACGCCCGCCCATAGAATAACCGGCAAGAAATATTTTATTAGATGTAAGATGATTTTTTACAAATTTAATCTGCTCTATTAACGATTCAGAATTATAATACTCCTGGTTAGAAGGAGCATCACTTTTTCCGTGCCCAATTAAATCCAGAGCAAAAATGTTAAACTTATCCGGCAGCTGATCAAATATCGGAAACCAATCTTCTGCACAACCTGTAAATCCATGCAGAAATAATAAATAATCTTTAGCAGGATCAATTTCACCTTTGTGTTCCAGGTTTAGTTTTATTCCGTTAAAATCAAGCTTCATAGTTACTCATAAAATTATCAATAAACTTATTTACTTTTTTCCAGTATTTTTTTCGGATAGAAAGAGAGAATTCTGAATTTGTTTTAATCTCAAAAACAACTGCTTTTTTTCTGATGTTCGAAACTTTAATATGTGTTAAAATATCCTGATATGATTTCAATTCTTTATAATCAATTCCGAATGCCTGAACAATTTCCTTAAATGAAAGATGTGTTGGTGTTAAAAAATATTTTTCAAAAACTTCTTTGTGCTCTGATATAGGTAAAAATCTAAAAATTCCGCCACCATTATTATTAATTAGGATTGTGATTAAAGGAATTTCATATTGTTTTGCAAGAAGCAGACTGTTTATATCATAATAAAATGCCAGGTCACCGGTTATTAAATAAGCTGGATTTTTAGACCGGATGCTAATTCCCAATGCTGTAGATGTTACTCCATCAATTCCGCTTGCACCACGATTCTGAAACACATTTATGTTTTTAGTTATAGAAGATGCAAAAAAATCCATATCTCTAATCGGAATGCTGTTACCAATCATCAGATTAGAATTGGGTGGAATTGCATTTAATATATTTATCAGTATTGAAGGTTCATTAATCTTATCTGTATTTAGAAGAACCGATGTTTTAATTTCTTCAACTTTATCATCAAGATTTTTTAGAAGAGTTAAGTTTTTGAAAGATTTGTCATTCGGAGAAAATTCAATCCTTAACATTGATTCGAGAAAATCCTCTTCACTCATTTTTATTACATCAGCTTTTCTGTAAGTATCAAACATATCCCCAAATCTGTTCACAACAAATCTCTTTACTCTAGAATCAGACAAGAAGTCTTCAAGATTTTTTGATGTAGCAGTTCTGCCAAAATGAAAACTTAATCTTGGCACAAATAAATTCTTGAAAGAATCGCATCGTATCAGTGCATCAAAGTTAGAAACAAGATTTATCAGTTTGTTCGGTTTAAATGCTAATCCGCTGGAAGCATCGGCAAAAATCGGAATGGCAAATTTTGTTGAAAACTTTTCAAGAAGAGTTATAAACTTTTCGCTGAAATTTCCGGGACCAACAGTTATTAAAGGAGAATTATATTTAACAAGTAACCTTATAGCTTTATTTAAATCAGATTTTGATTTAGTAAAATCTTCCTGTCTATCTGTTAACTTAAATTTATTGGGAATTGTTTTAGAAATAATATTTTCTTCAATTTCGTCAGTATAAGCATTTGGTTCAAGAGGTTTTTCAAAAGGAAAGTTTAGATGAACAGGTCCTTTATTTTCAAATGCACAAATATTAAAAGCTTTATGAATATGTTTTTTAAGATTATCAATCTCCTTCAAATTAAGCTTTGGCAATCCGGCATCATAAAAAAATCTTATATGATTTTTGTACAGATTATCTTGATTTATCGTCTGGTTTGCTCCTGTATTTCTCAAGTAAGCAGGACGATCTGCCGTGCAAATTATTAATGGAACTCTGTTTTGATAAGCCTCAATTATTGCAGGATAAAGTTCAGCTGCTGCAGTGCCGGATGTTGTTACAACCACAACAGGGTAACCGGTTTGCTTTGCAATTCCAAGTGCAAAAAAACCGGACGATCTCTCATCAATTATTGTGTAGCTTGTTATTTTTCTTTTTTGGGTTAATGCATAAGTAAGTGGTGTGCTTCGGGATCCGGGAGAAATGCACGCATATTTAACTCCAAATTCAGCTAACTGATCTACAAGAATGTTTGCCCAAACATAGTTCCTGTTAACTTTAATTTGCATTCTCAAATAAGGATAAAATAGGTTTTATTTTCAAATTAATTTCTTCATACTCTTCTTTGGCATCAGAACCTTCCACTATTCCGCAACCGGCATAGAGGTTAAGAACATTTCCTTTTAATAGTGCAGATCTAATGGTTACATTAAACTCACCATTGCCGTTACAGTCTAACCAACCCAATAATCCGGCAAAAAGTCCGCGATCAAAATTTTCTGCTTGTGATATTAAATCAATTGTTTTGTCTCTCGGAATTCCACATACAGCGGGAGTAGGGAAGAACGATGAAATTGTGTCCAGCAGACTAATACCTTTTTTAAGTCTTCCTCTTATTCTTGTTTGAAGATGCTGGATGTTGGATAATTTTTTCACAATTGTATTATTGTCAATTTCTATGCTTTCTACAAAATCCTTTAATGCTTCAGTAATATGATTCGTAACTACATCGTGCTCAACTTTATTTTTAAGACTATTTAACAATTGCTGTTCGCGAACTAAATCCTCTTCAGAATCTTTTCCTCTCATAATTGATCCGGCCAAAGCTTCTGTAAAGAATCGATTACCTTCAAATCGAGCCAGAAGCTCAGGGGAAGAACCAAAAAACACTGCATTGTTGGATTTGAGCAAAAAGTTAGTACAGCAGGAATACTTTTCATTCAGATCATTAAAAATAAATTCCCAATTTACTTCCTGCTCACAATTGAATTGTATTCTTTTAGATAACACAATTTTCTCAATTTCCTTTTTGTAAATCAACTCTAATAAACTATTTACCTTTTTCTCCCAACTTAATTCATCGTCACTTTCCTGCAAAAATTTAATTTTCGATTTATTAAAGTTTGGTGAAGCTAATCTGCTTTCCAGTTTATAAATTTTATCAATTTGATTTTCAAGAATTACATTCAGGTTTTCGTGTCCCGAGAAACTTTCGCTTAAAGTATTGTATAAAATAAAATATTCTTCATTATTCCTGAACAAAGCGATCTTTGGAATTATAAAATCAATTTTGCCAAAATCATTCCATTCATCTGAAGATTTTGATTTTGGAAATTTTGCGGTTGTGATGAAGACAGGAAATTTTACACCGGGAAATTCTTCGTGATTAGTAATTAGTTTATTTCTTAAAACTTCTATCTCTTTTTTAATCAGGTGAAATTCATTTTGATCAAAAGACTGAACAGTTAATTCATCGTAAGAGAGAAAAATAAATTTTTTATCCGGTTGTGATATATAAATTACATCATCGGGTTTGTTTGCAAAATTATTCAATAACAGATTGAAATTAACCGGACTGATTTTAGCCGCAAAACTTAAAAAGACTTGTTTTGCATTAGTAAGGTTTGCTAAAAATTCTTGTTTAACTTGTGCTTGATTGTTCATGATTTAGATTGTTTTCAAAAGTAAAATTAAATGTTTGAGTTAAAAGTTCATAAAATATCACTAAAAATTTATATCTTCTTCAACAGAATCAAGAATTCTTAAATAACTTTCGTATCGTTCTTCCGAAATTCTGCCATTTTCGACTGCATTAATTATAGCACATCCTGGTTCGTGATGATGTGTACAGGTATTAAACCTGCAATTGTTGATGAAAGGTTCAAATTCCCTGAAATAATGTCCTAAAAATTCTTTTCTGATTCCAAATGGCTCAATCTCTCTGACTCCCGGAGTATCAATTATATAGGTTCCTTCGCCAACATATAACATCATACTTGTAACGGTAGTGTGAGTTCCTTTAGAAGTATATGAGCTGATTTCCCCAACTTTTAATTTTAATTCCGGATAGATAACATTAAGCAAAGAAGATTTCCCAACACCGGATTGACCCCAGAACAGATTTTTTTTGCCTATCAAATCTTTATGAAGTTTATGAAAACTTTTATGATGATAAATTGAAGTTGGATAAACCTCATAACCAATTCTGCGATATAAAGTTGCCCAGTCGGTTATTGATTTATCTTCCACCAGATCAGTTTTATTAATTATTATGTTTGTTTTGATACGGGAGCTTTCCGCGGTAACTAAAAATCTATCAAGTGTTTTATTATTAAAATCAGGTTCTAAGGCACTTGTTACAACAAATATATTATCTAAGTTTGATGCGATTATCTGTTCAAGTCTTTCACCTCGGTAACTTGCCCCACGTGTTTTTATAGCTTTACGAGAAAGATAGTTCTCTCGCGGCAGTATTTGATAAATAACACCGGACCCATCTTCATTCATATCGAATAAAACTTTATCACCCACTACTGCAAGATCAGTATGATAAAGCTTATCCTTTTTCAGATTAAAATCTTTCTTGAATTTTCCTCTTAATGAACATCTTACTATTGAATGATCTGAATCTGAAAAAACGTAATAATCTTTACTTTCTGAACGCGAAACTATGCCTTGAATTTTTGACTCCGGATTATAAAATAAAAAAGCACCATATCGAAAATATGGTGCTTTAAATCTTTTAGCAATCAGAATAGATTAAAAGCGATATGTTGTAGTGATCATCACATTATGCACTTTTATTTCCTGAAATGTTCTTGAGAGATTTACTCCGTAATTATCACCAATATCTTTCCACCATCCGTATGCATAACCAAGATCAATTCCTATTGAGCCATCAGCAAGGTAGCCAATTCCCGCAGTTATAAACTTTCTATCAAAACTTGCCGGATCGCTCTTAAATGCAGATGGCTGATTTAAAAATCCACCTCTTAATCTTAAACCAACATTGGGTACTGTAAATTCAAAGCCTGCATTAAAATTAAGTGTGGCGGTTAAATTTTCTTTAATCAACTTATTCTGACCGGAAATAAAATTGTCAGGATTTGTAAATCCTTCTGCTTTTTCAAATTTCATTTGAGGATAATCGATGTAGGTAACTTCTGCACTTAAAATCAATCCTCTGAAATTGAAAGCAAATGCACCAGTAAGTTCAAAAGGAGTTAGGATAGAATATTTTACTTTGTCGTTATATTTATTTTCATATACCTGACCCGTTCCAAACTCGCTTGAAGCTATCTCTGAATAGTCTTCTTCAACTGTAAAAGATTTTGGAAACTGTACAGTAGCTCCAATTCTCATAAGATCCTGCAACTGATAAAGGAATCCAATTTTTGCATTCCAACCGCTTATATCCCAGTTGATTGTGTTTTTAAAGTTGAATGTGCGGAAATCCCTTGTTTGTATTTCGCCGGGTGCTGTTTCACCCTGATAGATATTTTGAGTGTCATCTTCGTAATAATCATATAAAGATTCGAACTTTCCGCTAGCAATATTTAAATTACCACCAATAAAAAAGTTCTTCTGAACTTCGATTGAACCGGAAAGAGTCCAATTATCAATGCTGCCAGAATTAAGTATATCACCACTCTGATTAAGATTTCCATTTATAATTGTATTGTTCCCTTCATCAGTCAAAAAAAGATTGTACGGAATATCTGTATCCAAAAGGCTTTGGATTTTTGAATGTCCTGCTCGGTTAAAACCATCAAACTTAACAATGTTTTCAAGATCTTTTGATTTATGATATGACAATCCAAAAACAAGACTGCCTCTGTAAGTTGGAAATGGAAAAGCAAAACTTATTCTATTAAGCGTAGTATTAGTCGAGCTGCCTTCAGTACTGTTTCCAAACAGGGCAGTATTATTATTAATACTGAGGATATTTAAGCCGCCTGAAAATTCTAACTTCTTTAAAAGTCCAAATCCAGCCGGATTAAAATAAGACGCAGATGCATCATCACTCAAAGCATTAAAAGCATTGCCCATACCCAGTGCGCGTGCATTGGATCCTAAGCCTGGAAATCCAAGCCTTAATGCATCATTATAGTTTTGAGCAAAATTATTTGAAAAAAATATTACAGTTACTATCAAACCAATTTTAAGTGCTTTAGTTAACATTTTATTTATCTCCTGCTGTTGCCCGAGTTTCTTGAGCCGGAATTATTTCTGCTTCCGTTATCGCTGCTTCTGCTATTATTTGAAGAAGAGCCTGAACTTCCTGAATTATTTGAGCTGTGCGTTCTTTCATAACTCGTGTCTCTTGTTGGAGGTGGAGTTTTATTTACATCACTATTACCACTGCCGCGTGTGGTAGTGGGATTTGTGGTGTTAATTCCATTGTCTCTATCATTAAATCCTCTTTCTCCGCTGCTATTCCTTATCTCCTGGCTATCTGTTGATCTTCCATTGTTTCTCTCTTTTGTTGTTTTCTTTTCAACAACACCTTCGGGCGTAATTATATAAACAGGAACCGGAACCGTTATCCACCAGGGGGATTCATAGTAACCGCCGTATCCTCCATAATAATCAGAACCATAAAACTCATCACTGCCGGAATAACTTTCTTCATCAGGAAATTCTTCCGTTGGATCCCAAACAATTGTGTAGCATCCACTGACGAAGAAGCTCAATCCTAAAATAATTGTAAGATTAATTATTAATGTTTTCATTTTTTACCTTCTTCTTCCGGAATCATTACTTCCTCTGTTATTTCCGGATGAGTTTGTGTTGCCTCTGGGAGCCGAGTTTGTATTGCCTCGCGGAGGTGTGGTCATCCTCGGAGTATTATTAGTTGTAGGAGGTCTGTATGTTTTATTTGGATTATTATTAGTATTTGGTGTTCGATTTATTTTAGGTGTTTCATTCCTTGTCTCGTTTCGAACTTCATTTCTTCTTGTTTCGGTTTTCCTCGTCTCGGTATTTCTTTTTATTGTTGGGGCTTTTTGTTCATCACTCGTTTTTCTTTCACGATTGATTTTAGGATTTTTTTGTTCATTCGAATTACGTCTTACATCAGTATTTCTGTTATTATTATTCTTCGAATCCCTGTTGATTATTGTTTTTCTATCAGAATCAATTCTCTTATTTTCTTTACCAATTATTTCTCTGGTTTTTGAATCAACAGTGTTTCGCTTGGTTGTAATTCCGGATCGATTAATCTCTCTTGTACTTTCACCCGATAATACTCTTTCTCTTGAACCTAAATCTCTGCTGGTTATCAATTGCTTTTCTCTGGTTTTAAGTTGTTCTCTGACAGTTGAGTTTAAATCGCGAGAAGTAACTAAATCCCTACCCGAACCGGAATTTCTTGTTCCGGAATTATTTCTTATTCCATAAGATGAATTTGATCTGTATTTATAATTAGAAGAATAATAGCCGCCATAATATGGATAAGGATCCCACCAGCTATAATAATATCTTGGATACCAGTAAGTTGGATAATAACAAAAAACAGAAGGATAATACCAATAATCATAATACCAGGGATCCCAATACCAATAGGGGTCCCAGTACCAACCGGTTCCAATTACCACTGATACAGAAGGATAATAATTCCAAAAATATTTTCTGTAGGTTGGATATCCATAGAAATGATAATTTATTTCGGTTCTGTCAGATTCCAGTGTGGTATCTTCATCCTCATATGCATATTCTTCTTCATATTCTTCAACAGTGGTATCTTCTTCAGATTCATAATTATAATAAGGTTTACTTTCTTCTCTGCTCCAGTTGCCGTAGTCATGATCACGCGTAGCAACCTGTGTATAACATCCGGATAGACTTAATATCAATAGCGGAAGAGTAGCGAGTAATAAAATTTTAATCTTTTTCATGATGACCCTCTATAAAAACGTAATTATTGTTGCAAAAACCGAGCCTTTAAACATCTCTTAAAAAATTTGTTTTAGTTTTTCCCTGGCAGGATAGAGAAATGTACTGTATAATACACTAAACTTTTTTGTACTAAAAACAGAACATTTAGAAATACTGTATTAAATCTTTTGAATAAACTCTATAATTAAAGCTCGATCAGCTGAATTTGGTGACCATTTTCTATTCTCAAGTAAATCTCTCAAATCAAAACCAACTGTTACGCCTTGACTTACTGACCATCGAAAGCCAAGGTTTAGATATCCTTTCCCTTCACCAAACTGGTCTGTAGAATTGTCGTTAAATGCAAAGTTATATTCTGCGATTACAGAAAAATTACTACCTAAAGTTTTTTCTGCTCCAACCATAACATTTACAAAGTTATCCCCATCTTTATCCTCAAGAACAGTGTAGTTAATTACACCGTGAAGACTTAAATAGCCAAGCAAACTAAAATTCTTACTTGCTGCGGCAAATATTCCCGGAGCTTTTACAGCAAATCTTTTTTCATCTTTGAAATATTCTCCCTTACCCTGTGTATCAAATCCAATTGAAAGAGCAGGCATCAGAATAGTTTCATCCATTACCCGAATGCGAAGATTAACGCCCGGTGGAAAGGGGTACCAATCTGGTTTGCCGGAACCAATAATATTTGTTCCACCATAAGACAAACCAATATTAAAATTATCAAAGATTCCTGCTTCAATTTTTGCAATTAAAGTTCCATAAGGTAAAAGTTCTGATGATAATGCAATATCACCTTTAGATAGAATACCTGCAGTAGGCATATCAATCAATTTTCTATATTCAAATTTGGCTTCATCACCAGCAGTGCCTTGTGCAAATGCTGATGAGAATAAGACGATTAACAAATATGGCAGCAGTTTTTTCATATTATCCTCGAATAAAAAATCCTGATTAAATATTGCACTTGTAAAATAGAAATTATTTAACTCAATATCTGATTAAAAATTTATGCCGTAAGTGATTTGATCTCAATTTCAAAATACTCTTTTAAAAGTGAATACTGCGATTTAATACTAATTAAAACTTTACCGGTTTCCCCGATAGATCTGATTTTTAACAATCCTTTCTCTTCATCAATCAAAACTTTTTCAATCAGATCATTTCCTTCGATGATTTCAAATGTGGCAGAAGAGCTCCTAAAAAATGCTCTGTAACCAAGCGCATTTATAGGAACAACTTCAATTGTAATCTCAGAACCGGGATCGGCAAATAACTCATTGGGTGATAATCGTACTTCTGTTCCATAAACATTGTATAAGAAATAATAAAACAGTATTGATAAAAAAATTAATAAGGCAAAAATTAAAACTATGATATTTCTAAACCTCATTTATATAAACGTTTTTCTTTGGCAACTGCAATGCTAAGGTTTTTAATAATCTGATAAACTATTTCATCAGGCACACCATCCGGATGGAGAGATTTTAATCTCATATCGCACTGATCATTAACATAATCAATAACAACAAATTTATTTTTTGTTGTAAGTGCTATCTCGGTTGAGAAAAAATCAAGTTCAGTAAGTTTATGGATGGTTCTGGTTATAGAGAATAGTTTTTTTAATTTAAAATTTTCAATTTCATCAGAGCTTAAGTTTGAGTAAATATGAGTTTGATCATCCCACCAAACGCAAATTGGTTTTCCAAAAGCCCAAAAGCATCTGAACCAGGCTCTTTTCCCATCAACCAGCGTTGGATGGATATTTTCCTGAATAAGATATTTGTCTTCGCTGTGCTTTAATCTGGCAGATAAAACCTCTTTTAATGTTTCAGCACCAGTAACCACACCTATTCCACCACCTGTTGTGTTGCAAGGTTTAATTATAAATGGTCTGCCAAGAATTTCAAGATCATCCAGGGAAATAAAAATCTCTTCTGCCTGGCTGTGCGGTGGAATGATTATAGAATACGGAACATTTAAACCGGCAGTAATAAACTCCAGATGCATAGTGGCTTTATCAATCGCGTGTTCCACATTCTTGTATGGATTAAAGATCCTTATTTTTTTTCTTGTAAGAATTTTTGCCAGCTCGGAAAAAGTATCATCAACATCAGAGGCTCTATCAAGATAGGAAATAAAATTTAACTCTTTATTTTTAACTTTTTCGGTGGTTTCTGCAATATTGTGAGATGAAATAACATAAGTTGTTAATCCGTTTTGTTTAAAATAATCTTCAACGGAGTTAATAAATTCAACATCAAACTCCCAAACGTAAGTTATTGCTAAATCGAATGTATTCATAAAAATTTTTTGTTTATACAAAGTTATATTAAGCTGTATAGGTTATCAACCCGGGCTAATACATCAGAAGATGCAATTCTTAATCTGCCTTGTTATTACAAGCCACCAATAATATATTCACGTGCGTGAAAAGAAGAATTTTATACATATCAATAATCTTACTTACCGCTTTTTTAGTTTTTCAAAATTGTTCACCAGTTGTTAAGGTTGCAGAAAAAGTTGAAACTCCTAACAACTTCGGTCTTAGCAGTTCTGAAAAAAAGAAAATGGCGCTTGAGTACTTTATTAATGGCGGAGTTTATGAGAGCCAGGGTAATTATGAAGCAGCGGTAACGCAATATGAGAGAGCTCTTCAGTACGATACATCTGCCGGAATTTTTTATACTCTCGCAAAAAATTATTTTTATTTAAATAAACTTTCATCCGCTTTGAGCAATGCAAAGCAAGCGTTATTATTTGATTCAACAAAGATTGAATATTATGATCTTCTTTCTGAAATCTACAACTACGGTAACCAAAAAGAATCCGCAATAATCATACTTGAAAAAGCTCTTCAGGTTGATTCATCAAATCTGGATATCAACTTTAAATTGGCCAGACTTTATGAACAGGACAAACCAAATCAGGCAATCAAAATTTATAACAGAATTCTATCGCAAGTAGGACCAGATTGGACAGTTCTTAGAAGAGTTGCAGAATTGTATGAGCGACTCGGTAATAACGAAGGTGCGATTAAATCACTTGAAAAACTTTTGTCTTTAGATCCGGCAAATGTGCCGCTTAAAAAAATGATTGTTGAGTTTAACTCACGCTCGGGCAATTATGATAGAGCACTGGAACTGGTTAATGAAATAATTGAGCTAATGCCATTTGATTTAGAAGCCAGAGAATTAAAAGCAAGATTACTTTTAGCAAAAAGTGATTGGCAGGGGGCATCAAAAGAATTTGATTATTTGTTGGATCAGCCGGATATAAATCTTGATGCAAAAATTAATATCGGTGCAAATTATTTTAACAAGGCAATTACTGATTCTACTTTTTTACCATTAGCCAAATCTTTTTTTGAAAAACTGGATAAAGACACTTCTGACTGGCAGATAAAAATGTATTTGGGCGCGATTGCTTTGAGTGAAGGGAATGATTCAGTTGCTATTGATAATTTTAAGTATGTTACACAAAATGCAAATTGGAACGTTGAAGCCTGGATAAGATTGGGTGGATTATATTTTGACAACAAGAAATATGACGAATCAGAAAAAGTAATGAAAGAAGCAATAAAATCTTTTCCTGAAGATTTTTATGTGAATCTTATATTAGGTTTATCACTTGCTCAGCAATCAAAATACAGTGATTCAGAAAAATATCTGAAAAAATCTACTTTGCTTAATCCGACAGATATATCTGCATTATCAGCTTACGGTTATACACTTAGTCAGCTTAAAGAAGAGGAGAAATCTATATTCTATCTTAAACGTGCTTTGGAAATCAAACCGGATGACGTACAGCTGCTTGGTACTTTGGCAATGATTTATAATGGGATGCAATCTTATGAGATTAGCGATAGCCTTTACGAACGTGCATTAGAATTATCCCCGGACGATCCGTTGATTAATAATAATTATTCGTATGCTTTCGCTACTCGTGGTATAAATCTGGAGAGAGCATTAAATATGGTAAAGATTTCCATTCAGGCAGATTCACTTAATTCTTCATATCTTGATACGATGGGATGGGTTTATTATCAATTGGGTAATTATCAGGAAGCAAAAAGATATCTTGAGAAAGCAATTGAAGTCGGTGGAAAAAGTTCAGTTATGCTTGATCATCTAGGTGACACAGAATTTAAACTTGGCAACACAGAAAGAGCAATAGAGCTTTGGAAAAATGCACTTGAGCTTGAACCAACTAAAATTGAAATTAAAAATAAAATTGATAAAGGTGCTATTTGAAAAAAATAATTTTATCACTGATACTTGGCATAAGCTTTATCATGATCTTTAATAGTGGCTGTGTGCCATCGCAGCCAACAGAAGATTATGAATTATTGCCTTCTGAAAGATTAATAAACCGTCTTGAAGCTAATAGAAGAAAAATTAAAAACTTTGAAGGCAGCGGTAAAATTACAGTAAATTCCCCCAAAATAGAAAACACTGCAACATTCAGAGTTGTTCTGTTAAAACCAGATTCAATTTACTTAACAGTATTAGGTCCGTTTGGTATTGAATTAGCTCAGGCATTAGTAACTAAGAATAAATTCACTTTTTATGATGCATTACAAAATACTGCGTATGTAGGTGATGTCAATTCAGATGCATTGCAAAGTATTTTCAGAATTAATCTTTCTTTTGAAGATCTGATGGATGCATTTGTTGGTGCTGTTAATCTCACTCAAAATTTATACAGACCACCGGATAATTATGTTGTTGAAGGCAGTAAATATGTTTTAACATATCGGGATTCAGCAAGACTGAATTCTACAATTTACAAAGTTGATGTGCGGCAACTTGGTATTACTGATTATCAGCTGTATGATTTTGATGACGAGCTTACTCTTGAAGGAAAGTACAGCAAGTTTGAGCTTCTGGAGAATGTTGCAGTGCCTTATAAAATTCAAATTCGTAATGTGGTTGATGATCAATTAGTACAGATAGATTATAAGAAGATAAATGTTAATCGGAACAATATCAGAATAGCTTTCAATCTGCCTGATGATGCAGTTATAGTTAAATGGTAACGCAAAAAGTAAAAAAAATATTAATAGCAGTTTCATTTCTTTTATTGCAAAATGTGTACGCCCAAACTGATCAGATAGAAAGCAAAAAGATAGAACTTGAAAAATTAAGAAACGAAATCACAAATCTTGAAAATGAATTAGCAAAAAAAACCAAATCAGAAAAGAAAACTCTTGAATCTTACGAGAAAATTGGCAGGCAAAGTTTTCTTGTAAATAAACTTATCTCAAATCTCCGTTCAGAAGAAAATCAGAAGCAGCAGGAAATAGATAGTCGTATAAAAGAAATTAAATCAATTGAAAATAAAATTAATCAGCTTCAGAAAAATTATGCTAAGTATGTAACTTCAACATACAAGTATGGTGGATTCACAGAGTTTGAAAGTATATTGAATGCAGAATCTTTCCATCAGGCAGTTATCCGACTTGAATATCTGAAACGTTTCTCGGAAAACAGATCAAAAGATTTAGTGAAACTTGAAGAAAACAAACGGATTTTAGTTGAAGCAAAAAAGAAACTTGAAAATGAGAGAGCAGAAAAACAAAAGCTGACAGCCCAAAAGGAATCTGAAGAAAAAATTCTTAAGAAAAAATTATCTGAGCAAAAAACAGTTCTTGATGCTTTAAAAAAAGATAGAAGTAAAATTGCCAAGGGTATAAATGAGAAAAGAAAATCCGAAAAACAAATTCGTGATTTAATAATGAAGCTTGTGGAAGATGCTGAACGCAAAAGCAGAGAAATTGAAAAAGAAGAATCAAAAGTTTTACTTTCATCTGAAAGAAAATTAACTACTCAATCATCTTCAAATGAGTTTAATGTAGATTTAAATACCGCAAGTTTTGCATCTTTTGCTGAGCTAAAAGAAAAACTTAACTGGCCAATAAGTAAGGGTAGAGTTGTTAGAAAATTTGGTGAAACTAAAAATCAGAAATTAAATACCGTAACTATGAATTATGGTATTGATATCAAGGCTTCCGGCGATTTAAGTGTAAAATGCGTGGCTGAAGGCGTTGTCTCCGCGGTTGAATGGCTGCCGGGTTATGGCACTGTGTTAATTATCAGTCATAAAGGTAATTACCGAACGGTTTACGGACACTTATCTGAAATATATGTTAATGAAGGAGATAAAATAAAAACCGGCGGAGTTATTGCAAGGGTATCAGAAAGTCTTGAAGGAAACATCCTGCATTTTGAAATCTGGAGTGCGCGGCAAAATGTTAATCCGGAACTATGGTTAAGAAAATAAAATTTCAATAACTTGAAACTTTTAAAGAACATTAACGAATCAAACAAAGTTCTTTATAAGAACTTCACTTCACTTTCACTTCTTCAAATATCAAATTACATTTTTCCATTCATCACATTACCATATTTAGTTCGTGTGCTGGGACCGGAAAAGTATGGGCTGGTGAATTTTGCAGTAGCATTTACTACTTACTTTACCATCATTACAGATTATGGATTCAACTTATCTGCGGTACAGGAAATTTCAATTAACAGAAATAATAAAGAAAGAGTCTCTGAGATATTTTCATCTGTTTTACTGACCAAAATTATACTTTTTGGTTTCTCAACAATCCTTTTTTTTCTGATAATTAATTCATTCGCAATATTTAAAGATCATTACGTTCTATACCTGGTTACATATTTTAGTGTACTTGGTAGCGTTTTAAATCCCGTTTGGTTTTATCAGGGAATGGAGAAGATGGGATATATATTTATTATAAATTTTTCAGTTCGGACAGTCATCACAATTTGTATTTTTTTGTTCATCGAAGCAGAAAGTGATTTTGTGCAATACGCCTGGTTTAATTCAACTGCAAATTTTCTGATAGGCACTATTGGGTTAGCAGTGATTATATTTAAATTAAAAATTACTTTTAGAGTACCCAAAATTGACCTTGTTAAAGAGCAATTTAAAAATGGATGGAATTTATTTCTCTCAACAGTTTCTATAAATTTTTATACAACTTCAAATATTTTTTTATTAGGTTTGCTAACGAATGCCACGGCGGTTGGTTATTATTCGGCTGCAGATAAAATAAGGATTGCTGCTCAAAGTATACTTCAACCATTTAGTCAAACTGTATTTCCCAGGTTAAATGTTCTAATAAACCAGTCTGAAAAAAGATATTTCCAGTTCCTAAAAAAAATAGCAGTTTATCAAACGATTATTATGTTTTTCGTGTCTCTAATTCTTTTTTTGGGTTCAAAGAAAATTATTCTAGTGTTTTTAGGACCAAAGTTTATCGACTCTGTTATTGTATTAGAAATTTTATCGGGTCTCCCTTTGCTGTCCTCATTTACAACAATTTTCACCATGTATATATTGATAGTCTTCAAAAAACATTTCTATTATCTAATTTCATTTTTTATAAGTGGAATTGTCAGCTTGATAGTAATTTTCTCTATTGTTCCCAAAATTGGTTTTGAGGGTGCAGCCATTGCAATGGTTATTGCGGAATTAATTGCACTTCTGTCTGCTTATTTTTTTTCAAAAAGACTTAAAAATTTCTATAAAAAACTATGGACTTAGTTACATTCTTAATTACAACATTTAATTCTGAAAAATTTATTTTAGAATGTTTAAGGTCTATTGCAAATCAAACATACAAAAAAATCCAAATCTTAATAATCGATGATGGATCCTCAGATAATACAATTAACATAATTAAAGCATTTCCTGATAATAGAATTGAATTATATTGCA
>CAZCJF010000018.1:0-28010 GCA_964499095.1 uncultured Ignavibacteriaceae bacterium
CCTCAGTTTTTTGGCTAAATTTAATATCCTGAGGGGTCATTTGACACTATTTCAAGAGAATCATTTTCTTGACTGCTGTATATTCTCCTGCTTTTAATTGATAGAAATATACTCCGCTTGTTATCGCACGATTGGATTCGTGCACTACGTTGAATTCTACTTCGTATACTCCCGCACTTTGTTCTTCGTTTACAAGTGTTGCTACTTCCTTACCCAATATGTCATATATCTTTAGAGTTACTAAAGTCCCTCCTTGGGAGGGATTTAGGGAGGCTGGTATTTGATAACTTATTTTTGTGCTTGGATTGAAGGGGTTTGGATAATTCTGCTCAAGCTTAAATCCGTTTACTATTACTGGTTCTTCTGTTTGAACTTCAAGAAGAATGTCTGCCTCGGGTGTTGGTAATTTTGAAGATGTATAAATTTTAAATTCACCGGGAGCTAAAGTAATCGGAGCTGTCAAATTGGTTACTTCAACACTATCACCGGAAAAGTAATCGTACCACCAACCTGTTTTGCTAAAGTTTTGTCCGGGATTTAATGTAACCACACCAAAATTTCCAATAATAAATGCATCCATTGTAGGATGATAAAGATTAATCTTTTTAACCGTGCCGGAAACATCTAATGTAAAGTTACTAGTGCTAAAGACATCGTAATTCATTTTTAGATTTATTAAGCTTTGAAAGACTTTGTAGAGTTTTTTTCTGCGGGGATCGGAGTAGTAATCCCATTTTACAGGTTTTTCCCCTGTTCTACCATTAAAATCTATACTTATATCATAACCAAGCTCACCAAATTGCCAGATCATTTTAGGACCCGGAACTGTGAAGAAAAATGCAGCAGCAAGCTTAATCCTGTTTAAGGCTTCTCCAATGAATTTAATGTCGTAGCTCCCGGAGGAATTTCCGAACTGAAGATTTTTGTACATCAATCTTTCTTCATCGTGGCTTTCCATATAACCGACTAAGGAAGGATTTGTCCATCCACGGTTTTTGTAAGAGATTCCGGAAAAATTCCATGTTCCACAAGGTCCGCTTTCGTAACCCATTGTTGCCTGATTATAAGCGCAATTTAAATTTCCCCAAAGCATCATTCCAAGATTGGAAAGAACAATTTCTTCGTTGTTAGCAGTCAGATGTTCCAGAATTACGTAAGCATCAGGATCAAATTCCCAAATTTTATCTGCCATTCTCTTTAACAGATTTATTCTGGACTGATCATAATTCCAGCCATCACCGGCAGTATTAGTAAATCCTTTAGTAAAATCAAATCTAAAACCATCAAATTTAAATTCTTCTAACCAGTAACGATTTACTCTATCTACATAATACTTTGTTGCTGATTTTTCGTGATTAAAATCTGCTCCCCAAAAATAGGCTGTATTAGGCGATGTAACATTAAAGTAGGGATTATTAACAGTTGTTCTAATACCTGAATTATTTCCAATTGTGTAGTAGCCATCAAAGTACATTTTAACCAATGGATTCTGTCCAAAAGCATGATTTAATACTATATCAAGAATAACAGCAATTCCATTCTGATGACAAATATCAATAAATTCTTTTAGTTTGTTGGCTGTTCCATAATATTTATCAACAGCTAAATGATAACTTGGATTGTATCCCCAGCTAAGGTTTCCTTCAAACTCGTTGATGGGCATCAATTCAATAGCATTAACTCCTAATGATTTTAAATATGAAAGAGTATCAATTAAAAACTGATAGCTATGTAGAGAAGAAAAATCTCTTACAAGCAGCTCATATATAACCAGCTTTTCTTTGGGCGGTTTTTGAAAATTTACAACCTGCCATTGATATTCAGTTTGTGCAGTTTGCAACACGCTTACTATATCTTCTGTTTTTCCGGCTGGATAAGGCTTTAAATTAGGATAAACTACAGATGTTATGTACTGATCGTTCCATGGGTCCAATACTTTTTTTGAATATGGGTCGCCAATTCTCAGTTCTCCATTTACAAGATATTGGAAAGCATATTCTGTTCCCGGACTTAAAGAATTTAACTCTAACCACCAAATTACACTATCCGGAGTAACAAACTGCCGGTTCATCATATAATCTGTTTCAACTTTCCAATTATTAAAATCTCCAATCACATAAACAAAATCTTTAAGAGGAGCAAAAAGCGCTAATACAGCAGTGGTTGGGCTTGTATAATTTATTCCGTGTTTTAATCCATCTGGAAGAGGAAAATTTTTATTTGCGGGATTTGAGAACATCATAAAAGAAGTTGAATCTATGCTGCCGGTTGTATCAATTCCAATAACTTTTACAGTATGTGCGCCGGCTGAAAAATTTGAGTGTACGAAATCATAAGCGAGAGAGTTTGTATTTGTTTGCTCTACCTGATTTCCGTCAACATAAAGTGTAAGTGTTGATACTTTTGTTCCAAGTTCAACAGCGTTTACTGTAATCGGAACTGTTTGACCAAACTTTACAAATGCAGGCGATCTTTGAGGGTCACCAAACTTAACAGAAACTTGTGGATTTGTAACGTTTAATGTTAAACCGGGCTCGTATAAATCAATAAAAATATCGGGGCGAGTTTGTTTGCTGCCATCTGAGCTTCTGAATACAATATCTAACTGAAGAATTTTTTCTGCTGGATTTAATACTGAATAAAAAGTTCTCGGATATCCAATAGTCAGTTTATAAAGATTGGCACTCAATCGTGTTACAACAGGTTGATTGGGTTGAGCCCAATTACCAATTACATGCTGCCATACACCAAAGTTGGTTGTTACGCCTGTGTGAGCATAAAGCGTTCCTGAATAATTTAATAATTCTGATGCACCGGGTTGAGTGGCATCAAAAAAAACTACGATACTATCATATTGAGTAGGATAAACCGGTGTAGTAGTAACGATTTGTGAAAACGAATTTGTAAACGATACTATAATGACAATTAAAATCTTGAAAATATTTTTCATAAACTCTTCTTTATTCCTGTTAGTTGAACAATAATTTCCCGTGAGCGCGATCTGTTATCAAAATCAACAAAAATTATCTGCTGCCAGGTTCCCAAAATTAAGGATTTATCTTTAAACGGCACTGTAAAAGATGCCCCCTGAAGCGAAGCCCGAATATGAGAATGACCATTTCCATCGTGCCAGGTGTTATCGTGATAATAATTTTTATTTTGTGGAACGATTTTATCCCAAAATTCAGGATAATCCTTCAATAATCCCGGTTCATACTCAATTGTGGTAATACCTGCTGTAGACCCGAGAACGAATATCAAAGCACTTCCTTCAGAAAAGTTATTATTTTGAATAATTGTTTGTACTTTCTCTGTTATATCAACAATGTGACAGTTGCCTTTACTCTGCAATTGAAAAGAAAATGTTTCCACCGAAAAATTCATATTCCAAAAATGGTTTTTGTTTGAAAAAATAGGTTCATAATGCTGTATAATCAAGCTATAAAGAAGCAAGTATTAATAAAACACTAAGAGAATTGGAAATATTATTTGTTTGGTTATTCGTTACTTAAGGGCTAATTTTTCAGTGTAAATTATAATCATTTGAACAAATTGGAAGGTTTATGAACTCACAATATTATATGGATCTGGAGCACAAATACGGCGCTCATAATTATCATCCTCTTGAAGTTGTAATAGCTAAAGGCAAAGGCGTTTGGGTTTGGGATGTTGAAGGCAAAAAATATCTCGATTTCCTTTCAGCTTACTCTGCTGTTAATCAGGGACATTGTCATCCTAAAATTGTTAATACAATGATTGAGCAGGCACAGATTTTAACATTAACATCGCGTGCATTTTATAATAATGTGCTTGGCGAATATGAAAAATTTGTAACAGAACTATTTGGTTATGATAAAGTTCTCCCGATGAACACAGGAGTTGAAGGAGGCGAAACAGCAGTTAAACTTGCACGCAAGTGGGCTTATGAAGTTAAAGGAATTAAAAAGTATGAAGCAAAAATCATCGTCGCCAATGAGAACTTTCACGGCAGAACAATGATGGCTGTTTCTGCTTCAACTGATCCTGATTGTTATGATGGATTCGGTCCATACGTTCCGGGATTTATTAAAATTCCTTACAACAATATTCCAGCATTGGAAAAAGCATTAGAAGATCCTGATGTTTGTGCATTTATGGTTGAACCGATTCAGGGTGAAGCCGGCGTTTTTGTTCCTGATGATGGTTACCTTAAAAAAGCACAGGAGCTTTGCAAAGCAAAAAATGTTTTACTCATTTGCGATGAAGTTCAAACAGGATTGGCAAGGACAGGTAAAATGTTAGCTTCTGATTATGAAGCAGTTAAACCGGATATTTTAATACTTGGGAAAGCTTTATCTGGCGGAACAATGCCCGTATCTGCAGCCTTAGCAAATGATGATGTGATGTTAACAATTAAACCAGGGCAACACGGTTCAACATTTGGTGGTAATCCGCTCGCCTGTAAAGTTGCGATTGCATCCTTACAAGTTCTTATTGAAGAAAAACTTGCTGATAACGCTTTTACATTAGGTAACTACTTCAGATCAGAAGTTCAGAAGATGGTAGATGAATTTGATCATCTTACTTTAGTGCGTGGTAAGGGTTTACTGAATGCAATTGTTATCAAACCTACAAAAAGTGGAAAAACTGCATGGGATGTTTGTGTTCAATTAAAAGAAAACGGTATGCTCGCAAAACCCACACACGGAGATATAATAAGATTTGCCCCGCCTTTGGTAATTACTAAAGATGAAATTGATTTTGCGCTTGATATAATTAGAAAAGTGATGAAGAATTTTAACTGATTGCTACAAAAAGTCCCGCATTAAGTGGGACTTTTTAATTACGTAAAAATTTTTTCTATAATTTATCTTTTAATGCTTCCCTGGTTTCCCTGATTGATTTTGCCAATTTTATCAGACGTTCATCAACACTTTCCAGATCATTATTTTTTGCAGATAGTTCAATTCCCAATGCTTCATCGCCAATTGCAATAGCACCAACTGAATAACTTGATCCTTTGAGTGTGTGGGCAGTATCTACAATTTTGTTTGAATTTTTATTAAGAACAAGATCCTTTAATACTTCTAATTTTGATTCAGCATCAATTATATAATCACTGAGCAGATCTTTTTCAAAAGCCGGATCACCACCACTGATTTGCTTTAACCTTTCAAAATCAAATAAACCATTTTGCTTACTCGTTACGTTTGTTTGCAATGCAGCAGTTTCATCAATCTTCAGATAATTATCTAAAAGATTTATAATCTCCTTTGCCACAACGGGCTTGGCGATATAATCATTCATTCCGGCTTCTAAACATTTTTCTTTATCACCAATCAAAGCGTGGGCTGTAATAGCAATAATCGGAATTTCTTTGCCGTGTGAATTAAGCTCTCTGATTTTTTTAGTTGCAGTAAATCCATCAATTTCCGGCATCTGCACATCCATAAGAATCAAATCATAATGCCCTTGTGAAAACGCACGAATTGCCTGTTCACCATTCAATACTGCATCAACCTGGAATCCTGCCGAATTTAAAGTTCTTATTGCAACTTTTTGATTTATCAGATTATCCTCAGCTAAAAGTATTTTGTATTTTTTTCGTTTTTCAAAATTAACTTTGATATCCTTTTCAACCGCACCATTTGTGTCTTTTTCGTCAAGTTTAAATTCTTTTGTTTCTTCTGATTGATTTTCAGAATATGGTTGTTTTTCGAGTACGACACTAAAATTAAACTGGCTTCCTGACCCCTGATTGCTCGTTACGGATATATCTCCTTGCATAAGGTTTGTGAATTCTTTACAAATCACTAATCCCAGTCCGGTACCGCCAAAGTTTTTTCCTTCTGTTCCAACTATTTGTGAGAATGGTTTAAATAATTCTGTAATTCTATCGGATGGAATACCGATTCCGCTATCAATTATTGAGCTACTAACCTTGGTTTTATTATCACTGAGATCTTCGAGATTAACTTTTATTATTATTTTACCCTGCTGGGTGAATTTGACAGCGTTGCTTAACAGGTTCAAATAAATTTGTCTTATCTTGGTTGTATCGCCTATAAAATTAAGTTCTTTAGACTCAGGTGTTTCAAGAATAATACTTAGATTTTTTTCTTTAGCCTTTGGCGAAACAATTGATATTGCCTGATTTATTACTTTCTTCAGATTAAAATTTAATTTTTCTAATTCTACTTTACCTGCTTCAATTTTGGATAAATCCAATACCGCATTTATTGTTTCAAGTAAAGATTCTGCAGATAATTTTGCATTCTTTACGTAATTCTTAAGTTCTTCTTTAGTGTTGTAAGCATCATCTTCAATAAGAGATAAGAATCCTAAAATACCATTCATTGGCGTTCTGATTTCGTGACTCATATTTGCGAGGAAACGACTTTTTGCAGTACTGAGTTTAATTGCCTCTTTTGCTAATGCATCAGATTTTTCTTTTTCTAACTTAAGTTCTTCTTCCGCTGCTTTTCGTTTCTCTTCTGCCAATAACTCGGCTGTTACATCCCGCATTGTTCCTTCGAAGAAATAATTATTGTTTCCTTCTTCAGGAACCATTCTAGCATTTAACTTTACAACCAATTCCTTTTTGTTTTTATCAACCAGATGAAGCAAATGATCTTCAACTTTGCCTTTACGTTTAATTTCAGTCAGCAGCTTTTCTCTATCTTCAGCATTTTTATAATAATCTGTTACTTTGGTTTCTAATAATTCCTGTTCAATGTCAAAACCGAGCATTTTAACTAAGGCCGGATTTACAGTTAAATATCTTCCATCATTTGTTGATTGATAAATCCCATCTATTGAATTATCAAATATGGCTCTGTATTTTCTTTCGGATATTTCTGTCTTAAGTGAGTTTTCTGCAATCTGCAAACGCATCCGGAAGTTAATTGCACTGCCCAGAACTGACAGTAAACTTAGGAAAAGTACAAACAGAAGTGATTCAAACATATTTGGGAGGAAGTAAATTTTTTGATCATTAAACAAAATCGCTACAGCAAAAACTACATTGTAATAAATTGCAACAAGTATTTGATTCTTGATCTCCCAATTTAAAAACATTGCTGAAGTAAAAATCATAAGTCCAACTATCTGACTGTTGACAATCAGAGAATTTGGCATCAACAAAATCATAATAGCAGAAGAAATAATGATTGTCATTAAAAGGATGTGGACCAGTGCTATTGAATATTTTGTAGCTCGTTTGGAATTAAGAAATACCAGAATTATAAATGCTATAAGAGTGGCAAGCAATCTTACGAAATAAATTTGCTTAGAAAATTCTGCATGGTATCGCACTTCAAAAATCATTGCAAAAATTCCGCTGATGGCTACCATCAGAGCAATAACTTTTAATGGAGTTACAAGATATTTTCCTGTCTCTTCTTTAATTTTCATGTACTTCTTATCCTCAGTAAGGCTATCATTTAATATGAAATCGACAAAATTATTTCTCTTATTCATATTTTTATTCATAAATAATGCCTAAATCTAATTAATTTTATGATAATTTGAATTATAGTAACTATTTTAATTAAGCAAAAATTTAACGTTTTTATGACTGATATTTTCTATTCAATAGACCTGGCAATTTTTTACTTTTTTAATCATACCATTTCTACCGGATTTTTGGATAAATTTTTCGCTCTCATCACAAATGTTAACAACTGGTACATTACATATGTAATTTTACTTGCAATCAGTTGGGTAAAAGGTGGATTGAGAGGAAAGTTAGCTGTAATTGGAGTTTTACTTCTGATAGCTGTCACTGACCAAACGGGTTATAGATTATTAAAGGAATATTTTGCCAGACCAAGACCCTGTGAGGTTTTAACCGATGTATTTACACCTACAGGATGTACCGGTACATATTCGTTCCCTTCCAATCATGCACTGAATAATTTTGCAGCAGCAATTTTCTTTTCTGTTTTATTTCCAAAACTTAAATGGATTTTATTTATTTGTGCATCGATAATTGCAATTTCAAGGGTATATCTTGGCTTGCATTATCCTTCAGATATTTTGGGTGGAGCAGTAATTGGTTTAGCTTTCGGGTATATTTTTGCAATTGGTATTTTAAGAATAGAAAAATTTTATCTTGAAAAGAAAACAAATAATTCTAAGTAAACTTTAGAAAGAAATTACAATGCAAAAGAATACACTTTTGTTTTTGGTTTTATTTTTTTCAATCCTTGCTCAAATTACATTCAGCAAAAACTCATTCTATTTTCAATCAGATACATTAAACATTATCTCCGCTGAATACAGAGATAGTACAAAAGATGGAAAAGCTTTTCTGGAAATATTTTATCCTGTTATTGAAAATGAAAATAATAATCCGATAATCACAAAAATTAATTCCTTCCTTGAAGAAGAGTTTAAACAATCTATTTCTTGGTATGAGGAAGCTGCTAACGATACTTTTCAAATGGAAGAAGAATTTCAGTTTACTTATTCATTCGAAACAGATTTTAGTGTAGCATACAACTCAAAAAACTTTATCAGCATAGTATTAAATCATTATCAGTACACGGGCGGCGCACACGGTAATTACTATGCAGTTGGATATAACTTCAATTTAGCTGATGGACAGCTTATTTCACTTAAAGATTTAATTAAGGATGATTCTTTCGATTTGCTTAGTTTGGAATGCGAAGAAGTTATTCTTAATGAATACAAATCAAATTCATTATTTGATGCTGGACTTTTTGAAAATGAAATAAACATTTTACCGGATCAGGATTTTTACATTACACCGGATGCTCTTGTTCTGCAATTTGATCCTTATGAAATTGCTCCATACTCTATGGGTGAAATTACTGCTGAAATTCCATTTGAACGAATAAAAGATTTATTAAAACCAGGTCTTCCATTTACAGTAAAATAATTTATGACTGAAAATTTATTAATTCGTAAAGCCGAACCAGGTGATATTCCGGTGATCATCAATCTTATTAAGGAATTAGCCGAGTTTGAAAAGCTTTCCCACTTGGTAACCGATTCAGAAGAGGGACTCAGAGAATCTTTGTTTGGAAAAGAAAAATTCGTAGAAGTTTATCTTGCTGAATATGATGGAAATATTGCAGGACAGGCACTCTTCTTTAAAAACTATTCTACTTTTCTGGGAAAACCCGGAATTTATCTGGAAGATCTTTACGTTAAACCTGAATTCAGAGGAAAAGGAATCGGTAAAGAATTATTACTGAAGGTAATCAGTATTGCAAAAGAGCGTAATTATGGCAGAGTTGAGTGGAGCGTTTTAGATTGGAATAAACCTGCGATTGATTTCTATAACAGCATCGGAGCAGTAATGCTTGATGAATGGAAAATTTTCAGATTAACCTCAGATAAATTTTGATTTTCAATTATTGATAGCTTAATTATTTAACCGTGTTCAGCTTCTTATCAGCTTAACATTAAAATTATTATTTTTACACCTCAAAATTTAACAATGCATACTATAATTATTTGAAAGGCTTTCTATGTCTGATAAAAAAAGAAGAGTTGTAATTACCGGAATGGGTGCTTTAACACCTATTGGATTGAATGTTAATGAGTTCTGGAATGGTATGATGGCTTCTAAAAGTGGCAGTGATTTTATCAAACAATTTGATACATCAAAAGTTGAAACAAAATTTGCTTGTGAGTTAAAAAACTTTGATGTGGGAAATTATCTTGACCGAAAAACTGCAAGAAGATTAGATCCTTTTGCTCAGTATGCATTGGTCTCTGCTCAACAAGCTATTGAGGACTCAAATCTTAAACCTGAAACTTTAAGTGAAGACGAGAAAAATAGAATTGGAGTAATTTTCGGAAGTGGAATTGGAGGAATACAAACATTTTATGATCAATCAGTAATCAATCGTGAGCAAGGACCAAACCGTATCTCCCCTTTCTTTATCCCTATGCTCATTCCGGATATTGCCGCTGGGCACATTTCTATGCAGTATGGTTTCCGTGGGCCTAATTACTGCACTGTTTCGGCTTGTGCTACTGGTAACAACAATTTGATAGATAGCTACCTTCTCATAAAAAATGGTATGGCAGATTTAATGGTAGCAGGTGGCAGTGAAGCATCTATTAGCGAATTAGGAATCGGAGGATTCAATGCTAATCGAGCTCTATCTACCAGAAATGATTCTCCGCAAACCGCCAGCAGACCTTTTGATCTGACAAGAGATGGTTTTGTTATGGGAGAAGGCGCAGGGGCACTAATTCTGGAAGAGTTGGAACATGCGCTTAAACGTAATGCAAAAATTTATGCTGAGATTGCAGGTGCAGGGCTTTCTGCTGATGCACATCACATTACTGCTCCACATCCTGAGGGAACAGGTGCAATATTATCGATGAAAATGGCTTTAGAAAATGCTCAGATTAAACCTGAAGACATTGATTATGTGAATATGCACGGAACCTCTACCCCGCTTGGTGATATTGGTGAAACTAAAGCCGTAAAAAAAGTGTTTGGAGATCATGCATACAAAATGAATTTGTCCTCTACCAAAAGCATGACCGGACATTTATTGGGAGCCGCTGGCGCTGTTGAATCAATAGCATCAATACTTGCTGTTGTTAATGATAGGATTCCACCAACTATTAACTTCGAAACACCTGATCCTGAATGTGATCTTAATTATACATTTAATAAACCTCAGGATAGAAAAGTCAATTATGCACTTAGCAATGCTTTTGGATTTGGTGGACACAATACATCTGTAATTTTTAAAAAATTTGAATAATGATGAGCAGAATGATAAATAAATACATCTATACAATTTTAATTTTAGTAACCAGTTTTACTGTGTTAAGCTTTCCGGAGGAAGGGCCAAAACAAAAAGGAAAGTTGATTGTTAAATTTGATGGTATAAAAGAATCAAAAGGTAACATCAAAATTGCGTTATGCAATTCAGCAGATAACTATATTGATCATAAAAATCCATTTATCGGAAAAGATATATCTGCAAAAAAGGATTATGTAATTGCTGAATTTAACGATCTGCCTTTTGGAACTTATGCCATTAAGGCTTTCCACGATGCTGATTCTGATAATGATTTAACTACTAATTTTCTTGGTATTCCTGTAGAGGATTATGGTTTTTCTAATAATGCAAGAGGAACTTTTGGACCACCTTCCTGGGAAAGAGCAAAATTTCGATTCGATAATGAAAATCAGGTGATACAAATAACTATTAAATGATTGGTTTATTTCTGAACAGGATTCTTCGTGGTTTCCTTTTCAAAAATTGAATCTGAGATACCCTTATTAACAACATAATTTGTATAAGTTGCTACAACTTTGCCTTTAGTTGTTGAATTTAATCTGCCCTTTTTCTTTTTTGAATCCGATCCGGTTTGCCCATCATTAAATACTTTAGGTAAATTCAATTGATCCATATTGAATGAAAAAATAATTTTATTTGGCAATGGATAATTGAATTTATCGTCGTAGAAAAAATTCATTGTAAATGTGCCGTTAGTTTTAGTTGTAGTTTCAACTTTTCTTATCACATTCTTTTTTTGATCAATCCACAGAGATGAAAGTATTACATTTCCCTGATCGCCAAGCGGAATCACTTTAACGATCGATGTTGGGACGCCATCCAGATCAATATCCTTCTCATATATTGCTGTGTAATCTTTCTTTGCAAGATAAGAGGGAGAAAAATTAAGTCCATCTTTAGGTAAAAGAGCAAATCCTTCTGATTCCAGAAAAACTTTATCCGGCTGCTTGAAATAAATTTTTGCTTTTGAATCAGGAACTTTCAAAAATTCAATATCAACTTTTATGTTCACATCAACCTGATAATCTTTTACCTGGTTAAAATGTTCAATAACATTTTTAATTATTTCATCAGGGTTTTTTGATTGACCAAAACTTAAAATATTCAATAACACTATTAACAAAAATAATTTACTCATCTGATCCTCTGCTAAGAAAGAATATCTTTTTTTCTGAATAGATAAAGTGTTAACGAAAAGAAAAGTAACACGTGTCCGGATAAAATCATTATTGCCTTTATTATTTCGCTCCAATCAACCGGGTCTTCAAACAATAATCGCCAGGAAAGAATGTAATTTGTAAACAGATAAGGTTTTATAGTTTGGAAAAATTCAATGCTGATGGCTGAAAGAATTAAAAAAACAATGATGAGTGCCATTGTAGATACAATCGGACCAATTGCATTTTCTACAAGTGATGAAAATAAAAATGCTAGACTGGCAACAACAGACATACCCAAGGCAGCAAAAAGATATGCAAAGATAAAACGCCACAATATATCCGATTGAGCAAAAATTATTAAAGACTGATCACTGATTACTAAAAGCTCACCGGTTCCAAAAATTATAATTCCCACTACTAGGCTCATAAGAGCCAGCCAGATAATCAAGAGTAATGTATAAATAATTCCTGCTAAAAATTTAGAGATAACAATTTGAGTTCTTGAAATCGGACGGGTTACAATTAATCTGTATGTACCAGCGGTGGCTTCACCAGCTAATAAATCACCTGCAACAAGCGCAATTAAAAATGGGATGTGGACTGCAAGACTTGCGAGAATAATATATGATATGAAGTAACCATTTAATAAGTTTCCAACAAAAACAAATGATTCCTGAATGTTTCGGGTCATAAAATCTATTGTATGCTTACCTTCAAAGAACATTGCAATATGAATGATAGGAACCAAAACACCTATAGCAATGAATCCGATGTAAGTTCTCCATTTCTTAAAAATCTTGAAAAGCTCTATCTGGACAAGTGTAAACATCAATTAACTCCTTCTGTAATTTTTAAGAAATATTCCTCAAGCGATCTGGTAGGAATGATAGCATTTACACTGATATTATTTTCAACAAAATATTTATTCAATTTTGGAATTTCTTCGTTCTCAAGTTCAAAAATCAGGCTGGATTTTGTATAACTGGTTAAATTCTTAGACCAGGATGTTAAAGAAATCAAATTTACAGCTTTATCTGAATCTTCAACTTCAAAAGTTACTTTTATTTTATTTGATTTTAACAGATCTTTAACGTAGCCTTCTACCTGTGTAGTGCCTTTATTAATTATTATCATTCTGTTTGCAACAAGTTCAACTTCAGAAAGAATGTGTGAAGAAAGAAAAATGGTCTTCCCCTTTTCCTTACTGAGTGATTGAATAAGCTCTCTTATTTCCTTCATTCCTTGTGGATCTAATCCGGTTGTTGGCTCATCAAGTATAATCAGCTCAGGTTCGTGGATAAGTGCCTGGGCAATCCCTAATCTCTGTTTCATTCCATGAGAAAAAGTTTTTACTTTACTATTAGATCTTTTATCTAAACCCACCAATTCCAGCACCTCCATAATTCTTTTCTTAGAAATCTGATGCCCTGAAATTTTCCCGAGAATTTCAAGATTTTTATATGCTGATAGATAGCCGTAAAAATCAGGCTTTTCTACTATCGCTCCAACCTTCCTTAAGATTTCTATTCTGTTTTCGGCAAGCGATTTTCCAAAAAGTTTTATATCACCTTTGGTTGGTTTAATCAATGTCAGAAGCATCCTTATTGTGGTGCTTTTTCCTGCACCATTGGGACCGAGAAAACCAAAAACATCTCCTTTAAGAACATTTAGATTAAGATTATTTACTGCTCTTAATTCTTTAAAATCTTTGGTTAGCTCTGATATTTCAATTATTTTTTCGCCGTTCAAAGTTTGCTTTCAGGTTAAATGATTATTTGATGTTAAAAATAACGATGAAATAATTAATTGACACGCTAAAGTTATAAACGGTAATATTTTTTGATGGAGTATTGTCAAATTTTGAATGCTGCTAAAATTAATTTAATGTCAATAGTGTAACTGAAAAATTTTTATTTGTTTTTTTAAAGAAACTTTTTCATTTTCGATTTGAAAATTAAGTGACCAAAAAATTTTTCAGTGCTATTTCCCTTTTAAAAATTTTTTTTTAGTTTGCCTTTGAAATTGATGATGAGTGATGGACAAAAAATCTATAATAAAACGACTTCAAGATATACACTCATATCAAAACGGTCACTACAATCCTTATATAAAATTAACATTATTTATTAATTAATTTGCCTGTAAAACAGGTTAAGTCCTCTGGAGAGTTTGATGCGTATTAATAGGCTTTTTACTGAACAGGGAAAGGATCCCTTATCATCTTTTGAATTTGTTAAAAGAACTTCTGAAATAAAGAACCCCGATGGATCAATTGTTTTTAGGATGGAAGATGTTTTAGTTCCCAATCACTGGTCTCAGGTCGCAACGGATATTATCGCACAAAAGTATTTCAGAAAAGCAGGCGTTCCGAAGCTGTTAAAAAAGAGTAATGAGAAAGGTGTGCCTAAGTGGCTTCAGCCTTCTGTTGCTGATACAGAAAGACTTCAGGAATTACCTGAAAACGACCGCACTACTTCAGAAACTGACTCACGACAGGTATTTCATAGATTAGCTGGTACATGGACTTATTGGGGCTGGAAAGGTGGATACTTTGATACTGAAGAAGATGCAAAAGCTTTTTATGATGAACATATGTATATGCTCGCTAATCAAATGGCAGCACCAAATAGTCCTCAGTGGTTCAATACAGGATTAAACTGGGCATACGGAATTACAGGTCCTTCACAGGGTCATTATTATGTTGATTACCAATCCGGTCAGCTTGTTCAATCTAACGATGCATATACTCATCCTCAACCCCACGCATGTTTTATTCAATCAATAAAAGATGATCTCGTTAATGAAGGTGGAATAATGGATTTGTGGGTTAGAGAAGCGAGATTATTTAAGTATGGTTCAGGAACGGGTTCAAACTTCTCTGAATTAAGAGGATCTAAAGAACCATTAAGCGGCGGTGGAAGATCTTCAGGTCTGATGTCATTTCTTAAAATCGGAGACAGGTCAGCTGGTGCAATTAAATCAGGAGGTACTACAAGACGCGCAGCTAAAATGGTTACTCTGGATCTAGATCATCCTGATATTGAAGAATATATAAACTGGAAGGTAACTGAAGAACAAAAAGTTGCCGCTTTGGTAGCCGGATCAAAACTGTGCAATCTGCACCTGAATAACATAATGAAAGCCTGCTATGAAGAGCATCCGGAAAACGACAGATTTAATAAGAAACTCAACAAGAAATTAAGTCGGGCAGTGCTGGAAGCAAGAAAAGCACAGATTCCAAACAATTATATAGAAAGAGTTATCCACCTTGCAAAGCTTGGATTTAAGTCTATTGAATTCCCTGTCTATGATACTGATTGGAATTCCGAAGCTTACGCAACCGTATCAGGTCAAAATTCAAATAATTCTGTGCGGGTTACAAATGATTTCATGAATGCTGTTCTAAATGATGGTAGCTGGAATTTATATTGGAGAGTTGAGAAACGAAAAGCCAAACAAGAAAAAAGATCACCTAAAGCTTGCAGAACTCTTAAGGCAAGAGATCTATGGGAACAGATTGCATACTCTGCATGGTCTTGCGCAGATCCGGGAATTCAATTTCACACTACAATAAATGAATGGCATACCTGCCCGGGTGGTGGTGAAATCAGAGCCTCAAATCCTTGCAGTGAGTATATGTTTTTGGACGATACAGCGTGTAATCTTGCATCACTAAATCTTGTAAGATTTTATGATACTGACACTCATAAATTCAATATTGAAGCTTACAGACACGCAGCAAGACTCTGGACAGTTGTGTTAGAAATCAGTGTTCTAATGGCACAATTCCCAAGCAAAGAAATTGCTCAATTAAGTTATGAATACAGAACACTTGGTTTGGGATATGCTAACCTTGGCACATTATTGATGCTTCAGGGAATTCCCTATGACAGCCGTGAAGGTGTAGCAATTTGCGGAGCGTTAACTTCAATTTTACATATGACTGCTTATTCAACATCTGCAGAAATGGCAAAAGAGGTTGGACCTTTCCCGAAGTATGAAGCTAACAAGGATAATATGTTGCGTGTGCTAAGAAATCACAGAAGAGCCGCGTATAATGTACCTAATGAAGAGTATGAAGGCTTATCAATTTATCCAGTTGGCATAAATCCACAATACTGCCCTTCTGATTTGTTAAAAGCAGCTCGTGAGGACAGTGATAAAGCAGTTGAATTAGGGGAACTTTACGGATACAGAAACGCACAGGTTACTGTTATCGCACCAACCGGAACAATTGGACTTGTGATGGATTGCGATACTACGGGAGTTGAACCTGACTTTGCACTGGTTAAATTTAAGAAATTAGCCGGTGGCGGGTACTTTAAAATTATAAATCAATCAATACCACCAGCTTTAGAAAAACTTGGGTATAACAAAGATCAGATAAATGAGATTGTAAGATATGCAAAAGGTTCTGGTTCTCTGGAAGGCTGCCCTTATATAAATCCGCAATCTTTAAAAGCTAAAGGATTTTCAGATGAAATTCTGGCAAAGATTGAACATTACTTGCCCTCTGTCTTTGATATTACTTTTGCATTCAACAAATTTATTTTAGGAACAGAGTTTCTTACCAAAAATTTAGGATTTAGTGAAGAAGAAATAAATTCATTTGATTTTGATCTTTTGACAAAACTTGGTTTTTCAAAGATGGAAATTTCATCTGCTAATGATTATGTATGCGGAACAATGACAGTTGAAGGAGCACCATTCCTTAAACACGAACATTATCCTGTTTTTGATTGCGCAAATAAATGCGGTAAAAAAGGAACAAGATTTATCAGACCAATTGCGCACATAAGAATGATGGCAGCTGCACAACCATTCATATCAGGTGCAATTTCCAAAACCATCAACTTACCAAACGCAGCCAGCATTGAAGACGTAAAAGATGCTTATATGCAATCCTGGAAACTTGGTATTAAAGCTAATGCGTTGTACCGTGATGGTTCAAAATTATCACAACCGCTTAATACAAGCAGCGAAGAAGATATTGAAGCATTGATTGAAGATAAAGAGAAGAATGACATCGTTAAGGTTGCAGAAAGAATTATTCACAGATACATTGCAAAGAGAAGAAGATTACCTGACAGACGCTCCGGCTATACACAAAAAGCAAAGATCAATGGACAATCAGTTTATATAAGAACTGGCGAATATGATAACGGTCAGATCGGTGAGATTTTTATAGACATGCATCGTGAAGGCGCTTCATTCAGATCTCTATTGAACTGCTTTGCCATTTCCATTTCATTAGGACTTCAGCACGGCGTGCCTCTGGAAGAGTTTGTTGATGCCTTTGTATTTACCCGTTTCGAACCTAGCGGTATTGTTACGGGCAATGATAAGATTAAAATGGCTACATCAGTTATAGATTATATTTTTAGAGAATTAGCTGTTACTTATTTGGGAAGAAATGATTTGGCACACGTTGATTCTGATGAAATTAAATCCAAAGCTTCAAGAGGAATTGTTAAAAAACTAGCTGATCCAGAGTTTGAAAGCGAAGAAATAATCAGCGAAAGATTAGTTGAGCTGGATAAAGATAATCCCGATGTTTATAAATACACTCTAAACTCAAATACTGTTGTTGCAAAGGATAAAGTTACTGGCAGCCAGACTTTCAATACTATGACTTCAAAGGTTAAACAGGCTATTGAAAATGGCTACACAGGCGATATTTGTCCGGAATGTCAGAGTATCACGATGGTTAGAAATGGTACTTGCCTGAAATGTATGACTTGTGGTGCGACCACAGGCTGTAGTTAAATTGTTTAATAATAAATTGTTAAAAAGAGCTATTCATTTGAATAGCTTTTTTTATTGCCCAAGTTCATTTTCAAAATCATATCTGCGGGCGCCCATGTATCTTTTTGAATAATATTCATGATTTAGCGAAGAAATTGTTACTCCCAGTTTTGTTGATGCATGTGCAAATAAATTATCTCCGATGTAAATACCAACATGTCCCGGTCTTACTCTTCTTCTGGTATTAAAAAAAACAAGGTCTCCAAATTTTAATTCTGATCTATCTTTAATTTCTATACCTTGTTTAAATTGTTCTCTTGCTGATCTATTCAAATCATAAAAATTTGTATTATGATAAACATTTTGAGTAAAAGCGCTGCAGTCTATTCCATTAAATGAGCTGCCGCCATACTTGTAAGGAGTATTCAAATATTTAATTATCTCCATCAAAATCATATCACGCTTACTTGTAGTAGTTAAATCGGCATTATTGATTACCGCTTTTTCCTCAATTCTCTTGATAATCTCTGTTAAGTTAAGCGGAGTTTCATCTTCAGGAAGATCTCCTGGATCCTGATATTCCGGTACATCTTCATCATCATCCATAACAACTGTGTCCTTTACAGAGTTATTTTCATTTTGACTGTAACGTGGAGAAATATCTGAAGGCTTTTTAATTTCTGTCTCAGTATTGCCATATCTGATTGTACCGGAGGAAGAAGAACAGGAAGGAATAAATAGAATAGAGAAAAAAATCAATATGAACAAAAAAGTAAAACCGGTCAGATTCATAAATTACCCTAAATATGATTTTAAATTTTTACTTTTAGACGTATGTCTCAATCTTCTGATCGCTTTTTCTTTAATTTGTCTAACGCGTTCTCTGGTCAAATTAAATTTTTCTCCGATTTCCTCAAGAGTCATCGAAAAATCAACATCCAAACCAAAATAAAGACGAAGAACCTCTGCTTCCCTTTCGGGCAACTCAGAAAGTAAACTTCTGATTTCTACTTTTAGAGATTCATTTATCAACTCATCATCAGGGGCGGGCTGCTGATTGTTTTCGATTACATCCAGTAAACTGTTTTCTTCATCTGATGTAAATGGAGCATCCATTGAAACAGGTTTGCCGGAAAGTTTCAAAGTATCGGATATCTCATCAACTTCCATTTCTAATTCGTTAGCAAGTTCTTCAGGACTTGGTTCTCGTTCATACTCCTGTTTAAGGTTGCTGTAAGCTTTCCCTATTTTACTTAAAGCTCCGATCCTGTTTAACGGAAGCCTAACGATTCTGGACTGTTCGGCTAATGCCTGTAAAATAGATTGTCTTATCCACCAAACAGCGTAAGAAATAAACTTAAACCCTCTTGTTTCATCAAATCTTCTTGCAGCTTTCATCAGCCCAAGATTACCTTCATTAATCAAATCACCTAAAGATAAGCCCTGATTTTGATACTGTTTTGCAACGCTTACTACAAAACGTAAATTTGCTTTTGTAAGAGCTTCTAGTGCACTCTGATCACCTTTTTTAATCCTTATTGCCAGCTCAATTTCCTGTTCAGGGGTAAGCAATTCTACTTTGCTGATATCCTGCAAGTACTTATCAAGAGACTGACTTTCCCGATTTGTAAACTGTTTGGTGATTTTCACTTTAAATTTTTGCTTTGTGTTTTTAGTATGCTATTAAACTTGCTGAAAAATATAGACGAAAAGGATAAAAATAAAGTGACCACCTAAGGAATGTAACTTTTATTATCTACTCAGATTCTGAAGGATTAATAACACTGCAATCCAGATTTTTATATCGACCTTTATTGAAAGTAATTATCGTAAGGTTATTTTGTCTTGCAAGGGTATAAATGAGAGCATCTCTATAGTTTATTAAATGATTATTTAACTTTTTAATTTCAAGACTATACCGCGCTGGAATACCAAGAACTTTTAATGCATAAAAAAGATGATCCGCTTTTTGTAAATCGTTTTCAGAATGAAGATTAAAATATACTTCAGAAGCGTTCAGAACCGATGTAAAACATAATCCTGTTTGCGCAAGTTTAAGAAGATATGATTTGCCCTTTCCCCTGTTGTGGGTTAAATGATCAATTATCACATCAGTCTCGATCAAATATTTTTCGTGAGGTTTACTTACCATTTTGTTTTTCAAAAATACTTTGATTTAAAGATGATTCTGATAGTATAAAATTAATCACAACATCATCCGGAATATCCTGAACATCTCTGATTGCATAAAACAGTTTTTCATCAATACCATACTGTTCAAGAAGCCGGTTAGTATTTTCAGTGATGGTGATCTGGAGAGAACTATTTTTATTAAGCATATTCATAATGTTTTCGGGAATTTTGATTAATCCATTTTCCCAATTAATAACATCAAAACTAAACGAGTTTTTTTTCTTATCAGTCATTTAAAAAGCTAATTCCATTAAGGTTATTTTTTATGCTAAAAAATTCTGCAACAGTTTTGCCTGCATCTGAAAATGTTTTTCTTATACCTAAATTTTTTGAAAACTTGTTTTTGCCATAATAAATCAAAGGCACGTACTCTCTGCTGTGGTCTGTGCTTGGTGTTGTCGGATCATTTCCGTGATCAGCAGTTAATATCAATCGATCTGAATCATCTAAAACATTTATTAATTCCGGCAGCAATTTATCAAATTCCTCTAAAGCTTTTTTAAATCCAAATACATCGTTACGATGTCCAAAATAAACATCAAAATCAACAAGGTTGGCAAAAATAAAACTGTTATTCTCATTTGCTGCAAACTGAACTACGTAATTAAATCCTTCAGTATTGGATTTAGTTTTTTGCTGAACAGAAATTCCTCTGTAATTGAATAAATCATTTACTTTGCCAACAGCAATAGTCTGCACATCATTTTTCCTGAGTAGATCCAAAACAGTATCATCGGGCGGATCAATGGAAAAATCTTTTCTGTAAACAGTTCTCTCATAATTTCCACTTGTTCCGATAAAGGGACGCGCGATAACTCTGCCTACATTTAGAGGTGGGATCAAAACCAGATTTCGGGTAAGTTCACAAATCCTATATAACTCTTCTAAAGGAATAATGTCCTGATGAGCTGCTATTTGAAAAACTGAGTCCGCGGAAGTATAAACTATTGGATATCCGGTTTTAAGATGTTCATCTCCAAGCTCTTTAATGATTTCTGTTCCACTTGCAGGTTTATTACCTAAATATCCTTTACATCCTGTAACGGATAAAAATTTCTGCATTAATTCATCAGAAAATCCATTTGGGAAGTAATCAAAATCCTTTTGAACAAATAACCCTCCGATTTCCCAATGCCCTGTTGTGCTGTCTTTTCCTTTGGATTGCTCAGCCATTTTTCCAAAAGATGCCAAAGGATTCTCAACTTTATCAACGCCAACTATTGGTATTACGTTACCAAGTCCTAATTTCTGAAGGTTAGGCAATGCTAAACCATTTACCGCCTTGCTGAGGTTAGAAAGAGTGTTACTGCCTGAATCGCCGTACAGATTGGCATCAGGCAATTCTCCAACTCCCACGCCATCTAAAACAATCAAAATAAAATTATTCATATTTAAGGAAGGGAAAGATTAGTTGATGTCTCTTACGGCATTACCGCCTTTTTCAACAGCTTTTTGTAAAGCTAATTCAGCGTTATGGAAAACTTCATCCGAATCGAGTTTGCCGAAAGTTGAGGCAATACCAATGGAGACTGTATAAGTATTCTGTTTTGCAACAATAGTTATTGGTTTTCTGGCAATTTTAACTCTTAATTTTTCTGCCCACACAAATACAGTTTTAGGTTCTGTATTAAAGAAATAAACAGCAAAAACCTTTTCATCAATTCTACCAAAAATATTAATTGGTGTTAATTCATTCGCAATTGTTTCAGAAACCGTTTTAATCACTTTAGGTAATGGATCTCCATCAAACAGAGATTCCTGCTCAAGGAATTCATCTATTTTAATCAATGCAAGTGCACCAGGTGCGTTTACTGAGTGAGCTTTGTGCAAATCGCTGCTGAGTCTTTCTCTGAATGTATCTGCATTTAGTGCTCGGGTTTCCATATCAAGAGCAATCAGACTCTTTAATAATGTTTTAGAGGATAATGAGTAAATGATGAAGGAAATAATGTTAACTGAGCTTTTCAGAAATCTTACATCGTTATTTGTGTAAGCATTTTTCTTCAGACTCTCAAAGCATAAAACTCCAAAATTTTGATTTCCATAAATCAAAGGGACCGCTAAGAATGAGCCATCAAAGGTTAAATCTTCGGTCTTGGAAAATCTTTTGTAATTATCCGATGCTGTATCATCAATCTTTACAGGAAGACTGCTTAAAATCGATTTTCCAACTAAAGTACCTGTTAAATCAACCTGCAAACCCTGTCCAATGTATTTTAATGAAGTTCTGTTAACTACTTTCAAAGTTTCGAATCGCTGCTCGACGGGTTTGTAATAAACAAATACAAATGCATCCCATTCAATTAAATCACTTAAAGCGTTTTGCATCGAATTAAGAACGCCCTCTTCAGTATCAAAATCTGTATCAGGACCAATAAGATTTAACAATCCTTTTAATCTCAACTGAGAAATAGTATCTGAATGCTTTTCTTCAAAGATTTGTATAATCATCGTAATGACGCGGACAAATCTTCCCAACGAATAAATAGTCTCGATGCCAAACAAATCACCTACTTTTGCATCAACGGCAAGAACAGCTATCAGTGAGCCCTCATAAAACAGAGGAACACCAACAAAACTTTTTATACCAATTGGCTTTTCATAATATCTTATTACGTCAGCTTCGGCAGCGGGAGAAATATCGCTTAAAATTTCCGGTTCACTTTTTTGTACAATTTTACTCAGTATATCATCTTCGATATCAAATTTACGCTGAGCTATTTCATTAGGCGAAGAAGACACAAATTTTTCAATCGTTAGCTTTTCTTTTTTCTTGTTGTACCAGAAAAATATTGCTGTGTGTGCTGAATAAGCGTCTTTTATTACAGTCAGGATTTTTTCAAGCGCGAATGAAAATTGTCCATCCTTGCCTATTTCACTTGGAACAACTTCATTGGCAATTTCTTCAAATCTTTCTTTTAAATCTGGTGGAATTAGTGTTGTCTTAGGAACACGTGAAATTTCAGGAGTGTAATTTTCTGACGTGATAACTTCTACTTTGGAAGTTTTTGATATTATTTTAAATGATTCATCGTGCTCGGCTGGAGCTGACGTCAGCAAATCATCCTCCAGTTCATCTTTTTCACTGATAGAGTACCTGCCATCAAATCGGACTGAATCTCTTAGAAATATTATGAAGGCAACGTAAATAACAATCACAGCAATTGTAATTACGCGGATAAGTAAATCATCTGTTATGAAAAGAATGGCTGCAAGAACAGGTACCAATAGGAAGATAAGAATTCTTTTTTTTTGTCGGCGATCAATCATTATAAGTTCTTACAGAAATTTAATTTTAAAACTAATTTAAATTTACATTTAAATAATAACAAACTTTAATGAATAATATGAAAGCTATTTAATAAAATAATGAAGAGAAAATCTTTCTAACCTCTTTTATTCCCACACCCGTATATGAAGAATATAAAAACAGATTATTGTTCTCTTTAAGCTCCGGAAAGAAACTCTTTATATTTTTTTTTGTTTTTACGATTTCTGATTGAGTTAGCTTATCTGATTTTGTTAAAAGTACTATATACGATAAGCCAATCTCTTTAAGCATTTTATTAAACTGAACATCTAATTCTGTAGGATTATGTCTGCTATCAATAAGATGAATAATTAAAGCAATATTTTTTGATTGAGAAAAATATTGATTAATTAATTCTCCCCATTTTCTTCGTTCACTCAAACTGGTTTTAGCAAAGCCATAGCCGGGCAGATCCACGATATAAAAATTGTTGTCTATCAGATAATAATTTATTGACCTTGTTTTACCGGGAGTTGAACTAATTTTAGCTAAATTTTTTCTGTTAAAAAAAGAATTGATAAAGGAAGATTTACCCACATTTGATCTTCCGCAAAGTACAACTTCAGGTAAACTACCTTTGGGTAGTTCATTTAAGCTATAAGCAGAGGTAATATACTTTTGTGATTTAAACATATAAAAAAAGAGTAACCGGAATACCGATTACTCTTTTGTTAAAATGATGAGTGTTAATTATTTACTTTTTTTGTCAGATTTTTCTTCAACAACGTTTGCTTCTTCAATTTCCTCGGAAGCTTTTTGCTCGGCCTTTGCTTTCTGCTTGGTCTCACGTTTTTCTTTTTGCTCCTCAGCTTTCTTATTTGCAACGTCGTTGTAATCTACCAATTCTAAGATTGCCATTGGTGCTGCATCTCCAACCCGGTTACCAAGCTTAACAACTCGTGTGTATCCACCTGGTCTTTCACCGATTTTGGGGATGATTTCACCAAACAATTCCTTAACAACTTCTTTATCATTAACAACACTCATAACCTGTCTTCTTACGTGAAGATCATTCTTCTTCGCTTTGGTTATAAGCTTCTCAACAAAAGTTCTTGCTTCTTTAGCCTTAGCTTCTGTGGTTTTGATTCTTTTGTGTTTTAACAAAGAGGTTGTTAATGAATTCAATAAAGCTGCCCTGTGACTGGCAGTCCTTTTTAATTTTCTTCCTTTTACATTATGTCTCATTCAAAAACCTATTAAACGATTAGTGTGATTCTGGTTCTTCTTTTAGATATTTATCAACGTCCATTCCGAAATCAAGTCCAAGATTCTCAACTATTTCCATTAACTCAGCAAGAGACTTTCTTCCGAAATTTCTGAACTTTAACATTTCCTGTTCATCTCTTCTTACGAGATCAGCAAGATTTTTAATATTTGCAGCTTTCAAACAATTGTGTGATCTTACACTTAATTCAAGATCATCAACCGAAGTTAATAATATTTTTCTTATTCTTTCGGTTTCGCTGTCTTTTTGAGAAACTGTATGTTCTTCTTCCTGATCCATATCAAAATTGATAAAAAGCTGAACGTGTTCTCTTAATATTTTAGCAGCCTGTGTTAAAGCATCATCAGGAGTTATTGAGCCATCAGTAGTTATTTCCAAAGTTAACTTTTCATAATCATTTTTATCACCAATTCGTACGTTTTCAACATCATACTTAACATTCTTTATTGGAGTAAAAATTGAATCAATGGGAATTACTCCAATGGTCTGATCAGGAACTATATTTTCATTGGCAGGTACATAACCAACACCTTTGCCAACTCTTATTTCAACATCGAACTTTGCATTTTTATTTAATGTAGCAATGTGGAGTTCCGGATTTAATATTTCAACTTCGTTGCTTGCTTTCTGAATATCAGCAGCTGTCCATTCTCCTGAACCAGAGAAAGACAAATCTATTTTGCCGGGTTTTTTAGAAAGCAATTTCATTCTAACCTGTTTTAGGTTCAAAATGATTTCGGATACGTCTTCAACAACTCCTTCAATTGTGGTAAATTCATGAAGAACTCCACTAAATTTAACAGAAGTTATTGCTGCACCCTGCAAAGAAGATAGTAATACTCTGCGGAGTGAGTTACCTAAAGTAACTCCATAGCCTCTTTCCAAAGGCTGTAAAGTAAATCTACCAAATGAATTTGTGTAATTGGCTTCATCAAGAACAACAGCTTCTGGCATCTTTAAAGATGATACGCTCATTATTATCCTCTATTCTTATTCTATTATTAAAAATTATTTGGAGTAAAGCTCAACAACTAATTGTTCGTTTGCATTTAAAGGTACATCGGCTCTTTCCGGTACCTGTACAAAAGTACCTGAGAGTGTTGCCTTATCAACTGTAAGCCACCCGTAAGTATTATCTTTTACTCTCTTTAATGAATTATGTACTAAGTCTAATTTTTTACTTTTCTCTTTTATCTGAACTACGTCACCAGCTTTTAATAAATATGCCGGAATATCAACCAGATTAGAATTAACTAAAATGTGACGATGTTTTATTAACTGTCTTGCTTGTTTTCTTGAAGAAGCAAATCCTAATCTGAATACAACATTATCCAATCTTCTTTCAAGCAGCTTAATCAGGTTTTCACCTGTTCTACCTTTTTGTTTTGCGGCTTTTTCAAAATAATTTCTAAACTGAGTTTCCAGCAATCCATAAGATCTTTTGATTTTCTGTTTTTCTCTTAACTGTACGCCATACTCAGAAATTTTAGTTCTTCTTGAAACACCGTGCTGCCCGGGAGGATAGTTTCTAACTTCAATCGGACATTTTTCTGTAAAACATTTCTGTCCTTTTAGAAATAGTTTTTGTTTCTCTCGTCTACATAATTTACAAACTGAATCAGTGTATCTTGCCATTTAATAAATCTCCAATAAATTAAACTCTTCTTTTCTTTGGTGGTCTGCATCCGTTGTGCGGAATTGGGGTAACATCTTTTATTGATGATATTACAAGCCCTGCAGTGTGTAATGCTCTTATTGCTGCTTCTCTTCCGGAGCCAGGACCTTTGACAAAGACCTCGACTTTTCTCATTCCCAGATCATATGCTTCTTTTGCTGCAGCTTCAGCAGAAACCTGTGCAGCAAACGGTGTGTTTTTCCGGGATCCTTTAAATCCGTTTTTCCCAGCGGATGACCATGAAACGGTATTTCCATAAATATCCGTAATTGTAACAATCACGTTATTAAAGGTTGCTTTGATGTGTGCAACTCCGGTTGAATCAACGTGAGTTTTTTTCTTTACTTTTTTTGCAGTTTTAGCCAATGCTTAAATCTCCGTATTATCAAAAATTATTTCTTCGTTGGTGCTTTCTTCTTTCCAGCAACCGTTCTTCTTTTACCTTTTCTGGTTCTGGAATTTGTTCTGGTTCTTTGGCCTCTTACAGGTAAACCTTTTCTGTGTCTGATTCCGCGATAAGAACCAATATCCATTAATCTTTTTATGTTTTGCTGAACTTCGGATCGAAGAGCACCTTCCACCTTGTATTCAGCAGTGATGATTGATCTGATTTCAGCAACTTCTTCATCAGTCAAATCAGCAACTTTTTTATCGGGATTAATTTTTGCTTTTTCTAAAATAGTTGCAGCGGTAAATTCACCTATTCCATAGATGTATTGCAAACCGAAGAGCACTTTTTTAGATTTTGGTAAATCAACTCCAGCTATACGAGCCAATGATATACTCCTTTTTTAACCTTGACGTTGTTTGTGTTTTGGGTTTTTGCAAATAACTCTTACAACACCCTTACGCTTAATAATTTTACATTTATCACAAATCTTTTTAACGGATGAACGTACTTTCATTTTAATATATCCTATTTATACCTATAAGTGATTCTGCCCTTTGTCAGATCGTACGGCGATAATTCTATCGAAACCTTATCGCCAACCAATATTTTTATAAAATGCATTCTCATTTTTCCGGAAATGTGAGCAAGTATTTCATGACCATTATCTAACTTTACCTTAAAAGTAGCATTAGGTAAAGTTTCTGTGATAATACCATCTATTTTTATCGGTCCTTGCTTTGCCATTTAACTGATTGTTAAAATTTCCGGTGAATTATTATTTATCAAAATTGTATGCTCAAAATGAGCAGAAGCTGAACCATCAATTGTTTTGATTGTCCAACCATCGTTTGCTGTTATTACCTGATAACTGCCTGCATTAACCATCGGTTCAATTGCCAGAGTCATTCCATTCTTTAATTTTGGTCCGGTTCCTTTTTTTCCAAAATTTGGGACTGAAGGATCTTCGTGAAGAAATCTTCCGACTCCGTGACCGCATAAATCCCTTACGATTGAAAAACCATTAGCCTCAACATAAGATTGCACAGCAAAAGAGATATCGTGAACTTTATTTCCTGCAACTGCCTGCTGGATTCCAAGATATAATGATTTCTCGGTTACCTCAAGAAGTTTTTTCTTCTGTTCACTTATCTCACCAACTGCAACTGTGATAGCTGCATCACCATAATAGTTATTTTTAAGAACACCAATATCAATTGAGATTATCTGTCCTTCGACTAACACTCTGTTTCCGGGTATTCCGTGTACAACTTCATCATCAACAGAAGCACAGATTGATCCGGGAAAACCCGGTGCGCCGCCCTGCGAATAACCCTTAAAAGCAGGTACAGCATTATTGCTTCGGATATAATCTTCAGCAATCTCATCAAGTTCTAATGTTGTTATCCCCATTCTTACCTTTGATTTAAGAAGTTGTAAGGTTTCAGCAACTATTTTACAACTTTCCCTTATATAATCAATTTCTTTTTTTGATTTTATTAAAATCACAAAATTTTATCTGCGACCCTTAATTTTTCC
>CAZCJF010000018.1:28110-54408 GCA_964499095.1 uncultured Ignavibacteriaceae bacterium
AATATAATAAGCATTGCTTCGCCAAAAGAATAAAATGCAGATCCGTAAGAAATAAATCCGGCGATTGATTGTAAAAATTCATTATCAGGGAAAAACGATAAAACTGTTCCCGGAATAAACATAATTGACTGAGCAAATATTATCGGCATTACGCCTGCGGTATTAACTCTTAACGGAATATACTGGGTAACACCACCATAAACTTTTCTTCCAACTACTCTCTTTGCATATTGTACCGGAATCTTTCTTGTTCCCTGAGTAACTAATACAACGCCCGCAATTATAAAGAACATAAAAGCAAGAATTATGATTTCAATAATAATTGATCGCTGACCGGCTGAAATCAATCTGTATTCATCAAGAATCGAAAACGGAAATCTTGCTATAATTCCGATAAAGATTATTAATGAAATTCCGTTACCAATACCTTTATCAGTAATCTGCTCACCCATCCACATCATAAAAATTGTACCAGCTGTAAGGATTATGATTGTAGAAACAACCCATCCAATTCCCTGTACTGGCTCCGGAACAATCGGCATTCCCTGAACCTGAATGTTAAGCAACCTGACGGTAACACCCCAAGCCTGTAAAGCCGAAATCAATACAGTTCCGTATCTTGTTAACTGTGTGATTTTCTTTCTTCCTTCTTCACCTTCTTGCTGTAATTTCTGGAAGTATGGAACAACTGCACCCATTAGCTGAAGAATAATAGAAGCAGATATATAAGGCATTATTCCAAGAGCAAAAATTGCAGCATTAGAAAATGCACCACCAACAAATAAATCATACAATCCAAACAGATTATCAGATGACTGGTTCTTCATACTTTCGGTCAGCAGAACCGCATCTACACCTGGAATTGTTAAATGGGATCCAAGTCTAACAATAAACAAAAGAACTAAAGTATATAAAATTCTTTGTCGAAGTTCGTGGATCTTAAAAATGTTTCTGAAAGTATCTGTAAATCTTGACATTTATTTTAAATCTTTGTTACTGTACCGCCAGCAGCTTCTACTTTTTGCTGCGCTGATTTGCTGAATGCGTTAACTTCGATATTCACTTTCGCTTTTAAATCCCCTTTGCCTAAAAGCTTAATTGGTTTTTTAGTGCTAGAGACTAAACCTAGTTTTTTCATCTCTGCTGCATTTAGTACCTGATCTGAAATAGCTTTTGCCTCAGATAATCTTTGTAAAGCATTTAAGTTTACAATCTGATACTCAACTTTAAAGATATTTGTAAAACCAAATTTGGGTATTCTTCTTTGAAGAGGCATCTGACCTCCTTCAAACCAGGCTTTATGTTTTGCACCTGATCTTGAAAGCTGACCGTTTCTACCTCTTGTAGATTGACCGCCATGTCCGGAACCTTCTCCACGTCCAACCCGCTTACGATTTTTTCTTGAACCTTTTGCGTATTTAAGATTACTTAAAATATCCATTATAAACCTTATTAGTCTTTAATTTCTTCTACTTTAACCAAATGAATTACTTTTTTAATCATTCCTCTTATTTGAGGAGTATCGTTATGAATTTTTTCCCAGTTAGGTCTTCCTAATCCTAAAGCTTCAATTGTAGCTTTTTGATCTTTTGGTCTATCGATAACACTTTTTGTTTGTATAATCTTAATCTTTCCCATTATTTCCTCAGTTAGAAGTAATGAACAAATCTTTAACTGTAACGCCTCTTTTCGAAGCCATTTTTCTTGCATCAATCTGATTAATCAATCCGTTAAGGGTTGCTTTAACCTGATTGTGAGGATTACTTGATCCAAGTGATTTGGTTAGCACATCGGTAACACCGGCAGCTTCCAACACAGCTCTAACTCCACCACCTGCAATTAAACCGGTACCCGGTGATGCTGGCTTTAATAAAACTTTACCTGCGCCGTACTTACCGACTATCTCGTGTGCAACAGTACCTTTAATTACAGATACTTTAACAATGTTTTTCTTTGCATCATCGATACCTTTGGAAATAGCATCTGTAACTTCGTTTGCTTTACCAAGACCGACGCCAACGACTCCATTTCCATTACCGACTACAACAATGGCATTAAAACTAAATCTGCGTCCACCTTTAACAACTTTAGCAACTCTGTTAATGTGTACAACTTTTTCTTTTAGTCCTTCGGTTTCTGTTGATTTTACTGCTTTCAAATAACTCTCCAAAATTCTAATAATTAATAATTTTTAGTACGTCTTTGGCTGCCGGAAGAGGATTCGAACCTCTACAGACGCCTCCAAAGGGCGTAGTCCTACCATTAGACGATCCGGCAATGATTAAAACTTTAATCCCCCTTCTCTGGCACCTTCAGCAATTGCTTGAACTCTTCCGTGATATCTGTAGCCGTTTCTATCAAAAACAACCTGAGTGATATTTTTCTCTTTTGCTTTTTTAGCTACAAGATTACCAACAAGTTTACTTTTAGAAATTTTACCTTTTGAGTTTTTCACTTCATCCAAAATTTCTTTTGATAATGATGAAGCTGCAACCAATGTGTTACCGGTAGAATCGTCTATAATCTGGGCATACATTTGATTAAGACTTCTGTAAATCGTTAATCTCGGCATCTCCGTTGTTCCGGAAATTTTCTTTCTGATTCTTGTCTTTGATCTTAATCTTGGATTCTTTTTTCTTTTAATCATTTTCTCAAAACTCCGTTAATATTATTTACCAGCAGTCTTACCGGCTTTTCTAACGATATGTTCGTCAGAATATTTAATACCTTTGCCTTTGTAAGGTTCTGGTTTTCTTATAGATCTTAATTTTGCAGCAACCTGTCCTACTAATTGTTTATCTATCCCCGAAACAACTATCTGAGTTGGAGTGGTGCTTTCTACTTTAACACCATCCGGTGGAATAAAATATATTGGGTGCGAATAACCAATGTTTAAAAGCAGGTTACTTCCTTTTTGCTCAACTTTGTAACCAACACCAACGATATCAAGTGTTTTACGATATCCCTGTGATACTCCATTAATCATATTCTGAATTAAAGCGCGGGTTAAACCATGCAATGCTCGGTTAATTTTTGTATCATCAGGTCTGGTAACATTAATTTCAGAATCCTTCATTTCAATTTTCATTGAAGGATGTAGAACTTTGTTCAATTCACCTTTGGGACCTTTAACAGTAACTGCATTACCTTTTAGATTTACTGTAACGCCTTTAGGAATTTCAATTATTTTCTTTCCGATTCTTGACACTTTTAATCTCCGTGATAAAATTTTACCAGATATAACAGATAACTTCACCGCCAACAGCTAATGCTCTGGCTTCTTTATCTGTCATCAATCCTTTTGATGTTGAGATAACGGCAGTACCTAAACCATTATAAACTCTTGGCAGCTGTGATGCATCTTTATAAATTCTAAGACCGGGTTTGCTGATTCTTTTTAATCCGGTAATTGCAGAAACACCATCTCTGTATTTTAATTGTATTCTTATAATATTCTGTTTGTTATCTTCAACAATGGAATAATCGTGAATATAATTTTCTTTCTTCAAAATCTCTGCTAAACCTTGTTTCATTTTAGAAGCAGGGATTTCAACTCTAAATTTCTTTGCTTTAGAAGCATTTCTAATTCTTAGCAAAAAATCTGATATCGGATCAGTTACGGGCATAATAATAAACTCCTACCAACTTGATTTTTTTAATCCTGGAATTTCACCTCTAAGAGCCATCTCTCTGAGGACTAATCTAGACACACCAAACTTGCGATAGTATGATCTTCCTCTTCCGGTAAACATACATCTGTTCTTTAATCTAACGGGAGATGAATTTTTAGGAAGCTTTTGCAAACCTTCGTAATCACCTTTTTCTTTAAGCTCTTCTCTGATTTTTTTATACTTATCATAGAGCTTTCTTCTTTTGTTATCACGGGCAATAATGCTTAATCTTGCCATTAAAATACTTCTCCTAAGATTATTTAACTTCTTTTTTTCTAAATGGAATACCGAAAGCTTTTAATAATTCATAAGCTTCGTTGTCTGTTTTGGCGGTTGTAACAACTGTTACATCCATTCCCATTACTCTTGTAATTTTATCAACATTTATTTCTGGAAATATAATTTGTTCCTTAACACCAAGAGTGTAATTTCCTCTTCCGTCAAAGGATTTATCAGATAAACCTCTGAAATCTCTTACACGCGGCAAAGCAACATTTATTAACCTATCCATAAACTCATACATTCTTTCTTTACGCAATGTAACCATCGCACCAATGTTTACGCCTTCACGGAGTTTAAAATTGGAGATTGCTTTTTTAGCTTTTCTGACACTGGGCTTTTGTCCAGTAATTGTTTCCAATTCTTTTACTGCTTCATCCATAATTTTCTGATCAGAAACTGCTGCGCCCACACCCATATTAACAACTATCTTTTCTAATCTTGGTACCTGCATTATGCTTTTATAGTTAAAGGCTTTCATCATTGCTGGTACAATTTCTTTCTTATAGATTTCACTAAGTCTTGGAGGAATTTTTATCTCTTTAACTTTAGCAGCACCTGATTCTTTTGCTTCAGTTTTTTTCTGCTGTGCTTCTTTTTCAGTCTTTTTGGTTTTCTTTTCAGCCATTTGAGTCTAACTTCTTTAAATTATTTTTATGGAATCATTTCGCCGGATACTTTGCTGACCCTTGCGATCTTTTTCTTTCCAGTTTTATCATCTAAAATTATTCTTGCACCAATTCTTGTTGGTTCATTTGTTTTGGGATCCAGTACCATAACGTTTGACCAGTGAATAGGAGCTTCTTTTTCCAAAATTCCACCTTGAGGACTTTTACGATTAGGTTTCGTATGTCTTTTTCTAAGGTTAATTCCTTCAATTATTATTCTGGAAGTTTTTGGAAACACTTTCAAAACTTTTCCGGTTTTTCCTTTATCGTTACCGGCAATTACTGTTACTGTATCGTTTTTTCTGATTTTCATTTATATACAATCCTTATAAAACTTCTGGAGCTAAAGAAACAATTTTCATAAATTGTTTTTCTCTTAATTCTCTTGCAACAGGTCCAAAAATACGTGTACCTCTTGGTTCATTCTGGTTGTTTATCAACACTGCTGCGTTTTCATCAAATCTTATGTAAGAGCCATCTTTTCTTCTTACTTCTTTTTTAGTGCGGACTATTACTGCCCGAGAAACCTCACCTTTTTTTACTGTACCATTTGGTATGGCAGATTTTACTGATACAACTATTGTATCGCCAACAGTAGCATACTTTCTATCACTACCGCCAAGCACGCGGATGCATCTAACTCTTTTTGCACCGGAGTTATCCGCTACTATTAAATTTGTTTCTTCCTGAATCATTCTAAAAAATCTCCTTACTTGGCTTTTTCAACAATTTCTACAAGGCGCCATCTCTTATTCTTGCTGAGTGGCCGTGTTTCCATAACTTTTATCTTATCACCAATTCCACACTCCTGCTTTTCATCATGCACCATCAACTTAGTGGTTTTCTTAAAATATTTTTTATAGATAGGATGAGGAACTCTTCTTTCAATAGCAATAGTAACAGTCTTGTTCATTTTATTGCTAATAACAACGCCTATTCTTGTTTTTCTTAATTTTCTTTCTGCCATTTTTATGCTTTAGCTCCTTCCTTTTTACCAGATTGAGCTTCTTTATTTTCGGTTCGCAATCTTTCGTTAAGAATTGTTTTCATCCTGGCTATATCTTTTTTAGCTATTTTAAGTTTTGCAGTATTGTTTAATTGTTTAAGTTGATGTGAGAATCTAAGATCTACAAGATTTTTTTCTTCTTCTTCGATTCTTTTAATCAACTCTTGTGTATTCATTTCTTTTATTTCGTAAAGTTTCATTTTCTAATCTTTTTTTTATTCGTAATCAGGTCTACTTACAACTTTAGTTTTTATCGGCAATTTGTGAGCGCATAATTTTAATGCTTCACTTGCCAAATCTCTGGTAACACCGGCAACTTCAAACATTACTCTGCCAGGTTTGATAACTGCAACCCAAAATTCTGGTGCGCCTTTACCTTTTCCCATTCTTGTTTCAAGAGGTTTTTTAGATACGGGTTTATCCGGAAAAATTCTTATCCAAACTTTTCCATCTCTTTTCATTTTTCTGGTTAAAGCAACACGACAAGCTTCAATTTGACGGCTTGTTATCCATGCTGGTTCCAGAGCTTTTAATCCAAAATCTCCAAAAGCAACAGAACTGCCGCGATAGGCTTTGCCTGCACGTCTTCCGCGCTGTGATTTTCTATACTTAACTCTTTTTGGCATTAACATAACAAAAAACTCCTAAGCGATTTTATTCAGTTACTCTTTTACCCAGAATTTCTCCGCGGCAAATCCAAACTTTAATTCCGATTGAGCCATAAATTGTTTCAGCTCTTCCCTGGGCATAATCAATATCAGCTCTGATAGTATGAAGAGGGATTCTGCCTTCTTTGTACTGCTCTGTTCTTGCCATTTCTGCACCACCCAATCTGCCTGAACACATTATTCTTATACCCTCAGCGCCCATTCTCATTGCTGCAGTTATCGAAGTTTTCATTGCTCTTCTGAATGATACTCTGCCTTCAATCTGGCTTGCTATATTTTCTGCAACCAGATAAGCATCCAATTCCGGTCTTTTAATTTCTGATATCTGAACTTTAACATCTTTATTAGATATTTGTTTTAATTCTTCTTCAAGCTGAGTAATTTCTTTACCACTTTTTCCAATTACAACCCCTGGTCTTGAGGTATGAATTGTAACGATAATGTTTTTTGAAGTTCTGTCAATTACAATTCTTGATATTCCTGCTTTCTTTAATCTGTTTCTTACATAAGCACGAAGTTTATCATCTTCTTTCAGCTTATGAGAATAAGTTTTGTTTTCATACCAGTTAGAATCCCATCCTCTGATGATTCCAACTCTAAATCCTACGGGGTTAGTCTTTTGTCCCAAAAATCTTTCTCCTTAATTAAACTTTACTTGCAACTACAATAGTTAAATGACAAGATCTTTTTCTAATTCTGTAAGCACGACCCATGGGAGCCGGCGAAATTCTTTTTAATGTTGGTCCCTGATTAACGTATGCTTCCTTAACAAATAAATCCTGAGGTTCAACTCTGGTACTTTCATCAGAATTCATAAGATTGGAAATTGCTGATCTAAGAGTTTTCTCTGCCTGCTTTGATGCATGTTTTGGAGAAAAATGTAAAACTTCCAATGCTTTATCTGCCTGCATTCCTCTGATGAGATCAATTAATAATCTCATTTTTCTTGGAGATGAACCGATATATTTAGTTACTGCTCTAGCTTCCATTTACTTTCAAATCCTTTTTATGCTTTAGATGCTTTCTCTGCTTTTGTTCCTGGATGACCTCTGAAAATTCTTGTTGGTGCAAATTCACCAAGTTTATGACCAACCATATTTTCGGTAATGTAAACAGGAATCATTTTATTACCATTATGAACTGCAATTGTGTGTCCAACAAAATCAGGAAAAATTGTTGATGACCGAGACCAGGTTTTAATAATTTTTTTCTGATTAGTTTCGTTTAGCTTTTTAATTTTTGCAGCTAACTTATAATCTAAATATGGTCCTTTTTTTACGGATCTTGGCATAATTTACTCTCTAAATACTATTTACGTCTTTTAATAATAAGTTTATTAGATTCTTTTTTGCGCTTTCTGGTTTTTAAGCCTTTAGCTTTTTGTCCCCAAGGAGACACAGGATGACCACCGCCAGAAGTTTTACCTTCACCACCACCCATCGGATGATCAACAGGATTCATTGCAACTCCTCTAACGTGAGGTCTTCTACCTAACCATCTGCTTCTTCCGGCTTTACCTAAACTGATATTTTCCTGCTCAGCGTTTCCAACTGCACCATAAGTTGCCATACAATCCAATCTGATTAATCTAACTTCTCCAGAAGGCATTTTTACCTGAGCAAAATCACCTTCCTTAGCCATAAGCTGTAATGAAGCACCAGCACTTCTTCCCAACTGACCACCTTTACCCGGCTTTAGCTCAACATTATGAATGAAGCTGCCGAGCGGCATTTCTCTGAGTGGAAGTGCGTTTCCAATTTGAATATCGCTTCCGGGACCGGAAACAACTTTTTGTCCAACTTTTAATCCATCAGGTGCTAAAATATATCTCTTCTCTCCATCTGCATAGTGAAGCAGAGCAATTCTGCAAGTTCTGTTCGGATCATATTCAATTGAAAAAACTTTTGCTTCGACACCAGGCTTATTTCTTTTAAAGTCTATGATTCTGTATTTTCTTTTATGACCGCCGCCAATAAATCTGGTAGTAACTCTGCCAAGATTATTTCTGCCGCCGGATTTCTTTAAAGAAACTACCAACGATTTTTCGGGAGTAGTTTTAGTAATTTCATCAAAAGTGAAATTTGTTCTAAATCTTGTACCCGGTGTAGTTGGTTTTAATTTTTTAATTCCCATTTGGTAAACCTATTTCCTATGCTTGCTCAAATAATTCAATAGTTTCACCTTTCTTTAAGGTGATGATAGCTTTTTTGTATTTTGGAGTTTTACCTTCAAACTTTCCGCTTCTTCTAAACTGAGATTTAGTTTTTCCAGGATGATTTATAGTTCTGACGCTAATAACATGTACATCAAATTTTTTTTCAACAGCCTGTTTAATCTGAATTTTATTCGCTTTAGTGCTTACTAAAAAGCCATACTTTCCGGAATCAGCACTAATATTAGTCATCTTTTCTGTTATAAGTGGTCTGATTAAAACCTGATTCATAATTAATTAACCGCCTCTCCGTTGGCAGCAAAAGTTTTTTCAATTGCTTTCACTGCACTCTTTTGCAAAATCAATATCTGATTGTTTAGTAAGTCATAAGTTGAAGCTTTTGCTGCTTCTAGTATTTGTACCTTTGGAATATTTCTACCAGATTTATAAATGTTCTGATTTGTTGTATCGGTAAGCAACAAAACTTTTTTACCAGAGACATTTAAGGCACTTAAAATTTTCGAAAAATCTTTAGTCTTTGGCTGTTCAAGATTAAAATCTTCAACAACTAAAAGCTGCTCATCTTTAGCTTTGTAACTTAGTGCAGACTTTCTTGCAAGTCTTTTAACTTTTTTTGGTAAATCCTGTCTATAATCTCTTGGACGAGGACCGAAAATTGTACCACCGCCAACCCATAAAGGTGATCTGGTTGTACCGGCTCTTGCGCCGCCACGTCCTTTCTGTTTCCAAGGTTTCTTACCGCCGCCTCTTACTTCTCCTCTTTCTTTAGCTTTATGTGTACCTTGTCTTTGATTTGCAAGATAAGCCTTTACGGACAAGTAAATTGCATGGTCATTTGGTTCAATTGCAAAAATGTTATCGGGTAAATTAATTTTTTCACCAGATTTAGAACCATCTATTTTAATTACATCAACTGTCATTTTTAAACCGAATTAATTCTTTATCAATTCTAAAATTGTATTCACTGCACCAGGAACGGCGCCTTTAACAAAAATTAAATTTTGTTCAGGAATAACTTTAACTACTTTTAAACCAGAAATAGTAACATTTTCATATCCCATTCTTCCGGCCATTCTTTGCCCCTTAAAAACTCTTGAAGGATAAGAGCTGGCACCAATTGAACCCGGTGCTCTAAGTCTATCACTTTGACCGTGAGTTGTACCACCAACACCGCCAAAATTATGACGCCTCATAACACCCTGAAAACCTTTACCTTTCGTCCTTCCTTTTACTTTAATCCTCTCTCCCTCAACAAAAAGATCAGCGCCTATTTCATCACCGACTTTGTAATCAGACAGATTAAAATTTTTAAATTCCTTTAACAGAGCAGCAGGTTTAATTCCACTTGCCTTAAACTGACCGGCAAAAGGTTTGGTTGTGTGCTTTTCTTTTCTTTCACCAAAGGAAAGCTGTAAAGCTTCATAACCATCTTTTTCTTTTGTTCTAATGTTTACAACTTTACAAGGACCAGCTTGTATAACTGTAACCGGAATAATCTCTCCATCTTGACTGAAGATATTTGACATTCCCAATTTTTTTCCAATAATTCCAGACATCTTATCTCCAATATTCATTAAAGCTTAATCTCGATATCAACACCCGCCGGTATTTCAAGCTTACTTAATGAATCGACGGTTTTGTTATTTGAATTATGGATATCGATTATTCTTTTATGTGCCCTGGTTTCAAACTGCTCACGCGATTTTTTATCAACGTGAGGAGAACGTAAAACAGTATATACCGTCTTCTTTGTAGGAAGAGGTATTGGTCCGGAAACAACTGCTCCTGTGCTTCTTACAGTTTTAATAATCTTCTCTGTAGATTTATCAATCAAAATATGGTCGTACGATTTCAATTTAATTCTAATTTTTTGACCGGGCACTTAATCAACTCCTTTTATTTAATTAGATAAGAAAAGGGAGTTGATGCTCCCTTTTCAAGTTCACCATTAATACTATTCAATAATTTTTGTTACAACACCAGAACCCACTGTTCTTCCACCTTCACGAATAGCGAATCTTAATTTTTCTTCCATCGCGATTGGTGCAATAAGTTCAATTGATAATTTAACGTTATCGCCTGGCATAACCATTTCTGTTCCTTCAGGTAATGTAGCAACACCGGTAACATCAGTGGTTCTGAAGTAGAACTGTGGTCTGTAACCATTAAAGAATGGAGTGTGTCTTCCACCTTCTTCTTTTGAAAGAACGTAAACTTCACCTTCAAACTTTTTGTGCGGTGTAATAGAACCGGGTTTAGCTAATACCATTCCTCTTTCAATTTCATTCTTATCAATACCTCTTAACAAAATTCCAGCATTATCTCCAGCCATAGCTGAGTCTAATTCTTTTCTGAACATTTCGATACCGGTTACAACTGTTTTCTTGTGAAGTCCTAAACCAATCAACTCAACTTCTTCCTGAATTTTTACTGTTCCTCTTTCAACTCTACCGGTTGCAACTGTACCACGACCTGTAATCGAGAACACGTCTTCTACTGGCATTAAGAATGGTTTATCTGTACTTCTTTCAGGAACCGGAATATAAGTATCAACTGCATCCATAAGCTCCCAAATGCAATTATATCTCGGATCACTAAGATCAGCATTAGAAGCACCTGCTTCTAAAGCTTGTAAAGCTGACCCTTTTATAATTGGAATTTCATTACCAGGAAATTCATACTGAGTAAGCAGATCTCTTAATTCAACTTCAACCAACTCAATCAATTCAGGATCATCAACCATATCAACTTTATTCATAAACACAACTATTCTAGGAACACCAACCTGTCTTGCAAGAAGGATGTGTTCTCTTGTCTGAGGCATTGGACCATCTGTAGCAGCAACAACTAAAATAGCTCCGTCCATCTGTGCAGCACCTGTGATCATGTTTTTAACATAGTCTGCGTGACCGGGACAGTCTACGTGTGCGTAATGTCTGTTTGCAGTTGAATACTCAACGTGCGCAGTTGCTATGGTAATACCTCTTTCTCTTTCTTCTGGTGCATTGTCAATACTATCAAAAGTTCTAACTTGTGATAATCCTTTCTTTGCCAATGCCATAGTGATAGCAGCAGTCAAAGTGGTTTTACCATGATCTACGTGACCGATTGTTCCTACGTTAACGTGAGGTTTACTCCTGTCAAATTTTTCTTTAGCCATCGGAATCTCCTTTTATATTTTTCTTTTTTGTTTTTTAATGCCAGTTATTGTTATGATGATTTCTTACCTGATGATTTTTCTGATATTTCTTCAGCGATTGATTTTGGAACTGCTGAGTAATGATCAAATTGCATTGTGTAAATCGCTCTGCCTTGTGTCATCGATCTTAAAACAGTTGCATAGCCAAACATTTCTGAAAGTGGTACCATTGCTCTGATAACCTGTGCATCTTTTCTTGCAGAGAATCCCTCAATTTTACCTCTACGGGAATTTAAATCGCCCATAACATCACCTAAATATTCTTCCGGAGTAACAACTTCAACAGACATAATCGGTTCAAGTAGAACCGGATTTGCTTTTTTTGCACCTGCCTGAAAAGCCATCGATCCAGCCACTCTAAAAGAAATTTCATCTGAATCTACATCATGGTAAGATCCATCGTATAATCTTGCTTTAATGTCAACCATCGGAAAACCAGCTATTACACCGTTTTTCATCGCATCCTGTATTCCGTGAGATACAGCGGGTATATATTCCTTAGGTACTACACCACCAACTATTCCATTAATAAACTCAAAACCTTTTCCTGGTTCATTTGGTGAAATTTCGACCCAAACATGGCCATACTTACCGCGTCCGCCTGATTGTTTAACAAATTTTCCTTCAGCTTGTACAGACTGAGTAATTGTTTCTCTGTAAGCAACCTGGGGTTTACCAATATTAGCTTCAACTTTAAACTCTCTTTTCATTCTGTCAACAAGAATTTCAAGGTGAAGCTCACCCATACCACTTATTAAAGTCTGTCCTGTTTCTTCATCCACCTTAACTTTAAATGTTGGGTCTTCATCAGATAATTTTGATAAAGCTTCAGAAAGTTTATCCTGATCAGCTTTTGTTTTTGGTTCAATTGCAATCTGAATAACCGGCTCAGGGAAAACCATTCTTTCTAAAACTACAGGATCATCCTCTGAACAAAGAGTATCGCCCGTTCTGGTATATTTAAGACCAACTGCTGCTGCAATATCACCAGCTCTAACCTCATCAATCTCTTCTCTATGATTAGCATGCATTTGCAGAAGTCTGCTAATTCTTTCCTTCTTACCGCTAACAGAATTATAGATATAAGATCCTGCCTTTAAAGTGCCCGCATAAACTCTGAAGAATGTAAGCTTTCCAACATAAGGATCATTCATAATCTTAAAAGCTAAGGATGTAAATTTCTCATTGTCATCAATTTTTCTAAGCACGGTATCATTTATACCAATGTGATGAGCTTCTAATTCAGGGAAATCAATAGGTGACGGTAAAAAGTCAACAACTGCATCCAGAAGTTTTTGTACACCTTTATTCTTAAAAGAAGATCCGCAAAGAACAGGGATAATTTTCAATTCAATTGTTGCTCGTCTTAATACAGCAGTAATTTCATCAGAAGTAATTTCCTGTCCATTTAAATATTTTTCAAGCAGAGTATCATCAACATCAGAAACTGCTTCTAACATTTGAGTTCTGTATTTTGTTGCAATTTCCTGCAAATCCTTTGGAATCGGAATTTCATCGAAGGTAGTGCCTAAGCTATCTTCGTGATACATCCTTGCATTGTACTGAATCAGATCAATCACACCAACAAACATATCACCTTCGCCAATAGGAAGATTGATAGGAATTGCGTTAGCACCTAATCTTTCCTTCATCATTTCTACAGCGTGATAAAAATCAGCACCTATCCTATCCATTTTATTTACAAACGCAATTCTCGGAACTCCATACTTATCAGCCTGACGCCAAACAGTTTCAGACTGAGGTTCAACTCCACCGACAGCACAGAATAGCGCAACAGCTCCATCTAAAACTCTTAATGATCTTTCAACCTCAACTGTAAAATCTACGTGCCCCGGTGTATCAATTATGTTTATCTGATGATTATTCCAGTAACAAGTTGTAGCTGCACTGGTTATTGTTATACCACGTTCTTTTTCCTGCTCCATCCAGTCCATCGTAGCGGCACCATCGTGCACTTCACCAATTCTATGGGATTTACCGGTATAAAAGAGTATTCTTTCAGTGGTTGTAGTTTTACCGGCATCAATATGAGCCATAATACCGATGTTTCTAACTTTTTCTATTTTCGTTCTAATTGCCATCGAATCAAAATGTCCTTTTTATTACCATTTAAAGTGAGCAAAAGCCTTGTTTGCTTCTGCCATTTTGTGTGTATCTTCTTTTTTCTTAACTGCAGAACCTTCTCCATTTGAAGCAGCAATTAATTCAGATGCTAATTTTGCTGACATAGATTTTTCACCGCGAGCACGAGAGTAAGTATTAATCCAGCGCATAGCCAGTGCAGTTCTACGTTCAGGTCTGACTTCACTTGGTACTTGATAAGTTGCACCACCAACTCTTCTGCTTCTTACCTCAATCATAGGCTGTGTGTTTGAAATTGCTTTTTTAAATACTTCCAGACCTGGTTTTTTTGTTCTTTCTTCTATGATATTGAATGCATCATAAACAACGTTTCTTGCAACGGCTTTTTTGCCATCATACATTACACAATTAATAAACTTTGAAACCAGCACATCATTAAATTTTGGATCTGGTTTAAGATATTTTTTTTCTGCTCTTCTTTTTCTCATGACTTATTTCGCTTTTGGTTTTTTAGCACCGTATTTTGATCTACCTTTTTTTCTGTCTTCAACTCCACTTGTATCCAAAGTGCCTCTGATTATGTGATAACGAACACCAGGTAAATCCTTAACTCTTCCACCTCTAATCATTACAATCGAGTGTTCCTGCAAATTATGACCTTCACCGGGTATATAGGCAGTAACTTCTATGTTATTTGTTAACCTAACTCTGGCTACTTTTCTTAACGCCGAATTGGGTTTTTTAGGGGTTGTTGTATACACCCTTGTGCAAACGCCTCTCTTCTGAGGACAAGCATCCAATGCAGGGGCTTTATTTTTTGATAAAATACTAATTCTGCCTTTTCTAACCAGTTGATTTATAGTAGGCACAAAAACTCCTTAAAAATTTCTTTCAAAAAAAATTCAGACTTCAAATATAGTTTTCAGGTTAAATTTTGTCAAGAAAACTAAAATTATTTTTATTGTTAATAGTTTAAGGCGAAGATTATTAAATAATCACTTAATTATTCTTATTTAACAATTATTCCCCTTCTACAACATTTTCCTTTTCAGATAAATTCTCAGCTACAACCTCATCAGTCTCTAACACAATATTTCTATACTTCTTTATTCCTGTCCCAGCAGGTATCAGATGACCCATAACAACGTTCTCTTTTAATCCTAAAAGTTGATCCACTTTTGCTTCAGTTGCAGCATTTGCAAGAACTTTTGTTGTTTCCTGGAAAGATGCTGCAGAAATAAAGCTTTCTGTAGATAAAGCAGCCTGAGTAATTCCTAAAAGGATATGCTCAAATGTTGCGGATTCAGCATCTCTGGCAATGATCTCTTTTTTATCTTTCTTCTTTAGGTCTGCATTCATTTCTCTCAGTTTAGAACGAGTTATCAGCTGACCATTTTTAAGCTTGGAGTCACCTTTATCTTCTATATAAACCATATTTGCGATTTTATTATTCTCTTCAAAAAATTCGTTTCTATCCACAATATCTTCTTCGAGGAATCTTGTATCACCGGGAGAAACAATTTTAATTTTTTGAAGCATTTGCTTAACAATCACCTCAATATGTTTATCATTTATCTTCACACCCTGCAAACGGTAAACATCCTGAATTTCATTCACAAGGTATTCCTGAACAGCACTGGTTCCTTTTATTGCCAAAATATCGTGAGGATTTATTGGTCCATCTGTAATCTTTTCACCAGCAGGAATTTCGTCACCTTCCTGGACTAAAATATGTTTTTGAAGTGGCACATTATACTTCTTTTCATCAGAAGCATCAGGTGCCTCAACTATTATTTCTCGTGATCCTTTTTTTCTTGCACCAAATTTTACGAAGCCTTCAATCTCCGAAACAATTGCCGGTTCGTGCGGGCTTCGGGCTTCAAAGAGCTCTGTAACTCTCGGAAGACCACCAGTGATGTCTCTACTTTTTGTAGTTTGTTTCGAAATTTTTGCAAGGACTACACCTGCCTTGATATTTTCACCCTCATCAACTGATAAGTATGATCTTACAGGGAGATTGAATGATTTTCTATCTCCATTTTCGTTTTCAATCAGAATGCTCGGAGTTAAGTTTTTATCTTTTGATTCAATAACTACTTTTTGCACATGTCCAGTTTGTTCATCAGTTACCTGCTGCATCGTAACTCCATCGATCAAATCGATGAACTTTACTCTACCGGAAATATCAGACAATATTACTGAGTTATATGGATCGTGGTTATATAGTGGTTGTCTCTTCTTAATTTTTTCGCCATCGTTTACAACTAATTCAGCTCCGTAAGGAACATCATACTTTTTCAGCAATCTGTTGTTCTCATCGTAAATTTCTATAACACCTCTTCTACCGGTAACAACTTTAACCTTACTATCAGGTCCACCAAACGGATCCTTTTCAATTTTTTCAACAAAATTAATTTTTTCAAACTTCACAATACCATCAGTATTAGATTCAACCTGTGACTGTGATGCAATTCTAGAAGAAGTACCACCCAAGTGGAATGTTCTCAAAGTTAACTGCGTACCAGGTTCGCCGATTGACTGAGCAGCTATAATTCCTACTGCTTCTCCGATTTCAACTTGTTTGCCGGTAGTAAGATTTCGTCCATAACATTTTACACACACACCACGTTTAGATTCGCAAGTTAATACTGTTCTGATGTACACTGAATCTATATTAGCATCTTCAATCTTTTCAGCAATTTCCTCTGTTATCAACTGTCCTGCTTCTATAATTAATTCTTCTGTTCTGGGATCATAAACATCTTCTTGCGTAAATCTTCCTGTTATACGTTCAGCTAATGGTTCTCTTTCTTCTTCAACATCCTTCAGTGCTTTAACCTCAATACCGAGAATAGTGCCGCAATCGAGCTCAGAGATAATAACATCCTGCGCAACATCCACCAATCTTCTTGTAAGATAACCTGCATCAGCGGTTTTCAAAGCAGTATCAGCAAGACCCTTTCTTGCACCGTGTGTAGAGATAAAGTACTCGAGCACTGACAAACCTTCTTTGAAGTTTGCAACAATCGGGTTTTCAATGATTTCTCCTGCTTGACCAGATAGAGTTTTTTGAGGTTTCATCATCAATCCTCTCATACCGGCTAACTGACGCACCTGCTCCTGCGATCCTCTAGCGCCAGAGTCAACCATCATATGAAGTGAGTTGAAACCTTTGTTATGTAATTTAATTTTATCCATCAACGCTCTGGCTACATCATTTGTTGTATGAGTCCAAACGTCAATTATTTTATTGTATCTTTCAGCATCAGTGATTACACCTTGTTCGTGTTCATTCAAGATGCCTTCAACCTTCTTGTTTGCTTTATTGATTAAAGATGTTTTTTCTTCGGGGATAATCATATCAGCGAAGCTAACAGATAAACCACCTGCCGTTGAATATCTAAATCCTAAATCTTTCAAATCATCAAGGAACTTGGCAGTTACTTTGTTCCCAAGTTTCATGAACATCTTTCCTATAATTCCACCAAATGCCTTTTTGATGAGCAACTGGTTGATGAATCCCATTTCTTTCGGAACTATCTGATTGAATATTACCCGACCAGTAGTAGTTTCAATCATCTCGCCATCAATTCTAACTTTAATCTTAGCGTGCAAGCCAACAACTTTGTTATCATAAGCTATAATCACTTCTTCAGGAGAAGAGAAAGTCATGCCTTCACCTTTGTCTCCCTCCTTAAATTTGGTCAGATAATAACAACCAAGTACTATATCCTGAGTTGGAACTACTATTGGACTACCATTTTGAGGAGAAAGAATGTTGTGACTACTTAACATCAATAAAGATGCTTCCAATTGAGCTTCATAAGATAATGGAACGTGAACAGCCATTTGGTCTCCGTCAAAGTCAGCGTTAAATGCTGTACAAACCATAGGATGAAGCTGAATAGCTCTTTCATCTATCAGAACAGGCTGAAATGCCTGAATACCTAATCTATGAAGCGTAGGCGCTCTATTTAGCAGAACCGGATGAGCTTCAATTATTTTAGAAAGGATTTCCCAGATTATCGGATCTTTCCTATCAACAACTTTTCTTGCACTTTTTACAGTTTTGTTATGTCCTCTCTCAATAAGCTTTCTGATTATGAATGGCTTGAATAACTCAACCGCCATATCTTTTGGAAGACCGCACTGATGAAGTTTTAATTCAGGACCAACCACGATTACAGATCGACCTGAATAATCAACTCTTTTTCCTAAAAGATTTTGACGGAATCTTCCTTGTTTACCTTTAAGCATATCACTTAAAGATTTCAAAGGACGATTATTATCACTTCTAACAGCACTTCCTCTTCTTGAATTATCAAACAATGCATCAACAGCTTCCTGAAGCATTCTTTTTTCATTACGCAGAATTACTTCCGGCGCTTTAATATCAATTAATCTCTTTAATCTGTTATTTCTTATAATTACTCTTCTGTAAAGATCATTTAAGTCACTTGTTGCAAATCTTCCACCTTCTAGTGGTACAAGAGGACGCAATTCGGGCGGAATAACAGGAATATAACTTAAGACCATCCACTCTGGTTTATTTGCAACTTTTCCTTCTTCTTCCTTAAACGCTTCTAAAACGCGAAGTCTTTTTAAGTAATCAGCTTTCTTTTGCTGAGAAGTTTCAACCTTAACAAGATCACGTAACTCTTTTGAAAGATTTTCTATGTTGGTATTCTTTAGAATTTCTTTAACAGCATCACCGCCAATTTTTGCAACAAATTTCTTAGGATCATCATTTTCAAGTTTTTCATTTCCATCTGGCAACGAATTTAATACTTCGAAGTACTGATCTTCCGAGATCAAATCTAATCTGCTCAATCCGGTTGGACCTGGGTTAAGAACAACATAAGACTCATAGTAAATAATCTTTTCGAGTTCTTTAAGACTTAGTCCTATAATATTTCCAATTTTGGATGGTTGTGCTCTGAAGAACCAGATGTGAACTACAGGAACAGCAAGAGCAATGTGTCCCATTCTCTCTCTTCTTACGCTCTTCTGGGTAACTTCAACACCGCATCTATCGCAGATTATTCCTTTATATCTTATTCTTTTGTACTTACCGCAAAAACATTCCCAATCTCTGGTCGGGCCAAAAATCTTTTCACAAAACAAACCATCTTTTTCAGGTCTGAATGATCTGTAATTAATAGTTTCCGGTTTTGTAACTTCTCCATATGAGCGCGAAAGTATATCATCGGGACTAGCAAGACTGATAGTTATGCTGTTTATATCTTTCTGTGCATTTTCTTGAGGTCTAAAAGCCATTTTTTATCTCCTAATTTCTAATTTAATAGAATGTTTAACGTTAATTAATTTTCATATTGAGCCCTAAGCCCTGTAGCTCTTTAATTAAAACGTTAAACGATTCAGGAATATTTGGTTCCTGTAAATTATCACCTTTTACTATTGCTTCGTAAACTTTTGCTCTTCCGGCAACATCATCACTTTTAACTGTTAGAATTTCCTGCAGTATATGAGAAGCTCCATATCCTTCCAATGCCCAAACTTCCATTTCTCCAAATCTCTGACCACCAAACTGTGCTTTTCCACCGAGTGGCTGCTGAGTGATTAAAGAGTATGGCCCAATTGATCTTGCGTGAATTTTATCATCAACAAGATGGCTTAGTTTAAGCATATAAATATAACCGCAAGTAACTTTTTGATGGAACTTTTCACCTGACCTTCCATCATAAAGATCGGTTTTACTTCCCGATTCCAAACCGGCTTTAGCTAACCATTCTTTAACATCTTCTACTTTAGCTCCATCAAAAATCGGAGTTGCGAATTTTACTCCTAATTTTTTTCCTACCCAGCCAAGTGCAGTTTCATAAAGCTGCCCAAGGTTCATACGAGAAGGAACACCAAGCGGATTAAGAATTATATCAACCGGAGTTCCATCCGGCAGAAATGGCATATCTGCAGCAGGAACGATTTTAGCAACAACACCTTTGTTACCATGTCTTCCGGCCATTTTATCACCAACTGAAAGTTTACGTTTTTTAGCAACATAAACTTTAGCCAGCTGAACGATTCCCGGAGGCAGCTCATCACCGCTTTGTATCTTAATTCTCTCTCTCTTATAATCTTCTTCAATATCTGTTTTGATATTAAAATAATTTTTAAAGAGAGTGTTAATCATGTTATTTGTTTTCTTTGATTCAAACCACTCTAATGTATAATCGAGTTTGGTAACATCTTCCATTGCTGAAAATGTTTCTTCACGGATAGTTGAGCCGCTTCTCAAAACAACACTTCCATCCAGATCTCTTATTCCGGTTGTAACCTGATCTTTGGTAATTCGAGTAAGTTTTTCAACTAATTTATCATAATGATTTTGAAGATTTTTCTTCAATTCCTGATCAAGTTTTTCAAGAGCAATTTTCTCTTGTTTTTTAGATTCGTTATCTCTCTTTTTTCTGCTGAAAAGTCTTGTTTTGATTACAGTACCTTTCAATCCCGGAGGTGCTTTCAAAGATGCATCTTTAACATCACCGGCTTTATCACCGAATATTGCGCGTAGTAATTTTTCTTCAGGTGTTGGATCGGTTTCACCTTTTGGTGTGATTTTTCCAATCAAGATATCACCTTCTTTTACTTCGGCTCCTTCTCTGATAATTCCATTTTCGTCAAGATTTTTTACTGCTTCTTCGCTTACGTTAGGAATTTCACGAGTTAACTCTTCTTCACCACGTTTAGTCTCTCTTACCTGAAGTTCAAATTCTTCTATGTGGATCGAGGTATAAACATCTTCACTTACAACTTTTTCACTAATAATTATCGCATCCTCAAAATTATATCCACGCCACGGCATAAATGCAACAAGAACATTTCTACCCAATGCAAGTTCGCCGCCCTGCGTAGATGCACCATCTGCAAGAACATCGCCTTTTTTAATTTTTTGTCCCTGTGTTACTATTGGAATCTGATTTATACAAGTTTCCTGGTTTGTTCCATGGAACTTTGTTAGATAGTAAGTAACCTCTCTGATTTCATTAAAGCTTGTTAAAGCTTCAAAACTGTTAGGATTAATATCATACTTAACAGTAATTTTTGTTGCATCAACATATTCTATAACTCCGCTATCTTCAGCTAATAATAGTGCACGTGAATCGTGAGCAACTTTTTTCTCCATTCCTGTTCCAACGATAGGAGCTTCTGGTTTTAACAGCGGCACTGATTGACGCTGCATGTTCGAACCCATCAGCGCTCTGTTTGCATCATCGTGCTCAAGAAAAGGTATTAATGCAGCTGCTGCACTAACAATCTGCGCAGGAGCAACATCCATATATTGTACATCTTCAGGATATACAATCGGAAATTCACCTTTTAATCTGGATTTAACTCTTTCATTAACAAACTTACCGCTCTCAGTCAGCGGTGCGTTCGCCTGAGCGATGGTAAATTTATCTTCCTGCTCGGCAGTTAAATACTCAACTTCGTCTGTTACCTTACCTTTTGAAACTTTTCTGTATGGTGTTTCAAGAAATCCATATTTATTTACTCTGGAGTAAATTGTTAAGGATGAAATCAAACCGATATTTGGGCCTTCTGGTGTTTCAATCGGGCATAAACGTCCATAATGAGTGTAATGAACGTCACGAACTTCAAATCCTGCTCTCTCTCTTGTTAAACCACCAGGTCCTAAAGCAGACATTCTTCTTTTATGAGTCATTTCAGCTAATGGATTTGTTTGATCCATAAATTGCGAGAGCTGGTTTGTTCCAAAGAAAGCGTTTATCACACTGGTGATAGTTCTGGCATTAACTAAATCCTGGGGCGTAAAGTTTTCGGTATCGCGCATGTTCATTCGCTCTTTTATTGTTCTTGCCATACGCGCCATACCAACGTTGAACTGCTGACCTAACTGCTCGCCTACTGTTCTGATTCTTCTGTTACCTAAATGATCAATATCATCAACAGAAACTCTACCATCTTTCAAGTCCATTATATAAGTCATTATAGCGATTATATCCTCAATAGTAAGCACAGTAGTGGTCTCGGGAACGGTTAATTTCAGCTTATCATTCATTCTGTGACGACCGACATCACCAAGATCATATCTTTTATCATTAAAGAATAATTTTTCGATAAGCGCTTCAGCAGTAGCCAAATCAGGAGCTTCACCTGATCTCAATTGTCTGTAAATAGCATATAGTGCTTCTTCACGAGTATGAGATGTATCTTTTCTTAATGTGTTTACTATCAGATTTTGTTCATTGGCAGATTCAGCTCTGATAAATTTCAAGTAATCAACTTCTGCGTCATTTATTCTTTCAAGATCTTCTTCAGTTAATATTGCATCACGTGTCAGGAAAATTTCCCCGGTTGACATATCAAAAATGTCACTGGCTATCATTCTGCCGATATAATTTTCAAGTTTTCCTTTTTTAACACTTACATTTTCAACGAGGTTAAAGAGGTTTAAAATTTCTTCATCAGATTGATAACCGAGTGCACGCAAAAGTGTTGTTGCCGGGAATTTTTTTCTTCTATCAATATAAACATACATTACGTAGTTAATATCGGTTGCAAATTCAACCCAGGAACCTCGCAAAGGAATAATCCTTGCAGAGTAAATTGGGGTCCCATTCGGATGAATAGTTTCTGCAAATGCAACTCCCGGAGATCTGTGTAATTGAGAAACAACTACTCTTTCTGCACCGTTTATAACAAAGGTACCTTTATTGGTCATAAACGGAAGATTACCCAGATAAACTTCCTGTTCAACTGTGTTTATAAACTCTTCAGTTTCAAGATCTTTTGTTGAAAGACGTAACTTTGCTTTCAGAGGGGCAGAAAAAGTTAATCCTCTTTCCAAACATTCTTCAACAGAAAACCTTGGCTTCTCAACGTAGTATTCGAGAAAATCCAGTCTATAATTTTCTTTATTATCAAAAATTGGGAAATTAGTGGTAAATACCTGTTGTAATCCTTTATTCTCGCGTTTAGATGGCGGAACAGAAAGCTGCACAAAATCTTCAAAAGTTTCTGTCTGAATACCCAACAAATCCGGTATATCAATAACGGAAGGAATACGCCCAAAGGAAATACGATTATTATCCAATTGAAAACCTCCTGATGTTTAACATAAGCTATAAAATAGCATCAAATTCACACACACTATATAAAACAAAAGCGATAAGACGGTACATCCCGTCCTATCACTTAAAAAACTAAATAAATATTGGCTTTGATTATTTCAAAGTAACTGTAGCGCCAGCTTCTTCAAGCTCTTTTTTGATTTTTTCAGCTTCATCTTTTGAAGCAGCTTCTTTTACAGTTTTAGGAGCGCCATCTACAAGATCTTTAGCTTCTTTTAAGCCCAAACCTGTGTGTGCTCTAACTACTTTAATCACATTAATTTTCTTATCGCCAGCTGCCTGAAGAATAACATCAAATTCTGTTTTTTCTTCTGCAGGTGCTACGGCAGCGCCACCAGCAACTGGGCCTGCCATTACAACAGGTGCAGCGGCGGTTACGCCAAATTCTTCTTCAAGAGCTTTCTTTAATTCTGAAGCTTCAAGAAGTGACATTCCTTTAATAAGTTCGAGTGCTTGTGCAACTTTTTCTGACATTTTCATTTCTCCTGATAAATTAATTTCTTAGTTAACTTTATGCTGCTTTCTTTTTAGAAACCTCGTCAATAACACTAACAAGATCTCTAACAACAGCTGATATTGATCCAACAATACCTGAAGCAGGTGAGTTTAAACTACCGAGTATACCGGCAATAACTTCTTGCTTTGTAGGTAATGATGCAAGCTCATTAAGTTTGCTGCCATCGTAATATTCTGTTTCGATGTAACAAGCTTTTAGAGCGAGTTTTTGTGAAGCATCAAAGTACTTCTTAATTATTTTTGCGGGTGCAACCGGATTTGTTGAAGCGAATGCAAATCCTGTCATTCCCTCGAGATGATCGGCAAGTTTCTCAAAACGTCCCGATTCAACCAGCGCTCGTTTAAATAAAGTATTTTTGAATACTTTATAACTGACACCTTCTTTTCGAAACTGATTTCTGATATCACTAATGTCTGCAACATTAATGCTTGAATAATCAGTAAGGTAAACGGCGCTTGCCTTTTCGATCAGTTCTTTTGCTTCTGCGATTATCTCTGCTTTTTCGTTCTTATTCATATTTCTCCCGTATCTCAGTTTATTATTTCGGGTCGGTTAGAAGCTATTTTAATTATATGAGTGCGTAAAACTTTATTGTCCTAAATTCAATTCATCTCTGGAAATTTTTAATCCAGGCCCCATTGTACTTGATAAATACAAACTCTTAACGTACTGCCCTTTTGCTGTAGATGGCTTCATTTTTATAATTGTGTTAAGAAATGCTTTTGTATTTTCTACAAGTTGATTTGTTTCAAAATTTAATTTACCTAAAGCTGTATGAACAATACCTGTTTTTTCAACTCTGAATTCTATTTTGCCTGCTTTCACTTCTTTTACAGCTTTTGCTACATCCATTGTTACTGTGCCGCTTTTAGGATTTGGCATCAAACCTTTGGGACCAAGTACTTTACCCAATTTGCCAAGTTCGGCCATAGAATCAGGTGTTGCGATTACAACATCAACATCTGCCCAGCCACCTTTAATTTTTTCCAGATAATCTTCAAAACCAGCATGATCAGCACCTGCATCAAGAGCTTCTTGAATTTTTGCACCTTTGGCAATAACAAGAACACGAACAGTTTTTCCGGTACCATATGGAAGTGATACTGTGCCTCTTATCATTTGATCAGCATGTCGTGGGTCAACGCCTAATCTAATCGCACAATCTAAAGTTTCTACAAATTTAACTTTTGATTTCTCTTTAAGAAGCACTATAGCTTCGGTAATTGTGTATTCTTTTTCCAAATCAACTGATTTAAGTAATTCTTTATTTCTTTTTGTTGCTTGCATTTTTAGTCACCAAATAAGTTAAGACTTATAAATTTTAATTATTATTCTTCGACAGTAATTCCCATACTTCTTGCAGTTCCTGCAACCATACTCATTGCGTGGTCAATATCGAATGCATTCAGGTCAGGCATTTTCATCTCTGCAATTTCTTTTACCTGTTTCTTGGAAACCTTTCCAACTTTGGTCCTATGCGATTCCGGAGAGCCTTTATCAATTTTTGCTGCTTTTTTAAGTAAAACTGATGCCGGTGGTGTTTTAGTAATAAATGTAAATGATTTATCACTATAAACTGTAATAACTACCGGGATTATCAAGCCATCTTTATCCTGGGTTCTAGCATTAAACTGTTTGCAAAACTCCATTATATTAACACCCTTTTGACCAAGTGCAGGTCCAACTGGTGGAGATGGATTAGCTTTTCCGGCAGGAATTTGTAACTTTATATAAGAATCAATCTTTTTAGCCATAATGTAACCTATTAAATACTATGTTTATTTTTCTAATTCTGCTTGAACAAAATCAATTTCTACAGGTGTTTTTCGTCCAAAAATTGAAACCATCACTTTAATTTTCATTTTTTCTTCATTTACTTCTTCAACAAATCCAGAAAAATTATTAAACGGTCCATCAATTATTTTAACAAGGTCTCCATTTCGGAATACTGTTTCAAGTCGTTCGGATGATTCATCCTGAGTAATTCTACCAACAATTCTTTTAACTTCTTCGGGCTGAAGAGGATTTGGATTTCCTCCGGTACCCAAAAAGCCCATCACTGATTGTGTATTTTGAATAAAATCTTTTACCTGATTATCAAGTACAGCATGAACCAAAATGTAACCAGGGAAAAAATTCTTTGTTTTACTCTTTTTTTTGCCCTCTTTTACTTCAAATACTTTTTCTGTGGGGACTAAAATATCTAAAATCTTTTCTTTTAAGCTCTCATTATCATTAATGCCCGCTTCAAGAGAAGACTTAACTTTATTTTCGTGACCAGAAAAGGTTCTAACAACATACCATTTTGCATCCATAGCTAATCTACCTAATAAATTCCTTTAAATACCTGACTAATTAACATATCTATTACATAAGTAAACAAAGCCAGAACAATACAAACAACAATTACAATTTTTGTTGATTCTATAAGCTCAGCCTTAGTAGGCCAGGTTACTTTTTTCATTTCTTTCACAACATCCTGAAAGAAGTTGATTATTTTCTCTTTCATAAATTCCTCAGATTTTCAGCACGTCAGGAGGGACTCGAACCCCCAACCTGCGGTTTTGGAGACCGCTGCTCTAGCCAATTGAGCTACTGACGTATTTCTCATTTAGTTTCTTTGAAAATTACGTGTTTTCTTACAACCGGATCATACTTCTTGTACTCAACCCTAGCTGGATGAGTTCGCTTGTTTTTTGTAGTTGTATATCTGTAACCAGTTCCGGCGGTGCTTTCTAAAACTATTATTTGTCTAATATTACTTTTTGCCATAAATACTCCTTAAACTTTCAAGCGGTGATCCCCTAACTTGTATAATTCTGAATTTGGAAACCTCAAAAACTCACTTGAGCTGACGACCGGGATTGAACCGGTGACCTCATCCTTACCAAGGATGTGCTC
>CAZCJF010000019.1:0-52596 GCA_964499095.1 uncultured Ignavibacteriaceae bacterium
GGACAGAAGCATTTGTAGCAGGCAGTATTTTTGCTGATGGTGTTCAGAAAACAATTGTATGGCACGGAAAGTAAGACAGCATTGTTAAATAAATCGGGTTAGCTTCTAAATTAGTTCAATTTCATTCCCGGCCAATCCGATTTTAACTTTTACATTTTTATATTTTTTTAATATTGCCGAACCTACCCAATCAATTGCTTCTTCATCCCCGTGGGTTAAAATTACATTTTCGGGTTTCAGTTTATCAACAATTTTTAATAAATCTTCTCTGCGTGCGTGTGCAGAAAACTTAAAATTCTTTATTTGGCATTTTACTTCTCTTGTTTCATCAAACTTACTAAGCTGTACTTTATCTCCGCGCTCAGAATTCGCAATTATGTAACCTGCAGATTGTGGATCCATATATCCAACAGTAAAGATTGCGGAATCATTTTGTGCAAGCCATCTCCTGGCAAAATTGTAAGATGCCGTATTCTCAATCATCATTCCGCTTGAGGCAAGCACTATGCAGGGATGCTTAAAGAATTCTTCAGGATTGGAAACTTCGTAATAATCTTTTTGAGGAATTGTATTCAGTTCAAATTCTTTATCGACTCTGTTAACAACGTAGCGGTTATAATCATAAGTTCTATTAATCTTTATTCCGATTCCGCCTGTATAAATATCAACTGTTGTTAGTTTTTTCTTTTGCATCAACAGCCATATCGTTGCAAGCATTTCCTGCATTTTGCCAAGAGAAAAAACGGGAATAAGAATTGAGCCTCCCTGATTTAAAATTTTGTTTGCTTCCTTCGCAAACCTAAGTGACTCATCTTTCCAGTTTAGAAGAAGCTCCGAATCAGTAGCACCGTAAGTTGTTTCAAGAATCAGAGTATCAACTTTTGTTTTAGGCAAAGTTGCAGCAGGAATTAAAGTTTGATTTGTAAGATTAATATCACCGGTATAAAATATTTTGTAATCATTGCTTTCCAGTAAAATGCCGGCAGAACCAAGAATATGACCCGCATCGTAAAATGCTGCATTAACTTTAGAACGAGCTGACTGATGAAAAGAGTTCAACTCGGTTTCACTTTCATATTCTTTATAACCAATCATTTTAATTAAAAGATCAACTTCATCGTGCGTGTAGAATTCAAATGACCCATCATTAATTTCCTTTTTAAGAATTGATACAGAGTTGTGAAGCGTCAACTCGGCCAAAGCCCTTGTTTGTGGTGTGGTGATAATCTTTATGTACGGATATTTTTTAATAAGAAAGGGAAGTGAGCCGATATGATCCTGATGGGCGTGCGAAATTAAACACCAGTCAATTGGTTTGTCTTTTAAAAGGTTAAAGTCGGGTAGGGACTCAAGTCCCGTTTTCTGCGGATGAATTCCACAGTCAAGGATAATTCCGTTGCCGTTAAAATTTAAGTAATAGCTGTTCGCGCCAATTTCATTTCCACCGCCAATCGGAAGAAAAGAAATCACTTATTGGCCTCTCGCATTTCGTTTTCAATATTATCAAGATCAACTTCGTTAAGAACAACTTTTTCTGGCAATGCAAATTTGCTTGATGGAACCGATCCACCAATGTTAATTTTTGTTGCAACCACTGTGCGGTTTAATCCACCTGAATTTGTTTCTTCTTTTAAGGTGATCCATTCCCAAACCCAGAGTTTTGTACCAGTGTTACCGATTTCATAAACATCGCATTCCTTTCCCATAATTTCATCACGCCCAATTTTATTTCCGCCCATACTTAGGAGCATCTGTTCACCAAATTCATTAAATCCTTTTTGATCCTTTAACTCATCAATTGCTTTTATGATAGGATTACGTGTTTTGGTACCAGCTCTCTGATCCATATTAATCACATACTGATATTCGCCATCAATAATGTTTACCAGATTTATAGATTTACTGAATCCGGCAATACTTAAAACAGAGCGTGTATATTCAGCTTGTCTCATTCCCCAATCATCAAAGTAAAGAGTTTTGGTGCCTTCCTGCGAGCCACTGAGAGAGTATTCAATTATTCCGGATTTTACTCCGTATCTTTTTTTGAAAGAAGAAGTTGAATCTTTTACAGAGTCCTGTGCATCATCTTTGCTGCCATCACCGCAATTCAAAAGAGTAAATGACAGTATTAAAGAAAACGAGATTAATAAAATCTTTTTCATAATATAATTCTTTTTGATTTTGTCTTCTTGAAAATAGGAAAAGCACTGTCTTACTTCAATTAAATTTTGAAGTTTCTAAAAATTTCCTGGTCAAAATTGTCGTTTTAAGAAAAGATAAGAGTAAAAAATTATTTATTGCGATCTATATGACTAAGAAGTGTGTTTTTCAAAGGGGTTAACTCATTTTTTACAATATGCCAGATAATAGTGCGATCAACATTAAAATAATCATGAACAATTCTATTTCGAATTCCCCTAAGTTTTTGCCAGGGAATATCTGGAAAATTATTTTGGATTTCTGCGGGAACATTTTTAGAAGCTTCTCCAATAACTTCAATATTTCTAACCACCGCATCGATTATAAGATTGCTCTCTTCAAAATCTTCATAAGATAAATCAGATGTATATTCTTCAACTTTAGTGATGCTTTCTATAATATCTTCAAAAAGTATTTTCCATTCTCTTTTAGACATAGAGCAAATCTTGCTTAATCATTTCAAACATTTTTGGCTTAATTGCTTTTGGAGTGACCAAATCAACTTTAACACCAAGAAGAGATTCTAATTCATCGGCAAGCAAAACAAAATCCAGCCCAATTGGCTTTTCAAACTCAACAAGAATATCAATATCACTTGTGGGCGTAGCTTCATTTCTGGTTATCGATCCAAACAATGCTATGCTTTTAAGATTATATTTACTAATAAGATATACCTTGTTCTGCTGAATTAGGTTTTTTATTTCGGTAAGGTTTTTCATTATCGTCACTTTTAATGTTATTAAAATAATAAAATTGTTTCATATAACTATTGTTTTTTAGTTGGTGTAATTTAAGTTTTAGTATATGTATTGCCTTTGGTGTTGTTTATAAAAAGTCTCTGGCCAAACCACCAAACTATCAAAATCAGTTACAGATATTTTTCAATTAATCTCTTATAGCCCAAATTACATCAGAAAGTGTTACTTTGTTTTTTTCAAATTCAAATTTCATCAGATAGTCCGGATTAAAACCAATCATATATTTTTCTATTCGGTCTTTCAGCCACATTATTTCTGATTTCAATTTCCAGTGCTCACTGGTTTTAGAATAAAGAACAATAAATAATCTGTTCTTTAAGTGTTTTCTTTGCTGCTGCGACTGATGCTTATAAAGCCATCTTATCAGTTCATCTGTTCGTTTTATCGCTTCATTGATTTTGTGAGGAAAGTTTTTTGGAAACACAGAGGTTTTGTGATCAAACGAAACTCCATCAATCGTAAAGTCAACTAATCTGTCTTTACTATCCATAGCGGGGTTAACATTTGGCAATGAACAAAAAATATTTTCAACGGCTTGTGCCGACCAGAAGTTATACCAGCGATTTATAGAGTAATTAAAATAAAGATCATAATCTTTTTCTGATTTAAATCTTTCCTCAATTTCTTTTAGAAGTTCTTCAAATAAAAAAGTATGATAAATAAAATTGGTTTGCTTATCGAAATTATCGTTTTGTTTCTGTCCCCATTTGTATGGATAGACTAATCTTTTCTTTAGCTCGGTTTCTATTTGTTGTAAATTGTATTTCATAAGGTAGCCTCAACCTTCAGGTTGAGGAAAGATATATTAATAGGCATTTATTATTAGCTATCAGTCAAATCATTATTCCCGCAAGCTTAACCCGCCTGAAACGGGCAGGACTTGCAACTACCGTCCAAAATCATCTTTTCTGAAAAACAAAAATGTACTCGTGTTTAAAAACATAAAATCCACCTGCCAATGCGCGATAACGCCACAACTCTTTCTGATTTCGCTTAGCAGTTGTTTCATCAAAGTTTTTTACAATTGTGGATTTTAGTATCATATCACGTTTCAAAAATTCCTGCATCACATAAAATCCAAGCGGAATCCATTCACCATCAGAATATTTATCGCTGATAACAACTGCAGCAAACCTTTTTGTTTCCAGATAGGGAAGAGTATTGTCCAGCACTTTCCCAAAGCCTTGTAAAAATTCATCTATTGAATTTGCATTTGAAAGATCAGAATCGTTATCGCTGAATTTAATAATATCCCAATAAGGTGGATGGAAAATTTGAAACTGAAATGATTTTATATTTAAATCTGAAAGCAGCTTTCTAAAATTGACTGCGGCGCTGTTATCATTTATAAACTCTAATTTTATGTTATGCGGATTATCTTCTTTTGCAATTAACTTTTGAGCCTGATCAATTACTTTTTTTGATAACTCAATTCCCACCGAATTTCTGCCAAGCCTTTGGGCTTCAATAAGCGTTGTGCCGCTGCCTAAAAAAGGATCCAGAATCCAATCGCCCTTTTTTGTATAACGTCTTAAAAGCTGATTAGGAATTTGCGGAATAAAGTTTCCCCAGTATCCGGCGTGATGAACTCCCGAGCTATCGCGTTTATTTAGTATCCACAGACTGTCCGTAATTATATCATCGTATTCTTTCCATCGGTTAAGATTCAAATCGTTTATCTTGCTTTGTTTCGTTTCGGTCAGGCTTTTTTTAAGCCGTTTGATGTAATATTTGGTTCTCTCAACGGTTTGGGTTTCTAAAATTTGTTTAATCTCTTTTATTAAAAATTCTTTTGAAACTGATGAGACTCCACCGCTTATTAAAATAATTTCTGTTTTATTTTTTTTTATCATTTTAGATAGAGAGGAAAAATCCTTCCTGATTTCTTCTAAATCTATTTTTTCCAACGATGTTGAAATTATTTTTAATAAATCCTGTTTCATAATATTTACTAATATTTAAAGGTTGTCTCAAAAGTTAAAAATACCGAATTGTCATTCCCACGAAAGTGGGAATCCATTTTGTTTTATGCGTTTTGGATTCCCGTTTTCACGGGAATGACACATAAAATTCAACTTTTGAGACAACCTCTTCTTTATTTCTATTTACATTCTCTCTGTTTATTAATTAACGTCTTGATTAAATCGTTTAATTACCATTTCTGAGATTGTTTTACCTATACTTAAAGATGCTGTAGCTGCAGGCGATGGTGCATTTAATACATGAACCATTCTTTCTGCTTCAATTATTCTGAAATCATCTACCAGTTTGCCGTCCGGTTCCAGTGCCTGTGCTCTTACGCCGGCTCCACCCGGTTCAATATCGTCAAATTGAATTTCGGGAATAAGTTTTTGCAATGATTGCACAAAAAGTTCTTTACTAAAAGATCTTCTGAATTCCTGAAATCCCATTTTATAATATTTCATTGCCATCTTCCAGAAACCAGAATACAGTTTCATCTCCAAAATATCGGCAAATGAAAAATCTGTTTTTCTGTAACCTTCTCTTTTAAATGCAAGCACTGCATTTGGACCCGCCTCAACTCCACCGCCAATCATTCTTGTAAAGTGAACTCCGAGAAACGGAAATTTTATATCAGGAACAGGATAGATTAAATTTTTGACCAGATACTGTTTTTCTTTTTTTATTTTATAATACTCTCCACGGAAGGGAATAATTTTTAATTTGGGATCAACACCGCACATCTTTGCAATTCTATCTGATTGCAAGCCGGCACAGTTTAAAAGAAATTTTGTTTTATAATCGCCATTTGTGGTTTGCAAAACCAAATTATTTGCATCGTGGTTAACGCTAATTAATTTAGTGCTGGTTTTAATTTCTCTGCCTTTTTGAATTATTAATTCCGCATACTTATTTGTAACAGCAACATAATCAACAATACCGGTTTGAGGAACAAATAATCCGGCAATACCGTTTGCGTAAGGCTCATATTCTTTAATTTCTTCCGCCGCTAATCTCTTCAATCCGGTCAATCCATTAGCTCTGCCGCGTTCTTCAATCATATCAAGAGCGGGCAGCTCCTCTTTTGTGGTAGCTACAACTATTTTTCCGCATTTTTCAAATGGTAAAGAGTATTCCTGACAAAATTCATACATCAATTCTCTTCCAGTTGAGCAATTTGTTGCCTTTAGAGACCCGGGTTTGTAATAAAGCCCCGAATGAATTACTCCGCTGTTATTTCCGGTTTGATGAACTGCGAGAGAAGGTTCTTTTTCAAGTAAAAGTAGTTTTACAGAAAGTGATTTAAGAATTGATAAAGCGGTGGCGGTACCAACGATGCCTCCACCAATAATTGCTATATCGTAACATTTTTCCACTTTTGAACTTTACCTGACTTACTAATGTTATTGAAATTTTGAGTTATAACATATAAATTGTTTAATATTTATAGCGGGAAACTTGTCCCTTTGTGATTTCAAATTTAACTAATTACTTAAAGTTCTGAAACAATTTCTTATTCTCATTATAAATCAAAAAAGTTTTGGGCAGTTTAACAAATGAATTTTTAACAATACAAATTTTACAATGAACAAAAAACAGATTTACGTCTTATTTACCGGAGTAGTAGTTTTAGTCATCACTTTGCTAATCTGGTACATACAGGGAGCTGAAGTTTTTACGAAAACTCAAATTCTTGTAGATAACACAACAGACTTAGATAGAATGCTGGGTGTTGAAAACAAACAATTTATAGACAAATTTGTTTTTGGTTTATTGCCTTCCGGAATAACATCAGTTTTAGAAGTAATATCAGTATTCTCAATAGCCGGTTTAACAATCTTCATATCTGGATTTTTTATTTATTTATTTAGAAACAAAAGAAAGGACACAAAATGAAAAACACACTATCAATCTTTGCAGTAATTATGGTTTTTACTGCTTCTTTATTTGCTCAAGGCTTTAAAGTTAAAGCCAGTGGTGAACAAACTTTTAACTTTGAAGACAAAGCAGGAAGAAATCAAACAACATTTTTCAGTACAACTCCCCTTGAAGACATTACTGGCTTAAGCGGAGGAATAACGGGAAGTGTTACCTTCAATGTCAACGATATCAAAACCCTCAAAGGAAAATTAATTGTTCCGGTTGCAACAATAAAAACAGGTATTGATACCCGGGATGGGCATATGCGTGATGCAGGCTGGTTAGATGCCGCAAAATTTCCGGAAATTACTTTTGAAATCAAAAAAGTAAGTGATGTTAAAGTAATTTCTGATAACAGATTATCCGCTAAAGTTACCGGCGATTACACAATGAAAGGCGTTACTAAAGAAGTAACCGCTGATGCAACCATATCATATCTTGATGAAAGCGAAGTTACAAAATCAAGAGCACCGGGCGATTTGCTGGGTGTGCAGGCTAAATTTAATGTTAAGCTTTCAGATTTTGGCGTAAATAATAAAGTTGTTGGACAGAAGGTTTCAGAAAATATTGAAGTAAGTGTAAATATTGTCGGATCCAACGCCAAATAATTAAAATGATTTAATTTTGTTAAACCCGATTCAGAAATGAGTCGGGTTTTTTTGTTTATTAACCAGTCTTCTAGCACAATCCACCCTATAAAATTGCTTTTTTGTTACCCACACTATACTTTTATAGTAGCAATATCTAACAAATTTATATACGAGGTTACTTGAGCACTCAATCTAAGGATATTGAACTGATACAAAGAGTAATGGAAAGAGATTCTAAAGCGTTGGAAGCTCTTTACGATAAATACTCTCCAATTTTGTACACGCTTATAAATAAAATTTTAGGCAGCAAAGAAAAATCCGAATTAGTTTTAACAGAAATTTTTGTGATTATCTGGCAGAAATGCGGATTGTTTAATGTTGAAACTCAAAATCTTTTTAGCTGGTTGATTTTACTTGCAAGAAATAAAGCTCTAGATTCTCTAAAAAGAGATAGAGGCGATGAGCTTCCTGAGTATGATGATGAATACGAAAATTCCGTTATAATACCCAAAATTTCTCCGGCAATTAAGCCGCTTGATATAGAAGAAGCCTTCGAAAAAAGGGACCTGATTTTTTCAACAATTGGGAAACTTACAGAAGCACAGCAATATGTGTTATCATTGGCGTATTACGAGGGTTTGAAAGAAAATGAGATAGCAAAAAAACTAAACATTCCTCTTCCGACTATTAAATCCAAACTTAGAGTTGTACTTAACGGTTTAAAGTATGTACTTGATAAGGAGACAAACCAATGATTGATGAACAGAAAATTATTGGTATGATTCCGGTTAAAGCTATTGAATGCTTAACTGCTGAAGAAGAAGAAGAATTGAGAACACACATAGACGAAGGTTTTTCTTTTCCATATGATGAATTAGGAAAATTCCAGATAGTTGCATCACTCTTACCGCTATCACTCCAATTAGAGGTTCCTGACCCGCAATTAAAAGATAATGTTGCGCTTCGGCTGATTAAATTGGCAGAAGAGATCAGAATGAAAAAAATAAAAGAGGAAGAAGAGTTAAAAGCTCAGCAGGAAATGGAAACTCCGGTTGAAGAATATCCTGTGCAAATGGAGGAAAATGTTGAGGTTGTTAGTGAAGATATCTCTTTTAAAGTTCCGGAAGAAACAGAACCATTTAACCTTGATGAAATTCAGTTGCCGGAAATAGAGAGTTTGGAGTTATCAACACAAAATAATTTTGAGGGATCAATAACAGAAGAGCCCGTTAACTTTGTTGAAAATCAGAATCCTGAAACCATCGAACCTGATGTTAATATTCCTAGTTTTGAAGAGATATCAGTTGAGCAGGAAGAAATCACTGAGCAATCGCAGATGGTTTCTGAGGAAATTCAGGTTGCTGCTTTAACAGAAACTTTTGAAACACCCGAACCGGAACCTTTTTTACCAGCCGAAACAAAACCGCAGGAAGAAAATTTTGAATTAAAAGTTACAGACCAGGGAAAAAAATCTGTAAGTGAAAAAATGTTAAGAGCACTGGAGCTTGATTTAGATTCTCTAAAAAGTTCATTTAATGAAACAGAGAAAAGACTAACAAAAAATCTTTTACTCGCTTACATTGCAATAGCTATTTTGCTTGCCTTGTTAATATTTGCATTCTTTAAATTTACTTCAGACATAAACAAGCTGGAAAAGAAAATTGAAGATGTGCGGAAAAACTCTTCATCGGAGTTAATTAAACAAGCCGAAATCAATTATGATTTTTCTTCTCTCTGTTAAATTCCCATACAGTAAAAAATATTACAGCCAGAAGAAATATAAGTACTAACCAAAAGCTATTTATAATTTCCAAAAGGTAATTGATATACGTTTCAAAATTTATGCTTCCCCTTATAAAGATGAACAAAATCCCCACCGCAGAAATTATCAATGACAGAAACAATCTGAATTTATTTGAATGATTAAACAGATTTGTAAGTAACAGAGAAAAACCAATAATGCTCATCAAAGCAGGGATAAAAATTCTTCTCGGCTCGGTAAGCTCATACTTTTCCGTTAAGAACAACAAAATGCCTATCTGGAATAAGAAAGCCCCAATAAAAATTCCAACAGTCTGATGTTTAAGAAGGGAATTGTAAAAAATATTCATTCCTATCAGCATTGCTGCATACGAAATTATTTCAGACCAGGGAACAGAAATGATACTTGTAAACTTTAAAATTACCGTAACAGAAAAAACAACTAACAGATAAAAATTAACAGAACGGCTATTCATTACAATATTCTTTGTCCCATACTGGATGCAATAAGATCTGCTGCAAATACGGCGCTGCTGTTCTTAACATCCAGGATCGGATTAACCTCTGCAACTTCAAGAGAGGACATACAACCGCATTCTGCAATAGCTTCCATCAGCAAGTGAGCTTCGCGATAATTTAATCCGCCGGGTACAGGAGTTCCGACTCCGGGGGCAAAGTTCGGATCAACACAGTCAACATCAAAACTAACGTGTATGTGATCTACATTTTCTTTAAACTGTTTTAGCACACGACTAATAATTCTATGGATGCCAAGTTTATCAACATCGCTCATTGTGTAAACTGTTGGATTTAACTTTTTAATATTTTTTCTTTCTTCAAGATCAATACTTCTGGCAGCGATGATTGCACAGTTTTCTGGTTTTAATTTTGGAGCAAAACTGTAAAAATCTACTAATGCCGGATGTCCTAATCCCATTGAAGCTGCAAGCGGCATTCCGTGAATATTTCCAGAGGGAGTTGTTTCATCAGTATTCATATCTGTGTGTGCATCAATCCAAATTACACCAAGAGTCAATTTATTTTTTTTACAATGCGATGAAATGCCCGCAATAGTACCCAATGCCATTGAATGATCACCGCCCAGACAAAGCGGAAATTTATTTTGTTCCAATGTTTTTTCTACGCGAGCAGCAAGAGTTTTGGATGTCTTTAGTATTTCATTTAAATACTTAAGCTTTGGATTGGAAATTTTTTGTCTTTCCATTATCTCAATGTTAATATCGCCGGTATCTTCCACTTTGTAACCAAGCTGGGTTAATTTGCTTTCCAATCCCGCAATACGCAAAGCAGAAGGACCCATATCAACACCTCGTCTTCCTGAACCAAGATCCACAGGAAAACCGATTATTGTTACTGTCTGTTGTTTAGGTGTGTTCATAAAAAAGAAAAACTGTTTTTAATAAATTAAAGAGATTAAGGGTAATTTACCATTAAGTATCGATGTTTATTAAGCTTATCACTATTACAATTCTTATATTTTACTAGCATTATTTCAATTTTATTTAAAGTAAAGGCATAGTTATGCTCAGTTATGAAAACGAGCCCTTAATCAGCGTTGGAATTTTAACTGATAATAAAATAAAATTTGAACTTTATGGTGAATTTTCATCATTTGGATTTAAACATTTTTTTAGCGGAAGGTTTGAAGCGGAAATCGTTAATGACAGAATTATCTGTAAGAGTGATAAGGATAAAATTGAGATAACCGATGAAATTGTTTTTGAACCACAGGAACCTGAGAATGAGTCATTTTTAATCCGTGATGTTGTAATTGGTGTAAAATTTCATTGGGAGCGGAAAGAAAAACAAAGGTTCACTCACTCATTAAAACTTATTAAAGACGGGGATAAAATTACTGCCATCAATATTATTCCCATAGAAAAATATTTAATGAGTGTAATCTCATCTGAAATGAGCGCAAAATGCTCTATGCCAATGTTGAAAGCTACGGCAGTTGTTTCCCGAAGCTGGCTGCTAGCACAAATTGAAAAATCCAAGAGAATTAAAACTGAACACATCGATTATCACACAGCGTATCAAACAGAGGGTGAATATATCAAATGGTATGACAGAGAAGACCATAAATTGTTTGATGTTTGCGCTGACGATCATTGCCAGAGATATCAGGGCGTAACAAAAGTTACTTCTGAAGCTGCAAGAAAAGCTGTGGAGCAAACAGCCGGAATAGTCTTGCTTGAAGATAACAAAATTCTTGATGCACGATTTTCAAAATCCTGTGGCGGAATTTCTGAGGCATTTGAAAATGTTTGGGAACCGGTGAAGCATCCTTCCTTAAGTTCGGTTTATGATTACAAATTTGTTGCTGATGATTTTGATGATGACTTTACTAAAGAGAAGAATGCAGAAAAGTGGATTAAGGCAAGTCCGCCAGCATTTTGTAATACAACGGATCCTAAAATATTGAACCAGATACTTTTGGATTATGACCAGGAGACTAAAGATTTTTATCGCTGGAAAGTTGAATACACACAGCAGCAGTTATCTGACCTTATAAAAAAGAAAAGTGGAATTGATTTCGGTTTGATTAAAGATCTGATTCCGGTAGAAAGAGGATTTTCATCCCGCCTTATCAAATTAAAAATTGTTGGCACAAATAAAACTCTTACAATCGGTAAAGAATTAGAAATAAGAAGAACATTATCCGAAACGCATCTTTACAGCTCCGCATTTATTGTTGAGAAAGTGGGTGAGGTGGATGGAGTTCTGGAAAAGTTTATTTTGAGAGGAGCGGGATGGGGACATGGAGTTGGTCTTTGCCAGATAGGCGCCGCTGTAATGGCAGAGCAAGGCTATCAGTTTGATGAGATACTTGTTCACTACTTCAAAGATGTTGTGCTGAAAAAGATTTATTGATGAATCTCAAGAGTGAGAGTAAAATTCTGAGCGAGAAAAGGAAACAGTATTTGAGTGGAATCAAATGAGAGTTTTGTATTCCTGTTTATCTAAAAGCTGGGGCGGTATGGAAATGGTAACGCTTACGGGAATAAAGCAGCTTTTAAAACACAATATAAAAGTTGAATTGCTCTGCCTTGAGGAATCACGATTACAGATTGAAGCCAATAATCTTGGAATAATTATTCACCCCATAAAATCCGGTAGGATCCAAAATCCTTTTTTGAGCGTAAAGGTAAGTTCAATCATTAAAAGAGGAGCATTCGATTTAATTCACAGTCATTCATCTAAAGATCTTTGGGTGATAGTTCCTTCATTAAGATTTATTAAATCAGAAATCCCTCTTGTATTTACAAAGCACGTTGGCTCATTTATAAATAAAAAAGATTTGCTGCACAACAGAATTTATAAGAGAGTTGATTGTGCAATTGCAATTAGCTCCGTTATCAGAAAAAATCTTTTGGATACAACTGCTTTAACTGAAAACAAAATAAAAATACTTTATAATGGTGTGGATCTTAAAAAATTTGATCCGGATAATGCTGATAGAACAAAATTAAGAAATGAACTCGGCATTAAAGAAGATGAATTGTTAATTGGAATGACTGGCAGATTTAGTCCGGGCAAGGGCCACGAGGATTTTCTGCTGGCAATAACCGAGTTGAATAAAAAATACAGTGATATAAAATATGTTGTAGTTGGTGAGGCAAGCAGAGGTGAAGATGATTACGGAAAAAAGATCAGGCAAATTGCGGAAGAATCTGAAATAACGAATGTTACCTTTACGGGATACCGGACAGACATTCCCGATGTTTTGGCGGCGATTGATATTTTTGTTTTTCCTTCACACGCAGAAGCTTTTGGGGTTGGATTGATTGAAGCAATGGCAATGGGTAAAGCTTCCGTGGCAGCAAACAGTGACGGTGTGCTTGATATTGTTAATGATAAAGTTGATGGATTGTTTTTTAATTCAAGAGATGGATTGGATCTTGCTGCAAAGATAGAAATACTGATCAAAGACTCGGAATTAAAAAAACAGCTCGGAGCAGAAGCAAGAAAAAAAGCGCAACAAAGATTTGATCTTGAAATTGTTACTGAACAGATAATCAGCACTTATAAACAATTAATTAAATAACCTGATGAAAGTTTTTACAGATAATCCCGAGATTAATCATTACATCCAGCAGCAAAATTATTCCGATGCGGCAAAAACTTTATTTGATATTCAATCGGTTGAATGGCCAATGCTTAAAACGGGAGTAAGTACTCTTGAAACAGTTAAAGTAAAATCATTTCAGTTTGATGGATTTAAGATTAAGGCTCAGTTTAATGCAGGCAGAATGACCTCTACATCAGCAAAGGTTGATCCGAAATCTATAAGCGAGAGAAAATGTTTTTTGTGTGTCCAAAATCTTCCAGAAGAGCAGAGAGGATTTTCATTTAATCATAATTACATTGTGCTGTGCAATCCCTTCCCGATATTTCCGAAACATTTTACAATTACACATAAAGAACATCAAGCGCAAAGAATTATTGATACTTTTTCTGATATGCTTGATCTCAGCAAAGCTCTTTCCAAATATTATTCTGTAATTTATAACGGACCACGATGCGGTGCGTCTGCTCCCGATCATTTGCATTTTCAGGCGGGCAATAAATTTTTTATGACGATTGATGATGAATTCCATCAGATAAAAAATGAGTACGGCAGCGAAATTTTTGAAAGTGATGATCTTTGTGTATTTGCAGTTGATGACGGGATGCGAAAGTTCATATCAATTGAAAGTTTGGATAAAGATCTTTTAGTAAAGACTTTTAATAAGTTTTATAAAACTTATTCTGCGATAATGAATGAGAGTCAGGAACCATTAATGAATCTTGCGGGATTTTATGAAGAAGAATTTGGTTGGAGAGTAATAATATTTTTAAGAGCAAAGCACCGCCCCGCTGTTTTCTTTGCCGAAGATGAAAGCAAATTGCTGGTTAGTCCTGCAGCAATAGATTTAGGTGGAGTTTGTGTTTTCCCACGCGAGGAAGATTTTAATCGTATTACAAAGGAACAGATTTCAGCTATCTTTAAGGAAGTTTTTATTGATACAAAAAAACTTGAAGAGATAGTCGGAAAGTTAAAACATACTATTAAGTAAAATACTATTCCGTTTCCTGACTCATCAATTGCTCAAAGAATTGCATATTTGGTGAGTTAGAATTTGAAATAATAATTTTAATTATCGCTGTAAGCGGCACAGAAAGCAGCATACCTACAATTCCCCAAATGTATCCCCAAACTAAAACTGAAAGCAGAATCAGCAAAGGATTTAAATTTAATCTTTTGCCGAGAATCATTGGTTCGGCGACATTAAAAGCAAGAGTTTGTATGCCTGCCATAAGCAGCAGCACCAAAATCATTGTGCCAACGGAATCAAACTGCACAAGAGTAAACAGAACAGGAAATACAAGTGCTGCGGCTGAACCAATTGTTGGAATAAAATTAAAAAGGAACACAAACAATCCCCAAACGATAGGGAAATCTACTCCGATTATACTTAACACAATTGAGGTTATAATACCAGCGGCAAGATTAACTCCAACTTTTGCAATAATATATCTCTGAATCTGATTAGTTATTTTAACAAAAGTATCTTCAAGCTGCTGCACACGTATTTTTCTTTCACGTTCAAGTTCATCAAGAAATTTCTGTTCATCAGCAGTAAGATCATTTAACTTAAGATTCTTTTTTATTTTCTTCAATTCCGGACCAACCTTTTTGAAAACATACCTGTGTTCGATTGCATTATAAATTGTTTTGTTTCCTGAAAGAACAAAAACAAAAAAGAAAAGTACAAATAACACACTGCCGAGCAGAGAAAAGGTAGATGAAAACAGTCCGCTGGCCAAATTTTGAAGATTTAATGTTTCAAGCAGATGATCAAAAGAAAATTGTGTAAAAAAAGTATCAGTAACTCCCCATGAAATTGCAGTAATTCTTATAAGATTACTAAGCTTTTCACCATAGATAGGCAAGCCATCAGCAAATTGAAGAAATGAATCAACAACAACTCTTCCAATGCCATAGAGTACACCAAATGTTATGGCAATATCCAAAAGTATAATCAGAAACATCGGGAGTTTTTTCTTACTCATCCAGTTGTTAAAAGGAGAAAAGACGAAGAAAAGAAAGAGAGCAATTAAAAGAGGAATAAAAATATGGCTTAGTTCTTTTAGTACTATTCCAATTATAACTAAACCGATAACTACGATGAAGAATCTTGTTACTCCATCAACCTGTATTTTATGTGCCATAAATTTATTGTCATTATTATGTCATCCAGAGTCCCGATGTATCGGGATAAACTTCGTCGAAAGATGACGGTTACTTTTTTATTTAAAATAGGTCACACTTCGACTTCGCTCAGTGTGATAAAACTGTTAAGTCAAATTGCTGAAGAACTTTAAACGATTAGTTGCGCTAAACGTGTTACTAAGCAAAATTATTTCGTTAATCCGCCGGGAGTTTGTGGAGTTGATAATAAGTGTTCAAACAGCTCCCATCGTTTTTTAAGATTTTCAACTGTGCCACCATTACTTTCGATATACTTCTTTACAATATCGTAACCGAGATTATAATTAATAACATAACTTCTGTATTTCTCAATGAACGAAACATACTTATCCGCGCTCTCTTTTGTACGCAAAGCATTCTTTTGCAGCCATTCAACTGTTTGTTGACGCGTCCAGATTCCATCAAGATAATTTCTTGCCGCTTCATTACCGGCATAGCTGAAAGACTTTTGTAAATCAATTACTTTATAATAAAGATCGGCATCAGCAGGATTTATTCCTGCAATAGGAAATAGAATTTCCTTTTCAAATTTAATTCTTTCATCTCCCGGAAAAGCCATGGCAATACCATAATTAGCTGTGCCTTCTGCAATAAGTGATTGTGGCGAGAATAATGCATAAACTTTAAACTCCATCCAGTTTCTGTCATTTGCAAGATTATGCTCAAGTAAAGCATTATAAACATGATGTCCGGGATAACCTTCGTGAGCAGCAAGATCAACCGCGCGATCAATAAAAATTGGCAAGTCAGTGTTAACTTCGATTAAGCTAAAATAATTTCCTTTGTACCAATTGTAAGCACCCCATGGTTTATCTTTTACATACTCAACTTTAAAGGATTCATTTTCCGGTAATTTGATATAATTAAGAGTTCTGGTTCTGCATTCTTTTATTGCCGCACTAAAAACGGCCTCTAGTTTATCTGTCGGGATAACGAACTTCATTTTGAAATCATTCATTCGTTTTGCAACGTCACCTTGCCCGGGTAAAATCTTATCAAGCTCTGTAATTGCTGATTGAAAATACTCATCGCTATGAACCGGAGCTTCAGCATCATACAGGGCTTTTGTTTCCAAATCAAATGGAAGCAGCGCTCCATTTAACATATTAATTTTTGTTTTGCACGCAAGCAGTTGTTTATAAAGATAACGATAACGAAGTGTTTCGAGTTCTGTTGCATTATACTCACTCAAAGATTCAAGCTCATTTAATAAATTATTTACTTTGGTAGATAAATCTTTAAATGCAGTAGAATCAAATTGCAGATCTGTTTTAAGATTATCCCGCCATTCTTTAGGTCCGTAATAAGCATCAACAAAATCGGCATCATACTGACCAATATTTAAAACAAGTTTTACATAATCTTCGGCGACGGAATTCATCTTCAACTCTAATTCACTTTTAATAATTGGTTCTTTACGTTCACTGCAGGAAATAAAAATTACTGCCGCTACTAAAATGGATAATATTTTATTCACTTTTTGTCCTGTTCTTTCTTGCATCAATAAAAGATTTAACTGCAAAGACTAAAAATATCAAACATAAAACTGCCATAATTGCCTGCACTGTTACTGCTGCAGGTCTTTCCATTTCTGCACCGCCAAGCATTTTGAAAAACTTGATTAGTCCGCCAATTGTTCCTGCAAATCCAAGCAAAGTTAAAACAGCAGCTCCGTGCATAGCATGCTTCAGATATTTTTCACTCAGGCCCAGCCATCCAAGTATTAAAAGCGGGATTCCAAAGAAAGTTGGAATCAATGCGGTGATGCTTTCACTACTTATACCGAAATATCCGTAAAGTCCCATTATTATAAAAATAATACCATAAGCGATTGATAGTTTAGCCATTGTATCTCCGTAATTTTATAAATTATTTTACTTAAGACTGAAATAAATTATTAATGTATTTCAAATTCAAAAAATTTTCCTTCTTCTAAATGGGATTTACCGGATTTTTTATTTGGGACAACACAAGTCAGTAAATATTTACCTTCTTTAAATGTCATGGGTAACCAAATTTCATATCCGGGATTAATATCTAAGGTACCACCCACAGGTAATCCTTTTGGATCGCCATCTCTTGTTATTTTCCATTTGATATATTCTTTACTGGTTGCTTCTTTAAATAGTTTTATAAAATCAACTTCATGGTTTTCTGTTCCAACGTTAATTACTTTAATTAGGTTATTGCCTTTTAATGGCAGTTTAGAAAATGTAAAAGCTGTATCAGATAGTTTTAAAACTAAATCTTCCTTTGGTTTTTTACTACTCTCAGATCTGGTTTCGGTAACAAAAAACTCTTTATTCATACCTAACATTAAATGGTTATCAACCCAACATACTATTCCATATTTACCGGGAGAAAGATTAATTATTACTTCATTTGAATCATAAGGAGTAGCCATCCCTGGTCCACCCAGATCTAAGCTGAAAGAAGGAAAATCTATTCCTGCCGTAACACTATCAATATATGATTTTATCGTGAACGAATCGTTTGTAAATCTGAAAATCAAACCTTCATGAATAAGATTTCCATGATTAATTAATCGAAAGACATTATATCCGGCTGGTATAGTATCTGGCATACTAAACTTAAACTCGTGAGCCTCAATTCTAATGACGTTGTATTCTGAGAGTTCAGATTCATTTTTAGTGCAGCCAAATAACACAAAAATTATAACCAATAACTTTAAAAATGAAGCTTGAATCATTTTAAGTTTGTCCTTCTATTCTAGCTTTAAAATTTGATATCCCATTCCATTGATGACAAGATCAATTTTACTATTTTTAATAGTGAAGTCTTTATCGCCGATCAAGTCTTTTGCTTTGTTTAATTTATAGATTGCAGGCAGAGAGTAACTAACATTTTGTTCGCTTGAATTCTTATTTACAATCACAAGTATTCTCTCATTAATATCAGAGCGTATATAAGCATAAATGTTTTCATCTGCTTGCAGAGTTAAAAAATCACCGTATCGAAGCGCAGAATGATCTTTCCTGATATGAATTAATTTACTTACATCCTCCATAGTTTGTTTTTCAATCTCATTAAGTTGATCACTAAATCTCATCATTCTTCTGTTATCAGGATCAGCAGCACCGGTCATTCCGATTTCATCACCATAATAAATAATTGGAATGCCGGGAATAGTTATAAGATAAGCCATATATACTTTCAGCTTATCATAACTTTTAGGGTCATCCACCTGTGGAGGATTTGTCCATCCGATTTCACCCGCACGTCCATCATTTATAACAAGATCACCATCGGCATAAGCCATATAACGGATCTTATCATGGCTATCCATAATGTTTCCCATTAAATTGTTGTAACCGAAAACCTGGAAACATTTTTGCATCTGATAGTCTAGAAGTTTGAAAGAAGCTTTCTCATCAAGAAAAGTTGGAATTGCAACATCATAAAGATTAAAATTAAACTGCGCACTTAATTGTCCGTTGTTAACATAAGAAGCAATCAAATCAATACCACCAAATGTTTCACCGATCTGATAAATATCTTTATTGTGTGTACTGTACTCACGTTTTATTTTTTTTGTAAGCATTCTCCAGAATTCATTAGGAACATGTTTAACTGCATCGTGCCTGAAGCCATCAGCACCTGTCACATTAAGCCACCATACAGCATTGTCTGTCATAAATTGCAGAGCATCATAAGAACCAATGTAATCAAATGAAGGCATATAAGGTTCAAACCAGGTTGTAAGACGATACTCATCCCACAGTCTTAAATTTTTTCTTCCATCGGGAAGTTCCAAAACACCAAACCAGTCACGGTGTTCTTTCCAGAATGGATGCTCCATATGAATATGATTTGAAACAAAATCCAATAAAACATTTATGCCATTTTGATTTGCAGTTTTTACAAGTTTGCGTGCAAGATCCATATCACCGAACTTATCTTCAACTTTAGTTGATGATACAGGCCAGTAGCCGTGATATCCTGTGTAGTAACGATGAGGTGCGGGATACTCACGATATGCATTGTTTGTGTTATCGACGATTGGTGAAATCCAGAAAGTGTTAACGCCAAGTTTTGAAAAATAACCTTCTTCAATTTTTTGTAATACGCCGGCAAGATCTCCTCCATTATAATTTGCAGGTTTGAACAGTGAATCGTGAATAACAGGGGAATCATTAGTTGGATCGCCGTTATAAAATCTGTCAATCATTATTGAATAAATTATCTGATCGTGCAATGTTCTTTTATCATTTGAGCCCGCAATTTCTCTGTCAATTATCCGAACAGTCTGAATGTTGCTGTGCTTACCCATTCTGTTAACGGATATTCTGATTGTATGATCATCTTTAAGCATTTCATTTTTAATCAGAAGAGAAATTTCCCGTCCGTTAATCTTAATTAAATCATCAGAGAATTTCTGATTGTCAAACAAAGCTATTATACTTTCTTTACTTACAAGATTACTTCTATCAGAATTTTCAAAATAAAATTTTAATACTAAGCTCTCGGCTGACTTTTCTTTTCCCAGGATGTGAAGGAACATTTTTTCTTTCGTTTCTTCTTCGATAATTCTTACAGAGTTGTAATCGCCCAAACCATTCGGAATTTTAATCGGATTTTCGGGATCAACTATTTCTTTTCCGTCAACAAAAAATTTGTATTCATATCTTCCGGGATCAAGTGGAATTTCCACTTCAACTGCTCCATCACCATCAAGGTCTTTCATTGGCAAACCCTGGCGATCCCAGCTGTTAAACTGACCAAACAGATTTACTTGTTTTTCACCTTCCAGCGGTTTGTAAGTGAAAAGATATTTTTTGCTCTTAATTAATTTTACAGGAACCTGATATATCTCACCATTAAAAGTAAACGGGATTAATTCGATGCCAGTGAATTTATCATTTGGCAGAAATGAAACTTCATTTGTGGAAGAGTTATATTCAACGGTGATATTCTTAGTTGAGGAAAACCCAACATTATAATCTTCCGCATAAAATAAATCACTAACCAGTATGGTTGTTTTACCTTCCTGCAATAAGTTAACTGGTTGGATGATATCATAAATTGGTTGTGCAAATGTTATTGAACCTATAAAAGCAGATATTATAAAAATTTTTCTTAGCATATAATTATCCCGGTATATTCTTTTGATTGTTTCATTGTAGTTGAGTTGAAAACTAAGTTCGTTAGAATTTTGTAATGTTAATTTACTAAAAGAGGGTAAAAGTTACTGCCGGAAAAAGGGATATTATTTTAGCTCCGTTATGTCATCAATATAGTAGCAGTAATCATGTTTTTTCATTCCGATTTTAGGATAAAAATTAACTGCGGCTGGTGCAGAAAGTAAAATTAGTTTTGCATGTGGCGCAGCTTTTTTTGTTTCTTCAATTAGTCTTTTCCCGATTCCTTTTTTCTGATAATTAACATTAACTGCTAAATCAGATAGATAAGTGCAGTACGCGTAATCAGTAATTGATCTTGCAACACCGATTAGTAATCCATTTAATCGGGCAGTTACAATCAGGTTAGCGTTGTTACACATTGTTGTAATTCTTTGCTCATCATCAACAGGTCTGCGCTCAGCAAGTTTACTTGATTTTAGCACTTCAATAAATTCATCCGGATCAAGAGATTTTTCTACTGCATAAATTATTTCATCCATAAAAACTCCTTTAAACAAAAAAAGCGAAGAACAATTGCTTATTCTTCGCTTATAAATAAATTCAGCATTTTTTACTTTAAAGCTGCATCCTTTGCTGCTTTAGCTATTCTGAATTTTAATACTTTCTTTGCAGGAATAACCATTGTGGCACCGGTTGCAGGGTTTCTTCCAATTCTCTTCTTTCTGTTAACAACAACTAATTTACCTAAACCAGGAATTGTGAAAGACTTCTTAGCTTCTTTGTATGATAAAGCTACGAGCTCTTCAAGGAACTGACCGGATAATTTTTTGGTTGCTCCGGTTTTCTTTGCTAGATGATCAAGGATTTGTCCTTTGGTCATTGGTTTTGCTGCCATAAATAGCCCTCTCTATAATGTTTAAATAATGATTAATTACCTGAGTGAAAATAAATATTTTTTGTTTTAAATGAAAAGAATTATCACTAAAAATTTTAAACAATCTTTTTGATCCCATAAATCAATTGTGAAATTGCTGTGGGGTGAGTTTAGTATAAGAGTTCTTTGTTGCTAAAAACTTAATTAAGTATTTTAACCAACAATAATTTTTTTAATCAATCAAAACAATGTTAAAACTTTTTTTAGCTATTGTATTCACTTCCTTAACCTGTGCACAAATAGATGATTCACTAAAAGTTAATGCTTTAGCTTTTCCCGATTCCATCGATGCATCTCAGGATTCTTTGATAATTTCTGATTCGTTGACCATTACAAAAAGAGATTCAGTTGTTCCTTTTTATTACAGAGTTTTATCAGAAAACAGTCACATTATAACTCAGAAAGATATCAGACAATCAGAATACAGATATACGGGGGACTACTTGAGTCTATTTAGTTTTAATTTTATAAAAGACCTGGGCTTTCCCGGACAACCAAATGAAAGCTTTTTGTACGGACTTGGTAATAATGGTGTCGGTTATTTTATTGATGGTATTTCTTTTAACGAACGTTATTCGAATTCATTAAACTTAAATTTAGTTCAGAGTGAAGATGTTGACTCCATTGAAGTTCTCCGTTTACCGAGAGGATTTTTTTACGGAGGTATTTCAAATCCTGTTAGTGTAAATTTTATAACAAAAGATTATCTGCCAATAAAACCTTATTCCAGAATCCGCTATTATCAGGGACCCGATCGTGAATCGATGATTGATGGTAAATTCAGTCTGATATTAACCCGCAAATTAATTGCTTCATTTGATCTGACAAACAGAATTGTTGACAGCACCTACACAAACACTGAATATTCTATCTGGCAAACAAAAGCATCCCTTAAATATCTTTTATCAAATGATATAAATTTTATTATTTCATATAGTTATAATAATTATGATGCCGGTTACAGCGGGGGAGTTGATTTGGATAGCATTAAATCTGTTTCATCAAACATTAATGCAGTTCTGTACGATTTCAGAGCAGCTCCTATGATTTATCCAAATGGTGAGCTAAAAACAACAACTCATTTGCCCCGAATAAAACTTTTATCAAAACCTTTTCACTGGCTTAATTCAGAAGCAAATGTATTTTATTTACTAAATAAAACAGAACACAATACGGATAAAAGAGAATACAGAGAAAGTAAAACAATTGGTTTTAATCTAAGAAACGATGCTGATTTTAACCTTTTGAAACTTCAGGTAAATGTTGATTATGAAAATTCCAGTTTATTCAGTAATCTCTTCTTTATGGATAAACTAAGTGATTCAAGTTACTTTATTAGTACAGAAAATAAATTAAATGGTTTTTCGTTCTCTGCTTTCCTTTCATCATCTTTTGGAAATGGAAAATTTGTACCGTCAGTATTTTATAAATTATCCACAACCGAATATGATTCAGACTTGTCTATCGCAAATTATGCTCAAGGTGGCACAAGCTCGGGCTTTGGAGTTGATTTGAGCTTTAAAGCTCTGGATAATTTAGACTTTTACTTCGGATATTCCGTTATTAACAGAGATGATTTAGCAGACAATACAAGTTTTCTTTTTGAAGCCGGAGCTAAATTTCAGTACCAGGATTTTGCTACTGAGATAAAATATTTCATTAATAATTATTCTTACGGTTTCTATACGGGAGGAATCTTTTTTGATTACCTCCGTTTTGGTGATTTAAGCGGCTTGGGAATTAATTTTAAGTATAGTATTTGGAAATTACTTCTTGAATCTAATTCTTCACTTTATTTTTCTGATAATAAACTTACCGGAGTTCCTGATATTCATACAAGAAACGGATTGTATTTTAACAGTCTATTGTTCCAAGATAATCTTTCTTTAAAAACAGGATTTCTATTTACATATACGGGCAACAACAATGTTTATACTTTTGAAAATGGTTTTGTTGATGTACCATCGTCTTACAAGCTGGATTTTACATTAGCTGGAGAAATTCAGAAAACTGCTATAGTGTATTTTCTATGGCAGAACTTACTTGATAACCAATATTATTTAACTCCATATTATCCTATGCCAGCTCGCAGTATTAGATTTGGTGTTGCGTGGGAAATGTTTAATTAGTTTTATCATGCCGGACTTGATCCGGCATCTAAAAAATATTTAGCAAATTGATTCCCGCTTTCGCGGGAATGACGACATTGGGGTTACAGACTGAGCATCTCTTTAAACTTAACAGCTTGCCTTCTGGATACTTCAATTTTATGTCCGCCTTTTAGCTTTGCAAGCAAACCACCATTAAGCCAGGGCTCAATATTTTCAACCCACTTTAGATTGATAATGTGCTTTCTGCTTGCACGGAAAAATGATTTGCTGTCCAATCTTTCATCAAGATAATTTAATGTGCGCAAAATAAGCGGTTTGTTGTCATCAAAATATAATCGCACATAGTTGCCTTCTGATTCAAATAAACGAACCTTCTCTAATTTAACAAACCAGCATCTGTCACCATCTTTAACAAATACCTGATCTTCAGCAGTAAGAGTTTCCTGAGAAAGTGAATGAGACTTTTCTTTTTTCTTTCCCTCGATAAGCTTTTTAATTGATTCTTCAAGTCTGCCAGGTTCAATTGGCTTAAGAAGATAATCAAGTGCATTAAACTCAAAAGCTTTCAGAGCATATTCATCATAAGCTGTGGTAAAAATAACTTTTGGCACACTATCAAGTTCCTGTAATAAATCAAATCCTGTTTTACCCGGCATTTGAATATCAAGGAAAATCACATCAGGATTAAGTTCTGATATTTTATTATGTGCATCATCAGCGTTAACAGCTTCTCCCACAATTTCTATTTCTTTGAACGGTTCCAGAAGTCTTATCAGTTCTGTTCTTGCTAATCTTTCATCATCAATAATTAATGCTTTCATAATTTTGTACCTCCTATTGGTATTATAAGCTTTGTAAGCACAGTGTTATTATTTTCGTTTGATAAATTAAATGATGCATTTTCTCCATACAGCAATGCTAATCTATGTTTTGTATTGCTAATTCCAAACCCATGCGAATTCTTTAAAGCTTCCTCATCAAATCTACCATTATTTCTTATTTCAATTATCAGTTTGGATGAATCTGTTATTGCATTTACTTTAATTTCTCCGCCGTCAGTAATTTTTGATATCCCATGTTTAATCCCGTTTTCAACCAGGGTTTGTACCATCATGGGTGGAATCTCAATTCTTTCCGCTTCAGGAGTTGAATGAATCTGATAGCTCAATCTTTCTTCAAAACGAATTTTTTCCAGATCAAGATAATCTTTTATAGTTCTTAGTTCTTCACCAAGAGTAACGGTTTCGGTCCTTTCAATTTTCAAAGTATATCTTAAAAGATTGGACAGTTTTGTAATGGCATCTTTGGCATTTTGCGGATCTTCTTCAATCAAAGCTCTTATGCTGTTCATAGCATTAAACATAAAATGTGGATTAAGCTGAGCCTTTAGTGTTTTCAACTCAAAATCTTTAACTGCTGCTTCAAAAATTAATGACTCTATTTCTGCTTTCTTGGAGCTTTCAAAATAATGCACCGAGAAATATATGAGCGACCAAACCAAAACAACGCTGGTGATATTTAAAATACCCGCAGCTATTGCAGCAAATAATTGGTTGATATGTTTTTCTACGTGTAAAAAGTATCCGGCTAAATAAACAGGAATGAAAATTATTATTCCAACAATCAGGCTTGCAATTATAACTCTTGGAACGATTTTTTTTAGTGGCAGGGAAGTCCAGTTATTCTTTTTTAAGTATAGACGGTAAAGATGAGTAATTAAAATACCTGCTACAGCAAGTGTTATCCAAACAATAATCCTGTTACCCGAAACTTCTTCGAATGTTGAAATTATTGCAAGATTTACGGCAACAAATAGAAACCATCCTGTAATCTGAGATGACCAGTAAAGGGTGTTTTTATTAAATGAAGTCAATTTTCTTTCTTCAATTATCGGAAAATAAAAATTTTTACTAAGTATCAGGGTTTTCATGTCAAATATAATCGTAAGATGATAAAAAGAGAATCCGAATTGTTATTACGTTCAAAACTTATTTGAGGTGAACACAATAATTTCAGTCTTTTTTATGTGTGGTAAAGAAATGTGATGGGAGGAAAGATTTTCTATCTGTCTCAGTAAGTTTTGCGTTTTTTTATTTTGCGACCTTTTACAAAGCCATCTCTGTGTAAGCGTGAACCTGTTTTGTAAATATTTCACGCAAAGATCGCAAACAAAGAACATTACTTATAATGAAATTATATCATTATAAATTATAAACGCCATTAAAAGTAAAAGTAATACAAGCCCTGTGTTCTGAATTGCCACTTTAATTTTGATGGGTATTTCTCTTCTGATAACCGCTTCAATTATTATCATTACCAAATGACCACCATCTAAAACCGGGAAAGGCATAATATTAAGTATTGCAAGGCTTAAGCTTAATAATGCAAGAAAATATAAGAAACTTGAAAAACCCGAGTCGGCTGATTTTGCTGCAATCTGAGCAATCTTTATGGGTCCACCAAAAGCTTTTCCAACCTCAACATTACCTGAAAAAACTTTTCCGACCATCTGAAAAGTAAGTGCGGTCATCTTTTCAATATCTTTCCAGCCGTAGTAAACTGACTCAAATGCTCCATAAGTGCGCATCTGTGTTTTACCTAAAAATACAGATGCAATTGCAACGCCTATTTTTGCGTCAGAGCCCGGGGTGACAGCAATATTTACTGTGTCTTTATCTCTTAATACAACCAGCGGCAGCTCAACACCGGCATTTGATGAAATTATTTCTGTTGTTTGTTTTGGAGAATAAAGAGTTACATCGTTAATTGAAAGAAGTATGTCTCCCACTTTTAATCCTGCTTTTTCGGCTGGTGAATCTTTTAAAACTTCTCCGATAGCAGGTTTAACTCCTTCAGGAATCAAAAACATTCCCTGTGTTTCATCATCAGGGATGAGTTTTCTGGAAACAAAAAGATTTTTCTCAGCGCCATCTCTTAAAACAGTAACGTTAATATCTTCACCCAAAGTGTGGATAAAAATTTCTGCCCGCAAATCTTCCCATATATTAACAGCCTTACCATTCACACTTAAAATTTTGTCACCGGTTACAAATCCAGCCGAGTCAGCTTTACTGCCTGCTTCTACAAATCCGATGGTTGTAGTTGGGGTGATTGGTTTGCCTTGGAAGAAGTTGGCACCCCAGAAAATCACCCAGGCAAGGAGCAAGTTCATTAAAACACCGGCTGTAATTACAAATATTTTTGCCCAAACAGGTTTTGCCCGAAATTCGTATGGCTTTGGCTCTGATTCAGCAAAGTTTGTATCCATGCTCTCATCAACCATACCGGCTATTTTAACATAACCACCAAGCGGCAATAAACTTAAACGATAATCTGTATGACCTTCACCATCAAAATCTTTTGGAAGTTCACCAAATGAGAATCCGCTTTTTCTATTCCAACCAAATAATCTTTTACCAAATCCAATTGCAAACACATCTGCACGCATTCCTGTAAGTTTTGCTGCGGCAAAATGTCCAAACTCGTGTATAAAGACTAAAATGCCAATAGTAATCGCAAAGTAAATTATATAATCCATCTTACCTGTAAACTCCTTAAACTAAAACTATTTATTATTTCATATTTAAAAAAATGATCCTGGATTCTTGATCCTAGATGCTTGATACTAGATTCTCGATCCTGGATACTGTTAAATTATTTATCGCTTAAATGATCAGCTTGAACTGATTGTAAAAAACGATTTATTTTCTTTCCTAAAATTTCAATTTTATTGTGAATCTCTTTATAAAAATTTTGATCCACCAAAGAACCTGTTTCAAATAAAGTTTCTAAATGATCTAAAGTCTCATCGTTTGATGCTAAAGCAAATGTGATAAACCTGATATATTCATTTTTATAATTTCTTCTTCCATATCCTTCAACAATATTTGCTTTCACCGATTTACTTGATCTCCTAATCTGGCTGCCTGCTTCATACTGCTCAAACTTTGGTAGACTTAAAGTCATCCTATGAATTTCAATTACAACTTCTCTTGCTAGCTGCCAGATTTCTAAATCTTTATAATTCATTTATTCTTAGACTAGATATTTAAATAGAATAAAAATTTAACTTGATCTTTACAACTCTTCATCAAGTATCTAGAATCCAGTATCCAGCATCCAGCATCTAGTATCCAGCATCTAGTATCCAGCATCTAGTATCCAGCATCCAGAACAAATTCCCTTGTTTTCTTATCACACTCAAAAATAGTATCGATATCGGGGTCAGAATGATTTTCAATTTTATCCAAAGCCTTACTAATCAAGTCGGCAATCTGAGAAAATTTAATTTGTCCGTTTAAAAATTTATCAACCGCTATTTCATTGGCAGCGTTCAAAATACAAGGTGCAGTTCCACCAGTCTTTAAAGCATTAAACGCTAACTTTAAGCATTCAAACTTATCAAAATCCGGATCAAAAAATGTAAGATTATTGATTAATGGTAGATCAGTGCGTTTAAAGTTGTTTTCCAATCTTTCCGGAAATGAAAGAGCATATTGTATCGGCAATTTCATATCCGGCAAACCAAGTTGTGCCTTAATTGATCCATCCACAAACTGAACCATTGAATGAATAATTGATTGAGGATGAATGACAACATTAATTTTTTCAACAGGCAATCCAAATAACCATCTTGCTTCAATAACTTCAAGTCCTTTATTCATCATCGTAGCTGAATCAATAGAAATTTTACTTCCCATTTTCCAGTTTGGATGATTAAGCGCTTCACCCACAGTTGCATTTTCGAAAAAAGATTTTTCTTTGTTCAGAAAAGGTCCGCCCGAAGCTGTTAAGATTAGCTTTTCAACTTCATTAAGGTTTTCACCAACTAAACACTGATAAATTGCAGAATGTTCAGAATCAACCGGAATAATTTCCGCGGTATTTTCAAGAACAAGTTTTGTTACTATTTCTCCAGCAACAACAAGAGTTTCTTTATTTGCAAGAGCAATTCTTTTACCGCGTTTAACCGCTTGTAATGTTGGAGCCAATCCTGCAAACCCAACCATTGCACCGAGCAAAATATCGTATTCTCTTTCTGCGGCAGCATTTAATAACTGATCATAACCCGAAAGAACTTCGCAAAGGTTACCAATGTTAGATTTCAATTGTTTAGCTTTAGATTCATCAGTAACAACAACAAATGCAGGTTTGAATTCTTTTATTTGTTGTTCCAATAAACCAATGTTAGAGTTAACAGTTAGCCCGGCGACACAAAATTTATTTGGAAAATTTCTTATAACCTCTAGTGCATTAACACCAATTGATCCGGATGAACCTAAAATTAAAATTTTCTTCATTTTATTAGAATTTGACGGCGAAAAGTACCAAAGAATGAGAAGTTTAGCAATGAGTTTTTAATTACTTGTGACTTCTGAAAGATAAATTTCGTATTGAGTGTCATTCTCGCGAAAGCGGGAATCTGCTTCATATACACTGGATTCCTGCTTCTATGGGAATGATCATTTGAGTTTTTTAGAGGTCTCTATTTGTGTCTGTTTTCTATTGCGTTTTGTAATTTAGATGTAAATTGATTTGATGAAAACTCCGCCACTAATTACACGAATTTTCACTAAATATCACAAAGAGGAATAGAACATTATTGGCAATTCGGGGCTTGTTTTATTAATCATATTCATTTGGGCGACCTGAATAAATAAAAAATATTTTGTAAGTATGGAAACATTTTGCCTGTTTTAGCATCTTTTAGATAAGAGACAGTAAAAGTTTGAAGCAATCGGAAAATCAAATAATAGAATTTACAATCCTTTTTAACCGGTATAAAAAAAGGATTTACAATTATGCATTAAAAATGCTAAACGATAAAATGCGTGCGGATGACATCGTGCAGGATGTTTTTATAAAGTTGTTTGAAAATCTTAACAACATTCACAATAAACAGAGCATACAATTCTGGTTGTTCAAAACTGCACGTAATGAAATGATGGCATTCTTAAGAAACACAAAGAATAAAAAATTTATTACTGAAGCTGTTGATATAGAAAACTTTGAGACTGAAAATAAAATCTCGCTTGCTGATGAAATAGAAAACACGGAACTAAAAAAACTGATCTTGAATGAGCTTGAAGTTATGAATGAAGATTTTAGTGAGGTTTTTATTTTAAAAGAATATTCGGGATTAAGCTATAAAGAAATTGCTTCTTTGCTGGATATTGATGAAGACCTTGTAAAAAGCAGGTTGTATAAAGCACGGCAGAAATTAATAAATAAAATTTCAAAACTTGTATGATCGTCATTGCGAAGAACGAAGTGATAAAGCAATCTGCCAAGCAATTAGATTCTATTGCCACGACCTTTAGGTCGTGGAATTAATGTTTGAGACATAGATTAGCTTTCGCCAAACATTTCGGCTAAAGAGCCGGTATTGGTTTAGTACATTTTACACGGGAACTCATCCCCAACCCCTTCTTTTGTGAAGAGAAGGGGCATTTAGACTTTTTCAAAGTCCCTCTCTTTTTAAGAGATGGATTTAGGGTGAGTTTTTTAAGGCATTAAACTTATGTAAACAAATTATTAGGCAATATTATGAGCGAAAATAAAATATCAGAAATGATAAATCTTTACTTTGATGGAGAACTTGCAAAGAGTGAAGAAGCTAACCTTTTCTCATTGCTTGCAAGTGATCAATCTGCAAGAGATTATTTTAAGCAGCTAAGCTTAATACGTAACGCTGTTAAAAATGATGCTGAAGATTTTCCGGCTGAACTTGAAGAAAGAATTTTAAGATCTGTTGGATCTAAAGTTGCAGCAAAAACAGGAATATTTTCTAACATAAAAATCTTCTCTGCAATTTCTTACGCCGCCGCATTGATTTTACTTTTCTTAAGCGGTTATCTTTTCTTTAAAGTTTCTAACTACCAGGAACGGGTTGATATCCTTTCCGAACAAATGAAGATGCAGACTAAAACAATACAAATGCTGTACAATAGTTTGCCCGGAGTAGAAGTACGTGCAACTTACGATAACGAAATTATTATTAAACCAAATAGCTGAGGCTAAAATGAAAACGAAATTATTTATCACAACAATTTTCCTTTTTGCTTTAATGAGTTGCAAAGAAAAAGGTGAGATTGAGTTTATACCCGCAATTGAAATATACTTTCCTCATACTGAGTTGGATTCACATCCAAAATTAATTTCAAAAGATCCATTACAGCAGAATAAAGAGATAGTAGATCTGATTTTTATGATTAATGACCTCTATCAGAAATTACCGGAAGATCAACAGAAAGATTTTATTCTTAAATATAATTTTCTTGTTAATGAAGAAGGTAGAATTGATAAAATTGAAATTATAAAAAGCGAATTTCCGGAAGTTGACAAAAAAATTGCCAACACAATCAAAGAATGGAGATTTGAGCCGGGTCTAAAAGATGGGCAAAAAGTGAAATTCTCTCTTCCCTGGGGATTTGATCCGAAAGATCACGTTGGAAAGATTCCAATGAAAGGAGATACTGATGAGACATACTATGTTGCTGTTGATGAAATGCCTGAGCCGATAGGAGGTTTGTATGCGATACAGAGTAAAATAAAATATCCTGATGAAGCTAAACGGAATGGTGTAGAAGGCAAAGTTTTTATTCAGGCATTTCTTGATGAAACAGGCAAAGTTGTTGAAGCAAAATTAATAAAAGGTGTAGGTTATGGATTGGATGAAGCTGCTTTGGATGCAGTTAAGCAAACTAAATTTTCTCCCGGTAAACAAGAAAGTAAACCAGTTAAAGTGCAGGTAACAATTCCAATAGTATTTAAACTTCAATAAACATAAATCAAAAAGGAGGCAATATGAAAAACACATTTTATTCACTTTTATTTTTCTTTCTCTTCTTGGGAGTAAGCGGATTTGCTCAGGAAGAAAAACTAGATAAATATCCTGAACCGGTTGGCGGAATTGAAGCTATGATTAAAAATGTTGTTTATCCTAAAACAGCAAAAGATCAAGGCATTCAGGGTAAAGTTTTTGTAAAAGTAATTATTGATGAAAAAGGAAATGTTGTAGAAACATCAATCCTAAAAAGTGTAAATGAAGATTGTGACAAAGCCGCGATGGATGCAATTAAGAAAACAAAATTCACTCCCGGAATTAAAGACAACAAACCCGTAAAAGCAGAAGTAACAATTCCGGTTATGTTTAAGTTATCTTGAAATTATTTATTGGAAGTCACGGACCATTCCGTGACTTTATTATATAATTCTTGCAACATTCAACCAAACCATTCTAACTTTGCATTACAATTATTTATAATTAAAGGGATTCTTATGTGCGAACCAGTGTTTGGTTTACAGTCTTTTTAGGGACGTATTCTAATTTTAAAAACAAAAACAAAATTTTTAGCCGATCCCGTACTTTACAGAAACAAATAGCGTTGCAGTTAAATGAAATTAACATTCATCATTCTGTTTTTATTAACATTTGTGTCTTGTAAACATCAAGAGGATAAATACGTACTAACTAAATTCAATAAAGGCTTGCCATCAGAGATTCCATTTAAATGGAATAAATCAATATATACTTCCATTAACACCGGTAATTTTTTTAAGGGCTTATATTTAGTCTCTCAAGACTCGTTAGAAACCCCAGACAATTGTTTATTAATCGTTATAGATTCAAGTGGTTTTTCATATACAAATCTTGATTTTATTGAATCTCAAAAAAATATTTATAGGGCTGCCGTTTCATTAAATAATAGCGAAGAGGATAAGTTAGATACTCTAAGATTGATGCTTAATCTAGAAAGAAAAACTCTTACTTATTATTGGGATAATAAAATTACAAGCCCAACCGTTATCAAAGAATATAAACTTAAAGCTGGAAATATCTTCCCGCGTATTGAAGTCCTAACTGAAAATGGTATTTGGAAAAATACCGGCTCGAATAAAATTGTTATTATAAATTGGTGGGCAACTTCTTGCTTGCCTTGTATAGAAGAAATTCCTGTTCTAAATAAATTGGTTGATAAATATCAGGACCAAAATATTGATTTCATTGCTATCGTTTGGGATGAAAATAACCATTCAAAATTTATTGAGAAGCACCCGTTTAACTACTTACAAGGTTTTACCACCAAGGAATTGACGGAATTATTTGGTGAAATTTTCCCTCGGCACATTGTAGTTGATAAGAACGGTAAAATTCTAATGAATAAATTAGGTGGGTCAAAACAAATTGGAGACGAGATTGATAGTATAATTAGTTCTAAGCTTTAACTAACTCAGAAATTTTATCAATAAATTCTCAAGCGAGATTTAACTTTTCATCAATGCTTTCTTTATCAAACTCTACAAAATCATCGTAATCACTTCGCTGTCTCATTTGAAAGGCATTTCTATAAAATTCTCCCAAGCGTTTTTCAACTAGTTTGTTTTTTACAAAATTCTGGTTAAACCAACCTAAAAGTTGTCCGTGTTTTGTGGTTATAAAATCATTCTTTATTCCTAGCGCCGAGACAGCATAAAATGCTGAATAATAAATTCGATTTGCTGCTAACAATAATCTGTCGTTCTTAGCAGCAAGTTTTGCTTCATCAAGAGTTTCACCTGCGCGTTTCATTCTATATTGGATCAGTGTTGATTTATCAACCCGCATAATAGACTCCATCTAATTTTATTGACTCTCTAAGCGGAGTTATTGGAGATTCAATCTCATTCTTTGTAAATATATGTGAGTCAATAATAATATCGTTCTCGAGCATAATATCGTAAACAATCGCTTGCAATTTATCTTTAAGTCTCCAATCAACTTCTTCATTTAAAATTATTGCGATATCATAATCAGAATCTTCGTTGAAAGTATTATTGGCTCTGGACCCAAATAAATAAAGCCCCTCTAAATCAAATCCGCCTTTTTTTATTTGCGTGTAAATTTCTGCAAGTAATTTATTGTCTTTTTCGCTCATACTTTGCCTTTCTTTAACTCAAATATAATAAATTGTTTTACTTAAGTGCAGTATTAATTCCATCACTCCAGAATTCCAACATATCACCTGATTTATCCCCTTGAATGCCCGCATTTAATTGCTATTTTTAATCTATGATAAAGAAAATTCTTACAATAATTCTGATTACCTTTTCGGTTTATGCACAGCAAAGTCCAATGGATCAAAACCAGATTATGCTTGCAGAAAATTATGAGCAGCAGGGTAATCTTGCCAAAGCTGTTGAAATTCTGGAGACTCTGAACAAAAAAGACCCTTCAAATATTCAGTACTTCAACAAACTTAATGCGCTATACCTTCAGCTAAAAAAGTATGATGAATCTGCGGCTCTTATCAACTCAAGAATAATTATCACTCCGCAGGACATAAGTTTATATGGAATGCTTGGTTCAACTTACTACACCGCCGGAGATCGCACAAAAGCTTATCAGACCTGGGACGATGCAACAGAAAAATTTAAAGCCAATGGTTTATCTTTTCGCATAATTGCAAACTATGCCATAGAGAAGAGAGATTTTGAAAAAGCAATTGAACTGCTAAATCGTGGTAAGCAGTTTTCAAAAGATTCACAGTTATTTTCTTATGAGCTTGGTGAACTTTACAATATAACAATGCGATATCGTGAGGCAGCGGAAGAATATTGTGCTTTAATTAAATCCAGCCCTGCCCAATATCCACAAATTGAGAGCAAAGTTCTTTCTTACGCTAATAAGCCCAATGCGCTGGATGAAACCATTGAAGTTGTAAAAAAATATCAGAAAGAAAATGTAAGCTTTAATTATTTGTTAGCAAGATTGCTCGTAGAAAAAAAACAGTTTGATGATGCTTTTGATATCTATAAGGATGTTGATAAAAAGCAAAATTCTAATGGGCTGGAACTTTATTCATTTGGTGAATTTCTTTGCCGTCAAGAAGCTTTCTCATCGGCAGCAAAAGTTTATAAATATTTAATAGATAATTATTCAGATCAACCAAATATTTCTTCTGCTAAAATGGGTTATGCCAAAACACAGGAAGCATTGCTGATTGAAAAGTTTAAATCTATAAATCCCGAATGGAAAACATTTTATAAACCGGTTAAGATCGATAACAGCCAAATTCAAACTGTAATACAGGCTTATGAGGAATTGATCAAGGTTTATAAACATTCAGAGGTTTCCGTTGAATCACATTTGCATATTGGCTTGATTTATTTTCATTTGCAGAATGATTTACAATCAGCAGAAAAGTTTCTTAAAATAATTGCCGAGACTTATCCAACATCGAAGTTTGCATCTGCAGCTTTGGTTGAACTTGGCAATATCGAATTGCAAAGAGGAAATCTGGATAGTGCTGAAAGATATTTTAATGATGTGGGTAATTTAATTCGTGCAAATGTTGAAGATAAAAGTTTAGCTAAATATCAATTAGCAAGAATTAATTCATTCAACAATAAATTTGATGATGCCCGTAAACATCTTGCCCAGGTATTGGGAAATCTTAAAGATAATATGGCTAATGATGCTATTGAGCTTTCTATCTTGCTGAACACTGCAAAAAATGATTCGTCTAATTTATCGTTGTTTTGTAAAGCTGAATTTTTAGCTGAGCAAAAACGATTTGAAGATGCAAAAGAATTGTATTTACAGCTAGCTCAAAATCCTCAGGCCTTTATTTTTAGTTCTGTTGCAAAACTACGCTTTGCAGAAATGCTGATTGCACAAGATAAATACATCGATGCAATTCCAGCTCTAGAACTTATGGCAGAAGAAGGAGAGAAAAACATTTATTCAGATAAAGCCCTATATTTACAGGGTCAGATTTATCGCTATGGATTAAAAGATAATACAAAAGCAGTTGAGGTTTTTGAGAGTTTACTTGCAAGGTTTCCTAAATCTTTATATCTGGATGAAGCAAGGCAAAACATTTTGGAATTAAGGAAAAAAATCAGTTAGGATAAAATGATGTCTAAAAAGCAAGGACAGAAAATTGTTAAATGCTCTTTTTGTGGAAGAGACGGAAGCGAAGTCGGCAGTATGATTGCCGGTCCGGATGTTTACATTTGTGATATTTGTATAGGCAGCAGCGTAGAAATTTTGAAAAATAACATGGCTGCTTTCAGCAACCAGAAACAAGGTAAATGGAATCAACACACTCCTGAAACAATTAAAAAAGCATTGGATGAATATGTGATTGGACAGGAGAGAGCAAAAAAAGTGCTCTCTGTTGCAGTTTATAATCACTATAAAAGAATTAGCTCACGCACCACATTTTTTGAACTTGATGATGTTGAAATTGAAAAAAGTAATATTCTGCTGATAGGACCAACGGGTGTTGGCAAAACATTGCTTGCACAAACACTTGCCAGAACTCTGGATGTTCCTTTTGCAATTGCTGATGCAACAACTTTAACTGAAGCAGGTTACGTTGGCGATGATGTTGAATCTGTTTTGGTTCATCTGTTACAAGCTGCTGATTATAATCTTGATCGTGCACAAAAGGGAATTGTTTATATTGATGAGATAGATAAAATAGCCCGTAAAAGTGAAAGCCCATCAATAACCCGTGATGTATCCGGTGAAGGTGTACAGCAGGCACTTCTGAAAATTTTAGAGGGAACGATTGCCGGCATTCCGCCAAAGGGAGGAAGAAAACATCCGGAACAAAGCCTGATTAATCTTAACACTAAAAATATTTTGTTTATAGTTGGCGGAGCTTTTGACGGAATTGATAAGATTATAGCAAAAAGAATTAATAAAAATAAAATGGGCTTCGCATCAGAGATAAAGAAAACTGAAAGCGAGGAAGATTTACTTTCTCAGATTCAACCGGAAGATTTATTAAAATTCGGACTCATTCCGGAGCTGATTGGAAGATTACCCGTTGCTGCTCCTCTCCATCAATTAACTGAAGAGGCGATGAGAAATATTTTAACAGAGCCAAAGAACGCAATTATTAAGCAGTATAAAAAACTGTTCCTGATGGAAGGTGTTGAGCTTGAGTTTGATCCCTTTGCACTTGATGCGATTGTTAAAAAAGCAATGGAGAGAAAAACAGGCGCCCGTGCACTCAGATCGATTGTAGAAAACTTTATGCTTGATATAATGTTTGAGCTTCCAAACAAAAAGGATATTGATAAGTGCATCATCACCAAAGATGTTGTTGAGAAAAATTCAGAACCGATATTTATTAAATCAGATATTAAATCTGCTTAATTATTACTGAGTGTCATTGCGATCCCGGCTAGCCGGGAGAAGCAATCTGAATTAAAGTTTGAAATTGCTTCACAATGAATTCGCTGTAGCCAATCGTTCGCAATGATTTTTTAATGCTATAATGAAAAAAATAATTATTAACATATCCCTGTTGTTTCTTTTCTTTTCGGTTCAGATTCCCGCCCAAAACAAAATCCTGATTCCTATGGATCTTACACAAACCGATCATCTTAAATCATATGGAGTAACTTTCAGAGCTTTAGAAAGTGGATTAAAAGCAGATTGGTTATTGAATTATCGCGGCGGCTCTTTTCTTATTGATTACTCGGATAAAATTGTTTCCGATTGTTTACTTGAAGAAGTTTATTTTGAACAGATAAGTCTTGGACAAGCAGCGCAAATATACTCTGAAGTGCAAAGCGAAGATAACAATATGGATGTGATAAGATTGGAAAAAGCACCAAGAATTGCCGTATATGTTCCCCCAGGATTTCAACCCTGGGATGATGCAGTTACTCTGGCATTGGAATATGCAAATGTTAAGTATGAAAAAATCTGGAATGATGAAATTTTACGAGGCGATTTAGCTAAATATGACTGGCTTCATTTGCATCATGAAGATTTTACAGGACAGTACGGAAAATTTTATGCAAGCTTCAGCAATGCACAATGGTATATTGATCAGCAAATTATGTATGAAAATAATGCTAAGAAGAACGGCTTTAATAAGGTTTCTGATATGATGAAAGCCGTGGCACTTACAATAAAAAATTTTGTAGGGCAGGGTGGATTTTTATTTGCAATGTGCAGTGCAACCGATTCTTACGACATTGCACTTGCTGCTGAGGATGTAGATATATGCGCCCCAGTTTTTGATGGAGATGCTGCTGATCCTGATGCACAGAACAAATTAAATTTCTCTAAAACTTTTGCATTCCAGAATTTTAAAGTTGATATGAACCCATATGTTTATGAATACGGCGATATTGATATTCAACCTTATGAAATAGGGTTACAACAGAATGATTATTTTACGTTGTTTGAATTTTCTGCAAAGTATGACCCTGTGCCAACAATGCTTACACAAAATCACGCCAATGTTATTGCAGGATTTATGGGGCAAACTACTATGTTCAGAAAAAATCTTATAAAAAATTCTGTTATTATATTAGCAGAAAGACAGGGAACAGATCAGGTGAAATATATACATGGTAACTTTGGAAGGGGCACATTTACTTTTTATGGCGGTCACGATCCCGAAGATTATCAGCATGCTGTTGGAGATCCGCCCACAGATCTAAGTTTGCATAAAAATTCACCCGGTTATCGGCTAATACTAAACAATATTTTATTTCCGGCAGCCACCAAGAAAAAGCAGAAAACTTAGTCAGTTTGTTGTTGGTAGTTAATAGTCTGTAGTAAAAACACAAAGGAAATTTATGAAAGCAATTAAAATCAAAAACACAAATCAGGAAATACCAATTGGTAAAATCGTTTGCGTTGGCAGAAACTATGTTGAGCATATTCAGGAATTAGGAAATGAAATGCACGAGAAACCAGTTGTTTTTCTTAAAACGGTTTCGTCGGTAATATATTCAGGAGATACCATAATTTATCCTCAGTATTCTTCCGATATGCATCATGAAACAGAACTTGTTTTGCTGATTGGAGAAAAAGTAAAAAATGCTGATTTGGTAACGGCTGAAAGAGCAATAGCTGGTTATGGGATCGGGCTTGATATGACGTTACGAGATGTTCAGGCTGATTTAAAGAAAAAAGGTCATCCGTGGACAATTGCTAAGTGCTTTGATACATCAACAGTTTTATCCGAATTTATTTTAAAGTTTAATCATCAATTAACTCTTGAAGAATACATTTCATTAAAAGTTAATGGTGTTCAGAAGCAACACGATCAACTTAATAAAATGATTCACAAGCCGGCAGAAATAGTTCATTACATTTCTTCTCTGATGACATTAGAAAAAGGTGATTTAATATTTACGGGGACACCAAAAGGAGTTGGTAAAGTTGAAACCGGAGATAGATTAGAAGCAGAACTGGAGGGACTTTTAAAACTGCACTGCGGCGTAAGGTAATTAGCTATTTAAAACTGATAATGATTTTCTTATCAGATCTTCTAACGCGATATTAGGATTTTCACCGAGCAAATCCCTTACAACTTTATCTGCAATTTGCTTTTGATATCCCAAAGTTGCTAATGCAGCAACCGCTTCATCCTTAATTGAAATCTGTTTTAACATTCCATCGTCTTTGATTGCATCAACTTTATTTTTCAATTCGAGTACGACACGCTCTGCAGTTTTTCTACCGATACCGGGAATTGCAACTAACCGGGAAACATTTCCCGTACTGATTGCATGTTTCAAATCATCTACCACAATTCCTGATAAAATACCTAAGGCGAGTTTAGGACCTATTCCACTAATGGAAACCAGCAATTCAAACATTTCCTTTTCAGATTGAGTAAAAAATCCAAACAGAGTAATTGAATCTTCTTTAACGCTTGTGTGAATGTATAGCGAAGCAGATTCTTTTTCTGCTATTTTTTCAAATGTATTGATTGAAATATTTACTGAGTATCCAACACCATTTACATCAAGTAAAATTTGTGTTGGCTTTGATGAAATTATTTTTCCTGTTAGAAACCCAATCATTGTAACTCTTCTTGTCAAGCTGAACTAGTTTCAGCTTCAGGTTTATATATTAAATGTGGTGTCTAAAGATTCCGAAACAAGTTCGGAATGACAATCCTAATTATTAATAACCCTTTCCGGATATGCCTCAATAAATGATTTCCAATCCTTTGTTTTTTTAGGCGGACTTTTCATTCGTAGTGCATGGCAAAGTGCTATTGCAAGTGCGTCGCTTTCATCAACTTTTATTTTTTCTGATTTAATATTAAGTAAAGTTTTAATCATAAATGCAACCTGCTCTTTACTTGCGGCTCCTTTTCCCACCACCGATTTTTTTACTTCTCTTGGTGAGTACTCATTTGCTGAGAGATTGTTATGAAGAGCGCATAGAATTGAAACTCCTCTTGCATATCCAATTTTCATCGCGGACTGTACATTCTTTCCGTAAAAAGCTGTTTCAATTGCAAACTCATCCGGTTTATATTTTTTTATGATTTTGTTTATTTCATGATAAATAATCTGAAGGCGTTCAGGGATAGATTTTAGGGGAGAGAGAGTTATTGATCCGTGAGTAATTCTTGTAAAGCTATTGTTATTATACTTAACAATACCATATCCTGTAATTCTTGTTCCCGGATCAATTCCTAATATGATCATTTCAATATTTTAATTTACTCAACAATATCAGCATTAGAATAAACATTCTGAACATCATCGTTATCTTCAAGCGCCTCAATAAGCTTCATTACTTTTTCTGCATCTTCACCTTTCACTTCGATTGTGTTTTTAGCAATCCATTGCAGTGATGCATTTTCAATCGTTAATTTTTTCTCTAGCAATGCTCGCCGGACGGATTCAAAAGATTCTATTGATGTTTGAATTTCAAAAAAGTCTTCTTCGGTTGTAAGATCATCAGCCCCGGCGTCTAAAATAATTTCCATTATATCATCTTCTTTTTTACCTTGTTTGGGAATTGTGATAATTCCTTTTCTATCGAACATCCAGGCAACAGAACCGTTTTCACCAAGACTGCCGCCATTTTTACTAAATATATGTCGAACTTCTGCTACTGTTCGATTCTTGTTATCGGTAGCAACTTCAACTAGAATAGCAACTCCCGCAGGCGCATAGCCTTCGTAAGTCAGTTCGTGGTAGGTAACACCCTCAAGCTCGCCGGTTGCTTTTTTGATTGCTCTGTCAATATTATCCTGCGGCATATTCTGGGATTTAGCGTTATCAATGGCAAGTCGCAACCTTGGATTACCGGCAGGATCACCGCCGCCTTCTCTTGCAGCAATGGTAAGTTCTTTAATCAGCTTTGTAAAAATCTTTCCTCTTTTAGCATCAAGAACAGCTTTTTTTCTTTTTATTGTAGCCCATTTTGAATGACCTGACATTATAAATTCTCCTTGTTTTCTGTTTCGTTTGAATTAATGGCAGATGGTTTAATATCTTTTAATCTTAATTGAGGATATGATCTTCCATCTCGAATAGTTTTGTCAATTGTATAAACGATATCAACTTTTTTATTTTTATCTGCAAAAATATCAATGTATTCCCGCATATTAAAACCGATACTGTCTAATATTTTTCCGTTACTGCCTTGTTTAAAACAAGCCAGCAAATGATTATTTCCAACCAATCTTGGTAAGTTAGAAACCTCAACATTCTCAGTTAGAAAAACAGGACGCATATTCAGCGGACCGAATGGGGCAAATTGATCGAGTATTCTTAAAAACTTAGGTGTAATTTCTGTGAATTTTATTTTTGCATCAATAATTATTTCCGGGAAAAGATCTTCTTCTGAAATCGACTCCCTTACAATCTGATTGAATTTTTCTTTGAACTCTTTCACTTTATCCAATTCCACTGCCAAACCCGCCGCTGCCTGATGCCCTCCAAAATGAATAAGCATGTCTTCACATTTTTGCAGAGCCTCGTAAATGTTAAAATTTGAAATACTCCTTGCAGAGCCCTTTGCAATACCATCAATCGTTGTAAGCATAATCGTTGGTCTGTAATATTTTTCTACAAGTCTTGAGGCGACAATTCCAATTACTCCCGGATGCCATTCTTCCTGATGTAAAACAATAGCAAGTTCATTCTCAAGATCGATTGAGTTTTCAACAAGTTGCAATGCATCATCAAATGTATTTCCATCAATTTTTCTGCGGGCATAGTTTTCATTCTCCAGAACTTTTGCAAGATCTAAAGCTTTTGCCTTATCATTAGTGATTAATAATTCAACAGCTCTTCCGGCATCCCCCAACCTTCCTACTGCATTAATTCTTGGAGCAATAGTAAAAACCACCTGTCCGGAGTTAAGGTTACCTGGTTGTAAACTGCTACTTTCAATCAAAGCCAAAATTCCTGGTCGGGGGGCATTGTTAATTCTATCTAATCCCTCTTTAACTAAAACTCTGTTCTCATCGATCAGAGGGACAATATCCGCTGCACCGGCAAGCGCAACCAAATCCAGATACTTAAATGGCATTTCTCTTCTTCCGATTTTTTCAGAAACGCCTTGTGCTAGTTTGAATGCAACTCCGGCTCCCGAAAGATAATTAAAAGGATAATTACAATCCGGCTTTAATGGGTCTAAAACTGCTAATGCTCTTGGCAGTTCATCTTTTGGCTGATGATGATCGCATATAATTACATCCATCCCAAGGCTATTAGCATAATCAGTTTCTTCAATAGCAGTAATTCCACAATCAACGGTTATAAGCAGGGAGGAGTTTTGTGCTGCTTTAATTGCATCAACACTTTCTTTTGACAAACCATATCCCTCAGTTAATCTTTTGGGGATATAAAAATCAACATTAGCACCAAGTTCTTTAAGAAACATATAAAGCAATGCGGTTGCACAGGTTCCATCAACATCATAATCACCATAGATACATATCGGTTGATTTTCAGTAATGGCTTTTATTACTCGTTTAGTGGCAGCTTCCATCCCATTCATTAAAAAAGGATCGTGCAAAGTTTCGAGTGTGGGTCTGAAAAAAGATTTTGCCTGTGCAAAAGTTTTGATGCCTCTTAGAACAAGAAGCTTAGCTAAAACTTCAGAAATGTTCAGTGACTCGGCAAGAAATTTTATTGAGTATTCGTCTTCAACTTCTCTAATTTTCCAGCGCTTTGGTAACATAAAAGGGTTAATTAAGTTTTATAAGAACGAATCTAATAACTCAAACCTGTAAGCCGAATTCTGTCTCCCGAGATAATCGGGATGGCAATTATTTATCTTGATGCATTGTTACCAATACATTCCAGCGGTCTACCCAAAGACCCAATCTGCAATTAAGCATTAATTCAGAGCGAACAACTCTGCCCCGACAAGTCGGGGAGATCTTTTTACTTGACCTTGCTTCAGGTGTGGTTTGCCGTGCCCCCGATATTACTATCGGGGCGGTGAGCTTTTACCTCGCCTTTTCACCCTTACCCCGACCTGTCGGGGCGGTTTGTTTTCTGTGGCACTTTCAGTCACCAATAATTTTAAATTACTGATGCCCGGGTGTTACCCGGCACCTTGTTCTGTGAAGTTCGGACTTTCCTCCCCGATTTTATCGGGGCAATTGCCCGGTTTGAGTTATTAGTTTATTCTTTTAAATGAGTTGATTCAGTAATCAACTCTGCCAATTACAATTCAAAAAATGCTTATTATTTATAAAAACAATAAGCATTATTACAATACAGAATATAATAAAATTAGTTCTGTAAGTCAGTAGAAATTTAAAATTTGTTTAAGAGGATTTAACCTCATCTGCAATTTCCTGCGAGACTAATATTCTACCGCAGTACTCGCAGGTAAAAAGTCTGTTATTTCTTCTGATTTCAAGCTGTCTTTGTGAAGGAACAATATTATGGCAACCTGAACAAGCCGAGCGTTTGATGGTTGCAACAGCTTTACCTTTTTTTGCTTTTCTGATTCTGGAATAAATTGAAAGATCCTGTTTTCTAACTTGTTCTTCAATCTTTTTACGCTCTGCCTGAAGTTTATTCTCTTCTACTTCATTAGCTTTAATAATTTCTCTTAAATCAGCTTCCTTTTCTTTAAGCTCTGCCTCTAGTTCCTGAAGCTGTGGTGTAATTTCCTCAATCTGAGCGGATAAGGTTTTACTTAAATCTGCAAGTGCATCATTTTCTGCTTCAAGTTTAGAAATCTGTTCTTCAGAATGATCGATTTCTTTGGTAAGGGCATCGTACTCTTTATTGTTTCTGACCTGATAGAGCTGGGCTTTAAATTTTTTCTGGCTTTCTTTTAGTTTTTCAATTTCTTCTTCATTGGATGTTCTTTTTTCAAGCGATTCTTTTTGCTCATTTTCTTTGTTTTTTATATCAGCTTTTAATTCCGAAATCTTATTTTCCAATGATCTGACCATATTGGGAAGATCGCCCCTTAATTCTTCAAGTTCATCAAGCTGATCATCAACAAGTTGTAATTGATACAATACTTTCAATCTGTTATACAATTTTTATTGCTCCTTAGTTGTTAAAAAATACTATCGGGTTGGTTGAGCCCGAATACTTAAAAACTCTTATTTCTTTATTAAATGTTTTTTCTAATCTTTTCTTTATTTCATCAAGAATTGGAATTTCTGTTTCATAATGCCCGGCATCAATCAAGAGAATTCTATCTTCTGCATCCTGAAAAGTATGATACTTAATATCTGCCGTTATAAATGCATCTGCATTTATTGTGATCGCTTTTTGCAGAAGATCGCTTCCCGAACCCCCACAGACAGCAACCTTTTTAATTTTAGTTGATTTTCCTCTTGTAAATCTTAAATTTCTAATATGTAATGATTTAGATACAAATTTTAAAAATTGGTTTTCACTCATTTCAGATTTTAGCTCTCCAATTGCACCCATACCATAGTTAATGTTTTCATTAGATAGGGGATAAACATCATATGCTGTCTCTTCGTAAGGGTGAACTTTGCGCATTGCAGCTAAAACTTGGGTAACTTTAAAGGAATCAACAATCATTTCTAATTTTATTTCATTAACTTTTTCAAGCTTATTCTTTTGTCCAACTTTAGGGTTAGATTTTTCAGAGCCCTTAAAAGTGCCTGTACCGCTTGTTCTAAAACTGCAATTTGAATATTCTCCTATTAAACCAGCGCCAGCATTGTGCATCGCAGAAGCAACAATCTCAACGTAACTTTCTGGAACAAAAACTACAATTTTACTTTGATTATCTGATAGATTAGCAAGAAAATTAATATTTGATAGTCCGATTCTTTTAGCTAATTGAAAACTGACTCCTTCTTTTGTAAAATCCAGATTGGTGTGGGCTGAGAAAAGGGTAATATTATTTTTAATAAGTAGTTCTAAAATTCTTGAAGTTCTGTTCGAATCTGTGTCTAATTTTTTAAGAGGGTTAAAAAGAAGGGGATGATGACTGATTATAAGGTTGCACTTTTTCTTGATTGCCTCGCTTGCAACTTTTTCATTTACTTCAAGGCAGAGCAAGACATTCTTGACCTGCCTCTGTAAAGACCCAACTTGTAGACCTACGTTGTCTCTTTCCCAGGCTATTGGCTTTGGTGCCCAGTCTTCGATTAACTTGATTATTTTGTCACATCTCATAATTACAAAAAAAATGCACCTCTAATTATTTGAGGTGCACTTTTCTAAACTTTCAGGTCTCTGCTTGCTGACCCGTTATGTCATCCTTTGCAAGTATTTTTAATTCTTTAGGTTTTAATCTTCTCATATTTGGAAGATAAATATAATTCTATATAACAAAATAAGCAAAAACCTTTTGTTCCATATCAAGGCTCTACCCAATTACCATCCTCTTTTATAAGGCTAATTAGCTCATCAACCGCATTTTCTGTGGGAATATTGCGCCTTACTATATTCTTTTCTCTGTAAAGTGTAATTTTATCTACTCCGGATCCAACATAGCCATAATCTGCGTCTGCCATTTCGCCGGGGCCATTAACAATGCAGCCCATAATTGCAATCTTAACTCCTTTAAGATGCTCTGTTCGTCGGCGTATCATCTCTGTTGTTTCCTGCAAATCAAATAAAGTTCTGCCGCAGGATGGGCACGCAATGTACTCTGTTTTTGATATTCTTTGCCGGGCGGCTTGTAAGATATTGAATAAAAGTCTGTTGATAATTTTTTCTTTTGTCTCGGTTTTTTTGATAAAGCTTTTTACATAAGTACCGGAGGTTTCAGATTTGATTTCATCAACTGAAACCCAAACTCCATCTCCCAAACCATCTATTAACAAGGATCCTAAATCTGTTGAGGAATAAAGTTGTAGATTTTCAAAAGATATGCTTGAGTAATCTCTTTTTATTATTACAGGATTTTGAACTTCTGAATTTAGTAAATCAAAGAATGCTCTTCGTTGTTCCGCCATTCCCGCAAGGTTATCTGTTTCCAGAACAAGAACAACGGTTTTATCATTTTTGATTTTACTTAAAAATGATTTTGTTAAATCATCAATACTAAGTTTTACAAAATTGAGTTCATCAGATTTTTTATTTGTCTCCGCAAAATCTTTTTTTGAAAATATTGGATAACTATTGTAATCATTAGTTAATTCTTTCCAGACTTCGTAATTATAAACAGCGGTTAAACCATTTGGGCAATCGAATGGTAAGGCATTTTCCCCAAGATAAATCAAATCCGCGGCTGTGTCTGAAAGATTCCATTTATCGCTTGGTTCATCGTATGAGTAACCGATATCAATCAAATCTTTTTGAGAATTAATTTTTCTTCCGCTGTAATCAGCAACAACACGCGGTACATTACTCCCACCAATTGATAAAACTTCAAATGTTTTTCTTTTATTATAATTGAAGGGATCAATTGGGGATATATCAATTTCTTTTATCGGTTTGTGATTTGCTCTTTCTTTATATCGACTAGCAATAGCAATAGCAACAGGAGCCTCAAACTCAGGATCTTCTGTTAACGAAACACGAATCGTATCTCCAATCCCATCTTCAAGCAATGCCCCAATGCCAAGTGCGGATTTTATTCTTCCATCTTCACCACCACCTGCTTCTGTTACTCCAAGATGAAGCGGATAGTTCATTCCTTCTGCTTCCATTTTATTTATCAGTAATCTGTAAGCCTGAACCATAACTTGCGGATTGCTTGCTTTCATCGATAAGACAATGTTGTGATAATTTTCATCTTCACAAATTCTTAAAAACTCTAATGCGGATTCAACCATTCCAAGTGGAGTATCACCATAACGACTCATAATTCTGTCCGAAAGAGAGCCGTGATTTGTTCCGATACGCATTGCGGTGCCGTACTCTTTACAAATCTTTACAAGCGGAGTGAACTTTTCCCTTATTCTATCAATCTCTTCCTGATATTCTTCATCAGTGTATTCGATCAAATCAAATTTTTTCTTATCTACATAATTACCCGGGTTAACACGAACTTTTTCAACAATTCGTGCTGCTAATTCTGCTGCATTTGGTGTGAAGTGAATATCTGCAATTAACGGGACGTTATATCCACGGGTTCTTAATTCTTTTTTTATTACTTCAAGATTTTTTGCTTCGTTTATGCTTGGGGCTGTAATTCTAACGTACTCGCAGCCCGCTTCAACCATTCTGATAGTTTGCTCAACTGTTGCAATTGTGTTCATTGTATCAGTTGTTGTCATAGATTGAATGCGAATGGGATTGGTGCCGCCAAGTGGAATATCTCCAATAAAAACTTCTCTTGTTTTGTAGCGTGAGTACTTGGTTAAACTATTACAGTATTTTTTTATTTGATTTATTGAGTTTAGCATTTTCTTCTTTGTGTAACTTTGTGTCCATGTTCCATCGTGGCAAAGATATTTTTGCCACTAAAACTCTAAAACACCAAATGTCACTAATTTAGTTCAATCTCGTTTTTTCAAATATAAAAATAATTCATTCCACACTAAAAGGCTTAATTACTGATTCCTAATCTTATTATATTTCGGTTATGCGAATCCCGGATTCAAAAATAGAAGAAATACGTAATTCTGTAAGTATTGTTGATGTAATTTCTGAATATGTACAGTTAAGAAAAAGAGGTAAAAATTATATCGGTTTGTGCCCTTTTCACTCTGAGAAAACCCCTTCTTTTACTGTAACGGAAGAAAAACAAATATTCCATTGTTTTGGATGCCACGCCGGCGGCAATGTTTTTAAGTTTTTAATGGATTATAAAAAAATCTCATTTATCGAGGCTGTGCAGGAATTAGCTGAACAGCAGGGAATTGAAATTAGTTATGATGATGAGGGTTATAACGAAAAACAATCAGAGCAGGAAATACTTTTTGATATCAACACTGAAGCAGCAAGATATTTTTCAAACAATTTACTTAATGATCCGGAAGGGGAAATTGCAAGAGAATATTTTCAGAAACGTAATATTAAATTACAAACACTTCGATCTTTCGGTTTGGGTTATGCACTTAATGGATGGGAAAATCTGGTTAACTACCTTAAACAAAAAAATATTGATCTGGAAAAAGCTTTGCATCTTGGACTGATAGGAAGAAATAATGACGGCAGAGTTTATGATAAACTTGCAGGCAGAATAATTTTCCCAATATTTTCTCCAAATGGAAGAGTTGTTGCATTTGCAGGTAGAAAATTGAAAGAGGAAGATACCGGTGGTAAGTACATTAACTCTCCCGAGACACTTATTTACATAAAGGGGAAAGTTCTTTATGGTTTATCACACTGCAAGGATGAAATAAGAAAGCTTGATAAAGCGATTATCGTTGAGGGTTATATGGATTTAATTTCGCTTTATCAGGCAGGAGTAAAAAATGTTGTTGCTGTTTCCGGTACTGCTTTAACTGATGATCAGGCGCAGCTCCTTTCACGATACACAAAAAATGTTGTGCTCCTTTTTGATGCAGACGCAGCAGGGATTAATGCTTCTATGAGAAGCATCGAAATTTTATTAAAGCAGGATTTTGATGTTAAGATAGCTACTTTGCCAAAAAATGAAGATCCCGACTCGTTTGTGAATAAGTTTGGCAAAGAGCAGTTTGAAGAAATAATTAAACGATCTGAAAACTTTCTTGAATATCAAACGGCTAATTATGAAGCAAAAGGTATGTTTGATGATCCCACCACAACTGCCGAAGCGATTCGTGATTTAGTTAAACCTGTTGCGCTGGTTGATGATGAGTTAAAACGAAATCTGCTTTTGAAAAATATTTCTAAAAAATTTAATCTAAGAGAAAAACTTCTTGAAAAAGAACTGGAGAAAGCATTAGAGTTTCAGAAAAAACAAAACAGAATGCAATCGCAAAGAATTTATAAACAGGAAGAAATAATTCAGAAAAATTTGATTTTACCCGAAAAGCAAAAATTGGCTTCTCCGATATATAACATTGAAAAAGAATTAATCAGATTACTTTTTGAAGGGCAGGAAGATCTGATATCTATGATTGTAAAAAACATAAGCGAAGATGAATTTAATGTTGAGATACATAAAAAAATATTTGAAAAAGTTTCTATTGCATATGAAAATCTTGGCGAAACCAATCCCGCAGCACTGATCGCAATGTTTGATGAAGATATCCAAACATATTTAAGAGAGATTACGATTGAACATTACACTTTAAGCAGCAGCTGGGAAGAAATTGATCCAACATTCGAGCCGGAGAAAAATACCAGCAAATATTGCAAAGACACTTTAGTAAAATTCAAACAAATGTTAATTGATATTCAGATTGAAGAATTACTATCGGCGATTGAAAGTGCTGACGATGAGATAACAGCAATCAAATTGATGAAAGAAAAACAAGAACTTGAAAAAAGAAAGAAAAATATCAGGGAAGAATTAGTAAAAGAATAAAACTCTCTTTAAAATGAATTTAAATACTTAAACCGAGAAGCCCATAGCAATCATAAAAAACCGCAAAGAAATTAAATCATAAAATTCTTAATTGATATGAATTACCGACAAGCAAAAACCGGAAAACTAATGATAGAAATCTTACCGAATAAATGTGATTTCTGTGGATGCTGTGTTGGTGTTTGTCCCGAAGATGCAATTGAGTTGAAGGAAGCCGAGATATTTATTATTGACGAACGCTGTACAAACTGCGCTAAGTGTGTGTGGTCGTGTCCGATTGAAGTAATTAAGTTTAATAAAAATGGAGTTTTGTCTTGATCTGTGCTAATCAGCACAATCAGCGTCATCAGCGTGCCATTGAATAATAATAGAACACAGATGACACAGATTAAACAGATTCTCACTGATAATAAATATGAAAAACGATTATGATATTATTATAGTTGGTGCGGGTCCTGCCGGAAGTATGGCTGCACGATTTGCTGCTGAGCAAGGCGTTTCTGTTTTAATGCTGGAAAAGGATCGTGATGTTGGTTATCCCGTAAGATGCGGTGAAGCAATAAGTAAAGCCGGGGTAGAGGAGTTTATTCCAAGCGATGATAAATGGATAGCTGCAAAGATCAGCAAGTTTTCTTTTAATGCACCCGATGGCAGTGAAGTAATTGTTGAATTTGGCGATGCCGGTTATGTTCTTGAGCGCAGAATTTTTGATTATGAATTAGCGAGAACAGCCGCAGAAGCAGGCGCAGAGATATTAACTCGTGCTTATGTAAATGGTTTATTGCTTGTTGATGGAAAAGTTTGTGGCGTTAAGTATGAGCATAATGGTGAACAGAAAGAAGTAAAAGCAAAAATTGTAATTGCTGCAGATGGAGTTGAATCTCGTGTTGGAAGATGGGCGGGACTTAAAACACACATTGATTTCCGTGATATAGAAAGCGCAGTACAAATCACTGCGGCAAATATTCCGGTTGATCAAAACACACTTTATTTTTATTTCGGTAAAGATGTTGCACCAAACGGGTACTTCTGGATTTTTCCTAAAGGACACAACAAAGCAAATATTGGACTTGGTGTTAGCGGATTGATAGGAAAGAAAAAATCCGCACAATCTTTTCTTGATGATTTTATGAGCAAGCATTATCCCAACGTTCCTGTGCTTACAAAAATTGCAGGCGGAGTTCCGTGCTCAATCACGCTTGACAAAATTTCTGGTCCTGGTATTATGCTTGTTGGTGATGCTGCAAGACAGGTTAATCCATTGAGCGGCGGCGGAATTGCAAGCGGAATGATTGGTGGAAAGATTGCGGGAACAATTGCAGGTGAGGCAATCAAGCAAAATAAAATTGAACACATTTTAACTTATGATAAAGCGTGGAATGACAGGCTCGGTAAGCGCCACGAAACTTTTAACAGAATTAAAGAAGGTATTTACAATTTTTCTGATGAAAAGTTTAACAGCATTGCACATTCAGTATTAAAAATTCCAGTTGAAAAAAGAACACTTGGTAAAGTGTTTGCAACTGCGTTAATGAATAATCCTTCCTTGCTTGTTGATATTGCAAAAGTGTTTGTGGTTTAGCAAATAACTTTTAATTGACATTAGTAACCTACTTTTTTACATTACTGCTACACTTTTACGAGGGGTTTTTATGAGAACGAAATTTTTAACTATTGCAACAACCTTTCTTTTGTTCATTCAAGTCAACGCACAATGGTATTCGCAATATGTTGACACTACTTTGTATTTTATTGGAGTATCATTTATAAACCCTAACAATGGTATTGTTGTAGGAACAAGTTATGATTCTACTACAACTATCTGTCATCCAAGTATCATATTTAAAACTTCAAACGCCGGTGTTAATTGGGAACTTGACAGCTTTGCAACTCCAGCTCAATTATATAGTATTTCTTCATACGATGAAGAAAATTTAGTTGCCGTTGGTGATTGCGGTACAATTGCCAGAACCACAGATGGTGGAAATAGTTGGAGAGAAGAGGAAACTAATTTGCTTAATTCTTTTTCGGCTGTTGAATACCTGGATTTGAATACTCAAATTGCAGTAGGTGGTGGTGGGATGATTTTAAAAACTACAAATTCAGGCAATCTATGGAATCAGATTAATAGCGGAACATTGGAATCACTTAATGACGTACATTTTTTTGATCATAATCGGGGAATTTGTGTTGGCTGGAATGGAACAATTATTATCACAACGGATGGTGGAGAAAATTGGAATTCAATTGTATGTGGTACAAATGCACATTTGATCAGTATTGATTTTTTTGATTCTGATAAAGGAATAATTGTGGGTTCATCCGGAACCATACTTTATACTTCAAATGGCGGGTTAAACTGGACAATACAAAATAATCCAACTGATAAATTCTTATCAAGCTTTATTTACCTTTCCGAGAATACCGGAATTGCAGTTGGTGAAGATGGAATAATCATAAAAACTACAGACAATGGAATTACCTGGGAATCCCAATCAAGCGGCACTGATAAGCACTTGTCAGAAATATTTTTTATTGATGAGCTAAATGGGTGGATAGTGAGTTCTGAAGGAATTATTCTTCATACTACAAACGGTGGTTCTGTAACCAATCAAATAGTTTTTTCTGAAGATAGTATTTATATCCCTTCGCTTTCTGATTCGGGGTTTACAAAAATTGTTAATACCTCGGAGTTTCCTGTTAGAATAGATTCTATTATTTCTGTTGGTTCTTTTTATGGTTATAGAGGTGTCATTTACAAACCCGGTTTTGAATATCCATTCTATCTTTTCCAAACTTTACCAAGTCCCCAATGGAACGATACACTTGGGATTGTTATTCCTCCACACGATTCGATAAACGTTTCATTTTATGATGTTGATTTATGTCCAGTCTGTGACTACGAAGTTCAGGATTATTTTAAAGATACTTTACGATTTGTTTTTACTTTTATTGATGGGAATGTCTATTCGTTTAGTAATTCAATTCCAATCAGTGGAGAAGGTCATCCTTCTAATCTTGAGGGCGAAGATGTTTTACCAAGTGAATTTATTCTTGAACAAAACTACCCAAACCCATTTAATCCAAGTACAAAAATCAGTTGGCAGTCTCCAGAAAGCAGTTGGCAAACAATAACAGTTTATGATGTTTTGGGAAACGAAATTGCAACTCTTGTTAATGGATATCGAATTGCAGGAAATTATGAGATTCAGTTTGATGCAAGCAGGTTGGCAAGTGGAATATATATTTATAAACTACAAGCTGGAAGTTTTACTAATACAAAGAAAATGGTCTTACTAAAATAGTGTCAAATGACCCCTCAGGATATTAAATTTAGCCAAAAAACTGAGGA
>CAZCJF010000020.1:0-18143 GCA_964499095.1 uncultured Ignavibacteriaceae bacterium
GTTATATCCTCCAATGCTGCCCTTGTCTTTCATTGAACTATAGTAACCATTAATTGCAACTCCCATTGCCCATTGATTGCTTATCCACCATTCTTTCCCAATCATTGCATTAACACCAAATCCGTACTGTGATTCACCCTTTGTATTATTATACTCAAATGAAGCCTGGCTTGTGAGCAGACTTAAAGAAAAATAGATGTTGGAAGGCATAATGTAATAAGTAATACCACCACCTAAATCAAAAACAGAAACAGTTACGTTATCCGCTGTCTCCGATTGACCCATATATTTGAATTCAGGTTCGAATTGCATTACACCTCCAAATTTACCGAATAGAATTAAATTTTCAGAGATAGTAGAGCCAATCTGGAAACGCAAATTTTGAGCAAAGCCAGAGAATTTCATATCACTACCCATAACATCTTTTTCAACTAATTCTGCATAACCAAATCCATACAACATCCTTAAAAAGAAACCATCATGTTCATGATATCCCTGTTGCCCTAACATTAAGCTACTGATGAAAAAAAAATAATAGTTGCTCTTAAAATTGATTTTTTCATAATTAGTTCTCCTTAATTTTTTTTAGAACTAAAAGCATTTAATAATTTAAGGCAACGCTAACGTTTTTGCTGCTGAGCTAATTCACAATCAAGCACTTGTTCCATTCCAATTTTTTCATCAACCATTTCTATACCCGCACCACCCGAAAAAATACCCATCTTAATGTATTGTTCTGCAAAATAATTTTTTCCGTTTTCTGCTTCGAACATTACTGAATTTTCTCCAAATTCAGATTCTGTGGAAATTATGTGTTTACCGGGTAGTAGCTGAAGATAGAAGTAAACGCCATTTGCAGTTTTCCCAATAAAAGTACTATCAACGTATAATTCCTTTGAAATTGCCTGACCTAAAAAACTATTTCTGAAAATATATAAACCGGCTTTGCCTTCAGGTGGAGGAGAAAATTGTTTTAATGCAGCATCTTCTTCTTTAGATGCCATCTGGACTGTGGCACAAGCAAATAATCCTATGGCAGTAACAATAATTGAAAGAACAAATATTTTTTTCATTTTCATTTCTCTTCATAAAATTTTAAAAAATCATTTGATTACTATCATCTTTTTTGTTTGAACAAAACTTTGGCCTGAACCCGTTGAAGGATCAGCAACTTTTAGTTGATAAAAATAAACTCCGCTTGCTATCGCACGAATGGATTCGTGCGCTACATTGAATTCAACTTCATAAATTCCTGCTGGTTGTTTTTCGTTTACAAGAGCTGCAACTTCTCTTCCAAGAACATCATAAACTTTTAATTGCACCAAAGTCCTTTCTCCTTTGGAGAAGGGATTTAGGGTTGAGGCTGGTATTGTGTATTTTATTTTTGTACTTGGATTAAACGGGTTTGGATAGTTTTGCTCTAACCTGTACTCTGTTGGGATTTTATCCTTTTCTTCCGCAATATCGGTGATATTGAAGGGAATGCTAAACTCAGAGGTATTTCCTTGTGCATCAATGCAGGTTGCAGTGATATATGAAAGAACTAATGGTTCAGAAAGCGTAAAAGTAAAATTACCGCTGCTATCCGCATCAGCAGAGCCAAGGTAATATCTTCCTTCATCATCATCATCAGAAAAAATTTCTACATGGTAACCACTTCCGGTTGAACCTTTTACTTCAAAAGTATTGACAGAATTGATTACAGGAGGAAGAAGTTCTTTATTACCGCCATTAATTGTTTCAATTCCCTTCCCACCATTTTTAGAAATCAGATTTCTGCTGATTGTATTATGCTGTCCTACTCCAATCCAAAGACCACAATTTCCATTAAATCCAATAATATTATTTTCAAAGCTATTGTATTCAGCTGTGTTGTTAGATAACGCACCTCGTAAGTGTATACCATGTTGTTGATTACCAAGATTAAATTGAAAATCTTCATCTGTTCCAATAGAATTGTAATAAACAGCATTATATTTTGCATTATCTCCTATGTGAATTCCACTTAATGAATTTCCGCCAATCCTGTTATTCAGAATATAATTTGCGTTGCTGCCGGATAATATCTCAATTCCATCTAAGTTCCCAAGCTTAACTGTTCCTGTTCGGTCGAGCCCGATAAAATTATTCTGAATAAAATTGTAAGATGACTGATTTAACATCAATCCTTGTGCTTGATTATTTGAAATTATATTTCGAGAATCATCCAAAGAGCCACCAACATAACAAGCTTGAGAGTAATCCAAAGCAATACCTATTGAGTTACCAAGATACAGCGTTCCCGATGCATCCGTGCCGATATAATTCCCCACAATTTCGCTGCTCATACTTGCCCAAAGTTGAACGCCTTGATAATTCCCTGAGATTACATTTCTTGAAGCTGGATTTGTACCACCAATCGTAACATAATTTGCACTATCCACTGATATTCCGGTACCATTTGCTAATTGACCGGAACCAGTAACATCAGTACCAATAAAGCAGCCTTCTACAATATGTGCACCTCCACCAGATAATGAAATTCCATATTCAAATCGATTTATTGCCAGGCCTCTTATTGTGCAGTTATCTGATTTAATATTCAAACCAATTGGAAATTGAACCTGTGGAATATTTGCACCACTTAATTCTATTAGAATATTCGCACTATTTCCTTCAGAAACAGAATATGCGTTTGGATAACTCCCCGGTTGACTGTACCCATCAATAATAACCGGATCGATTATTACCGGAAGTACGGTGATTGGCTGAATTGTGAATATACCATTTCCGGGAATATTGAATTTGATAGTGTCACGACCGGGATTATTATTTGCTTCAATAATCGCCTGCCTCAAAGAACCGAGTCCGGCATCATTCGTATTCGAAACAAAAAAGGTTGCTGGCGAGGCAGTTGAAATCCAATTGGAAAACTCAGAAGTATTTCCATAAGGATCTGTTGCAGTCATAGCAATTACATGACCAGGAGGAACAACAGTGCCAATTCCAGTATAAAAATCTACATCACCATTACCGTCTGTTGTAATTTGCGTCCAGCCAAGATGTGTTTTTCCCTCTCCGAAACCGGAAGGATCACCAACAGGACTTGAATAAAAATCAATACGATAAGTTGTATTTGGAGTACTGTTAAGTGAACCGGTAATGAATGTACCGATATCAACTTCAACATTTGTTAGAACAGGATAATTTTGCAAAAAATTTGGACCATCATCAATGTCTCCGGGATCATTTGCAGTTACACCACCATCTGCCACAACTAAATTTATTCCCAATCCTTGATTTGAAAAAATTGAGTTGCACTGAATTAAGTTTTGCGAGGCAACTTCTTCAACCCTTACTCCATCTCTTTTGTTAAAAGCAATTACATTTCCTAAATCAATTGTTGATCCCCCTATTACATTAAGGCTTCCCCGAATGACAATACCATCTCCATTACCGAGTGGCGTAACTCCATCAGTAAGAGATCCAATAAAATTTTTTCTTATTATATTTTGAACATTTGATATAAATATACCAACAGCATTACCGGATATCAGATTATTTTCTATTGTTGTATTGTCCCCCATAACAGTAATTCCAGCTTGATTGTTTAAAATAGCCTCAGTTCCATAAACATTTGTTCCTATATAATTCCCTTTAACAATATTTCCGCTTGAGTAGTGACCACCGATATTGATTCCACCTATTGGCGGGTCATGGGAAGTATATAAACTACCACCGCCTGAAATAATATTTCTGGCTGCTTCAATATCACCACCAATTATATTTGCAGGTGAATCCCAGATGTAAATATTGTTGTACTGACCGCAACTGTTTAAACCCGTAATATCAACGCCAATAAAATTACCAAGCACCTGATTATTAGTTGCATAATATTCATTAATATAAATTCCCGTGCTATTGCCACCAATAACATTACGGGTTGCAGGTGTTAGTCCACCGATGATATTGTTTGGACAATTTCGAATTTGAATTCCAATAAAATTACCTATATACGAATTACCAGAAGAATTTGAGCCAATATAGTTGCCTTCGATTTTATTACTTCCAAAGTAATTTATCATTATCCCACAACTATCAAATCTGTTAATTATCAATCCCCTGATTATAGAATTACCCGAATGTATATCTAACCCATTGGCATTTCCACCTGCATAGGTACCATCTAATTCAATATTCAAATACGCATTGCATCCCTGAGAAACAGGATTAGTGTTAGGTGTGCTGCCCGGCTGTGAAAATCCGTCAATTAAAACCGGATCGGTTATTATCGGTAATGCTGAATGTGGTTGTATTGTATGAAGGGATGTGCCGAGAATTTTAAAGATAATTGTATCCATTCCTGGATCATTATTTGCATCAAGAATAGCCTGACGCAAAGACCCCAAACCAGAATCATTTGTGTTTGTTACTATTTTGTTAGTGGTCGTAATTTTAAAAACACGATCACTGATATCAAAAGGATCACTATCGGTAGCATCAGAGATCTTTACAACACAATAATCAGATATTGTAAAAGGAACTTTCCATAAATATGAGCCATCGTTGGGTGTTGAATTTGTAATCTCAATGTATGTAGCTCCACCGTCTGTTGAATACTCAATCCTAACAGGGTTTGAATAAGAATTACTTGTCCAGGTTATTTCATATTGAATATCAAAATACCAACTCTCTCCGCCATCAGGTTTAGTAACCGTAATTGAAGGTACTGATTGAATAGTATATATGTTTCCATAAATATCGCAATCAGTTGTTGAAAAATTACGATAATCATCCCACGTTACTAAGGCAGTTGGATTTATGGTACTCGATGCAATTGCAGGATTTTTTGGATTTTCATTTCCGCTTATTGCTGAGATAACATCATTTGGAGTATAATATGAACCTCCTGTGTATTCTTTATCTGCCCTGATATGATTTACCTTAGTATCATTCAGTGCATTCATAGTTGGTGTTTCTCGCCAGGTAACTATAAACTTCTGTCCGGCACTGTTGTATGCAACCTTTGGTTTCCAGGATTTTGCGTATTCGTCTGTACTGAACGCAAAGTGATCATATATTGCAGAGATTGGAAATGAATTGTCCTGAACCGGATCAGTGGTTAAATAATTTAGTTTATATGGATCAACAAAACTGCCGTATATTCCTGTCCATTCCTGACTTTGCCAGGCATTATTGTTATCACCCCAAACCACAAAAAACGCTGGTCCCGGTAAATTGTAACCAGCTCTCATTCCAAATGCAACATCTACATTAAATTCTCCACCAACAACACTGCCTTCCTGAAATGGAATATATCTAAAGCGTTGCTGACTCTGCGGACCATAAACAACATCAATTGGTGCTCCATCACTATTAAGCATGGTTAAGTTTATACCGCCATTGGTTTGAACAGCTAATAAGAAACGTCCTCTGGGTGTTTCATACGATTGTAATGGTGCATAAGCAATTGCAAATCGGTAAGGATTATATTCATTCGATCCATAGGGTGCATCTTCTACATAATATCCAAATTCATCATATAGTTTTCCTAATGAATCAATTCGCCAGCTAATTATTTTTATATTATAAAATCCTGAACCATTTGGATTTTCTTCCAGTCTAGCAGTCAGTAATAAATAGTCTCCCATTAACTGATTATAAACGATCTTAGCCATAGTTCCTTGATTCGTTCGATCCAGATTTGAAGCAGTTTCAATCAGATTGCCCAAATTATTTATTCTTTGCCCGTATATACTACCTGCATTGGCACATACAACCAGATATTCGTTTCTACTCGAATTATAGGCTACGGATGGAAAAGCACCCTGGCTGAATATAGTAAATGCATTGCCTATTGAAGCACCATTTTCACTAATTCGCTGTCCCATTATTGGTCCGGTTATATAAAAACTCCCCATCTTTATAGATTCACTCCAGACAACCAGATATTCGTGATCAGTGGAATTGTAAGCTATTACAGAAAAATTATCTGAATTTGCACTTTGTCTTACAACAGAATCTGCAAAGGAGATTTGAATAAATAAAAAAAATACAGTTGTTAGAATTGAAAAAATAATTTTCATAAGCATCCTCTATGATTAATAAAACACTTATAAAAACATTTCTGCTTCGGGAGAGTATTAAGGAGTAGTCATCTTTCCAGAGTTTGCGCAATTAGATGGCTTTTACGCGCTGCCCTCTCGGAGTAGTTAGAATAAAATTATTATTTATGTTTTCTGAGTTTCTTTGAACTAACTTCAGAAAGTTCTTCCATTAAATTTATTAATGGTTTTCGTTGTGCCGAATTTATTCCTCTTAGAATTGAATAGTGAGCATCGGTAAATTCTTTATCCAGTTTATGATTAAGAGATTTACCTTTTCTTGTTAGAGTTAAACTTAATGTTCGCCAGTCTTTTTGATTTATGCCCCTGTTCATATAACCTTTTTCAACACAACCTTTAATGATTCGTGTTAACCTGCTTGGACTAAGTCCCATCCGTTTTGCTGTTTCCTTGTTGCTCAATTTACCAGAGCTTCCGAATACACGGATGCATTTTAATTCGGCGGGACAAAGTCCTTTGGTATCTGCTACTTTATAAAATTTATTCTGATAAACAGTAGATAGGTTAAAAGTTAGCCTTGCGAGTTGTCGAACAGTTTGATTCTTATTCATTTTTACCTCAGCTAAGAACGATTAGATAAAAAGAATTATTCTTGACATATGGAATTTGGTTAAATCCCGCCTGATAAACAATCAATAATTAACATTAAGCAACCGAAATTATTAATAATTTTTATACTGCTTAAACATTTCCCTCAAATCAGTGGGAAAAGTTTAATTATATATTTTTTTTCAAATTCAAATCTCTTCCTAATACAAATAATTACTTTATTAAAGTCATCTTTTTTGTTTGAACAAAACTTTCTCCTGAGCCTGTCGATGGATCAGCAACTTTTAGTTGGTAGAAATAAATTCCACTTGCCATCGCACGAATGGATTCGTGCGTTACGTCAAATTCGACTGCATACGTACCTGCTGGTTTATATTCATTTACAAGTGTTGCAACCTCTCTTCCAAGTAGATCATATACTTTGAGCGTTACAAACCTCCCCTCAATCCCCTCCTTAGTAAGGAGGGGAAGCGAAGCAGGGGAGGTTGGAATTGTGTACCTAATTTTTGTACCCGGATTAAAAGGATTTGGATAGTTCTGATATAAATGAAATTCTTTTGCGACTAAAATGTTTTCATCAACTGAGACAAAATTGCCTGCCCACCTATAAATAGTACCAGAAGTATTACCGGATGTCCAACCTGCAGTTGGTGAGGCAAAGTCAATATAGTAGTGACTGACTGAATCAATAGGAACAAAAATATTTCCGTCCTCATAAGTATAGTTGGAACCATTTTGTGATGTAAAAACATATGTTGCAACAGAACCGGGCACAAAAGAAATATACCTTGGTGTGATATGACCATTATAGAAAATTGAAGACAAGCTATTTCCGCCATCGGAAGTTTTCCAAAGACTATTCGAATTTGTAATTAGTATCCCGTTTAATTCATCTTTAAATTCGATATTAGGATCACCACCGCTGAAAAATTGAGGGGAGTTATAAACATTCCAGGTTAACCCTTTATCAGTACTTCTGAATATTCTTGATTCGCTTGTTAAAAACCAGATACTATTTCCGGATGCTGTATAATCATCACCGAATAATACTTCATTTGTGATTGACGAAGGCAAATTGTTCTCAGGTACTTTAACCCAGTTACTTCCTCCATCAGATGTTGTAAATATCTCAAAATAATTTCCTTGTCTATCACCTATAGCAATACCATTGTTTGAATCAAAAAAGTGAATGAATTTTGGAGCATCATTCAATAAAGTGAAAGCAACGGATAATTGCTGCCAGGAATTTCCTCCATCAGTAGTTTTGAATATTCTTCCTACTTGTCCAGTATTTTTTATGGAAACAAAAGCTGCGTTGGCATCAATTGCACAGATAGTCTTAAATATTCCCGTAACATTTTGGATTGTATCGCAAACCCAAGTGCTACCACCATCGGTCGTTCTTATATAACCAAGCCAGGCACTAATACCGGGGAATTTATATGCAGTCGCCCAGCAAATATTATCATCCACAGCATCTATATAATTAATATTGTGCAAGCTGGGTAGATTTGTTAATTGCTGCTGCCATTGAGAAATAATTTTTGAGTTAAATAAAAGCAGTAAAGCAAGTAGAAAATATAATTTTTTCATTTTACACCTCCGTAGAAGTTGAAAAAGTTAATTCAAATACTTCTGCTTCGGGAGAGTATAGAGGATTGTCATCTTTCCAGAGTTTGCGCATTTAGATGGCTTGAGCGCGCTGCCCTCTCGGAGTAGTTATTATTCCCTGATTCTAATTAGCAAATAAATTTTTACATATGCAAGAAAATAATGCTTGTTGTTTACTAAGAGTTTATGTTTAACAATAGATGCTCTGTTTAATTAAAGCAGGTTTATGAAAAGTAAATGAAATGAATTTGAGAAAGGATTTCTTTACTGAGTTGTTTTTTTTGTTTAGACTTATCTTAATCTATTTTCATAATCAAAATGAGTATTTTAATCTTGCATAAAAGTAATTTCCATAATCCCCAAACTCGGTGAGTAAATCGCCATTAAATAACAATCCGATAAGCAGTAAATCCAGATTTGTAATAATTGAATAGCTGACCGAAGGCACAAACACATATGATTTATCATTTGGATTAATAATCGAAAAGATTGATCCGCGCATCAGCGGAGTGATATCATATGAAAATTCCTGATAGACAGCCCATTTGGATGCACTTAACATTCCAAGCTGAAAAGCTTCTTCCAAAAAGAGCCCAATGTTTTTTGTTTTGCCGCTGCTGTTAAAAAGTAATTCCGTGTGAATGTAAAATGAATTTGGGAATGTGTAATCACCTGAAAGTACAACGCTCAAAATATTTTTTTGCTCACTAGAAATTGATTTATCGTTATACTGCACATAAATGTTATCATAAGATTTTATTGCTGATGGATTTTGTGAATATGTTATTTCTCCCCTGAATCCGGCTTCAAGAATATCGCCGCTCCAACCAACGCCTGCAATCCATCTTTCTTTACTATAGCCTGCCATAAAATTAAAATCATAATCGAATGCATTTTGAGAAAATAAAAATGCATAAGAAGAATTTTCTTTTTCTCTGGAAGGTGCCAGGGCTAACTCAATTTTACTTACTGCACCTGTGTAATACTGCAACCTGAAAGCATCCACGCCGGGCAGTTCTTCGTGATCAAAATCTAAAACTGATCGCGGATTAAAAATATCCAGAGGATTCCAGACCCAGCTTGTTCCCCATGCAATTCTTTGTCTGCCCAAAGTTGCCTGTAAATCATCTAAATAAAAATCAAAGTACAATCTATCTGCTTCAAGATATCCGATAGATGATTTGTTATCCCATAAATAAACATCCATATCAACAAGCGGCTGCGAAGATTTTATTAACTGAGAGTGGTCCGGATAATTATTTATGCTTCCACCAGCAAGAGCCCTGAATCGTAATTCAAAAGTTCCGGTGAGATTATCAGCCGGATACCATTTAGTATTTAATCTTGCATGAAGCAGATGATCATAAAAACGTTCATCAAACTGCGGATATTTTACAGAGCTGAAAAGGTACTTTGCATATCCGCCAATTGAAAAATTATTTAGCTGTGCAAAAGTTGTGAGAGAAAATATGAAACAGAGAAAAAACGTTTTCATTTCTTTAAATGATTTGGATTAGTTTCATCACTTTTGATTTTACCATCCTGCAAAGTAATTATTCTGTGAGCTCGCTTTATAACCTTTTGATCGTGTGTTGAAAAAACAAAAGTCATTTTATGATTATTATTCAATTCTTCCATCAAATCCAGAAGTGATTCGGCACTAACAGAATCAAGATTAGCAGTCGGTTCATCTGCAAGCACAAAAGAAGGAGTTGAGGCAAGTGCCCGTGCAACTGCAACACGCTGCTGCTGTCCGCCGGAAAGCTGTGAGGGAGTGCTGTTTATTCTATCTTCTAATCCAACAGCTTTTAAGAAACCTATGGATTTTTTTTCTCTTTCTTCTTTTGAAATATTCTGCAGCAGCATTATGAACTCAACATTTTCTTTTGCTGTAAAAACAGGAATAAGATTGTAAGCCTGAAAAACAAATCCGATATGATGTAATCTGAAATTAATTAATTCGTCTGAAGATAAAGTTGAGATGTCTGTACCATCAACAATAATTTTTCCATCTGTCGGCTGATCTAATCCACCAATTAAATTTAACAGAGTAGTTTTACCTGATCCTGAAGGTCCGACGATAGCGGTAAACTCACCTTTTTCTATTTTCAAATCAACTGAATCAACTGCCCTAACAGGCACAGCGGATCCATCATAAATTTTTGAAACTTTATTTAATTCAATTAGTGCCATTGAAACTCCATCAGTAAGTTCTTATTGCTGTTGCGGGTTTTAATCTTATCGCTTTGATTGCCGGATAAACAGCTCCCAGCACTGCTGTTGCCAGTATCATTAAAGCCAAAGGCGGATAAAATGAAAACGGTAAACTTGTATAAAGTTGAGAACCTAAACTCCATTGTGAAAGTCCTTCTGTAAAAGCGGAAAGATTTATTCCCACATAACCAAAATATTCTATAAACACTACACCAAGCAGAATTCCGATAATTCCACCAACTAATGAAAGCGAGATTGTCTCAAGCATTATCATCAGAAAGACGCGGCTTCTTTTCATTCCAACTGCCATTAACATTCCAAACTCTCGAACTCTTTCCATAACAGACATAAGCATTGTGTTTGTTATTCCAAAGAGTAACGCAAACAAAATTATTCCAACAAAAATGTACATCTCCAGAAAGAGCATATCGAAGAAAAGTTTTAGTTCTGGAGCAAGATCAGCCCAATACCTTACAGATAAATTCGGGTACATTTTCTTTACGGGCAAATAGACTGAATCCAATTGCTGAACAGAACTAAGTCGTACAACTATTTCATTAGATATTTGTGGCGCGTTAATCAGTTTTAGCAATTCATCTTCCTCAACAAATACGTTTGCTTTATCAAACATTGATGATTCAGTTTTGTAAATTCCGGCAACTCTGAATCCACCGTAGATTATTGAACCATCAAGTCCCTGAAAGCTCAAAACAATTTTTGATCTTACTTTAAGTCCGAGATTTTCAGCGAGCTTTTGACCAATAACAATTTGGTTTTTCCATTCTTCTTTAAAGTAATTTCCATCAATTATCTGTCGGTGAATTGATGTAGTTTTCACTTCGCTTTCCGGATCTATCCCAAATACTCTTACACCATTGGAAGAAGTTGCAGAGGAAGCCATTCCTTCAATTAAAATTCTTGATGAAACTCCTGACACAAATTTTCTGGAATTCAAATCATCTAAAATTGCTTTAAAGGCGGGAATTGTATCTGTTATTAATTTTTCATCTTCAAAAGATTTAGTGTGAATTTGAAAATGACCAAGATCTCTATCAATCGTAGTGTTGATCATTGAATCCCACATCCCAAACATTGCAGCACTTGAAAACAAACCGCAGGCTAATCCAACAGCAATTGCAGCTATTATTATTGAGCTTCGTTTTTTGTTTCTCCAGATATTTCTCCACGCCAATGTTAAAAGCATATCATCCTTTCAGAGCCTCAACGGGTTTTAGTCTTCGGATAAATAGAACAGGATAAACCGCAGCAACCAATGCAATGGCAAGCACTGTCCAGATTTGAGCAAAAAACATTCCCGGATAAATAGAAAATGGTATGATAGGTTCTATTCCCCATTTAAGAATTGCATCAGCCATTTCACCTGTTAAAGGGATTGGATTTGCTTCAAGATACAATAAAACTGGTATGCTGATTATCGCACCGGCTAACACACCGAGGAAAGAAATAAACAAAGTTTCAAAAACAGATACCAGCGCAAGTTTCCACTTTTTCATTCCAAGTGATATTAAAATCCCAAACTCCTTCACTCGTTCAGCAGTCATCATCATTATTGTTCCGAAAATTCCAAATGCAATAACAATGTAAAGCATACCGAGCATTATTATACCAGATGCATTATCCACCTGAATAGATTGAACGAGTTCGGGAGATAATTCTTTCCAATCCATTACTTCATAGTTATCATCAAAAATATTTTTAATGTCTGATTTCACTTCATCAATATTTTTTGGATTGTCAATCATTACAGATAAAGAGGTTAATCTGTCCGAGGCCGAAAAAAGCCATTGTGCATAGTTAAGACTTAAGTAGGTAAACGATTTATTCAAATCAGGCAGAGTGAACTTTACAATTCCTGTTACAGGAATTTGGGCTGCAGCCGTTACTCCGTGATAACCCTGCCCATAAACAACGATGCTATCTCCAACATCTGCGTCTAAAATATCTGCAAGACCTTGTGCAAGTATTATCCCTTTTGATGAATCATCGAGATAATTTCCTGCAACAATTTTTTTCTTTAGGTCTGTAAGCTGATCTTCAAGAAGTGGATTGATTCCTGTTACCTGAGCAACCTTTGTTTTATTAATGTGAGAGATAAGACTGAAAGTTTCGAATCTTGGAACAGTTAATTTAACTCCCTCAATATTTTTTAATTTAGAAAAAATCTGTTCATCAAATTTCATACTTTCATCAAGCGAGCGTTTTTCCCAATAATCTTTTCCGTGAACCTGAATATATCCGGTGTACATTCTCACTGAGGCATCAATCATATAATCATATGAGCCGGTTTGCATAGAACGCATAATCAAAGAAAGTAATACAGCAAAAAAAACCGAAGCCGCAGCAATCAAAGTGCGTTTTTTATTTCGCCACAAATTACGCCAGGCAAGCACCAGATATGTTTTCATATTGTTCTGTAATTTTTCTGTCAATGTGATTAGTGATTAGCAAATGATTACTGATTACTAATCACTAATCACTGATTACCAATCACCAGCTAACGTACTCTTTTCATATTTTGTTCAGAGAAAAATGATTCATCAATTTTAATATTGAACTGAATTTTATTGTAATCCATTATCGTTTTATTGCCGGGTTTATCTTCGGGAATCATTTCCCAGTGTGTAAAAATATTTCTTCCATCCATTTTCTGCAGATTGCTTCCAATAAATTTTTTAATAAGAAATCCATCCTCATCATAGTATTCAACTCTTGGCTGCAAGTAAGATTCTTTGGCAATCCAGGTTAATATTTTACCCCACACTACTCCTGCTTCCGGTTTTGGAGTGAGTTGAATTTTATAGCAATTCATTCCATCAATTTTCTCTTCACCTAAAAGTTTATGTGTGTAATCCTTTATCACGGAGGATTCACGCACAAGATCATCATTAGTAAAATCCGAACCCATCCAGCTCTGAAGCATCATAGATGGAGGAATTTTAATTATCTTCTGGGCAGATGGTAGCCAGTTCCAAACTTCAGATTTTCTTTTTAAAGTAACGGTTCCTTTATCTCGCGCAGGTTCTGTGATGTAAATGATTGCAAAGTCCGGCTCGAGCGCCCAAACTTTCATTCCCATTTTTCTGGACCAATTTGGTTTTATGATCTCCATCGTAATTTCAGAGTAATTTGATTTAGCGCGCATCAATTCATCAGCTTTTTTAACTATTTCTGTTGCGTTTTGTGAGAAGATCTGGCAGCTGAAAGCCAATAGAATTGCAAACATTATTAAAACTTTTTTAGGCATTAACAAAACCTATATGTTTTATGAAGAAACATTAGATTGAGGTGACCAAAGTTAGCAATAATTGAAGCAAAGGGAAATTGATAAGAGGTAATTACTTTTGCATTGTGATTTGAAACAATGAAGTCCTTATATAAAGATCGAATATATTAATCAATATTTAAATAATGATATTGAATTCACTTATATATCGAATCGTTATTCAATCTTATACTTCAATTATTTTTTCTTAGATGTACTGACCAAAAAAATAATTTTCTTCATGTCAGATTTTCAAAAAACTTATTCAAGTTATATCATTATTCTACTCTAGTATTAAATTAGACAGTGCTAATTTTAAGAGAGATCGTATGCACTTTGAAGTTTATTAAATATTTCAAAGTTAGATATGATGATTGGCGGATGGCACACGAGTTAACCTTAAATAAAAATAAAATCAAAAATTTTATTATTTGCTAAAAACAAAAAAAGCCTCAAAACATTAAGTTTTGAAGCTTTTCTTAGCGGGGCCGACGAGGCTCGAACTCGCGACCTCCTGCGTGACAGGCAGGCGTTCTAACCAACTGAACTACGACCCCAAAATAATTGATAATTAATTTTTTCTTTTTTCCTTTTTGAACTCGCGACCTTCCCGACTTGTCGGGACAGGCGTTCTAACCAATCCTCCACTGGCGGACAAGCTGAACTATAACGCTTCAATTTTTTGCACGGCAAATATATGATTACAGCCTAATAATTCAAAATGCTAATCCCCAAATGAAATACCAACTGCTTTAGCTACAAAAACTGCCTGGTCATCAGGTTTGACCAGCTTTTGTCTTGATATAGCATCTTCAATTTTAACATTTTTAATTTCATTCCCCTTCAGAGCAACCATTCTACCAAACTTTTTCTGTGCAGCAAGTTCAATAGCAAATGCACCAAATTTAGTTGATAAAATCCTGTCATAGGGTGTTGGACTTCCGCCTCTTTGTAAATGTCCCAATACTGTAACTCTGGTTTCTCTGCCAGTCATTTCTTCAATTTTGTCTGCTACAACTTTTCCTATTCCACCTAACTGGATTGGATCTGTTCTTTTTATATCACTGCCTCTAGTCACTATTTCTCCACCGATAGGTTTAGCTCCTTCTGCAACACACACCAAAGAAAATCTTTTACCCATTAATTCTCTTTCATGGATTTTTGCGGCAACCTTATCCCAGGAGAAAGGAATTTCGGGGATTAAAATTATATCGGCTCCACCTGAAATACCACCATTAAGCGCAATCCAACCTGCATATCTTCCCATTACTTCTACAACTATTACTCGATGATGTGAGGAAGCAGTTGTGTGAAGTCTATCTAAAGCCATAGATACTACATAAACTGCCGAGTCATGTCCGAATGTAACATCAGTAGCTTCCAGATCGTTATCAATCGTTTTAGGAACACCAACTACATTTATTCCCATCTTAGAAAGTTTATTGCAAATGTGCATTGTGCCATCGCCACCAATTGCAATTAAAGCATCCAAACCCCAAAGCTGGTAATTTTTTAGTGCCGCTTCTGATTTATCCTGAATTTCTATCTTACCATTTACTTCAACGGGCCAATGGAAAGGATCTCCTTTATTGGATGATCCTAAAATAGTTCCACCTCTTGATAAAATACCTGAAACATCTGCATTGGATAACTCTTTAGCTTTACCTTCAACCAAACCTTCAAAGCCATCAATAATTCCATAGACAGACATTCCATAATCCTCAGCGGGCTTAGTAACACCACGAATAACAGCATTTAGTCCGGGGCAATCTCCTCCTCCTGTCAAAATTCCAATTCTTCTAATCGCACCTTTTTTTATCATATATAAATCATTATCCTTTAATTGTTAGTAAATAATTCTTTCGAATTCTTGAAGTGAAATTTAACTAATTTTTTTAAATTTTCTTCAGAGATTTGACTTAGAACACGTTTTGCCTTTTCATTTACCTTAGCACCAGATCCTTTTACCAGGTCTACACCAATTGTTTTAGAAGTGTACTCAAACCACTCAATAACTTTTGCTCTTGCCAGAATTGAAGCAGCAGCTACGGCAATAAATCTTTCGGCTTTTGGGGTTTGTATTAGATTTATATCAATACTTTTTTTATTCAATTCATTTGATATAAGATTTTCATCACCAAATTTATCACTAATTACATTTGTGAAGTTGATTTTTGATTTAAGATTTTCAATTACTTTTGAATGCCCCCAAGCCAAAAGTTTATTCAGATTACCGAATGAGTTATAAAGTTGATTATATTTTTCAGGTTTGATAACAACAATATCATACTTTTCTTTTACAAGTATAAGAATTTTCTTACTCAAAATTTTTATTTGAGCATCGGAGAAAAGTTTGCTGTCATCAGTTCCAATTTTCTTTAAAGACTCAGCTATTGTTTTATTAACAAAAACTCCCGCGATTACAAGTGGACCAAAATAATCTCCCTTGCCAGATTCATCGGTTCCAACATACTCATCATATTCATCGATTTCTTTAGGATCAGAATAAAACAACTCACCGTCAAACAACTGGCTTTTAATTTCTCTATATAGTTTGGAATCGCTGTCGCCTTGAAGAACTTTCTTTAATCCTTTTTTTCCAAAGTAAATTAAAAATTTTACTTTAGATCTGTCACTGACTATATCGACTTCATAATTGTATAATTTTTTAATCGGTTGTGATACCGAATATCCCAAAATATTAAGCTTTTGGGCTATTTTTTGAATTTCTGAAAGTGCTATTTCCTGGAATGAATATTGCAATTTTTATATCACATTTAAGTTTGAAATTATTAATTATTAAACATACTTTTGTTCTGAATAGATAAAATTAAAGGAGTAAAAATGAAAACCCTAAGAATTATGTTAAGTTTTATGTTGCTAGTATTTGTTTTTTCCAACATAACTTTTTCTCAATCTGATAAACAAATAAACGATATAGTTTCAACTTTAAAGCAAAAAGTTCTGCTTTCAGATACTCAGGAAAAATCCGTTCTGAATATTCTTTCTGATTTAAAGAACAGTATTTCTACTAATCCTCAAAATAAGGATAGTTTAATTAAAGAAGCACAAACAAAACTTGAGAGTTTATTGGATAAAAAGCAAAAAATGAAATATGATATTCTCAAAAATGATTTATGGAAAAAGTTTTAATCATATAAACCAACAGAGAACCCGATTCAATTGAATCGGGTTTTTCATTTTAAAATCTCAATTGAAACCTCTTGAATACCCTGCTGAATCATTCCAATTTCTTTTGCAGCACGATAAGACAAATCAATTATTCTTCCCTTAAAATCCGGCATTCTATCATTTATGCGAACTATAATGCTTTTATTGTTGCTTAAGTTGGTAACTTTTACTTTCGTTCCAAACGGTAATTTGGGATGGGCCGCAGTAAGATCGTACATATTGTAAATTTCTCCACTTGCAGTTTTTCTTCCGTTAAACTCCTCTGCATAATAAGATGCTTCGCCTTCCTCATAAAATGATACTGTGCTGTTTGTATTTTCCTTTGCAAATCTTACAGAACTACTGCAGGCAAGAAGTAGTACTGAAATAAAACTAAAAGAAAAAAAATTAAGAAGATATTTTTTACTCATAAATTTCCAGAGATAATTGAAGCAACTTTTATAATTGCTGTTTCTGATCGCAAACGATATTTACCTAAATTAAAACTCGCATCAGGATTTAACCTACTTTTTTCAACCTCTGTTAAGCTTCCTTCCGGTCCAATAATTAAATGATATTTTTTTTGTGATTCAAAAGAAAATTCAGATAATTCGCTCTCTGCATCCTGATCAAACAATATTCTGATATCACCTTTAAATTGAAAGGATTTTAGAGATGAAACAAATTCAATTAAGGGCATAAACGCTCTAAGCGATTGTTTCATAGCTGCGATTGTTATTTTTTTAAGCCGCTCAAGATTAACCGGCTTATTAATAGTCCTATCAGAATTAAACACTTTAAAATTTGTAATTCCTAATTCAGTGCATTTTTCCAGAGCAAATTTTAATCTTTCAGGATTTTTAAGATTGGGAATCCAAATAATTACATTATCAAATTTATTTTGATAAATTTTTTCAACAACTATTTTAGCAGTCAAAGCATCTTTTTCAATTCTTTCAATGATCCCCTTAAAGATTTTACCCTTTCCATCTGTTGCATAGATAAAATCATTTTCTTTAGATCGCATAACTTTGACTGCGTGATGAAATTCATCATTGATTAAAGTGAACTTACCTTCAGCAAGAATGACTTGCTGTGTAAAGTATAACTCTATATTAGAAAGAGATTCCAAGATCAAATATCACTTCCATATTTTTGTACTCATCAAATGCTAAATCAACTCTTAATATGTTGTAAGGCAAAACAAGTAA
>CAZCJF010000020.1:18243-23388 GCA_964499095.1 uncultured Ignavibacteriaceae bacterium
AACCAGGCTACGTTGTAATTTATGTTATCTATACCTAATCCTTTAAAGGTAAAAATAAGGTTTGTATAAATTCCGTTTTTGGGAAATTGAACCAGATCTCTCGTATCATATTCGTATCCGAGGGCTAAATCAACTCTGTTATCAATTCTATCATCTGATGCATTAACTCCCGGTAAATAAAAAGGTGTTTCAATGTAATTGTACATTATGCTTGAGTAAAATCTGTGAAATAATCCAAATCTTCTTCCAACCAGCAGCATAGCAGAAATATTTTTTTGTGCAAAGCTGCTTCCATACAGCTCTTCAGCAATAACACTTTTGTTTGTTACATCAGAATATCCAAAAGAAGATCTGATAAAAATATTTTCTTTTCCGATTATATTTGGGTTATAGTAATTCAGTGCAAAAGTTGGATCATAGCCAAATGCGAATACACCAGTAAGGTCTTCATTTCTTCCCCGAAAATTTTTTAATCTTAGATAGAGTCCGTAAGAGAGTTTGTTAAAGTCATTCTCCTTTGTTTCAATAAAAGGAATGGGATAAATGTACCAGCTTTCCTCAACGATAATTTTAATGAGATTTAAATCATCCCTTTTTTCCGGAACAATATAAACCTGATTAAATATTCCCAAGCTATAAATTCTTTCGCGGTTGTAATAAGCATTCGCTTCATCCAATGTATCACCAACACTAAATGTTAATTCACGAGTAATAATAAAATTCTCAGTAATATTATTTCCTTCAATCAAAACTGAATCAACAACGATTGGATACATCTTTGAAATTGTTATTGAATCGGCTGACTGAGAGATTAATACATCAGTGAAAAAACAGAATAAAAGTAACAGCAGGAATTTTATCTTTTGAATAATCTTAATCAAATTATTTGAAGTTAAAAATGGATAGAACTTGCCGCTCAGTTGTTTGAGCGGCAAAATAAAATAAATTATCTAGTTTTCAATATATTCAGAAACAGGTAAACAACTACAAACTAAATTTCTATCACCATAAGCATTATCAACTCTGCTCACACTTGGCCAGAATTTATTTGTGCGTGTCCATTTAGCGGGAAATGCTGCCTTTTCTCTTGAATAAGGGAAATTCCACTGATCTGAAATCACCATCTGCGCAGTATGCGGCGAATTTTTTAATACATTGTTTGCCTGATCATAAATACCGATTTCAATTTCACGAATTTCTTCCCTTATAGAAATCATAGCTTCACAAAATTTATCAAGCTCTGCTTTTGATTCACTTTCTGTTGGCTCAACCATTAACGTACCCGCAACCGGAAAAGAAACAGTTGGAGCATGATAACCGTAATCCATCAGTCTCTTTGCAATATCCTCAACTTCAATATGGGCAGTCTGCTTAAATTCTCTCATATCAAAAATAAGCTCGTGAGCAACTCTGCCTTTTGTGCCAACGTATAGAACTTTGTAATATGGCTCAAGCTTTGCCTTAATATAATTAGCATTTAGGATAGCGTTTTTAGTAGCATTAGTAAGTCCTTTGCTTCCCATCATTTTTATGTAAGCATACGAAATAACTAAAACATTTGGACTGCCAAAAGGTGCTGCAGAAACAGCCGTAATAGATTTTTCCCAATTGATATCTACAACGGAATGACCCGGTAAAAATGGTACCAAATGTTTTGCAACTGCAATAGGTCCAACTCCCGGTCCACCACCGCCATGAGGAATACAAAAAGTTTTATGCAGATTTAGATGACAAACATCAGCTCCGATTATCGCAGGGCTTGTTAATCCAACCTGAGCGTTCATATTTGCGCCATCCATATAAACCTGTCCGCCATTATCGTGAATGATCTGGCAAATTTCTTTAATAGATTCTTCAAATACTCCATGTGTTGATGGATAGGTTACCATAAGTGCAGCAAGGTTATTTTTATTTGCTTCTGCTTTAGTCTTTAAATCGTGCAGATCTATATTTCCTTTTTCATCACAATTCACAACAACCACTTTCATCCCTGCCATAACAGCACTTGCTGGGTTAGTTCCATGAGCAGATGAGGGAATTAAAGCAATATTCCGATGAGCTTCACCACGATCTTCAAGATAGGCTTTTATCACAGATAATCCTGAATACTCTCCCTGTGCGCCTGAGTTTGGCTGGAGTGATGTAGCTGAAAATCCTGTTATTTCAGATAAATCTTTTTCCAACTCATTAAAGATTTCATAATATCCCTCAGCCTGGTCTTTGGGCGCAAATGGATGCAAATCTCCAAACTCTTTGTAAGTTACTCCCAGCATCTCTGTAGTGGCATTTAGTTTCATTGTGCAGGAACCAAGCGCAATCATAGAGTGAACAAGGGATAAATCTTTGTTTTCGAGCATCTTCATATATCTCAGCATATCTGATTCAGATTTATACGAGTTAAAAACCGGATGCTCGAGATAGGAAGATTTTCTTAAAAACTTTTCATCAAAGGATAATTTGTTTGTATATGTTTCATCAGATGTTGAAGTTCTATTTACTTTCTTGCCGCTCGCAGCTGCAAATATATCTGCAAGTTCATAAACATCATCCAGCGTTACTCTTTCGTTAAGCGAAATACTTATCTGATCTTTAAAGAAATAATTTAAATTTATTTTTTTGTAAAGAGCTTCAACTTTTATCTTTTCGATTTTATCTGCATCAACATAAAATGTTACTGTATCAAAAAAGTTTTTATTTACTTGTTCAAACCCAAAAGATTTAATTTCATCACTTAAAAGTTTAGTAAGATTATTAATCATCGATGAAATCTTCTTCAATCCATCCGGTCCGTGATAAACTGCATACATGCTTGCAATAACTGCCAGAAGCACCTGAGCTGTACAGATATTACTTGTAGCCCGTTCCCTTTTAATGTGTTGTTCTCTTGTCTGTAATGCCATTCTTAAAGCGCGATTTCCCTGAGAATCGACCGATATACCAATAATTCTGCCCGGGATTACTCTTTTGAATTCTTCCTTTGTGGAAAAATAAGCTGCGTGCGGTCCACCATATCCCATCGGAATACCGAGCCTTTGCGTACTGCCAACAACTGCATCTGCTCCAAATTCTCCCGGTGGAGTTAAAAGAGTTAAACTTAGAATATCAGCAGCAACAACTTTAAGAATTCCTTTGCTATCTGCGGAATTAAATAAATCCGAATAATCATAAATCTCACCATTCTTTGCCGGATACTGTACTAATAATCCGAAGTAATCATTTGTGAGTTCTGCATTTTTATGATCACCAATTACTAATTCAATACCTAATGGTTTAGATCTGGTTTTTAAAACATCAATTGTTTGCGGAAAAACTTCGTGCGAGACAAAAAATTTATGTGATGTGAGTTTTTCTTTTTTTCTAGAGTTATGAAACATTATCATTGCTTCTGCTGCTGCAGTGGCTTCATCAAGAAGAGAAGCATTAGCAATTTTTAATCCTGTTAAATCCGAAACGACAGTTTGAAAGTTTAATAAAGCTTCCAATCTTCCCTGCGCAATTTCTGCCTGATAAGGAGTATACTGAGTGTACCATCCGGGATTTTCCAAAATATTTCTCTGGATTACAGTAGGAAGTATCGCAGGATAGTATCCCATTCCAATATAAGATTTGAAGATTTTATTTTTTGATGCGATTTGAGTTAACTTCTTTGTAAACTCAAACTCATTCAATGGTTCATCGATGTTGAGGTTTTTATTTAGTTTGATGTCTGAAGGAATTGTTTCATCAATTAGTTCATCAATTGAATTAACACCGCATTCTTTTACCATTAAAAGTTGATCATCTTTACCTGGTCCGATATGACGGTTCTCAAATTTATCATAGTGTTCGAAAGAAATCATAAAATCCTTTTTAGATATGTTTTAGTAAAGTTTTTTAGAATATGTTCAAAATTAAATAAAATCTGGCAAATTTCGATTGAAAAATTTTTACTCATGGAGGGAGATTTGGCAGAAAACAATAAATTAAATTAATGTCTAAAAATTTTTTCTAAGACAGATTTTGCGGCATTTTGCTCTGCAGTTTTTTTATTTTTTCCTTTACCAATTCCAAAATACTCTTTCCCGATGTTTACTCTTATTGTAAATACACGGTCGTGCTGCGGACCTTCTTCCTGAATAACTACATAATTAGGTATATCAAGTTTATTTGCCTGTGCATACTCAAGTAACTGACTTTTATAATTTTCATCTATCAGATATTCACTTTCAGGGGTTTGATCAATCAAAACACGTTTTATAAAATTTTTAGCAGGCTCAAATCCGTGGTCAAGATAAATCGCACCAATCAATGCCTCCAGAGCATCAGATAAAACAGTTTTGGATGCTCTTGCAAAAGTATTATGCAAGTTTTGATCTATCAAAATAAATCCGGACAATCCAATTTTCTCAGCTGAATTAGCGAGTGCGTTCCTATTTACCAATCTTGCCCGGGTTTTTGTTAAAAATCCTTCATCTTCACCTGAAAAGCTAAAGAATAAAAAATCAGCTACAACAAGATTTAACACAGCATCACCTAAAAATTCCAACCTTTCATTAGAAACATCTTCTTCTTCAAGTTCTTCCAGAAAAGAACGATGCATTAATGCCTGAATATAAAAGGATTTGTTTTTTATCGGAAGTTCAAGAACTTTTTCGAGTTCTTTTAATTTTTTGGAAGTGAGAAATTTGTTTACTTTTTTATAATTACTGTTTTCTTTGCCTCTTTTGAAAAAACGGAATAAGCGCGAAAGAAAAGAGTCCAAAATTATTCCTCAAATTTCTTAAATAACAAAGAAGCATTATGTCCGCCAAAACCAAATGTATTACTTATAGCTGCATTGACAACTTTTTGAGTAATTTTTTTTGCAGAATAATTCAAGTCACACTCAGGATCAGGATTATCAAGATTTATAGTTGGAGGAATCAAATTATTTTTAATTGTAAGCACTGTAGCAATTGCTTCAATTCCACCTGCAGCACCGAGTAAATGCCCTGTCATTGATTTAGTGGAATTGATAACTAATTTATAAGCATAATCTCCGAACACAGTTTTTATAGCTCTGGTCTCGTTTACATCATTATGCGGTGTAGAAGTTCCATGTGCGTTTATATGATCAATATCATAAATTGTAAGTCCGGCATCCTCTAAAGCCATCTTCATTGATCT
>CAZCJF010000020.1:23488-51510 GCA_964499095.1 uncultured Ignavibacteriaceae bacterium
AGCACCAATACCGGTAACTACAACGCGTCTTTTAGTCATATATCCTCAAAATTCAGACTAAAGTTTGAATGGCGAGCTATAAAAAGAAATAGTCGAGAATTAAATTCCCGACTATTATATTAGCCTAATTTTTCAGTTAGATACTTAATTGCGTCGCCAACGGTCCCAATTTTCTCTGCATCTTCATCAGGGATTGAAATCTGAAAAGCGCTTTCAAAACCCATAACTAATTCAACTATATCAAGCGAATCAGCACCTAAATCATTAGTGAAGGATGCTTCGGGAGTAATCTGAGATTCTTCAACACCTAATTTGTCAATAATTATCTCTTTTACCTTTGCTGCAACATCCATTTTTTTCTCCTTTATTGATTGTTATTGTTTAATTAAATATTTCCCAGCTAAATTTAACAAATTTGAATTCTAAGAAACAAATTGAATTTTAACATTACATTGTCAATCCACCGTCAACTGCAATCACCTGACCGGTAATGTAATCAGCATCATTACTGCATAAGAAAGCTACTACTTTGGCTATATCCTCCGGAGTGCCTAATCTACCCATAGGGATATTTTGTGTAAGTTTTGCTTTTTGTTCATCTGATAATTTATTAGTCATATCAGTTTGAATGAATCCAGGCGCAACTGCATTAACAGTAATTCCCCTTGAGGCAAGCTCACGAGCCATAGTTTTAGTAAATCCAATAACACCTGCTTTTGAAGCAACATAATTTGCCTGCCCCGGATTACCAATCAGTGCAACAACTGAAGCTATGTTAACAATTCTGCCATATCGCTGAGCAATCATCGGTTTTAATACTGCTTTTGTATAATTAAATACACTTTTAAGATTAGCATTAATTACATCATCAAAATCTTTTTCGGTCATTCTTAAGAGCAAATTATCTCTTGTTATTCCGGCATTGTTTATAAGAATATCAACACCGCCTAATTTTTCTATAGCGGCATTAACAGTTGCCTGTGCTTGTTCCAGAGAGGAGGCATCAGCTTTAAAGGCATAAATTTTTGTATCCGGATGATGAATCTCCTGCATTAATTCTTCTGCACATTCATCACAGCTATTATAAACAAAAGCTACATCCGAAAATAAAACACCGCAGCAGCTTCTGGATGCGAGTTCTTTAACTATAGCTCTTCCAATACCCCGCGTACCGCCCGTTACAATTGCTCTTTTGTTATGATTACTCATTTAAATTTCTCCGGTATTAACTTTTGATAAATATTCAGATTTATATTTTTCCAGTTCAGCAAATCCTTCTTCACCAAAAAAATGAATCAGCTCTTCTTTACAGGAATCATATATCGTCATTCCCATAAATCCATTTCTGTTACACGATGTTAAACGATTAATGTGCTCATCATCGATTGTAAAAGTTCCTTCATAAACTGTAAAGGGAAAAAGAATACAATAAAGTGGTTTATGCTTCCACTTATACTCTCCTTCTAAATATGCAAGTTTTTGAAGAGTACATAATCCATCTTTATCCAGAAATGCACATTTATTGTTAATTATTTGAGTTCCAACAGCAACACCTGATTCAAAATCTTCGTCCTCTTCCGGATTTTCAAACCATTCATCCGGATTTTTAGATTGTGTTTCATCCATTAAGGGGATGATTTTGTCCTTAATGCTAATTATATGTTGATACTCTTTTAAATCCGTAAACACACCATAGTTACAGCACTCACCGGCACACTTGCACGAAAATCTAAAAGTAAATATCTGGGGATCAATCATAAGCCCATTAATTTCTTTAGTAAACTTTTTACTAAAGGCAGTTTCCATTATAAATACTTCTCCACATCTGAATATTTATCAATATTAAACACTTTAACATCAGGATTAATTCTTTTAACCAATCCCTGTAAAACTTTTCCCGGTCCGATTTCATAAAACTCATCAAAACCATCATTAATCATATTTACAATCGTTTCTTCCCATCTAACAGGAGAGGTTACCTGTTCATATAAAAGATTTTTAATGGTCTCTTTCTTTAAAACAGGTGCAGCAGTAACATTTGCATATACGGGAAATCTTGCGTCATAAATATTGGTTATGTTTAGTGCATTAAGCAGCTGGTCTTTTGCACTTTGCATAAGAGGAGAATGAAAAGCACCACTTACAACAAGTTCTTTAACAAGTTTAGCCCCCTTTGATTTGCAAATCTCCATTGCTTTTCTAACACCAGTCAGTGATCCTGAAATAACTATCTGACCGGGAGAATTGAAATTAGCGCATTGCACAATTCCTACTGAAGATGCTTCTTTACATATATCTTCTACTGTTTTAGAATCCAATCCAACAACAGCAGCCAATGTTCCCGGATTATCAATACCGGCTTGCTGCATTGCTTTTCCTCTTGCTCTTACGAGTTTTATAGCTTCATAAAACTGAATTGCATTAGCCGCAACCAAAGCTGAATATTCCCCAAGCGAATGCCCTGCGGCAGCTTGTGCAGTTAAAGTTCTAATTAAACTGGCTAAAACTACACTATGCAAAAAAATTGCAGGTTGAGTAAACTCAGTCTGTTTTAATTGATCTTCAGGTCCATTAAACATTATGTAGGAAAGATTAACACCTAAAGCCTCATCTGCGGTTTTAATCATTTCTTTGGCTTCAACCGAATTATCAAATAAGTCCTTAGCCATTCCTACATACTGAGAACCCTGACCGGGAAATAAAAATGCTTTTTTTGACATAGATTAAAAATTAAAATTTATATTGCCCACACAAGATGAGAAGCTCCCCACGTATAGCCTGCACCAAATGCGGCTAATATAAGGTTATCTCCTTTTTTAACTTTTCCATCGCGATAATATTCTGTTAAGCATAGCGGAATAGTAGCCGCGGTGGTATTACCATATTTATCAATGTTAATCATAACTTTGTCTTTACTAAGTCCCATTCTTTGTGCTGTTGCATCAATAATTCTTAAATTTGCCTGATGAGGTACCAGATATGCAACATCTTCTGATTTAAGATTACTCAATTGCATCAATTCAACTGAAACATCAGCCATACCTTTAACAGCCACTTTAAAAACTGCTTTCCCATCCTGATAAATGTAATGCCATTTATTATCAACCGTTTGATGAGATGCAGGATTTAAGCTTCCTCCACCCAGCATATACAAAGATTCTTTTCCGGTTCCATCTACTCTTAGGATAGAATTCTGTAAACCAAGCGATTTATCTTCTGATGGTTCAAGTAAAACTGCAGAGCCGGCATCACCAAAAAGGATACAAATATTTCTATCAGTATAATCCGTGATAGCACTCATTTTATCAGCACCGATAACTAAAACTTTTTTATATCTGCCTGATTCGACTAACGTTGCACCCGTTTGTAGAGCAAATAAAAATCCGGAACAAGCCGCAGATAAATCAAATCCCCATGCATTGGTTGCCCCAATTTTTTCCTGAACCAAACAAGCGGTTGCAGGAAAAAACATATCCGGCGTTACTGTAGCGACGATAATTGCATCAATTTCCTCTGCTTTTACTTTGTGCTTTTCAAAAAGGTCTAATGCAGCTTTAGCAGCTAAGTCGCTTGTTGCACCTTGTTCTAAAATTCTTCTTTCTCGAATTCCTGTTCTGGTTCTTATCCATTCATCATTTGTATCAACAATAGATTCAAAATATTTGTTATCATAAATTTTATCAGGAACGTACATTCCAACGCCTGTTACAATTGCATTATATTTTTTTTCTGTCATTATTTACCTGATTATTTTTTTGAATAAGATTTAATAGATATCTCGATTTTACTTACTAATTGTCTGTCATACATTTCTTTTGCTTTAAGTACCATATTTTTAATTGCCTTAGGTGTACTGGATCCATGTCCAATTATGCTAATTCCATTTACGCCTAACAAAGGCACACCGCCGTGTTCCTGATAATCAAGATCCTTAAGAGCCTTTTTAAGAGTCCCTTTGATGAGACCAATTTTAATTTTGTCAAAAATATTTTTATCGGCTGTGTTCTTTAATAACTGCTTTAAAAGTTTTGGTACTGATTCTCCAAATTTTAGAATGATATTACCAACAAAACCATCACAAACAACTACATCAATTTGTTTTGTTAGAATATCCCGACCTTCAACATTCCCAATAAAATTTAAATTGGATTCTTTAAGCAGTTTAAATGCAGCAGTGGAAACCTCGTTACCTTTACTTTCTTCCTCTCCCATACTCAAAATTCCAACTGATGGATTTGGAATGTGACCCATTTCTCTGGCGTAAATAGTACCCATCACAGCATATTCAAAAAGATGAGAAGGTTTAGCATCTTTTCCTGCACCTACATCATAAACATAGCATTTACCATAAACATTTGGAAATTCTGCACCGATGGTAGGACGACCAATACCTGGGATCCTTCCCATAATGAGTGTTGATGCACTCATCATTGCACCGGTGTTTCCTGCACTTACAAAAGCGTGAGCTTTTTTATCTCTTACCATTTGTGCACCAATAACAATTGATGAATTGGGTTTTGTTTTAAGTGCATTAGTGGGAGAATCGCCCATGTCAATAACCTCATCGGCATTAACAATGGATTTTTCATCAAATCGGAGATTATTCGATTGAATTACATCGATAATGTCCTTTTTTCTACCAACCAGAATTAATTCGAAATCTTTATTCTGATTAAACGCATCGATAGCACCAACCACAGCATTTTGAGGGGCGTAATCACCCCCCATTGCATCAATAGCTATTATGCATTTAGAATTTATATTATTTGAATCGTCCATTAGATGGGCAGAGTTTGTTATACCTTAGCTTTTAGGGATAAACATAGAGCGTTCGTTGTAGTAACCGCATGATGGGCAGGCACGATGTGCGAGTTTCATTTCACCACAATTTGCACAGGTGCTTAAAGACGGTACGGTTGCCTTGTAGTGTGTTCTGCGTTTATCTCTGCGACTCTTGGACATCTTACGTTTTGGATTTGGCATATCTTCATTCCATTAGTTTAATTGAAATTTAATTTTTCTTTAATCTCTAATAAAGGTTTCCACCTTGGATCTGTTTCATCAGAATTACAGTTGCACTGATTTTTATTTAAGTCTGTACCACATTTGTAGCATAGACCTTTGCAATCTTCTTTGCATAATTTTTTCATTGGTACAGTAAGTAGTGCAAACTCGCGCACATCACTTTTCAAATCGATTTTATCTGCTGTGCGACTTAAATAAGAAACATAAATCGAATCTGAGTCAACAGGTTTCTCGTTCATCAGATAAACCATTTCGTATTTACTGATAAGTTTGGAATTGTAATCTGTTCCACACCTATCGCACTGATATTTAACCTTAAATGTTGTTGAAACATCCACAATCAGTTGATCGTGAATTTTGTTCAACTTAACCAAAGACTTAAATTTCCCATAAAATGGTTTTTCTAATTCAATCGAATCAACTTTTTCTTCAAAAGTAAACTCGTAAACCCCCTCGTTTAGATTTGAAATTTTAATGATCATTGTTTGAAATTATGCAAAAAATGACAACAAATATATATTCTTATGTGGTTATAATCAAACTTTACAGCAATCTTAAAATCAATCTTAAAATTAAAATAATACAAGAATTTAGGTTTATTGGCATATAGTGAAAGTAGTATTTAATCGCTGTTTTCCGTTTATTCTTATAATTCTTTTAGGATTACTAATTAAACGGATTTTTTAAATCAAAAAAAATTTTGGTTTTTTCAATGTTAAATGAATAATTTCACAAATAAATTATTAAATCTATATAATATCGAAAGCTGTTTTAATGCTTTTCATCGCTTCTGCTCTTGCTGCAATTATCCCAATGTTCATTTATCTGATACTAATCTGGAAATTTGACAGATACGACAGGGAACCGTTTAAATTTTTGCTCATAAACTATCTTTGGGGTGCAATCGGAGCAATAGTTTTATCTATAATTGGAAGTGTGTTTTTATCTGCAATTGCTTCTTTTTTTGTTAAAAATGAAGAATCATTAACAAAACTTAGTGCAATCGTTTTTGCCCCGCTTGTAGAAGAAACAATGAAGGGATTTTTTCTGATCATAACCGTTGCAAGCAGAAAATTTGACAATATAACAGATGGAATTGTTTATGGTGGGGCAATTGGACTAGGCTTTGGTATGACTGAGAACTTTTTTTACTTTATTTCTTTTGGGGATAATGTACAAAGCTGGCTAACGTTAGTTATTGTAAGAAGTTTATTTTCAGCAGTTATGCACTGTGTAGCAACAGCAACTTTAGGTGCATTTTTCGGTTTTGCAAAATTCAAACCTCTTCATAAAAGAATTTTCTTCGGAACTATAGGTTTAATAATTGCAATGTTTATTCACGCTGCGTGGAATTTCAGTCTGAGTTTTGAATCTTTTGCTCCTTTAGGCTTTTTATTTTTATTCGTCTCCGTTCTTATTTTTATAACTTCATTCGCAATATCAGTAGTGGGAGAAAGAAAAGTAATTTTTAACGAATTGAAAGAAGAAGTTGAAAACGGATTAATCCCTCAATTACATTTGAACATACTTAGTTCGTCTAAACGAGAGAAAAAAGGTTGGCTGGATGAAAGTATCAGAAAGATTTACATAAAAGCAGCTACAACTTTAGCCTTCAGAAAAGTGCAATTGAGAAATTCAAGTGGACAAAGCAGAATATTTTATGAAAACGATGTAGAAAATTATCGCAGCTTCATTAGTTCCCTTTTATCAAAAAAACAAATTGATTCTGTATAATGAATACGAATGCAGCTTATATCATTCCACCTTTTCCATTTTCTAAAATTAAATCTGCCGATATAACAGAAAATTTAAAGTTTGAAGATGCAATTGATTTATTTTCAAATTTATATCTTAATTTGATTGAAAACCTGAATAAACCTGCCTGCAAATTTGATTTGATTTGTTTGTTTTACTCTGATGACGAGAATTTTTTAGAGTCGGAACTGAATAGTTTAAATTTAACGATAGAATACATTAAAATAACTAATCCTGGCAAAGCTTTGGATAGCCTTTCAGAAAAGTATTTCTCAAGATATAAAAACAATGTTATATTAAAATCAAATCTGATGGGAATTAACTCAGATGAGGTAGATAAATTAATTAATTTATTAAATATTGATGATGAGACATTACTGGTTTCAAAAGATTCAAAAGGTGAAATAATTTTATTGGGTTTTAACAGATTTTCAGATAAAATTTTTAATGACTTAATAAAATCTAAATTTAAATATGATGAGTTTTTGTATTTGCTAAATCCAACAACTCATTTTGTTCAGATTGGAAATGAATATTTAAGTGTTAACGATTTGAATGATTTTAAGGAATTGTATCGTGATCTTTCCAAAAAGAAAAGTATAGAATACTGTTCGCAGGAAATGCACGAAAGGTTCACTAATCTTTTTATTGAATACAAGGATTTACTGAAATGAACAGAGTTGGAATTTTTGGAGGTACATTCGACCCAATACATCACGGACATCTGATAACAGCCCAGTCTGTAAAAGAAATTCGTGAACTTGATAAAATCATTTTTATTCCGGCTTATATATCGCCGCATAAACAACACGAAAAAGCTTCAAGTGCTGAGCATCGACTTAATATGCTCAGATTAGCTCTCCATGATATTCCTTTTTTTGAATGCTCTGATTATGAAATAAAACAACATTCTATTTCTTACACTGTTGATACGCTAAGAGAGTTTAAGAAAAAATATAACCATATTGATTTGATTATCGGCTATGATAATATCTTTAAATTTCATTCGTGGAAAGAACCGGATGAAATTTTAAAACTTGCAGATGTTGTTGTACTTAAAAGAAAATCTTCGCATCCTCCTGATTTTATAGATAAATATGTTCATTCTGCAATATTCGTTCAAACGCGCGGTATAGAAATTAGTGCAACCGATATCAGGCATAGAGTGCATAATAATTTACCAATACATTATCTCGTTCCAAAAGAAGTAGAAGATTATATTATTAAAAATAAATTATATAAGGAGTAACATTTGAAAATTCTTGTAACCGGCGGAGCCGGATTTATTGCTTCTCACATCACAGATGCTTTTGTTAATGAAGGTCATCAGGTTGTTGTGCTTGATGATTTATCCTCAGGATTTGAAAAGAACATCAATCCAAAGGCAAAGTTCGTAAAAGGAAATATCTGCGATAAAGAATTAGTGGAAAAATTATTCAGTGAAGAACAGTTTGATGTAATTAATCATCACGCTGCACAGATGGATGTAAGAAGATCGGTAAAAGATCCTGCATTTGATGCAAACACAAATATTATCGGAACAATAAACCTTCTTCAGAATGCAATTAAATACAAAGTGAAGAAATTTATGTTTGCTTCTACAGGTGGTGCAGTTTATGGTGAGCAGTCTTACTTCCCTGCTGATGAAAATAATCCTACTCAGCCACGCTCACCTTATGGAATTTCGAAACTTGCGGTAGAAAAATACCTTTACTTCTACAATGCAGAATACGGAATGAATTATACAATACTTCGTTATGCAAATATTTATGGTCCCAGACAAAATCCTTTTGGTGAAGCAGGTGTTGTTGCAATTTTTTCGACAAAGTTATTAAAAGGTGAACAACCAATTATTAACGGAAGTGGTGAACAGACAAGAGATTATGTTTTTGTCGGAGATGTTGTCAAAGCAAATCTTCTCACTTTGAACGACGATGGGAATGAAATTTATAATGTCGGAACAGGCATTGAAACAAATGTAAATCAGCTGTTCCATAAGTTGAATGAAATAATCGGTGCGGGTAAAGAAGAGAAACACGGTCCAGCTGCACCTGGTGAGCAAATGAGAAGTGTTATAACTTCAGAAAAACTTTTTAAGAAGTTTGGATGGAAGCCATCTACAGAACTTGAAGATGGATTGAAACTTACAGTTGAATTTTTCAAAAAGAATTTACCTAGATGATTGATAATCTTTTGTTGGAAAAATTATTATCTGGTGACAGAAGAGCTATTGCAAGAGCAATTTCAATAGTTGAATCGGATAATCACCAGACTTCCGAATATCTCAAAAAACTTTATGATAAAGTCGGTAATGCTTACAGAATAGGAATAACAGGACCTCCTGGTGCGGGCAAAAGTACAATTACTAATCAGCTTACAAAACTCTTCAGAAAAGAAAACAAAAAAGTTGGTATCATTGCAGTTGATCCAACTTCCCCATTTACCGGTGGAGCATTACTTGGTGATCGTGTGCGAATGACAGATATTGGAATGGATCAGGGAGTTTTTATAAGAAGTATGGCAACCCGCGGAAGTCTCGGCGGTCTTTCAAAAAAAGCAATTGATGCTGCTGATATACTTGATGCTGCAGGATTCGACATTATAATTCTGGAAACTGTCGGCGTTGGTCAATCAGAGCTTGATATTGCACAAGCCGCTGATACAACTTTAGTTGTACTTGTTCCCGAAAGCGGCGATTCAGTTCAGGCAATGAAAGCAGGTTTGATGGAAATCGCTGACTTGTTTGTGCTAAACAAATGTGACAGACCTGGTTCGCAACAGGCATACACTGCACTGCAAACAATACTGATGATTAAAGAACACGATGAAAATACCTGGCTTCCAAAAATTATTAAGGCAATTGCATCAGAAAACAAAGGCATTGATGAAACTGCAATTGAAATTGAAAATCACAAAAAGTTTCTAATCGAGAAAAATCTTTTTCAGAAAAAAAGAGAAAATCAGACAAGGATAAGAATCAAGGAAATAGTTGAGAATAAATTAAGAGAAAAACTCTGGACAGAGACAGCAGAATCTTTATTAAATTCATCAGTCAGAAAAGTATTGTTAGGAAATTCTTCTCCTTATCATATTGCAGAGGAAATTTTAAATCAGTTTGTAAACAACAATATTTCGTTTTGATTGGTACTGCCATCAAAGGGTGATAATAGTTTTGAGTAAAAAGAAAAGACACACTTGTCAGACTGAGCCTGCCTGCCGGCAGTCAGGCTTGTCGAAGTCTGACAAGTACTTCTGACTCAGGATAATTGTCACACTTCGATGAACTCAGTGTCACAGTTGGTTTTTTAATAATTAAAGGTTTTAACAAAATTATATTTTTCACCTTGAGTGGCAGTGCCATCGAAGGATGTTCAAAAATTTTTGAAACTTGAGTTTAATAATAAAAAGGAATTTCAATATGACAACACAACCATTTCTACTGGAATTAACAGAAAATCAGATAATGATTCGTGATACTGTCAGAGATTTTGCTGAAAAAAATATCCGACCGGTAATAATGGAATATGATGAGTCACAAAAGTTTCCAATGGAAATAATGCAGCAGCTTGGTGAACTTGGCTTTATGGGAATTCTGGTGCCTGAAGAATATGGTGGCGCAGGACTCGGTTACATTGAATATGCTTTGATCATTGAAGAGCTTGCTAAAGTTGATCCCTCGGTTGCACTTTCTGTTGCGGCACATAATGGACTTTGTACAAATCATATAAATCTGTTCGGTAATGAAGAACAAAAAAGAAAATATCTTCCTGATCTTGCAAGCGGGAAAAAGATTGGTGCGTGGGGATTAACTGAAGCTGCTTCCGGCAGTGATGCTGCGGGATTAAAAAGTTATGCTGTAAAGGAAGGTAATCAATGGATACTCAATGGCAGTAAACAATTTACAACACACGGCACTGTTGGTGAAATTTATGTTGTTATGGCAATTACAAATAAAGAAGCCGGTAAAAAAGGAATATCTGCTTTCATCCTTGAGAAAGGATTTGAGGGATTGATTATCGGGAAGAAAGAAAATAAACTTGGTATGCGTGCAAGCGATACAACTCAACTTGCATTTGAAAATTGTAAAGTACCGGAAGAGAATTTACTTGGTCAGGAAGGAATGGGATTTATAAATTCAATGCAGGTTCTTGAAGGCGGTAGGATTTCAATTGCTGCATTAAGTGTCGGACTTGCGCAAGGTTGTCTTGATGCTGCTCTTAAATACACAAACGAGCGCAAACAGTTTGGAAAATTTTTATCTGAGTTTCAGGCAACACAGTTTAAGCTGGCAGAGATGCACACTAATATTGAAGCAGCGCGAATGCTCACATATCGTGCAGCGTGGATGAAAGATAATGGAATTCCAAATACGAAAGAGGCAGCTGAAGCAAAACTCTTTGCAAGCGAGATAGCTGAAAAAGCAGCAAGTGAAGCAGTTCAGATGTTTGGAGGTTATGGATATATCAAAGAATATTCGGTTGAAAAATTCTATCGCGATGTAAAACTCTTAACTATCGGTGAAGGTACATCAGAAATACAAAGAATAGTTATTGCAAAGGATATTCTTAAGGAATAAAACCACAGATATCACAGATTAAGCACAGATTTATTTGAGTGAATTAGTAGTTAAAACAAATATGGAAGAGTTAAATAAAATAAGTTATAATATAATTGGATGTGCATATAAAGTTCATTCAAAATTAGGTCCTGGTTTATTGGAATCCACATATCAGATTTGTCTTGAATATGAGCTGAAAAAACTTGGATATTTTGTTGAATCGGAAAAACCATTGCCTGTTGTTTATGATGAAATAAAGCTTGAAGCAGGATACCGAATTGATTTAATGGTTAATAAAATAGTAATAGTTGAGTTGAAATCTGTTGAAGCAATTAATGATGTTCATATTGCACAAATCTTAACTTATATGAAATTATCAAATGTTAAACTCGGTCTGCTCATTAATTTTAATGTTAAGGATCTTAAACAAGGAATAAAAAGATATATTATTTGAAAACAGAAAAACCACAGATAGCACAGATTATCACAAAATTTCTGTGTGAATCTGTGTTTAATTTGTGTTAATCCGTGGTAAAAAATAAAAATAAGCTTATGAAAAAAATCGGAACAGAAATAAAGCAAAGTGAATCTTCAAAAAAGAGAGAAGATTATCACAAAGAACTTCTCCACAAAATTGAATTGATAAAAAAAGAAGTTCATCTGGGTGGTGGCAAAAAGGCAATTGAAAAACACAAAGCCAAAGGAAAACTCACAGCACGAGAGAGAATTTCAAAGTTGGTTGATAGTCCCGAAGATTTTTACGAACTAAGCACACTTGCAGCTTACGGAATGTATGAAGAATATGGCGGAGCTCCATCATCAGGAACAATTTACGGAATCGGAAAAATTCATAACAGACTTTGTGTAATAGTTGCAAACGATGCAACAGTAAAAGCCGGTGCCTGGTTTCCGATTACTGCAAAGAAAAATCTTCGCGCTCAGGAAATTGCAATGGAAAATCGTTTACCGATTATTTATCTCGTTGACAGCGCAGGCGTTTTTCTTCCTTTGCAGGATGAAATTTTTCCTGACAAAGAACACTTCGGAAGAATCTTTCGCAACAATGCTAAAATGTCCTCGATGGGAATTCCTCAGATTGCTGCAATAATGGGACCTTGTGTAGCTGGTGGTGCTTACCTTCCAATTATGTCTGATGAAGCATTGATTGTTGAAGGCGAAGGTTCAGTATTTCTTGCCGGTTCACATCTTGTGAAAGCTGCAATTGGTGAAGTAATTGATAATGAATCGCTCGGCGGTGCAAGAGTTCAGTCAAATATTTCCGGTGTTACAGATTACATAATGAAAAATGATGAAGAATGTATTGAGCAAATAAGAAATTTGGTTTCAAAGTTTGGTGACTTTCCTAAAGCAGGATTTAACAGAATCCAACCTGTTCCACCAAAATTCAAACCTGAGGAGATATATTCCATTTTGCCCGAAGATACAATCAAACCTTATGATATGTACGAAGTGATTGCCAGATTAGTTGATAATTCAGAAATAGATGAATACAAAGCCGGTTATGGAAAAACAATTATAACTGCTTATGCAAGGATTGATGGCTGGGCTGTTGGTATAGTAGCAAACCAAAGAAGCGTTGTTAAAACTGAGCAAGGTGAAATGCAGATTGGCGGAGTGATTTATTCTGACTCCGCAGATAAAGCAACAAGATTTATTATGAACTGCAATCAGAAAAAAATTCCATTATTGTTTTTGCAGGATGTAACAGGATTTATGGTTGGTAGTAAAGCTGAACACGGTGGTATAATTAAAGACGGCGCAAAAATGGTAAATGCAGTTGCCAACTCAGTCGTTCCGAAAATTACAATTATAGTTGGAAATAGTTTTGGTGCAGGAAATTATGCAATGTGCGGCAAAGCTTATGATCCACGATTCATCTTTGCATATCCAAATGCAAAAATTTCTGTTATGGGTGGTAATCAGGCAAGCAGTGTTTTACTTGATATTAAACTAAAGCAGGAAGAAAAAAGCGGACATAAATTCAGTGAAGAAGAAAAACAAAAACTGCTGAACGACATACTTAAATCTTACGATGAAAAAAGTAATCCGGTTTATGCATCAGCGAGGTTATGGGTTGATGAAATAATTGATCCTGCAAAAACCCGCGAGTGGATTTCAATATGTATTGATGCAGCGAATAACAATCCTGAAATACCAAAATTTAATCCGGGAGTGATACAGGTTTAATAAAATAATCTTTAGTAAACTTAGATCGCTTAAATTTCTTAGTGTTACTTAGTGTTCTAGGTGTCTTAGTGGTGAAAATGAGCTATATATTTATTTGCATAATTCTAACATTAACGACCATTGTTCCTGCACAGCAAAGCAAACTTTCAAAAGCAGTAAATTCAATATCAGAGTACATTGCCTCTGAAAATTTTATTCATTTAAAGAAAGAGTATGGTGATCTGATTGCCGTTGATTCAATTTATAAATTTGCATTAAAAACAAATAACTATGATTACAGCGAGACATTACTTTCACTTATGTTTGCAACCGTTCCGTATCGTGTAGTTCCAATTCAAACACCTCTGTTAAAAATTCAACTTAATTATCCGTTGATTTCTGCTGATGAGGAGGTTTTCAATAAAAAAAATAATAATCTTCCCAGATATTTATTTATAGATACACCACAAAATAATTACGGTGATCTGGATAAACTTGCACATTTTTTTGGCAGTGCATTTCTCTCTTACAATAGTAGAATCTTTGATTTAGGGGAGCTAATTGGTTATTTTGTAGAGGTTTTTGAAGAAAGTTTTAAAGTTCAGAGCTCGATTGATTTACGGGATATTGATGTAAATTACTACGGAAGAGTTTTTGGAAATCTACTTGATGCAGATAAAACAGTTATACCATCTCAAATAATTTTATTAAGATCAATCAGATATATCAGAATAATTTTATGAAATCAATTTTAATAATAGACGACGAAAAGGAAATTTGCGAAAGCATACAAATGATACTCGAATACGAAGGGTATCAGCCGCAATACACTACAAGTGCACTTAAAGGATTAGAGAAGATCAGCAGTGAAGATTTTTCCGCACTTCTACTCGATATTCAAATGCCGGAGATGAACGGATTTGAAGTTCTGAAAAAAGTTAAAGAAATAAAACCGGAAATTTCTGTAATAATTATCTCAGCACACGGAAGTCTGGAAAATGCGATTAAAGCTACCAAACTGGGTGCATTTGATTTTATTGAAAAACCCATTGACCGCGAGAAACTTGTAATAAGTGTACGCAATGCAGTTGAGCAGGCTAATCTTTTGCTTGAAAACAAAGAAATAAAAATGTCTCTGTTAGGAAGCGGCGAGATTCTTGGAAGAAGTAAGGCAATGATTCAAGTGCTTGAAATAATCGAACGCGTTGCACCTCTCGATACAAGAGTTTTAATAACCGGTGAAAACGGAACCGGAAAAGAACTTGTCGCAAGAGCAATTCACAATAAAAGTTTAAGAAAAGATAAACCTTTTGTTGAAGTTAACTGTGCAGCAATTCCAAATGAGTTAATTGAATCTGAATTATTTGGACATGAAAAAGGATCATTCACAGGAGCTGTTTCCCAACGGATAGGTAGATTTGAACTTGCAAACAACGGAACTATCTTTCTTGATGAAGTTGGCGATATGAGTCCACAGGCACAGGCAAAAGTTTTACGTGCAATAGAGGATGGAAAGATTGAAAGAGTTGGCGGCGGTAAAAAAATTGAAGTTGATGTCAGAATAATTTCTGCTACGAATAAAAATCTTAAAGAAGAAATTGAAAAAGGAACTTTTAGAGAAGATCTTTATCATCGGTTAAATGTAATTCCGCTTCAACTTCCACCTTTGCGCGAAAGAGTTGAAGACATCCCGTTACTTGTTAAGCATTTTGCAAATGACATAACAACCAAGCATAAAAAGCCTTCAATAAAATTCACTGATGATGCTTTAAAGTTTTTACAATCTTTACAGTGGAGTGGAAATGTTCGTGAACTTCGGAATGCTGTTGAAAGAATTATCATTCTTGTAGATAAACGAGAAATAGCAAAAAAAGATATTGAATTTCTTTATTCGGTTGGACAGGCTTCAATAGATGATCTGATTGAAACCAGTAACTCTTTTCAGGAATTTAAAGAAAAAGCTGAGAAAGCATTTATCTTAAAGCAGCTTCGTGAAAATGACTGGAATATCAGCAAGACTGCTGAAGTGCTAGATATCCAGCGCAGTCATCTCTACAACAAAATGAAAAAATATGAAATAGAAAAGGAGGAATAATGTCAACTATCTTCTCTAAAATTATATCAAGAGAAATTCCAGCAGATATCGTTTATGAATCTGAAAATGTTTTAGCATTTAAGGACATTAAACCTCAGGCGCCAGTTCACATCCTCATCATTCCCAAAATAGAAATACCAAAAGTAACCGATATAAATGGGATTAAACACGCTTCGCTTCTCGGTGAAATGATTGATGCCGCAAATTATATTGCAAAAGATATGGGAATTGCTGAAGATGGTTTTCGGTTAGTATTTAATTGCGGCAGTAATGGTGGTCAGGAAGTTTATCATCTTCATCTGCATCTTCTTGGCGGAAGAAAAATGAATTGGCCTCCGGGATGAGAGTTCATTCTTATTCATTTCTGTTTGATTTGAAAATTTGATAGTTAAACTTTGAAGTGATTTTTCTGTCTTATTATATCTCTTTCCAGTTTAGCACACCCGATTAATAAAGACTCATATCCATACTTATCACGTACTTTAGTAACTGCTCTTAACATCTTCTTTCTTTTTACTTCGTAATCTTCAAATAAATATTCCTGTTCATTAAGCGGAGAAAAATTAGATAATTTTATTCCTATTAATCTAATGCCAATTCTTCGGGTTCTCGCTTTTTTCATTAAACTCCAGGCAGTATCAAAAATAATTTTATCGTCATCAGTTGGCTTAATGGTTTTAGAACGAGTTATTGTTTGAAAATCAGTATAGCGCAGTTTAATATCTATTGTTGATGCTTCCCATTCTTTATTCCTTAGGCTTTGACAAACTTTTCCAGTAAGGTAAAATAAATTGTTTTTAAGTTCCTCCTCACTTGTAATATCATTACCAAAAGTATTTTCATGCGAGATACTTTTTCTTGATCGTTCAATTGTTAAGTATTCAGTGCCTTCACCGTGAGCTTTTCTCCACAAGTCAACGCCATATTTACCAAAAGCAACTGAGAAATAATCAGCAGAAAGTTTTGTTATGTCTGCAATCCTGTAAATTCCCCTTTCATTAAGATGTTGTTTCATTACTCTGCCAACTCCGGGAATTGCTTCAACAGGCATTGCAGCAAGAAATTCCTTTTCCATTCCGGGGAGGATGTAAGTGATACCGGTTGGCTTCATACAATCAGAGCCAATTTTAGCTACTGTTTTATTACTACCAATTCCAATTGAACAAGGCAATTTAAGTTTATTCCAAATCTCTTTTTGAATACGTGTAGCAAAAGCAAACATAGAACCATACATTTTTTGTGTACCGGTCATATCGATATAAAACTCATCAATTGATGCTTGTTCAATTAGTGGGGCATATTGTTGTAAAATATTTTTTACAGCTTTAGAAAAATAAGTGTACTCATCGCCGTGACCGTGTATGTAAATTCCGTGTGGACAAAGCTTGTAAGCAGTTCTTATCGGCATTGCAGAATGTAATCCATAAGCACGCGCTTCGTAAGAACAGGCAGCAACAACTCCCCTTCCGTACTTTGGATCGCCGCCAACAATTACTGGTTTTCCGTTAAGCTTGGGATCGAGAATTCTTTCTACAGAAACAAAGAAAGCATCAAGGTCTAAATGAAAAATTGTACGCATAAAGCCTATCCCTAAATCCCTTCCCTAAGGGAAGGGACTTTTAAAATTAAATTAAAACTAATCCCCTCCTTTTTAAGGAGGGGTGGATTCTGCCGAAGGCAGAAGACGGGGTGGTTAACCACTACTTCTTAAAGTAGTTCCTAATTTTATTTAACACATACTCAGTATTCTTAAGCACCTCATTATTTTCAAATCTAATAACTTTCAATCCAACTGATTCCAAATATTCTGTCCTTTTTTTATCATACTTAATTGCTTCCTCATCAAAATGAACTTCACCATCAAGTTCAACTACAAGTTTTTCTTCAGGACAGTAAAAATCTACGATAAACGGACCAACACTCGTTTGCCTTCTGAACTTTCTTCCGTCAAGTTGTTTGTCCTTAACCTGCTGCCAAAAGAAAACTTCTGCATAGGTGGAGTTGTTCCTTAGTTCTTTTCGCTTGGGCATTAACTCTTTTTTGTTAAATATTTTTTTGTTGCTTTGTTTCATATTCATAATACCACCACCCCGTCCCGATTTATCGGGACACCCCTCCTCATTGAGGAGGGGATTTTTTTTAAAGAATTAATTAACTAAAATCTCTTCCAATCTCGGATAAGCTTTCAGAATCGTCTCAGGCATTACGACTTTTATTTTTTCTTTGGTAACCCATCCCTTCGGGACCAGTAAATGAATTAACTCAAAAGCATTAGCAACTGCATCCCCTTTGGGATGGTTATTCATTATTACATTAATCTCTTTTACTTTATTTTCAATGGCTTTTATCTTTTGTGCGATTTCAACTAATTCTCCCGGTGAATAAAGATAACTGTACCTTGAGCTTTGTTCTTCATAGGTCTGTTCTTTACCAAAATCAGATAATGATTTTTTCCACGCTTCAACATTTCTTCCATGAAAACGAATGTAAGCTTTATCATTTGTAATAATCGGAGCAAAATCAATTGCCCGTCCTATTTGCGGTTGGTCAATCGTACATAAAGTTAAATTATTTTCCTTAAAAAACTCCAGTGCACGGCTGTTTCTCCAGCTTGAATGACGAACTTCAACAAAACAATTTACATCAGAAAAAATATCTTTTATCTTCTGAATATGTTGGACAGAAACACCATCAAAAGCAAATGAATATGGAAACTGAATCAGTAATCCACCAAGTCGTTCGGACTTTTTAAGTAAATCAAGATTATAACGAACAGCTTTAATATTCTGCTCATCAAATTTTCTTTTGTGTGTAAAATCCTGATGAAGCTTTATATGAAAAATAAAATCTTCTGCATCAGATACTTTTTTTATCCAACCCTCAACAATTTTGGGAGTGATGTAAGTGTAATAAGTTGAGTTTACTTCAACACAATTAAAATAGTGTGAGTAAAACTGCATCCAGTCAAATCCACCTGATTGATTTTTAGGATAAAAGTTCGGCACCCAATCTTTATAAGACCAACCAGCAGTGCCAATATTATATTTGGGTATTTGTTTCATCTTAAAGTGTATTTTACTCCGGCTATAAACCATCTGCCTGGTAATGTAATGCCTCCGATATCTTTATAAGACTTATTAAACAGGTTTGTTGCCTTAATAAATATTTCAAACATTTTGACCTCATAAAACAACTGCATATCAATAATAAAATTTTCTTCAAGATTTACTCTGTCTTCATATCGTAAATACCAGCTTTGGTTGATATTAAATGGTAAAGGATTAGAAAGATTAATTATCAATTGATGTTTCAGATAATCCAAAACGTAGCGTGATTGAAATTGCCCCGTGCTTTTATCGGAATTAAGATAGGTGTAATTGATACCTAAATTGTTAATCGGAAGCCAATTAATTAATCTATCAGGTTTTAAAGACATACCGGACTCAAATCCATTAGTATTTACTTCTGCAAAGTTCATAACCATCCACGGTTCATTCTCTGATTGACGAACCCAGTCAATAATATTTGTTCCTTCTTTTCGAAAGAGTGAAAAATTAAAATTGAAAAATGGATCAGTATAATTTGCCCCTAACTCATAATTAACTGACTCTTCAAATTTAAGGTCAGGATTTCCCTTCGTAACAGGATCAGAGTAATACAATTCGGTATATGTAGGTGTTCTAAATGCTTTACCCACAGAACCAAACAGACGCAGCTGTTTTGTTAACTTATAACTGAGGTCTATTCCGGGCCAGAATTTCCATCCAATCTCTGCATACTTATAAGCAAATCCGCTTACAACCACAAGAAGTTCACTAAATGGTTTAAAGTTATGTTCAGCAAATACTCCATAATTTTCCCGTTGATGATTTCCAAGATTTGTACTTTCTATATCATCTTTTTTATACTCACCACCGATAGAAGTAATTCCAAAATTAGAATTTATAGTTGACTGAATTTCTACTCCCCATATATCTGTTTGATGAATGTTTCGGTAAAAAGCAGGATTCTCATAATTCAATAAAAATTCATCATCGTTTCTTCTCCAATATAATTTAGGAGTTAAAGAATAGTTTAGTGCAGCAGTTTTAAAACTAAGGTTTACAAATTTCGTAGTGGTATGCTCCCATTGATTGGGAAATCTTTCGGAGTAAAAACTATTGGCACCAAATTCTTTGTCGTTATATCCTATAAAAAGATTAGCATTTCCTAATTCAGATTGGAAAGAAGAACTATATGAAAAATCTATTGCATCAAAGTTTGTATTGTATCGGTAACCATCTGATTTTTTCTTTGAGAGTGATAAATTATTTCCCAATTCCCCAATCATAAATGAACCGCTTAATAAAGTTTGATAATAACCATATTGTCCACCGGCAAGCTGTATCGATAATGAATTATCCTGTGGTTTTTTAGTAATTATATTAACAATCCCGCTAAAAGCATTTGGACCATAAATACTTGAACCTTGTCCTTTCAGAACCTCGATCCGTTCAATATTATCAGGATTAAATGGTAAGTTTAAATTATGATGACCTGTCTGAGGATCACTGATTTTAATTCCATCAATTAGGATAAGAGTCTGTTCAAAAGACCCACCTCTTATACTTATATCTGCCTGAACACCTTCAACTCCTCTTTGCTTAAGATCTAAACCATTAACATATTGAAGTAAATCCTGCACACTGCTAACAGGCATTTCCTTAATATCTGAGCGATTTATTATAACAATGCTTCGGGTAAGATCGGAAAGATTTAATGGGGCTCTGCTTGAAGTTACAACCACATCATCTAATACATATTCTTTACCGCTCTGTCCCAAAAAAATTGACTGATAAATAAATAAAATCAGAATTAATAAAATTTTCTTATCCATAAACATCTTTTATAACTAAATTTTTTAATTAGAATTATTATTAAAAATATTTTAACCTGCTTTTTTATCCATTCTTCTGTAAACACCAATAACCAATCCAACAACTTTAAACGATGCATATTTCTTATCAATCACAATTGGTTTGTATTCGGGATTTTCTGATACAAGTTCTATTTCATTTTTCTTTTTATAAAATCGCTTTACTACTGCTGCATCATCCAGAATTGCAACTACTATTTGTCCGTTCTTTGGTTCGATATTAGGATTTACAATTATAATATCTCCACTAAAAATATAGGCATCCTTTAAGCTATCCCCTTTCACGCGCAGCAAGAATGAATCCTTGGGCATCCTAGCGATTGTTGGAAGCTCTACAGTGTCAATAGCATCAGGATAGATTGTGAGTGGATTACCAGCAGCCACTTCACCAAGTACAGGTTTAGGTACAAAATATTTGTCTTCAAGTGTTAACTCAATTCCACGTGAAAGTTTTGGATTTTTTCTTATGTATCCTTTCCTCTCAATTGCCTGAAGATGCTGCTGTACGGTTGCCCGGTTTTTATATCTAAAGTTTCTGGCAACATCAGCAAGAGTTGGGGGAATTCCTTTCCCTTTTATCTGCTCAATAAGATAATCCAGAATATTCTTTTGGATTTCAGTTAGTTCGTTTTTCATAAGAATCCTTTATTTCCTTGTTCAACAGCAAAAAATTAATAGGTTGAGTATAAGTTATTTCTTAGTCTTACTTATAAATAAAAATACCATACATTTGTATGGTAAGTTAATTCCGGGGATGATAAATGTCAAGACAGGGATAAAAATCTTTTGACATCATTTTATTAATCAAAAGATAAAAAAAGCTTCAACTAGTATTTTGATAGGAATATCTTTTCGAGAGATTCCATCATTTTTTCTCTGAAGATAGGTTTAGATATAAAGTCATCAAAGCCGGCAGCGATAAATTTTTCCTTATCACCTGGTAACACATACGCAGTAACGGCAATAATCGGAACATTGGCTAAGGCAGGCATAGTTCTGATAATTTTTAAGGCATCCAAACCGTTATACTCGCCTTGCAGATTGATATCAATTACTATAAAATCAAACTGATATTTAAGTAACATTGATTGAGATTCTTCAAAACTTACAGCGAACTTAACGTCTTTTAATCCTTTCATTTGCACTTTGAATAGAATCTGCGAATCAACCTGATCTTCAATGTACAAACAGCTAAGGTCAGCAAGATTTAATTTTGGCAATGGTGGGATAAAAGTTTTTTCAGATTCAGCCTCAACAAGAGTTTCATCAATTTTTTCGCTTACATTTTCAATAGATTCTTCAGTTGAAGGAGTTGATGTTTCTGAAGTTACAATTGGTTCTTCTTCCATTATTTTTGATTCAAATTCAGTTTCTTGCGGAATATTATCTTGCTCAGAAGTTTCTTCTTCAATTTTAGAAAGAAGCTCTTCGGAAATTGTAGTCACAGGTTTAAAGCTATCGTCTTCTTGTTCAGATTCAGGGTAATATGCTGTAACATCTTCTGTTGGTTCGGGAACTTCTTCAACAACTTCTTTTACCAATTCTGTTTCCTGAATAAACTCTGACTTATCAGAATCAGATTCAACCGAAGCTGGTTCCTGCAAATCCCGGATAGATGTTGATGATTTATCCTCAAAGTCAAAAGAAATTTTTGATGAGAAAATAAAGCCTGACTCATTTCTGGAAAGACCAAATATAGTTTTTTGATATCTTCCACCCAGAAGCTCCAGTAATACTTTAGCCAGATATGTAGATAATTTAGGAAGCCCAAAGTCTTTAGGATCTTTACCTTCATTAAATACCAGATCAAAAATGTTTGTAACCTCTTCAGAGGAATTATTGTATTGATCATTTATTCCGATTACAAAGTTATCGCCATCAATCGGGTAAGCTGAAAAGTAAACTTTTTTATCTTTACTGATTCTGGAAATAACTTTGATTAAAAGGAATACAAGGCTTTCAAATTTCTGTCTATCGGTTCTAAATTTTAATGATGAAGATATTTTTCCATAACTGAAATAAATTTCATTTATACCGGAAATCTCTTTTATATTTTTATCTAATTTATCGACTATTTCCGTAATGGAGACTTCATCAATATCAAGTTTAAATTTATTCTGAGCTATTTCTGAGTATTCAATAACAGCATTCATTGTATCCATCAGCTTGATACGATTCTGATTTATTATTTCTGCTGCTTCCCGCTGTTCTTCGGTTGGATTTTCAAAGCTACTCAATAATTCCTGAGCAAAACCAATAATCACATTCATCGGAGTTAGAATTTCATGGAACATCCCGGAAAAGAAACCGGCATCCTGATTTTGCTGCAAAGGTTTTACATCTAAGGGTTTTTCTACAATTACTTCCTTAATAACTTCTTTTACTATCTCTTTGGGCACTTCCTTTGTGACTAAATAGTTTACAGGTTTTACAACAATCGTAAATGATTCAAGCTCATTGTTAAAATCCATTATAGGTGAAGCATAAATTTCTGCTTCTAAAAAATCACCATCCTGCTTTTTAATTTTTGTATTAAGTGTTACATCATCTCTTAAATTAGGTTGAAAAATTGTCGTGTTTACTATTGCTCTGTCCTCATCTATAACTAAGCTTGCGAAAGAAGACTGTAATAATTCATTGCTTGTATAACCAAGTTTCTCGATTACAGGATAATTTACATATGTTATAAAACCTGAGGCATCTGTAGAAAATATTAATGAGTCGGTTGAGTTGAAAACAATTTTAAGCATCTGATTTTGTTTTTCTTTTTCAACTTCTGCAGTAATATCTTTTACAATATTAAAATGTGCTTCTTTATCTTTAAATCTGAATGATGATTTGCTGATTTCAACAACTACAAAGCTTCCGTCTTTTCTCCTTTGTCTGAAAGGTTTACTATACTTCCCTTCAGCAGTTCCCTCTCCAAATGAATCCAGCAATGTCTGTATATCTTCGGGAGCATAAAGATCGGTTAAATCCATTTGTAAAAATTCTTCTCTGCTATAACCATAAAATTTAATAGCAGCTTCATTAACCTCCAGAAACTTCAAATTTTCTTTGTCGTAAATGAAAATAGGATCCGGATTATTTTGAATTAATACTTCGAACATTTTGCCTCTGTTCATTAAAATATTTTGTAGTTCATTTTCTGCCTGGTTTACTGATTCCTCATCATCAAAAATCACTAAAACCTTTAGAGATTCCTTCTCATCAATTTTGATTAAAGCAACTTTTGTGGTGGAATCAAATTTCTCAACAATTTCTTTGTTATCATTAATATAAAATTCGTCGCTGGTATTTTCTCCTCTTATGAAACTTTTTATATTTTCAGAAATAAGATAAGGAAAAAATTCGTCAAAATTTTTAGTTCTGAAATCCTCATTTTGTTTACCGAAAAATTTACGAAATTCTAAATTCGTCTGCTCAATAAGATTATCAGAATTTAATATAGCTGCCGGTTTTGGAAGATTAATAATCAGTTTGGATAGCTGATTTTCTTCCTCCACTTTTTGTTTTTCAGATGTCGTCTCTTCATAAATCAGACCAATTATTAAATATAATTTTGATCTGTTATCCTGAACCGGTATTTGAATTAGATTACGTATTGTTGACTTATTACTATTAATTTCAGGAAATAATTGAAGTTTTACCGAATTAAAACTTAATGACTGAAACTCATCAATTGACTTAAATATTTTTGCCAGATACTCAGGTAAAAAAGTCTCGTGTTTTTTACCGGAAATAAAAGTGCTATCTACATTGATTTGACTGGCAAAAGCCTGGTTAGCGGCTATAAATTTTAATTGATTGTCTTTTATCCAGATCGGGAAATCATAACTGTTAATTAAAGTATGGATTCTTTTTAATCCAATAACTGTGAGCGGTAAATATTTTTTAATCTCTTCTATCAGAGATTTGATTATTTCATTCTCTACAACTTTTTGAAAAGATATGGTATGAATGGAAAATAAATTTTCAACATCAATTACGTTTTTCTGATGGAGAGGATAAAAAAACAATATAATTAATTTTTCATCTTCAATTTGTATGGGATCAATTACAAGTTTAAATGCTTTTCTGATTCCTGCAATAGTTGATAATTCAATTTCATCAACTTTGCTTTTGAATCCGGAGAAAATAGCAGGGCCAATCTGATCTGTTAAATTAATTGCTGAATCTTTTGAGAACACTTGCTCGAGTGTTAAGGATAAATCTTCAATAAAAAATTCTGAAGAAGCTTTCTGATTTGCGTACAAAATTTCGTAGGATGTATCGAGTACGATAACTGATTCATCAATACTTTCAGTCATACGCGATATTAAATCTAACCACTCTTTTATATTATAATTCACAAAAACTTCAGTTTGTTACTATAATTATCTCATTTGAATAAGCAGAAAAGATATTTAAATCATACCCTCTTATGCGATAAGAATAAGTTCTGTTTTTTTCTACACTAAAATCTAAATAAATAGTATTAGCTGCATCAACTCTTCTTAATAATTGATAATTCCCGGAATCTGTTTTTCTTTCGATGTCAAAATATACTGTATTATTATCAGTTTTGCTCCATCTTAGTTCAATTACATTAACAGTGCTATTATAAATTCCTGTTAAATTTGATGGTGCATTCAGAGTGCCGGATGTTATTTTTATTTCAATTGTATTGCTGTATGCAGAATCAGAATTACTAAATGCTTTAACACGATAATAATATATCGCATTAGTTAATAATCCACTCGCAGAATCTTTATATGTTGTAGTGTTACGCGGAAGGGCTGCTAATCTGATAAATTGAATTTTATCTGTGCTTCTTTCAACTGCAAAATAATTTTCATTTTCACTATTGTCTTTCCAATTTAATTGAACTGTTCCCGGTGCTATTACAGATGCAATCAGGTTGGTTGGCGGCATTAAATTTCCCGAAGTATAAATACCGGCAGTATTTATCTCATCGCTAAATGGTGAGGAACCAGATTTTTTAATGCCTCTAACTTTGTAAAAATAAATCTGATTGGGGTCTAAATTATAGTCATTAATGTTATTAGAATTTCCGGACACTTCCTGCAAAAGAGCATAATCATTCAAAACACCTGATTTTCTCCAAATTTCATAACGCTCAACATGTCGCGATGAATCCCGCCAGCCAATGTTAACAGATCCATCATTAAATTTTATCAATGATAAACCATATGGCCGGAACGGCAATCTGTTATCAATAGTAACAAAGATGTTTTCAACTAAATTACTTTTTTCGGATGTGCCATTATTATCATAGTAGATTAAATATAAACTAACCGTTTGATTTAAATAAGTTGAATCAAAATTATATTTTATTTGTGGAGCAGTGCCATCCTGGTTGGGAGGATAATTCCTCTTGAATTGTCCGTTTATATATAATTCTACAAATCGCAGAGAATATGGCGGCTGAATTGAGTAAACGACTTCATTTATTCCCTTTCCTATTTCTGTATTATTTGTTGGTGAATAAATGCTGATCTTTTTAGCACCGTTGGATAATTCATCTTCTGGACCAGAAGATAAATCCACACAACCATTAAAGTAAATCTGGGAAGATAAAATGATTGAGATGATGAATAAACTTTTCATAAATATTTGGAAATAATTATTCATCATCCTAGAGCTAAGTTTAATTGGTTGAAATTAATAATGTTCTTGATTCTTGCGATTTAAGAGTTTGAACTTCCAACCGGACAATACCCGTTTTATTATCCAGACGATAATCAAACAGATTTCTGTTTTCAGAAATTGTCAGTAAGTTTAAATCAATATCAGAAGGGAGATTTAAATACACAGCAACATTATTTACTTCGCTATAATTATTATTCCTGATTAATATTCGATATACTCCATTTTCCTGCTTTGACAACTGAACTTTAATATTACTTCTCTTAATCCACCACTCCCTAAGTGAACTTAAATTTGTAATCCAATTTTTTGTTTTATCTATTTTAGAAATAGCGTAGAGAAAATCATCCTCCGGATTTGATTCACATCTAACAGATGGTGTGTAGTTTATAAAGTTATTCCAATTGTTTTCAGATGTAGAAATCTGATAATGCAAAATTATGATTTCATCAATTATTGTTGGTTGAAGACCGTAATAATCAGGACTAACTAAAATGGTTTTAACTCCCAATCCACGCAGAGATTCTGTAATCGGTTTTGGAAAGTAATGCTTGTTTAAAATGATATTCTGAATGTTAATGTTTGAAACTTCCCTAAAATAATTAAGTGTGTCAGATAATTGTTGAGCGGATATTTTATCGAGATTTAGGATTGTTAAATCAAGAATAAAATTTTCATCGTTGAATTTCGACTTGATATTTTTCGGAAGCTTAGTATATAACGCAATAACTAATTGAGGAGTAAAGCCGTCCAGATGGAGTTTATCAATTAATTGCGGCTCTAAAAGATTATTATACTTTAAGGTAATAACTTTATAAGAATCGAAATCGTTCGGCAAAGTTTTAACGCCTATATCTGCATCAATATCAAGATATTTGATGATGTCTAAAATCAAAGCTTTGAACTCAGCAAAATCCTCCTCGCCTCCAATTACATCATCCTGATTAAAACCCAACCAGGCTAATTTGCCTTTATTTAACTTACCGATAAAAATTGAAGAAAGATTTTTTTCTTTGTCCTGTGATTTTAACTCACCCAAAGAATAAAAAAAGCTACTGTTAATTTCTGAAGAAAGTAATTTGTTCTTTTGAGTAAGTAAAATGCTGTTATCAAATTTGTAATTCTCATTTATAATCATATCATAATTATAAGATTGAATAACACTTAAATTTGATGGTTCAATTTCAATATAATTAATTCCTGAAATCCCCCGCCTTTCCTGATAAAGAGGATAATTATTCTCCGAATAAATTTCCAGTTTGGATTTAATAATGAATATTGATTTCCCATTGCTGACGAATGAATTTATTGAATTAAATTCTTCTTCTGATAAAACATCAACCGAAGGTAAAATAAGTAAATCAAAATCATCCCCGAGACCATCTTCAAGTTCATCTTTATAAATCACTTTATATGGAATTTTGTTCTGCATAAACAATAACTCCAAAAAAGTAATATGATTAATAACTTTAGTTGAATGGAGTTGGTCTAAATTTTCGGTTTGCTTAGAATAATAAACTGCAATTCGTGTCTGGGATAAAATTGATTCGTTAAAAAGCAAAATAAAAAATAAAATTGACAGAAGTATTTTTAAAACTTTTTTCATAAAGAAGCTTTATCATAATCAAGATAATATAATCTGGATTCACCCGGTTTTAAGTTATCAACATATAGATAAACCATTTGAGAGCCGGGATTGTGTTTAATACTTGCCGGTTTTGTTCCAATAATTTCGGAACCCATAGAAATATTTTTCGCTCTGTCGTTCAAATCAAGGTCAATCACAAGATTATTAATTGCATCAACACCGGGATTGGAAATTTTTAATGTAACTCTTG
>CAZCJF010000021.1:0-8409 GCA_964499095.1 uncultured Ignavibacteriaceae bacterium
TTTTCAAAAATCGTTAACAAATCAACTCCACAGCAGTTACAAAGTTTTTTTGCTGTTGATGTATTGCAGTGCATAGGTTTTGGGTTGTTGTTTTTATTTCTTACTAGATTGTTGATCAAGTCTGATAAAACATACCATTACTTTTTAATCGCTTCTCTAGTTATTGTTACATTAATTTCCCCCGTGTTGTGGAAAATAGATTTCAATCAATATGTTCATCCGTTGGTTGGAAATTATTTTAACAGGTTAAACGGATCACTATTCCCGATCTTTCCGTGGCTTAACTTTTTATTAGCAGGAGGAATATTTGCAAAGTACTTTGTTGATGCACGGGAAAAAAATGAAGAAGAAAAGTTTATTAAGAATGTTACAATTTCAGGATTAACTGTTTTGCTTTTTGGTCATTTGTTTTATTCGGGTTTGTTTCCCAAAACACTTACTTCGATTCTTCCAAACCCAATTTTCTTTCTTCAACGATTAGGATACATTTTCGTTTTATTTTATTTCTGCTGGATTGTTGATAGAAAAACAAATGCAAAAAATTCTTTTGTAATGGATGCAAGCAGAGAATCTCTGCTTGTTTACTGGCTGCACTTAATAATTATTTATGGTGTGTTCTGGAATGGAAAAAGTCTTGCAAGTAAAATTGGAATGACAATGAATACTGCAGAAGCAATTGGAGCCACAATACTGTTAATTACAATTATAATCCTTGCCGCTAAATTTTGGGGTTGGGCAAAGAAAAAATATCCAAAGTATTCTTCTTTGTTTGTTAAAGCCGCTGTAACTGTTTTGTTGGTTGTGTTTTTTATAAGTTAATAATTTTTTTACAGGAGCGTTACAATTACCTGTTAAGTAAATTATTTTTTACCGACAGATTTTGCTTTGGCTTGAAAATTGTTTTTTTTTTGCAGTTATTTTTATAGCATAAATTTTGCTTTAATTAAATTGTACAGAGGGATAAAATGAGTACAAAAAAATACTTCTTCGCGGTTAAATACTTCTCCATATACAGAATTTATTTAAGAATGATTTTCATTGTATTACTATTTTCTGCTTGTGATGATCCACCCGAGTTAAATACACACAACAAAATACTATTTACATCAAGTCGCGCAGGAAAAGAACAATTGTTTATGATGAATCCAGATGGCTCTGATATAAAACAAATTACCTTTGGTGAGTATTCACATAGCAACGGAAGATGGTCGCCTGATGCCCAAAAAATAGTTTGCAATACCGATCAGAATATTACAACTGCAGGAATGCAAATGGTTGTTATGAATGTTGACGGGTCTAATAGAAAACTTCTCGGTGTTGGTTCTCAAATGTCATGGTCGCCAGATGGAAATAGAATCGGGTTTATGCGCTGGGACTCACCGGAGCTTGGAAATCTGACAACATATATATATGTAATTGATAAAGAGGGTTCAAATTTATTTAAACTAACTAATAATTTTGGTGTTTGGGACGGAACACCCAATTGGGCACCGGATGGCAGCAAAATAGCATTTGCATCAAGTAGAAACTATTCCTCCCCAGGTACTTTTAGTGAGATTTTTATAATGAACGCGGATGGTAGTAGTCAAACGAGATTAACATTTACTGATAGTATAACGAATGCAAATCCGGTATGGTCTCCCGATGGTTCGAAAATAGCCTATTCGTCTAATGGTAAATTATATTTAATCAATTCGGATGGTTCAAGTAAAAAACAACTATCAAATATATCTACGGGTGGACAAATAGCTTGGTCTTACGATGGTAAATATTTAGGATATGGAGCGGGAGCAATTAATATTCTGTACTTAGCTGATCTTAGTAATAAACAAATAATTACAGATCTAAGTATATGGGGGTGTGATTGGTCTAAATAAAAAATAAAGAGCGGCGCTGGAACGCCACTCTTATGCAATAGCAAATAAATACATCAACTACGATGCTCAAGTGCATAAAAATTTTACGCCCTTTTTATTTGCTTGTTGCAATCTACAAAACCAAATGTTTCCTTCAAAATTATTGAAGGGAGGTGATGTTTTATGATTGCTTAAAATCATTATTCGGTTATACAGTAAATTCTTTTACTTACAAATAATTTTTAACTAAAGGAGCTATTGTTATGAAAAAGATTTTTAGTTTTTTTATTGCAATTATGTTTGGGGTTTATAGCTTTGCTCAACCTCAAACTGGCCCTGATTCTACTCAGTTAGCCGCACTCTTAAATCTCCAGCTTAAAATGCAAAATAATATTGGGGTTAACTGGAATGAACATACTGGCACTCCGGATGTTATTACTCTTTCAAAATCGTATTCATTTGCCTCTGATCCAATAATTTCTGCAAAATTATTTTTTAAGGAAATAAAAAATCTTTTAAAGAAAAAAGACATAGAAGATGATTTGATAATAGAAAGAACCACTCAATTAGACAGCATTAAACATCTTCGATTTAAACAATACTATAAAGGCATTCCAGTAAATGGTGGTGAATATGTTATTACTGTTTTGCCTAATGGAAAGATAAAAAGTGCTTTAGGGAGTTTTTATAAAAATATTTCTGTTAATGTGACACCAATATTAAGCTTACAGGATGCATATAACCTAGCAAAACTTAATGTGCCTCCGAATATTGTTTTTAAAGACACTTTGGAGTTATCTGAGTTGATTATTTACCCCCAAAATGGTGTACATTTTCTTGCTTGGCAATTAGAAATTCCAACAACTCAAGATGGAGAAAACTGGCGTTATGTTATCGATGCATCTGGGGGTTTAGTATTAAATAGTCAGAGTTTAATGATCAATGAGCTATCAACTTTATTAGTTCCGCAGTCTCAAGCAAACATTTTTATGAGGCATCCATATCTTGATCCAAATTACACCTACATCAGTCCAATATATGATAATGGAACGGGCTATTTACAGGGGGCTTATGCCAATATACTCAATGATGCAACATCAAGGGCATATAGCAGTACATTTAATTTCGCTTACTCAACAGGAGATACACATTTTGATGAAGCGAATCTTTTTTATCATATAGATAAATTTAGAAGGAACTTTTGGAATAGTTTAGGCTTTAATGAGTTTACTCAAATAACAGCACACGCACACACATATTTTTCTGGTGGACCAAATGCTAGCTATTCTCCGTCTGATCATCATCTAAGGTTTAGTGATGGTCAGGGTGTATATGGTTATAATTCCTTTGCACGGGAAGACAAAATAGTCTATCATGAGTATGTACATGCAGTAACTGATTATGTTGCACAATTATATTATGCTAATACTGAATCAGGTGCTATACACGAAGGCAATTCTGATTATTATGCGGGATCATTTACTAATAGGTCATTGCAGGGTGAATATATTTCACCAGTTTACGCTATTAATCAAAGAGACATGACAAGTCCACGAATTATAAATTATACTCAATACAATGATCCAAATCTTTCCTATTGGATACAATATGGATATCATGAGCCTCATTTTGGTGGGGAACTTTGGTCAGCTGTTCTATGGGATTTGAGAAGATCTGATACAGGTATTGGGTCTTATTATGCTGATAGATTGATTAACAGTGGATTAAACGCAATTCCAACTAACAGTAGTTTCTTGCAATATCGTCAGGCTATTATCGATGCTGATATAAATAATTACAACGGGGTTCATGCAAATACTATTAGACACGTGTTTTATTTACGTGGCATTGGCCCCGATTATATGAACTTCAGTATAATTGGTCCTTCATACTTACAATTTAAGCAAAAGGGAACTTACACCGCGAACATAACAGGTGGCTCTGGATCAGTTAGTTATGTTTGGTATAAAAAGATATCAGGTCAGTGGCAACAGATAAGTACCAGTTCTTCAATCACATTGACCATGGTTTATGATAATATCGAAATTAAACTGGATTTACATGATAATGTTACTGGTGAAAATGTAAGTAAAACCAAAATTATCTATTATGATGATGGATTACCGAAAATAGTAGTACAAGGCGAAGATTTACCGACTGAATTCAAAGTAGAGCAAAATTATCCAAACCCATTTAACCCATCAACTCAAATTAATTATTCCATTAAAGAAACAGGAGTAGTTCAAATAAAAGTTTTTGATATACTTGGGAAAGAGGTTGCTACGCTTGTCAATGAAAACAAAGAAGCTGGTAACTATTCAGTAGATTTCAATGCTGCTGAATTACCAAGCGGCGTTTATATTTATCAATTAACAACACCTGGTTTTACTCAAGCACGTAAGATGATTTTAGCAAAGTAGATTAACCTAAAATAGAAGACATTCCGATGAATCGGAATGTCTTCTATTATGCTAAAGATTTTATTTCTTAAAAACGCCAAATAATTTATCCAGCTTGCCCTTTTCCAGCTTAGATATTGCATCAAGTTCGCCGGCATCAAGCCAGACACCATCACAAGATGAGCACTTATCAACTTGAACATCTTTGTAATTAATTTCTATCAGCTTCATTCCGCATTTTGGGCAGTGCATATAGTGAAGATTTTTAAGTCTTTCTTTTTCTGCTTCTTCTAATTTTATGCGGGCTTCTTCTTCCAGTTTTTTTCTTCTATCAAATTCTAATCTTGCAAAATATTCTTCTTCTTTTTCGCTTGGTCTAACGGGCATAAATATCTCCTGATGAATTAGTAAAATTTAAGAAATGGTAATTGTAATTCTACTCGTGCTGGTATAAACAACTACTGATTTTAATTGCACAATATTAAAAGATTTGTCAGTTATTCTCAAACATTTATGATAAACTAATCTATATTGAAAGATCTATCCCGGTGGGCTCGTGCCACCTCAAAAGATGTAGTCTCTTAACCAAATTATTCATAATGTGTCCACATCCGGATGACCTTAACAGTTTTTTCTTTCTCATAAACCTGATAAACCATCCTGTGTTGAATGTTTATTCGGCGAGAAAAGGCTCCAGACAAATCACCAACTAGTTTTTCATAAGACGGTGGAATTTGAAATGGATTTTGTTGAAGAATACTTAAAATATTTTCAGCTTTTTCCTTTAATCCGGCAGAATTTATTTTCTTAGCGTCTTTTAAAGCTTGTTTAGTAAAAACAACTTTCCAGACTACCATTTTATCTTATCAGTTGATTTAGATAATGGCTCTCTCATTCCTTTTATGATTGATTCTCTCATACCGGGAATTGAGGTAAGATATAGAGTTTCCTTTATTGCTCGCCAGTCATCTTCTGAGATCAATACTGCATTCCCTCTTTTACCAGTAATTTGTATTGGCTCGCTTTCGATACTTAACATATCGATAAGAGCATAAATATTGTTTCTTGCTTCTGTAATTGTAATTGTTTTCATTTTCATCTTTCCTTTGTCGGTAAACGTACGGAATAATGTACGTAAAATCAAGACTGAAACTAAAATAATTTTAGAAATAGTACAGATACTTAATCTTAAAAACTCCTGCGCGATCTGTAGTATGCATTCTGTTTGGAAGTAAATTGTTGTTTGAATCGTATTCATCGCTTCTATCGCGGAATTCATTTACTGCAAGATATATCCAGCTTTTGGGTAAGAAGTTCCAGCTAAATAAAAATCCGCCTATTATTCTTTCCATTCTATCTGTTGATCTTACAAAAACATTATCAACATAAACTCTGAAGTTTAAATTGTTGATAGGGGTTAAAGAAAAAAACGGACGGGCATTGTATGTAATCTCTTCAATGTTTCCGTCAGGATCACCTTCAATAAACATATCGTAAGAAGTTCCGATTTCTAAAATGTCTAATGCTTTCCACTCGGCAGAAAAACCAAACCACGAGTACGAGGCAAGATAATCTCTGCCAAAGTTATATGTTTTTTGATAACCGCTCCAGACATTAGCATTCCATTTTTGTGAAAGGTCAAACCACGAACTAAAATTTATGCTGTATGAGTTATAAACAATTCCTTCATCTTTACTTTTGCCAAAGTCTGTATTTATTTCGTAACCCCATCCATCACGGAATTGCATATTAAAACCAATAACTCCTGCATAATCAGTATAAAGATCGGCGTGCTCATAATTAATTGCAGGACCGAAATACAAAAATATATTTCTTATGGCGCCGTCTTCAAAGAACCACATTGGTCCAGTTAATCCAACAGAATTAACAGTACCTTGCCAGGGAACATATCCAACCTGGCTAACATTAAACTCATTACCAATTGCTCTCATCCTGAATAAGTTGCCCCAGGTTTCGGAAATATTTCTAAAGCCGATTGATGCGGCAAAATCACCATCGCCGTTCTCAAACGATCTTGCGAACTGGTAAGCAAGCTGCCAATCAGATTCACGGAAAGCTCCATCTATATCAATTACACCGTAAGTATTTTCTTTGGTTTGCTTTGCAACCATTAGAACGCCAACAGAAGAATTATCAAGAATTTGTTTTTTTAATCTTGCAGATCCAAAATAAGCCTGAGGTTCAGTCATATTATTTCCATCATCAACATAATCAGTTTCGCCTGTCATCGCAACAAATCCGCCATATTCCCAATCGCTGTATCTTCCAAATGCTTTAGTGCCAAAAATAAGTGGAACTTCTTCTCCGCCCGGAAGCAGTTTGCCGATCCTTCTTGAATAGAAAAGTTCAAGCGGTCTGTAAAATCCGGAATTGCGCTCTCTACCTGCCGGATTAAAAACCTCGTTCCCCTGGGTAAAGAATGGTCTCCTTTCAGAAAAGTAGCTTTCATATCTGCTTATGTTAAATGAAAACGGATCAGCTTCTATCTGAGCAAAGTCCGGATTTGCAGTTAATTGAAACGTTAATTGTTCTGAGGGATTATAGAAGACATCAAGTCCTGCGCTAGGATCAAATTTATATTTATTTTCTGATATGTAAGTAGTCTTTGCTATTCCAACCGGATATATCTCAAGATTTAATCCCGTAACTGTTGGTTTGAAATCATTGAATACCAATTTCCCAAACTTAGAAATCCTTTGACCCTCATTTTGTTCATATTCGCACCAGTATATATCTTCTTTATTATAAGATCGCCAGCGATCAAAGTCTAATCCCCATTCATTAAGATTTTTATCATACTTGATTGATTTGTATGGAATTTTCATTTCGACAACAAATCCCCAATCATAAATTTGAGAAGCGCCTTCCCATATTCCGTCCCAGCTATAATCACGATTGCGTGCATCATCAAGCATACGTGAATCCGATTTTACGCCGGATGCATTTACTGCGAACTTATATGCTGTTTGTTTGTCGCCAAAAGTATCCATCATTATCGAAACAACATCACCCGTAAACCAATCCTGCATTCCTGCATTTGCTTGAATATATTCTTTATCATCGTAACAAATTATCAGGCAATAAAGAGCATCTTCTGTTGTTAAAACTTTTGCAACAGTTTTTACTGATGTTGGCTGATTGAAGTATGGTTCGAACTGAAAAAAGTTTGTTGTTGAATCGGCAAAACCCCAAACATCATCAACAACGCCATCAACATTTATATCTTTATCAATCTTTATAAGAGTTAAAGATTTGTTTTCGTTCTTGCTTACTTCGGTTGCAAAGAGAAAAGCAGTAAATACAATAATAAAAAGTGGTATAAGTTTGATCATAAAATCCGTGCTTTTTGACTTTAGATTGATTTTGATGGCATAAAGTTACTTTATAAAATCAAAATATTTTTAGGTTTTATATGAGTGGTTTTATTTTTTTATAAGCGATGTGAAATTTATTTCTCTGCGGCTCGGCGTCTTTGCGAGGAATAAAATCAGTTGCACGCAGAGACGCAAAGTCGCTAGAAAATATTTTTGCGAAAATGTTTAAAAAACAAAAGCCCCGGTAAATCGGGGCTCTAAAACCTGAAACGAATTATTTTATCCTAAATAAGCTTTCAGTCTACCGCTTCTTTTTGATTGCCTTAAATTTCTTAAAGCTTTTTCTTTAATCTGTCTAACGCGTTCGCGTGTAAGATTAAATCTTTCGCCAATCTCTTCTAAAGTAGCTGAATGATCTCCATCAATGCCGAAGTATAATTTTATTACTTCTGCTTCTCTTTCAGAAAGAGTTGATAGAACATTTGCAACTTCTTTTTTCAAAGATTCAGTCATCAATTTATTATCCGGCAAAGGCTGTTCTTCATTAGGAAGAATATCTACCAATGAATTTTTTCCATCATCACCTTCTTTTAAAGGCGCATCCATTGATACCTGTCTTCCGGCAATCTGAAGTGCATAAGCAACTTCTTCAGAAGTCATATCAAGAATCTGTGCAAGCTCGTCTGTTGTCGGCTTTCTTTCATATTCCTGTTCAAGATCTCTGTAAGCTTTGCTTATCTTAGTAAGATTTCCAACTCTGTTAAGCGGTAATCTTACAACTCTGGATTGATCAGCAATTGCCTGCATAATAGATTGTCT
>CAZCJF010000021.1:8509-49693 GCA_964499095.1 uncultured Ignavibacteriaceae bacterium
GCGGTAATCTTACAACTCTGGATTGATCAGCAATTGCCTGCATAATAGATTGTCTGACCCACCATACAGCGTAAGAGATGAATTTGAATCCACGGGTTTCATCAAACCTTTCAGCGGCTTTAATTAAGCCAATATTACCTTCGTTGATGAGATCGCCGAGAGATAAGCCCTGATTTTGAAACTGCTTTGCAACGCTCACTACAAATCGGAGGTTTGCCTTTATCAATTTTTCCTGGGCTAATCTATCTCCCTTTTTTATTCTGATGGCGAGTTCTATCTCATCATCGGGAGTAAGAAGATCAACTTTACCGATTTCCTGTAAATACTGGTCTAAAGATTTACTCTCTCGGTTAGTAAATTGTTTTGTGATCTTCAAGCTTAACATCTCCTTAAATTGTGATTTTAATTATTATGATTTTTCTATTACTGATTCTTCGGGTGAAGAATCGGAGTGTCAAATTTGTAAACTACAAATATAACACATTATTAGATAAATGTAAGAGAAAAATATTTCCAGCTAAACATTAATTTTTTCTCCGGATGTGGGAAATTGTACGTTTTTGAAGCCTTTCTGCAATAATTTTTCCCTAAAAGGCAGTGCCTGGTCTTCTTCACCATGTACTAAAAAGATGTTTTTAAGCCTTTCCTGCGGATTTAGACGTAGATAATCGAGTAATTCCCTTTGATCTGCATGACCCGAAAAATAGTCCATTTTCTTAGTTTTTGCTTTAATCTCGTATTCCTCACCAAAAATGTTAACAAATGTATTTCCATCCATAATTTTTCTTGCCAGTGTGTGCTCTGACGCATAACCAACAAATAAGATTAAATTTTGGGGATTTGAAATATTGTGTGCAAGGTGATGAAGAATTCTTCCGCCTTCCGCCATTCCGGATGCAGAGATAATTATCATTGGTCCGGATTTTTCGTTTAATTCCTTTGATTCTTCAGTTTTCTTAATGTACTTCAATCTGCCAAATCCAAACGGATCATCACCATCCTGTAAAAATATTCTGTATGTTTCTCTATCCATGCATTCCGGATGAGAACGAAAAACATTTGTTGCTTCTACTGCTAAAGGAGAATCAACATAAATCGGTACTTCGGGAATTCTGTTTTGATCAAATAGTTTGTGAAGCATGTAAACTATAGTTTGAGTTCTTCCAACAGCAAAAGCCGGAATAATTACTTTTCCTCCTTTATCAATCGCTTCAACAATCGTTGATGCAAGATCTTCCTCAACTTCTTCTGTTGGTGAGTGTAGCCTGTTTCCATAAGTTGATTCCATAATAAGAACATCAAGATCACGCAAAACATCCGGCGATTTTATTACAGGTGAATCCGGTCTACCGATGTCTCCACTAAATCCCAAGTGCAGTTTTTTATTTCCAGATTCTTCAATCTCCAAATAAACTCCTGCCGAACCAAGAATATGTCCTGCATCTCTAAAAGTAAAACGCACACCGGGAAACAAATCAATCGTGCGATTGTATTGAACACCAACAAATTGCTGCATTGCCTGTTCAACATCTTCAAGTGTATAAAGAGGTTCGATTGGATCTTCATTTTTCTTTTTGCGTTTTTTATTTACAAACTCAATATCTTTTTCTTGCAAATGTGCAGAATCGCGAAGCATAATCTGGCAAAGATCAACTGTTGCGGATGTTGCATAAATTAGTCCGTTAAATCCTTTGCTAACAAGATTCGGAATATTGCCGCTGTGATCGATATGAGCGTGAGATAAAATTAATGCATCAATCTCTGAAGGATTAAATTTAAAAATTTTATTTTTCTCGTAAGTTTCACTTCGCTTACCTTGAAATAATCCACACTCAAGTAAAATCTTTTTACCATTTATGTGAAGTAAATGTTGTGAACCTGTAACAGTTCTTGCACCGCCTATAAATTCTATTTGCAAAATAGTTCTCCTTCAGAATAAGAATAGATTATCTTTTCTTAAAAATTCAGTTTTCCTGTTTTTCTGATTGAAGTCAGTAATAAGTTTATAAACGAGAGGAGTTTTTTCCTTCAACATTTTTATAACATCAGGGTGCAGATTTGTTTTGCTAAACGGAACGGGTTTAATATATTCCTGAATATTTCCCGCTGTTCGTCCGTACTTGTATTCATAGGTGAAGTTTCCAAGTGAGTCAAGCTTTACATCGCGATTCAGAGTATTTGGAACAGAAATATAAAACTCGCTGTTGCTCAATTTGTTTTTGCCGAAAAGATCGTTGCTCTTTAAATATTCATATAATTCTTTAGCTGTGTTAATAGCCGGATCGATTAAAATTATATTTTCATACATTAAATCTCTGTAAACGTATTTATTATTCTCCTTTAAGTTATAAAGCTCATTTAATTTTTTAGCAAAGATTTCTTTGTAGAAAGGGTAATGTGTACATCCAAGAATAATTGTTTTAAGCGGTTTTGCGGATTTTGAATTTTTGATCTGTTCAAGTAAAGAAACCACATTATAATAAATATAATTTTCTATTGAGTTCAGTTGAATTTCTGTCGGATTCTCTTTTGTCCCTCCGAATAAAATTTTGTTGTTGTTCCAATCAAAGTTGTATCGGTTAAGAATTGACCTATCAATTTTTGCACTCTGTAAATTGAAAGAAGGTCCTTTATACTGACCTCTTAAAGTTTTTGCGTTTGCATCGATGTAATCTATAACTCCGTCGATAGCACCTGCCAAGCCTATACCCGGCTGCTGATAAATCTGTATATCGCCAATGAATCCATTTTCGGACTTATACTTAATAATGCTGTTCACATAACCTTTGGATAAAACTGTTCCTTCTGTTGCCATAACAGCGATACTACAGCTCTCATATTTTTCTATTGATTCAAAGGCACCTTTAACCCCAGCATTTATAACGCCAATTACTTTCAAATCTAAATTAGCCTTACCCAAAAAGTTTTCTATATCATCCAGCCCATAAGCTGTTGCTGTGTTACAGGCAACAACAATAGCTTTAACAGGAAGCTTATCGGAATTGTATTCCTTATCAGAACCTGATTTGTAATACTTGTTGCCCAATAAAAATTGTAGGTCTTTAATTATATGCTCTTTAAGTAAATCTGTTTTACTAGCTGATGGATAATTCCCATAAGGCATATTAGCCTGATCAGCCAAGTAAATGAAGCATTCTTTTTCAAAATCTAAAATGCCATCTGAATTAATACTTTTGCTTTGATTATTAAATCCATCAAAGTTTACAATGGCATCCATTACAGTAAGTCCACCGGTACCCGAATCAAATATCCCTATTGGAAGATTTTTATTTTTTACCGGATAGCGTTTTATATCAACATAATAAAAACTTGATGTGTCTGATAAAATGACTTGTTCAAGATTTTGTTTTAATTGCAGGTCTGATTTTTCGCACTGTATAAGCAGTAAGACGGGGAAGAAGAATAAAGGCAATACAAGTTTGAGAAACCGATTTTCAAATCTCATTTAATATCAATTGGAATATTCTTTTGTGTAAGTTATAAAATCAAAACGAATAACAAAACCTTTTTGAAATTTATATAATGAATTCAGTTTTAGCTAAAGAAACTTAACTGATCATTTCCAACAATATCATCAAAATTTTTTCCCAGCAGTGCCAAAACAGAATCTGCAATTGGCTTTAACTGTTTTTCAATGTAATGATCATAGTCAAAATCATTATGCTTAAGTTCAATTGGAATGGGTCCGCGCTGTGTGATGGCGTAATAAATAACATCTCTTGGTTCGTTAAGCAATTTTGCCGCGCGTGCGTGCGGGGGAATATTCTTTGTGTAATCTTCAACTTCTTTTCGTAATCTTTTTCTGTAAATCAGTTTATCATCAAGTTTACCTGATTTTAATTTCTGAATTACATCCCTAATCCAGTCTTCAACATCCTCGCCATTAAAAATTTTTTCATACAATTCTATTTGAAATTCTTTTGCAAGCTTTGTCCAATCAGAGCGAATGAACTCCATCCCAACAAACTCAATTGAATCTTTCCCCTCCTTTTCAATTAATCCGGCATAGCGTTTTTTCGCACCCGTATCTGCTCCGCGTGCAGGTGTAATAATAAACTTTTTATAATACTTCTCGTATTCAAGTTCTAAATATGATTCTACTTTAAATTCTTTCTTAAGTTTGTTTTTCCAGAATTGATTTAACTCCTTTACAATTTTCTTTCCCTGAGTTTCACCATTTTCTGCCGTAACATTTTTAAGCATTACAAACAAAGAATCAGTATCTCCGTAAATTACCTTCAGTCCTTTTTTTTCGAGAAACTCTTTGCTTCCGGTAAGAAGTTTATGCCCGCTTCCAGTGATTGCCCTGGGTAAATCCGGATGATAAAATCTGCATCCATAAGAGCCCATTACACCGTAAAAGCTGTTCATTAAAATTTTTATTGCCTGCGAAAGTTGTTTGTCTTTTTTCTTTTTAGCCTCATCCCGTTGTTTCATCAGCTCATCAATAAAATCAGGCAGAATATGTTGTGATGAAGAAAACTTATATCCGTTTAAGGTTTCTATTGTATCAACATCTTTCATCAAAAGTGAATAAGGATCAATTTTAAAAGTCTGAATGATTGATGGGTACAGACTTTTGAAATCAAGCACAACAACATTTTCATAAATTCCCGGTGTCGGTTCAATTACTAAACCGCCCGCAGCGTGTTCTGTTGTTATGATATCTTTTAAATTTGGTGCAACAAAACCGGCTTTATGCAAACGCGGTAAATAAAAGTGATCAAATGCCGCAGTCATCATTCCAAGCTGATCCATTAATAAACCTGATATTTGTGCGCGGCGGACAGAAAGTTCGATCAGTCCTGTTTTTCTGAAAATATCTGTTACCAGAATTGCATCTTGCAAATTATACTCAGCTAATGCCGTTTTATCTTCTTTAAATAATCTGTCTATTTCTTCTACTTTGTTTTCATCGGGAGTGATTGTTTTTCCCGTTCCAAGAAGTTCCTGGGCAACGGTTTCAAGTTTAAAATCTTCAAAATTAAAAAATGATGCCCGCAGCATTGAGGGACCATCAATAACAACTCTTCCTGTAACGGAAATAAAATGCCCGGATGGTTTTCTCTGTCTGATAGAAACTCTTCCGCCTGCACGTGCAAGATCAAAACCGATTCCTAAATCACGGCAGCGATTATCAAGATAGGTTAAATCGAACCCGATTACATGCCAGCCAATTATTATATCGGGATCAACTTCATTAAACCACTTGAAGAAACTTATAAGTAACTCTCTCTCATCGGCAAAATAATTTATATGATCAGGTGATCTTTTGGGTTGATCACCAAGCATAAAAACTTTTTTAAGCTCGCCATTTCTGCCAGTAAGATGAACTGCAATTGAATAAAGCTGATTTGTTTTTGCTCCGGTTTCAATATCCAGTGAGGCAATTACAAAATCAGGAATAATCTCACAAGGTTCTATTGAGGGGTTAATAAATCTTATAATGGAATTTTGCTTTTCGTAATTGCCGGTAACTTTAATTTGAGCATTAATTGATTTTTCCATTAAAAATCTTTTTAGCGGATCAACATCAGCCTCGTAGGTTGTAATATTTGATTGATGAAGTACATCTGCAAACACGCTTAAATTTTTTTGTGTATTAAAGTATAACGCATCAACCGGCTGATAATTAAAATTTTTTAACCTGGTTTCTTTGCGCAGGTAAGTTTTTATAAGCGGGTTTGGAGCAGCATTTTTTTCAATAAAAAAAACTGGTTTATTGGTTGTGATTAAGATTTCAACAGCACCAAATTCTTTGCAAGTGCCGAGAAGCTTTAAAATATTTTTTCCCTGCGAATCAAACCACTCGCCTGTTAAAATAAAAATATTTACAGAAGCATTATTCATTTAAAAGATATTGTTAAAGCGAAAAACTTATCCTGTAAGAACTTTGTCATCTCGCCAGGTTTTCCATTACCCACAATCCGGCTATCAATTTTTACTACAGGAGTAATTTCTGTAGTTGTTCCCGTAATAAAAAACTCATCATAATTTTTAAGGTCATCAACATTAATAAACTCCTCATTAAAATATATATCATTTTCTTTACATAGATTTAAAACCACAGCTCTCGTAACTCCGGATAAAATATAATTTCCCAAAGGAGCGGTAATAACCCGATTATTTTTAACTGCAAAGAAATTAGTGTGCGAACCTTCAGTAATAAAATCGTTACGAAAGAAAATCGACTCATAAGAATTTTTATTAACAGCCTTTGTCTTAGCCAAAACGGCAGGCAATAAAGATATTGTCTTAATATCGCACCTCTCCCATCGGATATCTTTTTCGAGAATAACACTAACCCCTTCCAACAGCTCTCTTCTGCGGTCTGCCAGTTCATAAACATAAATAAAAACATTTGGAATCATATCAGAGTTAAACTGATGTTTGCGAGGAAAACTTATTCCCCTTGTAATCTGGATGTAAATTCCAAAATCAGTTTTAAAATAATTTAGTTCGGCAAGCTTTAGGAAAATATTTTTTAGTTCTCCCAAATTTGTAAAAGGAATACTGATTTGATTAAGACTGTACTCCAATCGCTTGATATGTTCTTCGAAAGCAAATATTTTATGATTATAAGTTCGAAGAGCTTCATAAACTCCATCTGAAAAAAGCAAACCTCTGTCAAAAGGAGAAATATTAATTTCGTTGAGAGGTAAAAAGTTATTGTTGTAATAGACAATCATAAGAAAAGAAAACTATTGTTTAAAAATACCCAAAAGTAAACTCATTAACGATTGAATAATTTTCTAAGAAAAATTTATGGTAAGCGATGATAATTTTATTTTAATACAAGTTGCATTTTTTTGATTCAAAAATTATTTTGCAATCAATAATTCACTATTATGGAAATATGCTGATCTCAAGAGCTCTTCTTAGTTGTTTAATTTTCACTTTTATTTTTACATCCGGGTATGCTCAGGCAGAAAAGAAAATGCAAAGTGGCTCATGGTCTGTTAATCAAAGTATTCAGGGCTATTCACTTGATAATAACAACGGAGAAAGATCAGCAACAATAGAAATTAAATTTTCTAAATCGTTTAAATCAAAACCCGAAATTATTTTATCAGTTACTCAATTAGATGCTTCAAAAGATTTTAACAGCAGATTTAATGTGGAAACCATTTCGGTTTCGAGGGATGGATTTACTTTAAAAGTAAAAACCTGGGCAGATTCCAGAATCTTTAGCATTAGTGGATACTGGATAGCGATTGGGGAGTAATAGACAGATAAATTTTGTTAAACCCATATAATAGGGCTTGACAATAAAGTCTTTAAATTTAAATTGAAGTGTAAATTTGAAAATTTTGTTAAAAATAAAGCTCGATTTGAAAAATTAAAATTTTTCAACATTCTTTAAAAATTGGTTGACTTTAACAATATAATTTAGGACTTTCACAGTTGTAATTTGAATTTCTTTAAAAAAGGGTATTTTTATCTGGTTGATTGATACAAATTTTTACATATCTATTGTATCCAACGCTGTAGAACTATCTATTGCTTCTTTGGATAACCGAGCACATCGCTATGCTTTGCGGCTACAAAAACACTCAAACGTATTTTCAAAAGAAGCAGAAAACCCTTTTTTAATAAATTATAATAATTAATGTTCTTTTACAGTTTTGTACTTTGGTCTATCGTTTAATTAATTCAATAATCATCATCTAATCAAGGAGAGATCATATGAATCGATGGTTTACTCTTCTATTTTCCTTGTTATTACTTCCTTCACTTGTCTTAATGGCTCAGACAGGAAGAATGAAAGGAAAAGTTACTGACCTGACAAATGGCGAACCACTGATTGGTGCTAACGTTATAGTCGTTGGTACATCTTTCGGTGCTGCAACCGATGTCAAAGGTGAGTATTCAATTTCAAACTTAACGCCTGGTACATATGAAGTAAAAGCTTCATATATTGGTTACCAGACGATCACTCAGGTTAACGTACGTGTTAACGCAGACCTGACCACAGAACTCAACTTCCAGCTGCCGGCTGAGGGAATTTCAGTTGGTGAAGTAGTTGTTGTTTCTGAAAGACCATTAATTAATAAAAGTAATACCAACGCTATAAGAACCACTACAAGTGATGTGATTGAAGCATTACCTGTAAGAGGAGTTAATAACATTATTGCTTTAACTCCTGGTGTTGTTCAGCAGGATGGATCTCTATTTATTAGAGGTGGTCGTGTTGATGAAGTTGGATACTATCTCGAAGGTACCAACATAACCAACCCGGTTTTTGGAGGCCGTCAGGTTACTATTATTCAGGATGCAGTTGAAGAAATTCAGGTGCAGGCTGGTGGTTACACCGCTGAATATGGTGGTGCTAATGCTGGTATAGTTCGTACTCAGCTTAAATCAGGTACTTCTGACTTTAAGTTTAGCCTTAATTACGTAACTGATAATATTACTTTTAAAAGTAAAAGCAATAGATTTGATGGTAAGAAAAATTTCTTAGGAGCTTATCAGTACGGTTACAATGAATTTACCGGAACAGTAAGCGGTCCATTATTCACAAACAATATTAAATTCTTCGGATTATTTAACTCCAGCTGGAGATTAGATCCAAACCCACTTCCTTTCCCGGGTATTACTGTTGGCTTGGTTAAAGATGAAAGATCAACAACACCTGGCAAAGACGAAATTAATTTAGTTTATCCTGCCGGACCTACTTATGCAGGACAGCAACAGTTCTACACAGGAACCGGTACCCTTACTTTCGACTTTAATCCACTTATTGTTCGTCTTACCGGTACATATACTGATGGCGAAGGTAAAAATGGCGGCGGTGGCAACATCAGCCAGTTATTAAATCTCGGAAGAGTATCAATTTTTGAATCCGGAAATGGTTCATTTAACTTAAAAGCCACTCATATTCTTAGCCCAACCGTTTATTATGAGTTAAGTGCTGGTTACAGTTTAAGCAAGACTGAAAATATGGATCCATTATTAAGAGATAATTGGCAAGCATATGGCGATAGCGTTGCTAACGCCGAAGTTGGAGCTGTTTGGTATAGAACACCGTTCGAAATCGAGACCGGTAGAGTTGGAAGATACAGAAGACCAACAACTTATGATGTATTGGGATTCAGATTCTTCGCTCCTAATGATATAACCGCTGGTTACAGCAAAACAAAGAGAGAAGTTTTAAGCTTTAACGCATCGTTCTCCGCTGAAATAGATAAAACTCACAATATTAAATTCGGTGGTGAGTTACAAACTTATACTATAAGAAGCTTTGGATTTGCTGCTGGTAGAGCTGCTTCTCAGTACGCAAATGATATTTATCAGAACAGTTTGCTTCCAAATCCAAAACCAATTAATGACATAATGATTGCTTTAACAAACAGCTATGGTTATGATCATTTTGGTAATGAGATTAACAGTGAATTCAGTGAAAGCGCCGGAATTGATGATCCGGGACTATTGGCTCCAAAGAGACCATTATTTGCGGGCGCATATATTGAAGATAGAATTACTTACAATGATCTTATCTTAAACGTTGGTTTAAGATTTGACTACTTTGATACTGATAACTTAATGTTAAAAGATCCATCTAGACCAGAAACAGCAATTGATTTTAATACTAACAAAGTCGATCCCAAGGGTTTAACAAAAACCCCTACATTTAGTGCTGTTAGCCCTCGTCTTGGATTTTCATTCCCTGTAACTGATCAGACAGTATTCCATGCACAGTATGGAAAATTTGTTCAGCAATCCAGATTACGTGATATGTATCAGGGAATTTATGGATTGGGTACATCTCTTAGAGGCGGTTTCTTTATTTCAACCCCAACAGGATGGAATATCAGACCAACAAGAACTACCCAGTATGAGCTTGGTTTTACACAACAAATTTCAAGCTTTGCCTCATTCGATATAACCGGATATTATAAAGATATTCAGGACCAGGTTGAATTTGATTTACAAAATACTGCTCCTGGCTCACAATATCAGGCATACAACGTCCTAAAGAATGGTGACTTCGTTACCACAAAAGGTATCGAGTTATCCTTCAATATGCGAAGAGTAGAAAACATAATGGTTAATGCATCTGTTTCTTTCCAGGATGCACAGGGAACAGGCTCTAATCCTAACTCAAAAGCAGGTATTGTTGGTGCACCGCTTGATGGCGTTACAGTTTTCAGACCGGCTTTTGTTACTCCTTTGGACTTTAACAAATCAGTTTACGGAAACGTTAATCTTGATTACAGATTCTCGAAGGATGCTGCTCCAGTATTGAGCCAATTGGGACTCTCTGCTCTACTAACCTTTGATAGTGGACATCCATATACTTTGGGAGAAGGTAAGGGCGATACTCAGGGTTCTCTTGAGGGTGATAACAGATTCAGATCACCAATTCAGCCTTTGAATTCATCTACCACTCCTTGGACTTATCAGTTAGATTTAAGATTGGATAAATCTTTCTCAATTACTGATAAATTAAGTGCAAATATTTACTTATTAGTGCTCAACGTATTTGATACAAAAAATATTGTTAACGTCTTCTTAAGAACCGGTTCTGCTACCGATGACGGATATCTAAGTGATCCTGAATTAGGCGGTACTATCAGACCAGATCAGAGAGAAGATTATGAAGCTATGTATAAAGCAATAAATATTGATTACTATCAGGGATATCAGGCTAATGTTGGTGTTCTTTACGGACCACCACGTCAGGTTAGACTTGGAATTCAGTTAGAATACTAATAGAAAATTGATAGTAAAAAAAGAATAGGAGTCTCAAAATATGAACTATAAAACAGCCAAATATATACTTATCTTTTTGATGAGTATATTCTTCCTTGTACCCGGGCTTCGGGCAGAGGGAGAGAAAAATAGTGGTAAAAATCCAGGGTTAGCTAAAACTAACGCTCAAATTGCGTTAACCTCCCTGAATATTAACAACCTTTCGAGTTATTTCTTCAACAACGGTATTTCCGATATTTCTAATCTCGGAAACTCCGGGTTGTATTATCCAAAAGGCAGTGGTAAAACCGCTGTGTTTACCTCTGGATTGCTTTGGGGTGCCAGAGTAGCTGGTGACCCGGATCCAAGAATGGGCGGTACAGCATATCGTACCGGTTTAGTTCCCGGTAAAGTGTTAGCAGATGGAACCGCTGATGATCCAACATTGGATAAATATCGTATCTACAGAGTTAGAAGAGATGTTTATCCCGGTGGACCGGCAAAAGATCTTTCTGTTGAAGCCGGACTTGATGGATTTTCTGAATCAGAGATAAGAGCTAATTATGAAAAAGACTGGAACGAATGGCCCGTAAGTATGGGAGCGCCATTTGAAGATGTTGACGGTAACGGTGTTTATGATCCAACCGTTGATATTCCTGGTTTCCCTGGTGCAGACCAGACTTTATGGTATGTTACCAATGATTTAAATGCTGGACAGACAAGATTCTTATATGGTGCAAATCCATTGGGAATTGAATGCCAGGTTACAATCTGGGCATATAATCAGGCAGGTGCTCTTGGAAATATGTACTTCAGGAAGTATAAATTAATTAACGTCACAAACAGACCAGCACTCACACCAACTACATTTGAAGAAATGTATTTCTCTATGTGGTCTGATGTTGACCTTGGAGATGCCGGTGATGATTTTGTAGGCGTAGATGTTGATAAAAGCTTACAGTATTGTTACAATGCTGGACCTGTAGACGCAGTTTATGCACCACTACCACCTCCAGCAGTTGGCTTCGACTTTTTCCAGGGACCATTAGTTGATGGTGTTGCTGGAGAAGACGTTAATGAAAATGGAATTGATGATGCTGAAGACTTTGGTATTTTTGATGGCAAAAGAGTTGGACCGGGTAAAATAAACCTTCCAATGACTGCAGCTTATTATTTTGCTAACGGTGACCCTACAATTGGTGACCCTCCACAGGGTAACATCGAAGGTTCACGTCAGTTTTACAACTTCATCAGAGGCCGTTTTGGTATATCTGGCGCTATATTTACAGACCTGGCAACCGGATTACCAACAACCTATGCTCTGAATGGTGACCCTGTTACAAGAACCGGCTGGTTGGATGGTATTCAGTTACCACCTGGTGATAGAAGACAGGGAAGCGGCTCTGGTCCATTTAATATGGCTCCTGGCGATACCCAGGAAGTTGTAGTTGCAGAAATAGTTGCAGGTGCTTTACCTGGTATGGATAATATTTCTGCAATATCTTTGTTAAGATTTTATGACAGAACAGCACAGAACGCTTATGATAACTTCTTTAACTTACCGGTTGCTCCTCCGGCACCTGATGTAAAAGTTACAGAACTTGATCAGAAAGTAGTTCTTAGCTGGGGTGAAAATCTTGAACGTGTAAATGCAACAGAATCTTATAACGATAAAGGCTATACTTTCCAGGGTTATAACGTATATCAATTGCCTTCTGCATCCGCAGACGTAACTGCCGGAAAGAGATTAGCTACTTATGATATTATTGATAACGTAAAAAGAATTATTGAAGATGACTTTAATCCAGCCACAGCAGTAATTCTACCAAGCGTTAAACAATTTGGTGAAGATACCGGTATTAAGAGATTCATCGAAATTACAAAAGATGAATTTGATGGCGGAAGACCATTGGTTAACGGAAAACGTTATTACTTTGCTGTTACTTCATACAGCTATTCACCTGATCCCTCAAAGGTTCCTAACAACGTAGAGAACCCTATAAATATTATAACGGTTGTTCCACAATCACCTGTGCCAGGATTGTCATATGGTCATGAATCAGGTGAGGGATTGGAAGTAACTCATCAGGGACTTGCAGATGGAAGCTTCTCAGCAGTAGTTGTAAATCCTGCTTCTACTTTGGGACACAATTATGAAGTGTTCTTTACACAGCGCCAGGAAATCAGAAATGCAAATGGTGACTGGGTTGCAGCTCCGGTTGGTAAATCAAATAAACCAGGAGATCTTACAGGTACCACAATTTCTGTAGCTGGTTTATATGGACCGAATCCGGCAGCAGGTATCCAATTAGACTTCTTGCTTGATTTAGTTTCACCAACAGATGCCTGGGCAGATGGTATTACACTTACCTTCCCGGCAGGAGTGCAGGTTCTTAATGCACCAACATTCCACGCTGGTGGTGGCGATGTAACTCCAAATGTTAGTGGCAATGTTGTTACTATGGGATTAACCGGTGGTGAATTAACAGAAAATGGAGTTTTCCATGGTGGAGAAACCTGGACAATTTTCATTAGCCAAACTGATCTCCCATTCTCAATTGACTATATTGTACACGACGATGGATATTCTGGCGGTACTAATGTAGTAGATGCAGTTGGAACAATTGAAGTTACAGAAATCGGTTCTCTCTCAAGAACAGCTAACTACTGGAACTTAAGAGATGTAACAACCGGACAGTTGAAACTTGAGAATATGGGCGTGATAGGTGGTGTAGATTTATTCCCGAAGAGGGATGATCAGGTAACCACTGTTTACACCAATCAGGCAAACCCGATAATTGATGGAGTACAGGTTGGGTTGAATGCCGGAAGCTATGAAGCACCAATAGACATAAATAGTGGCGGATCAATTTCACTAAAAAGAGGTCCCGGATCAAATACAACACTAAATTATGGTACTGGAGCTGGTATCGCTAACAGAATAGAATTTTCTGATTACACAGTATTTTCTGGTACAGTATCCAGTTTTGCAATAGATAACTTTGGATTTGGAACAACAAGTGTTAATGATTTGCAGCAGGATTATGAATTAAGATTTACTGGTGTTTGGGATACGACAGTAGTTGGTGGACAGACGATAATAAGCATAAAACCGGGAACAGGTTCTATGGGAACGATTTTCTCCGGATTGAATGCAAACTCATTACCAAATCATCCACTTAACCCAAATCCGGGATCAAGTACACCATTTATGGTACCAATCCCATTTGAGGTATGGAATAAGGATAGAAATGAGCAAGTGAATGTAATGTTCAGAGATCGTATTCAAACCTCAACAGCAAATCCGTTCTATTCCTGGAATCCAAAGAATAGAATGTATCCTATAATTGTAGATACACCATACGATCCAACAAATCCATTGGTAGCAGGAGATCCAAGAAGGGCAAAAGCTACCTGGGTATTTGTAACTTGGTCTTGTGATTACGATTTAGGAGATGTGGTAACATTGCAGTACAACAACCCGATTCAGATTGGAGTTGATAAATACTTGTACAGCACAACAGCACCAGCATTCTCACTTGATCTTGCAAAGAGTCAGGTAGATGATATAAACGTATTCCCGAATCCATATTATGGAGTTAACGCCGAAGAGTTAAACAAGTATAACAGATTTGTTACATTTAGTCATCTCCCGGCAAAAGCAAAAGTTAGAATCTTCAATTTAGCAGGAGTTCTTGTAAGAACATTAGACAAAGATGATCCCGGACAGTTTATGAGATGGGATTTACAGAATCAATCTGGTTTGCCAGTTGCAAGCGGATTGTATATAGCCTATGTTGAGTTACCAGAATTAGGAGCAACAAAAGTTCTTAAGCTTGCGATAATACAAGAACAACAAATTCTTGATAGATTCTAAATGAAATCAAGTTTAAAAGTATAGGAGTAAAAATGAAAAAGATATCAAATTTATTAATAATTGTTTTCGCCCTCCTGCTTGCACTTGATGTATATGCCGGAGGTGGAAACAGAATTGGTACGGGAGGAGCAGCTCAGCTGCTCGTTCCCGTAGGCCCACGCGGTATTGCAATGGGTGAAGCAAACATAGCTACATCTTATGGAGTAGAATCACTATTCTGGAATCCTGCAGGTGTTGCCAGAATGGATAATTCAACAAGCGTAATGTTCTCTCATATGTCTTACATAGCAGATATCGGTGTTCAGTATGGTGCCGTTTCTACTAACTTTGAAGGCTTTGGAGTTCTTTCCCTTAGCTTAAAAAGTATTTCTGTGGGAGACATTTTGGTTACTACAGAAAGAAATCCTGATGGCACAGGCGCTACTTTCTCTCCTCAAATGTTAACTGCCGGAGTTTCCTATTCACGTCAGCTAACCGAGAGAATATCTGTTGGTATTACAGCCAATTACGTTACAGAAACTCTTGGCGATGTTACAGCTAAGGGAATTTCCTTTAACGCAGGTGTAATCTACGATGATCTTGCAAACATCAATGGATTAAGTATTGGTATTGCAATGAAAAACGTAGGACCACAGATGAAGTATGATGGATCCGGTCTTTTAATAAAAGCAGATGCAGATTTAAATCGTCCTCCTGCTTATTATAAGATTGAATCCGCACCATTTGATTTACCATCAGCTTTCGAAATCGGTTTAGGCTATAAACCAGTACTGGATGAAATGAATTCATTACAATTCTCTGGTTTGTTCCAGAACAATAACTTCTCAAGCGATGAATATAAACTTGGAGCCGAGTATGGTTACAATGATATGTTCTTTGCTCGTTTGGGATATCAGCTTGCACCAAATATAGATAAAGAAGATTATTTATTTGGATTTACTGCTGGCGTCGGCTTAAAGTTTGATTTCGAAGGAATTGGACTTAAGGTTGATTACGCTTACAGAGATACACAGTATTTTGATGGAAACCATGTATTTGCACTTTCTTTAGGTTTCTGATAATACTTAATTAACTAAAAAATCCGTGTGGCAAAACCACACGGATTTTTTGTTTTAAATAACTTCATCAATAATCACTCTGATTATTATTTCCTGCCCAGTGCAAGCATTTCTTATTTGGTATCTTTTTTTATAAACTTCATTGAAGCTGAATTGATGCAGTATCTCAATCCCGTTGGTGGTGGACCGTCATCAAATACGTGACCAAGATGACCGCCGCATTTTGCACACATTACTTCTGTTCGGATCATTCCAAAGCTTCTATCTTCTTTGTAAATAATTCTGCTGCTGTCAATTGGTTCAAAGTAACTTGGCCAACCGCAGCCGGATTCAAACTTTGTATCTGATTCGAATAACTCTGTGCCGCATCCTGCACAAACATAAATGCCAAATTCAAAGTGATCCCAGTATTTACCGGTAAAAGCACGCTCGGTTCCTTTTTGTCGTAAAATCCTGAATTGTTCGGGTGATAATTCTTCTTTCCACTCATCTTCAGATTTTACAATTTTATCGTCCATATTTTCTCCACTTTGTTTTGTTGAATCCGGTTGATTCTTAAAATTATTTTTTCCCCTTATAAAATCTGTATCTATCAAAATGAATAATACTGCTAAAGCTAACAAAACAATTAAAACTGATTTTAACATTCCTTACACCTTCTGAAAATTCAGGGCAAATAAGTGCAAATATTATTTTAATTTCAATGCACGAATTGATGGAGGAGTTAAATAAGTACACACTGCAATTCTGCCTAATACAAATGAAATTGTTGCCGCTACAGCGCCCACAAGTGAAAAATATTTTATACACACTGCAATTACAAGTATGATACTAGTAAACTCAATTGCAGTACCGTAAGTTATTTGTCTGGTGTCTTTCGCTTTAACCAATATTGCTCTTTGAAAACTTATAAGCACAGTTAATGCAGGAAAGAAGGACATTATCATCAGGGGGAGTCTGGCAAATTCTGTAAGTGAATCGGATAAACCGGAAACACTGCGAAACCAAAATTCTGCAAGAGGAGTAAATGCAATCAGCATTAAAGTTCCGGCAAGCAATAAAGCAAGTTTAATTGCAAATATCTTAAGCTGTTGATATCCTTCCCGATTCTCTCCAATCAGTGCAATAACAACCTCCTGAAATGACAAACCCAACGCTCTGAAAATGAAAACAAACGAAGTAACCACCGGCATTACTGCAAAGGATTCCAGCGCCATTTTACTTTGCCCGATAAAGAATGTTACAAAAGGCTGAATGCCGAGTGTAAGCAGTGATGTGATTGCCAGCGGGTAATAGAATTTATATATCTCTCCCGTTGTTAAAATATTTTCTTCAACATTTGTCTGCAGTTTTATTTTTTTTACAATATCTTTTGTCATTATTCTGCTTGCAATTGCTTCACAGATAACAGCGGTTGAAAGAGCGCTGGCACCTACTACAACTCCGGGTGCTTTAGTGAAAAGATATAATCCCAAAGCAGTAAGACTCATTGATACCAATCTTATTATAGTTCCGTAAGCAACTAATCTTGTCAAATTATTTCTTATCAATATACCCTGATAAAATCTTCTGAAACCAATTGCTCCGGGCCAGGGTATTAAGATTATTACCGCAAGATGTGTAAGATGTGATACTTCAGCCGGAAGACCAATTAAATCTTCAGTAATGAAATAAAAAACGGGCGGGATAATAAATACTATCATTACCAAAGTTAATATGAGGGTTAACCCCCAATTAAACTTCCTTAGTTGATTGAATGATTGATAATCTTTAACCAGTGCCGTTGAAGCACTCATCATCATAATAACCGGTGCCTCAACAATTAAAGCAAGGGAAAATGCAACTCCGTAAGCAGCAAGATTAAATTTTGGTTCTGCTAATCTGGCAATGAGCGCAGATAAATAAGGTCCTTCTACAGACATCATCAGCCAAGTTGCAGCAAGGGGCAGCCAGAATGAGAATATGAATTTTTGAGTTAAATCAGGTTTTGTGTTCAAATTTTTTTATCACTTAATGTCTCAAACTTAAAAAATATCCTTTTAATTCTTTTAAAATTTATATGTTAAATGATAAAAGTTTTGATTAATTTTTGGAAAATCAGGAGAGATGTTATGAAGAAACTATTTTTTCTGGCATTGTTTTTTTTATCGTTGTTTCATTTTGGATGTGGAGACAAACCAAAAACAGAAATAACCGAATCTCTTAAAACCAGTCTTCAAAAAGATGCAAAAGATTTTACAGAATCTCTTAAATCCATTCTTATGAAAGAAATACAGTCAAATGGAATTGTTGCTGCAGTTTCTGTTTGTTCCGATACTGCCCAACTCTTAACTAATAATTTTGGAGTTGAAAAGGGGATTTACATCAAACGGGTTTCATTTAAAAATCGCAATCCGAATAATCAGCCGGATGAGTTTGAAACTAAAGCTCTCAATCATTTTGAAGAATTGAAATCCGATGGAAAATTAGATGAATCATCCGAATATATAGATATTGTTGAAGAGAACGGAGTAAAAGTTATTCGCTATTTAAAACCAATTATCATTCAGGCACCCTGTCTTAACTGTCATGGATCCGCAGAAACAATAATTCCCGAAGTTAAAACGATTATTGAAAGCAAATATCCTTCGGATAAAGCTTTGAACTATAAAGTCGGAGACTTAAGAGGTGCAGTATCTATTCAAAAAGCACTTTAATAAATATTTCTTTATAAAAATAAATAATAAGGTGGGTAAAAATATGAATTATAAAGAAACCAGATTTATGCTTGTCTTTATGATGAGTTTACTTTTGCTTGTCCCCGAGCTGCGTTCTGAGGGTGAAAAAAACAATAGAAAGAATTCAGAGCTAACAAAAAACAATTCTCAAATTACAGTTACAACTCTAAATATTAATAATCTTTCTTCTTACTTTTTTAACAACGGTATCTCGGACATCTCCACTTTAGGCAATTCGGGTTTGATTTATCCTAAGGGAAGCTATAAAACTACTGTGTTTTCATCAGGATTACTTTGGGGAGCTAAAATAGCCGGTGATCCTGATCCAAGAGTAGGTGGAACAGCGTACCGAACTGGTCTGGTTCCTGGTAAGGTATTGCCCGATGGAAATGCTGATTATCCCAATCTGGATAAATATCGCATTTACAGAGTAAGAAGAGATGTTTATCCCGGTGGACCCGAAGTTGATTTATCTGCTGAGGTTAGTCTTGACGGTTTTAGCAAATCAGAAATAAGAGAAAATTATGAAAGAGACTGGAGAGAGTGGCCGGCAGATATGGGTGCACCTTTTGAAGATCTGGACGGGGATAAAATTTATGATCCATCTGTTGATATTCCCGGAATGCCTTTCGCTGATCAAACTATATGGTTTGTTACTAATGATTTAACTGCAGGACAGACAAGATTCTTGTATGGTGCAAATCCATTGGGAATTGAATGCCAGGTTACTATTTGGGCATATAATAGAGCAGATGCTGCAGGCAACATGTTTTTTAGAAAGTATAAATTAATCAATGTAACAAACAGACCTGCATTAATCCCAACCACATTTGAAGATATGTATTTGTCGATGTGGTCAGACGGAGAGATTGGAGATGCCGGTGACGATTTTGTAGGCGTTGATACCACATTAGGCTTGCAGTATTGCTATAATGCACTCCCTGTAGATGCAACATATACACCCTTTCCACCACCTGCAGTTGGGTTTGATTTTCTTCAAGGACCAATAGTTAATGGAATTGCTGGGCAAGATATTAATAAGAATGGAATTGATGATGCAGATGATTTTGGAATTTTTGACGGAAAAAAAGTTGGACCAGGTAAAATAAATCTGCCAATGACAGCGGCATATGTAATTTATAAGAGTACACCACTCTATGGCGACCCTCCACAAGGTACTATTCAAGGTTCAAGAGAGTTTTATAACTTTTTTCAAGGAAAATATCCTGGCAATGGAGAGCCTTTTGTAAATCCTGCAACAGGAGAAATAACCAAGTTTGCTCTTAATGGTGATCCGGTTACTGGTACCGGCTGGTTGGATGGAAGTCTTTTCCCACCCGGTGATAGACGGATGGGAAGCAGCTCCGGTCCATTTAATATGGCTCCAGGAGATACGCAGGAAGTGATAATTGCAGAAATAGTTGCCGGTGCTCTTGAAGGAATGAGTAATCTTTCAGCTATTTCATTGCTAAGGTCTTATTCTGAAGCTGCTAAGCTTTTTTATAAATATAGTTTTGAACCACCAACCGCACCACCCGCACCGGCTGTAAAGGTAACAGAGCTAGATAAAAAAGTAATACTTGACTGGGGCGAAGATCCTGAAAAAGTTCATGCAACAGAATTGTTTAAAGTTGGCAGTTATACTTTTCAGGGTTATAATGTTTATCAGCTGCCAGATGCAACTGCTGATGTAACATCAGGAATTAGATTAGCTACTTATGACATAATTGATGGAGTAAAAAGAATTCGTACTCTGGTTTTCGATCCGAAAGAAGATGAAATGATTTTAAGAACTGTTCAGCGTGGTGATGATACAGGAATAAAAAGGTTTATCGAAATTACTACCGATGAGTTTTCAGGATATTCTTTAATAAACGGAAAGCGTTACTATTTTGCTGTCACTTCTTATAGCTATTCCCCAACAGACTTATATCCGAACAGTGTAGAAAATCCAATAAAAATATTAACGGTTATTCCTCAATCATCAAAACCTGGCTTATCCTTTGGACATGAATTTGGCGAAGGATTAGAAGTTATTCATTCACAGGGAAGTTCTGAAGCAATAGTTAATGTAAATGTAGTTAATCCTGCTTTAACAACAGGACACGATTACAAAGTATTCTTTACACAGGTACAGGAGATAAGAGATGCAAATGGAAATTGGGTATCTGTAAATCCTGAACGGCTAAACAAACCCGGGGACTTAAGCGGAACAACAATTTCTGCGGCGGCGATTTACGGGCCAAACCCTGAATCAGGCGTAAAGTTAGAATTCTTACTCAATCTTGTATCTTCAAATGGTGCTTCTGCAGATGGCATCAAAATAACGTTTCCTGCAGGAGTAACAATTATTAATACTCCATCCTTTGCTGCGGGAGGAGGAACAGTATCCACTGTTGTTGAAAGAAATGTTGTAAAGATGGGATTAGTAAATGGAGAAATGACGCAAAACGGAATTTTTCATGGCGGAGAGAAATGGACAATATTTATAAACCAACCCACTCTACCTTTAAATATAGAATGGGTAGTTTACGATGATGGGTATCCGAATACCGATGGACAAGTAGTAAATGCAAACGGAACAATGGTGGTAAATGAAATTTCATCACTATCAAGAGTGGCAAATTACTGGAACCTTTTGGATGTAACCACTGATGAATTAAAACTGAAGAAGCAGGGCGTATATAGCGGTGTTGATTTATATCCCAGAAGAGATGACCAGATTACCGTTAATTACTCAGCTCAGGCAAATCCGATAGTAGATGGTTTTCAGATTGGTGTCGAATCGGACGGCTTTGGAGCGCCGAAGGATTTAGCAACCGACGGGTCAATTTCACTGGAAAGAACTGGAAATACCACATTACTTTATGGTACCGGAGTCGGTATCAATAACAGAATAGAGATGTCTGATTATACTGTATTTAGTGGAGTAGAGACAAGCCACGCAATAGATAATTTTGGATTTGGAACAACAAGTGTTATTGATTTGCAGCAGGATTATGAATTAAGATTTACTGGTGTTTGGGTTACAACGGTAGTAAACGGACAAACAATAATAAGTATCGAACCGGGAACAGGGTCAATGGCAACATTGTTCTCCGGATTAAATGAAAACTCACTACCACAGCATCCGTTAAATCCAAATCCTGGATCAAATGAGCCATTTATGATACCAATCCCATTTGAAGTATGGAATAAGGATAGGAATGAACAAGTGAACGTGATGCTGAGAGATCGTATTCAAAACCCAACAGCAAATCCATTCTATTCTTATAATCCAAAGAATAGGATGTATGCAGTAATTGTAGATACACCATACGATCCAACAAATCCATTGGTAGCAGGAGATCCAAGAAGGGCAAAAGCTACCTGGGTATTTGTAACCTGGTCTTGTGATTACGATTTAGGTGATGTGGTAACATTGCAATACAACAACCCGATACAGGTTGGAGTAGATGAGTACACATTTAAGACACTTGCTCCGTCATTCTCATTAGACTTGGCTAAGAGCCAGATAAATGAGATAAACGTATTTCCAAATCCATATTATGGAGTACGAGCTGAAGAGTTAAACAAATACAACAAATTTGTTACATTCAGTCATCTTCCGGCAAAAGCAAAAGTTAGAATCTTTAATTTAGCAGGAGTTCTTGTAAGAACATTAGAGAAAGATGATTCCGGACAGTTTATGACGTGGGATTTGAGAAATGAATTTGGATTTGGTATAGCCAGCGGGTTATACATTGTTTATATAGAATTGCCTGAATTAGGGGCAACGAAAATATTGAAGCTTGCATTAATTCAAGAGCATCAGGTATTAGATAGATTTTAGTAATCGATCAAAGAATTTTATAAGGAGATCAAATGATCAAAAATTATCCAACATATCCGGTCCCAACTATCAAATCTGTTCAGGACATGATAGTTCGCTCATCAAAAGAATTTTCAGACAAAATTGCTCTGGAAGATTTAGCAACAACGCCAATCTCAAAATTGACTTATCAGCAATTGTACAGCTACATTATTCGTTTTGGTAAAGCATTATTTGATCTTGGTCTTAAGGAAAGAGATCACATTGCAATCGTGAGTGAAAACAGAGTACAGTGGTCGCTTACTTATTTAACAACAATGTGCTTTAATATGGTAGCAGTACCGCTGGATAAAAATCTTAATCAGAATGAGATGCTGAATATTATTCACGAATCTGAAGCAAAGGGGATAGTTTTTTCGGATCAATTTGAACCGCTGATGATTGAGAAAAGAGATTCATTGTTAAATCTGAAATACTATATCAACATGGATTCTAAAGAGGATCATGATAGAATCTTTTCAATGATCAAAATGATTGAAAGACAGAATGGTATAATTGATCACCTTCCCTATATTGATCCAAATGCGATGTCAGAAATTATTTTTACTTCCGGATCTTTAGGCAGAGCAAAAGGAGTGATGTTAACCCAGAAAAACCTGGCAGCTAATCTTATGGCTATGACTAGCATGATTAAGATAGGTCCGGAGGATAAATTTCTGTCCGTCCTTCCTATTCATCATAAATACGAATGTACCTGTGGATTACTTTGCCCTCTTTATGCAGGAGGAAGTGCTCATTATGCCCGCTCACTAAAGACAGTTGTTGATGATCTTCAAAAAGTACAGGCAACAATTCTACTTGGTGTGCCGTTATTGTATGATAAAATGTTTAAGAAAATTTATAAGGGTATTAAAGAGGATAAAGTAAAATCTAAAATTGTTCCTCCGCTTGTTTCTGTTACTAATTTTTTGCAGTCAATCGGATGGAAAGGCTCTAAAAAACTGGTATTTAAAGAGCTGCATGAAAAATTTGGCGGGCATATAAGATTGTTTATCGCAGGTGGAGCTGCACCTGATCCCAAAGTAGCAAAGGGATTAAGGGAGCTTGGTTTTAATTTTGTTCAGGGTTATGGTTTAACAGAAACCTCCCCTATTGTTGCATTAAACAGACTTTATAGTTTTAAAGATAATGCTGCGGGATTGCCTTTACCTGGTCTTCAGGTAAAAATTAATAATCCAAACGAACACGGATCAGGTGAGATTTTTGTTAAAGGTGATAGCGTTATGCTTGGTTATTATAAAAATCAAAAACTAACCGAAGAGGCTTTTGATGATGGATGGTTTAAGACAGGGGATATCGGATTTTTTGATGAAGATGGTTTTTTGCACATTAATGGTAGAATGAAAAATGTAATCATTTCAAAAAGTGGTGAAAATGTTTATCCCGAAGAAATAGAAGATATACTTAACCGAAGTCCATTTGTGCAGGAATGTATGGTTTACGGCGAAGAAGATGAAAAACACACCGAGATTATAGCAGTGCAAATTGTAACTGATGCCGAAGCATTTATTGAATACTCCGAGAAAAATAACGTGAAGATTACACAGGAACTTATTAACTCAATTATTTCTGAAGCAGTTAAAGAAACTAATAAAGAGCTTCCTGCATTTAAGCAGATAAGAAAATTTTATGTGCGTGATAGTGAATTTGAAAAAACCACCACACAAAAAATTAAGAGGTATTTGGTTCAAAACGTTAACTAAAGACAATGTATTCAGCAATCTGCCCCAATTGTGGCGAGAAGTCTGATAAGGATATTCAGTATTGTCCTGCTTGCGGAGCGGAAAAATCAGAACAAATAAACAGAGGCAGTATCTTTAAAGATATTAACGATGCTCTCGTTAAAAAGTTAAGCTTTCTTGATTATCCGCAATTGTATGTAACCGTTATTACAAGATTAGTAATAATGTTGCTTATAATTTTTGTCATTCCCGATTTTATTTCTAAGAGTGAATTTTTCTGGATGGTAATCGGGATATTTTCTGTTTATGGTCTTATAAAAGAATTTGCTAAAAGATATCGTTCTTTTATTCTATTTTATAAAATAAGTAAACTATTATTGTTTGCATACTTCGGTGCCGGTATTGGAAATGTTATAGCCCATACCGGCAGAGGAGTTTATTACAGGTTTAGTTATTATTTCAATATAGAGTTTATTCTGCATCAGTTTTCTTTAGGGAACGGATTAATATTTGTCGGAGCCCTTTGTGGCATAATTGCAATGATTTTATTGAATCAATTTAAAAATGAGTTCTTACCTGAGGACCAAGAGTAATAGGACAATTTTGCTCAGCTTATTGAAATAAATCTTACCAGCTTCCATTACTTCAAACTAACTAATGATTCATCAAAATCAAATCTCTTTTCAAGATAAATAATTAAGATTATCAGACCGCCAGCAATAGCAAGCAGTGATGTTGTAACAATGTTAAACTTATCTGCTTCAAACAATGCAATATCATTCAAATCAATTTTATTTGTTTGGTTCTTATCCCAATACCAAAAACCATTTTCGGTTTGGTCGGTGGCAATAAAGTAATCGCCTTCAAAGAAATAAACTTTATCTTTTGATTTTAGCAATACGGTATAAAGTCTTTTGCTTTTATCAAATGAGCTTGAATCAATCTCTGATAAAAATATTTTTCCGTTATAGGTTTTAATTGATTTTGAATCCTTTAATAATTTACCGCCGCTTCCGAAAATAAATTCTGATGGATTAGTAATATATATATGATGAAAAGCTTCTGAGTGGATGATATCACCGTTTACCAGAGTTATTTTTATATCTTTAGATTCAATATCAATCATCTCTGAACTGTCATCAACAGATATTTGCTGAAAGGAATAGCATCCGGTAATATTTAACAATAAAGATAAAATCAGGACTATTGATAAAGACTTCTTCATTTTAAACTCCCGTTATAATAATATTTTATCTTGAATCAATCTTTCTTAAAGTTTAAATAGTCTTATTATTCAAGTGCTTTCAATTAAAGTTTCCTAACTTAATATCCATTTCCATATTTGTTGACACTAACCAGGCCAGTAAAAACAAAAACACTGATACACCTGCAGCAAATAAAATAGTATTTAACACATTTATTCTGTCAACCTCAATAGATAAAATTTCGTTTAAATCAATTCTTTGGGTTATATCATTTTTCCAGTTCCAAAAGCCTTTTTCAGTTTCGTTAGTTGCAATAAAATAGTGTCCTGCCGGGAATGTGATAGCTTTCTTTGATTTTAACCAAACGGTATAATTCCCATTTTGAGGATCCAGATAACTTGAGTCGATATTGCTTTTCATTATTCTGCCATTAAAAGGCTCACTGTAATTATAACCTTGAAAATATCTGTCTACTACACCAACAATGAACTCTGAATTGGTATAAATCAAAGTATGATGATATGCATCAGATCGGATTTTAGTGCCGTTTGTTAAAGTTACTCTAACATCATTACTCTCAATATCTGTAATGTCTGTGTTCTCATCATAATAAATTTGCCGAAAGGAATAACAACCGGTAATATTCAAGAGTAAAGAAAATATTAAAAATATCGCTACATACTTTTTCATATTTAACTCCTGCAAATACTAAGTTAAATTAACCTTAAACCTGGCTTCTTTTCAGAAACCAGGTTTATAAGCATAGATTATTTAATGATCATCATCTTTTTAGTTAGTGTTAATCCATTAAACGATAGCTTGTAAAGATAAACACCACTCGAGAACTGAGAAGCTTGAAATACTTTATGATGAGTGCCGGCTTCCTCAACCTCGTTTACAAGTGTGGCAACTTCATTCCCCAGCATATCATATATCTTTAAGTCCACATAACCTGATTTGGGAATTGAATAATTAATATTTGTAGATGGATTAAACGGATTCGGGTAATTCTGCTCAAGTACAAATTCTTTTGGAACAGCTATTACAACATTGGCAATTTTGCTGTAACTGATTTTTCCATCAAGATCGATTTGTTTTAATCTGTAACTGAAATTACCCTCATTAACAAATTTATCTGTAAAGATATACTCCAGAGGCACTGTTGAATTACCGGCTCCTTTTACGAATCCAATTTTTATCCAGGCACTATTATCTGATCTTCTTTCGATATCCCAACCACGATTATTTAATTCAGTTGCTGTTGACCACTTTAAAGTCACTGAATTATTTATCACAGATGCTGTAAATGAAGTCAGCTCAACAGGAATGTTAGTATCGTTAAATACTCTTCCGTCTGTTTGAGGAGTTATAAAGTTCTCGTGACTCATTACGTAGCTCAAAAGAGCCTCAAATTCTGTTATCCCTGTAAGAATTTCTGGTGTACTGGCAGGAGTAATTCCAATATAATCCATAATTCCCAATACCATTTCATTGGCTGTTACAGAATAAATATTTTCCGGAACAATAGGCGTTCCGTTAATTAAAACGGAAACCAATCTTTCACCGGCAGGTTTGGAAGCATTGTAAACATATTCCATTCCCGAGACCTGAAGCATGAATTCATCGCTCAATTCTATTTCAGAAAGACCGAACTCAAGACCCTTTAGAATATCCAATCCCGTCAAATCAAATTTTGCTAATTGAAAACCTAAAGTATTTACAGTGTTAAATCCGTAACCATTTAATCTAAATAAATCACCGGCAGTAAAAGCTCCTTCCCATAGTGGAAGAGCAATAGATCCGCCTGCCTGAAGCGCAATATCTGTATTTGTGTAAGCTCTGAATGCATCAGCGACCAAATTGCCGGCAGGAGTATCGTGTGCACCCATTTCCAATAGATTGGTTGCCTCTTCCCAAAAGAAACCATTTGCGTAACCTGCTTGCTGAGTATAAAATGGTATTCCGTAAAAGTTTTCCAGATCTGCAATCAATCCATCTACAATTGCCTGAACATCAGGATTTTCAGGAATATTATTATCAATTGGGATTAACTGGTAACCGGTTAATTGAACAGCTGTACCATCAATACTCAAAGTCATTTTTCCAGCGTACATATAATTTGATCTTGCCTGAACAATCCATGTTGTTCCGCCAAGCGGATCTGTGACTGTTATAGGATCTTCATATTTGTAGTGATCGTGCCCGCCAACAATTACATTTATACCAGGAATATTTGATGCAACAAGTTCATCAAGCATAACACCAAGATGTGAAAGCAAAATTATTATATCACAATCCTGTGCTTTTAGTGTGCCAACCATAGTCGCAGCAATGTTAAAAATATCATCACTTACTATTGCAGGGGCAGGGTTAGATAAAAGATTGGTTGCAGGAGTTGTTAATCCGAATATTCCTACTTTCAAATTACCAAACTCTTTGATTGTGTATTCATCTACATAATTTTGTAAAGCTGAGATTGCCGGATCCGAAAAATCAATATTAGCAGTTAGGATTGGAAATGCATCTGCCGGATCAGGAAATGCATACGCCAGTGAACCTAAAAGAGCATCAGGAGTTAAATCAAACTCGTGATTTCCGAGTGTTAATGCATCAATACCCATTGCTTTTAATAACTGGAGTTCTGGTACGTGAAAGTTTCTATTAAAAAAAACATCCCCAATAGAAATATCCCCTGCGTGCAGAAACAGAAAATTTGGTTCAGTCATTTTGGTCATTCCAACAAGTGTGGCAACTCTGGAAATTCCACCCATTGTACCTTTAAGATTTATATCTCTTGGTCCTATTGCTTCTAAAGTGGAATGTGAGTCATTGACATGGAGAATGGTCAAGGTTTCAGGTTGACCAAAAGTCAATGTTGTAATTATCAGCAGAAAAGAAAGAATAGAAAATATTTTATTCATGGTAAGCTCCTCTTTTGTTTATGGATGATTTTCACATTGCTAAAATCAAAAAACAAGAAGAGCCAGTTGTCATGAAAATGTAAAAATTAAGACAAACTAATTTGGGGAAATACGATAGACTGTTTTTAAGCTTAGTTTTTAGAGAAAAATCTTTTTATTCCCCATTCGGATTTAGAAAAATTATTTTTCTTTTCCAGCCGAATTGATTTTTTTGCCCCTTTGGGATAATAAACCCAATGAACCCTTGAATGTAAATTTGCACACTTGCGGGTGTGGTTAATCATATAATTAAGGGGGTCAGGTTCACTTGTGTTAATCAGATACAACTCGATTTCGTAAATAACTTCTTTAAATACTTCTTCAATATAGTTCAAATCCGATTCGTAGGAAATAAAAAATTCTACTATAAACTTTTTATTATCAGAGATTCCGACACGGGCAACCGGAGAAGGATTTTTACCATATTTTAATTCAAAATATCTTTGATTGCGATCTACTTTTCCGATGATCCATTCCCAACAGGTTTCAGTCATTTTTGTTCAGCCGGTTTTTTGAAGGGATGTGCTTCTGTATTAAAGACAAATTTTGTTAAGTCCAGCGTCTCTTCAGGAGCAAAAATTAAGTAGAGATATTTAAAGGTTTCAGCAAGAAAAAAACTTTCCATCGAATCCATTTTTTCTTTACTCATAACACTTTTAAGTGATGCATAACCTTCATCAACCTTGCAATATTTTATAATGCTATCAAAAAATGTTTTTCCCATCTCTAAATACTTTGGATTCTTTGTCTTTCTGTAAAGATAAAAAGCTGATTCAATATTTTCAGGACGCAAAATATAGTATGGTGCGGTTACTTCAAAAGTTTTATAATTCAGTTCTTCGGGCTCTATTCCAAAGTGAGTCCACATTCTGTAACAGCTTTCTTGAACCTTCTCTGCTGTTTGAATATCGTTACCAAGTACCAGCATTCCCGGCACAAACGCATCAAGTGCACCAAACACAGTTCTGGATTTTATTCCTATGTGCATATCAGCGTGTGCATACCACCAGCCGGTACTTGCCGAATCTAAAAGATATTTATTTACTGCGGAAATACTTTCATCGTACATAACTTTAAAATCCTTATCATCGAAAAGCAAGTAGGATTTTATAAAATATTCATAATAGGAATCAATCATACCACTAATATGAGAATTGGTGTTTGTCCATTCACCAGTCTCAACATTTATTGTTGTACCAACCAGTCCGATTTTAGATATTCTGCTAAATAGTTCTGTTACGGCGCGCTTTGCTTTATCGTAATAAATTGGGTTGCCGGTCAGCTTGCTCAGCATTCCAAACTCAAGCATTTGCGTTCCAATCTCTGCCGGATTATTTGTATGATTTTTAACCTCGCCGGTTTTAAAGTTAACATTAACATACGGCATTCCAGTTTTAGAATTAAAAGCAGGAAGTAATCTGTTTCCTAAATCTACTGCAAGATCTAAAAATCTTTTATCCCCATCCAGCTGATAAGCAGAAATTAATCCTCCAAGTAATCTAATTGTTATTTCAAAATTCTGAACGAAGAAATTTTTGTTAAAAGATAAATTATTAAGGATAAGTTCTTTTGTTTCGTTGGCTTCTTCAGTTAAACCCATAAGAATCATTGTATCAAAGGCATCTACAGGAGTCATTAATAAACTTTCATCATACCAGTTGCGATACGATTTACTTAATGGCTTTAGCTGATCTTGTCCCCAGGCGTATTTTTTATAGGCATTCCAGGCGTGAAGAAATTCTTGTTTTACCTTTTCTGCGTAATCACTTTTATTGAGTTCGCCAATTGAAGAATTTTTATACATTGACGGCGGGAAAGAATCAGGTTCATTCCACATAGTTTTATTTGGAATATCAGCCATTTCAAATTCAAGTACACCGCCGTTCAAAATCTCCTGATGTGTTATAAAACTTCTGGTTAGATCCTTTCCATTCAGTGTTGTTAAGTTAATATAGATGTTTTTCTCAGAAAGATTATTTGCTTTGATTATAAACTTCTTTCCATTTTCCATATTGATTTTAACTTCATCAAAAAGGGGAGAGCCAATTAAGTAGTTTTGATCAGCAGGATTAAAAGGGTAAAATCCCATTGTACTAAAAACATACCACGCAGACATCTGTCCGCAATCTTCATTACCGATCAATCCTTCGGGCGTATGAATGTAAAAAGACTTGAGTATTTGATTAACTCTTTGCTGAGTTTTCCACGGCTCTCCTACAGAGTTGTAAAGATAAGCTATATGCTGGCTCGGTTCATTTCCGTGAGCATATTGTCCAATCATTCCGGAAATATCATTGCTTGGATTTGGTCCTTCTAATTTAGATGAAGTGATAAATAATGAATCTAATTTTTCGATAAACTTTTCTTTCATGCCAAATAAATTGATCAAGCCATTTACATCGTGAGGAACAAACCACGAATACTGCCACGCTGTTCCTTCTGTGTACTCATGATTTCTATGTTCGGAGTAAACCGGATTGAATGGAACTTTCCATTTTCCATCACTTGTTTTGGCACGCATAAAATTAGTTGATGGATCAAAAAGATTTCGGTAGTACTCGGCACGAATTGAAAAATATTTGTAGTCTTCTTCTTTACCAAGATATTTAGCAACCTGTGCAATGCACCAATCATCATAAGCATACTCGAGTGTTTTTGAAACTGATTCAACTTCCTTATCATCAGGAATGTAGCCAAGCTCTTTATAATAGTTTAAACCCAGATGGTCTTGCATTGCAGATTTTTTCATTGCATCATATGCAAGATTAATATCAAACCCTTTAAAGCCTTTTAAAATTGCATCAGTAATTACAGGAATGGCGTGATAACCAATCATTGTTCCGGTTTCATTTCCTAATAATTCCCAAACAGGCAGCAAACCATATTCTTTATGGTGAGATAGCATTGAGTTGATCATATCATCAACTCTTTCCGGTTGAGTAATAGTAAACAATGGATGAGCAGCCCGAAAAGTATCCCACAAAGAAAAGATACTGTATTTTGTATAACCATTAGCAGTATGAATTTTTTCATCTGCACCTTTGTATTGTCCGTTAATATCATTAAAAATAACCGGAGCCAGCATTGAATGATAAAGCGCGGTGTAAAAGGTGGTAAGCAATTCTTTATTATCTGATTTTACTTCTATCTTGCTTAATTCTTTATTCCATAATTCTTCTGCGGTTCTTTTTACTAATTCGAAATTCCAATCTTTAATATCGTTTTCAAGATTTAACTTTGCATTATCGATGCTTACTGATGAAATTCCCGTTTTAATTAGTAACTCTGATTTTGTATCTAAATCAAAACGAAAAATTGCGCGGGAAGTTTTTCCTTTTACTTCACTGATATTGCTTTGATAAACAGAATCCCGAATCAGAAAAGATTTTGAAATTGGCTGAGAAAAAATTGCGTAAAAGTAAACACGTTGATCATTTGCCCAGCCTTTAGATAAACGATATCCGCAGATAGTAAAATCATCAATTATTTTTATAAATGTTTCAACAGGTGTATCCCAGTTTTTTGAATAACCCAAGTCAAGTTGAACATATTCATTCCCTTCCCGGGTAAATGTGTGCTTTTGAAATCCTGATCTTAGAGAAGCTGTAAGTTCAGTTTTGATATTATAATCTTTTAAATAAACATAATAATAACCCGGCGAAGCAAATTCATTTTGATGATCAAAGCTTGATTTGAAAGGATCGTTTAATAAATCATTATCTGAAATATTATCCGAAAAAACTGCAGGCATAAACTGAATATCATACAGATCACCAATTCCGGTTCCGCTTAAATGTGTATGTGAAAAGCCAACTACTATGCTATCTGAATAATGATATCCTGAAGAATATTCCCAGCCGCTTTTACCATTGTCAGGACTCAATTGCACCATTCCAAACGGAACAGTAGCGCCGGGGTAAGTATGTCCGTTTAATCCAGTTCCGATAAATGGATTAACATATTGTGTGTAGTTTTGTGAATAGGATATCTGTGCAAGCAAAACAAACAGAAAAAATATTTTCATAAAGTTTAGAATTCTTTTTGTAATAGATGTGGATACTCTTTTTGAACCATTAAAATAAATTCTCCAAATAAAGTATTTGCCCATGCAAACCAGGCACGAGTAAAATTTGAAGCGTCATCTTTATCAAAGGCTTCGTGCATAAACCCTGTGTCAGCGTGAGTATTTTTTAAAGTTCTGATGCAATCAGAAATTTCATTTTCATTGCTGCTTGTTAAACCGCGCATGATAACAGCAAGATGCCAGATTTTTCCCAGTCCTGCATGAGGACCACCAATTCCGTTTCCGGCATTTCCTTCAAAGTAATAAGGATTGTTTTTGCTGAATAAAAAATTTCTCGTGTTTATATATAATTCATCTTCTTTGTTAATTGCGTTAAGATAGGGAAGTGAAAGCAAGCTTGGAATATTTGCATCATCCATAAAAAGTTTGTTGCCGAATCCATCAACTTCATACGCCAGCATTTTCCCAAAGTTAAGATGTTCGGACACAGAATATTTATTTAAAGCTTCTTCAACTTCATCAGAAAGAAATTTACATTCTGATGCAAAAACTTTATCGTTAAGAATTTCAATTGACATTTCAGCTAATTGTCTTAATGAAACGACTGCCAAAAAATTGGAGGGGACTAAAAATGGAAATATCGTTGCATCATCGCTTGGGCGGAATGATGATACGATTAATCCAACCGGATTGACAGGATTGCCGTAACCACCAAGAGGAAGGGAATCCGTTGCCCATGCAGTTTCCCTCATAAAGCGGTATGGTCCTTTTCCTTCTTTGCGCTGCTGTTCTCTAAATGTCTTTAAAACAAGTTTCATTGCAGCTTTCCAGTCTTTATTAAACACGGAAGGGTCTTCGGTATTTTTCCAGTAACCGTAAGCTAATCGAATGGGATAACAAAGTGAATCAATTTCCCATTTACGCTCGTGAAGTTCAGGTTTCATTTCTGTTAAATCATTTTTCCACTGGCTATCAGCCGGTCCATCATTAAAAGCATTTGCATAGGGATCAATTAGAATACATTTCGTCTGTCGGTTAATAACACCAGCGATTAAGTCTTTTAAATTTTTATCATCATTGATAAACCCGAGATAAGGCCAAACCTGTGCAGAAGAATCGCGTAACCACATAGCATTTATATCGCCGGTAATTACAAAAGTATCAGGCTTTCCGTCAATAACTCTGTGAGTTACAGTTGAATCAAGAGTATTTGGAAAACAATTTTCAAAAAGCCAGGCGAGTTCTTCATCCTTAATTATTTTTTTCATTTCGATAACCTTCGCTTCAATAGCTTCGCTTACAAATTTCCTTTCAGAAAGCGGTGGTCTGTTAGTTGTGAATGATGACGGGATAAAAGATTTTGTAAATGAAAGATTTGTAAAAGATAATCCGGCGATTGCAAGTCCGCTGGTTTTGATGAAGTTTCTTCTGCTGGTCATAAAGTGATTTTATTTTGTTTGTTAAAATTACTCAGAAAAAATGTTTTGAGTCTGGGAGAATTAAAAATATTATTACCATATTAGTTTATCATCTGTTAATTTAACCCGAGTGAGCCTTAATGGTTTAATGATATAAATTATTTAACAAATTTATAACCAACTTTATGCGCTGTAAGTAAGTGTTTAGGGTTTGATGGGTCATCTTCAATTTTTTTTCGCAAGGATAAAATATAATTATCTACAGTTCTGGTTGTTGGATACGAATCATAACCCCAAACTTCATCAAGAAATTTATCGCGTGATATCACTTCTCCTTCGTGATCTAAGAAGTAATGCAGAATTCTGTATTCGGTAGCAGAAAGCTTAACCGGATTTGCACCCTTGAACATTTCTTGTTTTTTAAAGTTAATCTTTAAATCTGCAAAAGCTACTTCTTCAATTTCTCCGGGTTCATAGGTGCTTCTTCTGATCAATGCTTTAACTCTTGCTAACAACTCGCGGATACTAAACGGCTTTGTTACGTAATCATCTGCGCCAATTTCAAGTCCGAGTATTTTATCAATTTCTTCTTTGCGGCTTGTTACCATAATTATTGGGGTTTTAACTCCTTCACTTCTTAAATCTTTACAGATTTCAATTCCATCTTTATTCGGCAGGATAAGATCAAGTATAATCAAATCAAAATTACCTGATAGAGCCAAATTAAATCCTTTATCACCGGAATCTGATTCCGCTACAGAGTATCCTTCGCGTGTAAAAGTATCAATAAGACCAAGCCGGATAGCGGGATCATCCTCAATAATTAAAATTTTGCTCATCTTTATCACCTTTAATTAATTTTGGAATACACAGTGTAAATGTACTCCCTTCATTTAATTTACTTTCAACAAATATTTTTCCTTTATGTGCATCAACAATATGCTTTACAATCGGCAGCCCTAATCCTGTACCATCAATATTTTTGGCTATTGCATTTTGAGAGCGGTAGAATTGATTAAAAATGGAGTTTAATTCTTCCTGTCCGATTCCAATTCCATAATCTTTAATGCTTACACAATAAAATTCATTTTGTTCAAAAGTTTTTATGATAATTTCTTTTCTGTCCTTAGAAAATCTTATGGAATTAGATATCAGATTTTCGATAGCTTCAGTTAAAGCATCCTCATCTCCGCAAATCAGAAACTTGTTTTCATTAATTTCTGAATGAAGTTTAAACCCTGCAATTGTTATTTGGTACTTGATCAACCCAATGGTGTTTTTAACAATCTTATTAAGCTCTGTTTGTCTGAATGAATACTCTTTTACACCTCTTTCTATCTTGGAAAAATCCAGCACATTATTTATCAGGCGGGTAAGTCTGCCCGTTTCCCCTTCGATTATATCCAGATAGTTTTTTGTTTTTTCACTGATTGAGGGTTCAGATTCTTTAATAAATTCAGTGAATATTCCAATTGAAGTTAATGGAGTTTTCAGTTCGTGTGATACAATCGAAACAAACATTGATTTTTGTTTATTCAGTTCCTCGAGTCTTTCTGTTTCCAGCTTTTCACGAATCACCTGTTCCTGAAGTTTAATTCTCTCAATTGTGGTTCCTGTATTAATGCCTATTGATTTAAGCAAATCAATATCCTCGATCGAATATTTTGAAGATGATTTTTTATTTCCTAAAAGCAAAAAACCATACAGCTCATCCTCTGCAGATTTAATCGGTATCACAACATTTATTTTCCATCTGAGCAAAGTATTTTGATAAAGAGAAGATATCTCAACCTCATTTTCAACTTTATTTTTTATTGCCGCAACTGCAAATCTTCTTTTTTCTAAAGTAGCCGGATTTAAGTTAAGAGTTTTGTCTGCAATCAGATCAAAATTTTTATGGTGTTTAATAATAAGTTTATTCTGCTGATGATCGAATTCGCAATAAGCAATTTTATCAACAGGAATAATCTTATCTATCTCATTAATTAAGAAGCGGCTGAGAGATTCCGTATCATTGAAATTATGAATTGCAGAGTTAAACTTGTTCAACTCATTTTTAAGATCATACCGAACTCTGAAAAATTTTCTATCTACAAATTTCTGAACTTTGTTTTTTACAGGCTGAAAAATTAAAACCAAAATTATTGCTGCAATTGCAGATACGGTTGATTGATCCGCAATCTTGAATGAGGTTATTGAAATCCAGATTATGAAAGCATAAAAAGACAGAAAAAGCGCAACTACTATCGAGTAAACTATTCCTCTGTTAATTATTTCATCAATATCCAGCAAATGATATTTAATTATTGCAATCGAAAAAGTAATCGGGACAGTACAAATCAGAAACATTACAATTTCTTCTGGAATTAATGCTCTGCCAGAAAATATTATTGGAATAACCCATAAAAGAACAAAGCTAAATGGACCAACTACAAAGCCAAATAGAAGCCATTTAAGCTGCTTTCTTTGAATAACTTCTTTTTCATTATAAAGGGCAATGCTGAAAATTGTTATTGAAAGTACTACTGCTGCAATTAAGTAAATTCTGATTATGTTAAATATGCTAAGGTAATTTTCTATTGACAAATCTGAAGATGATAGTATCGCATTTATGTAATAGTAAATTCCCGTAACAGCGAGCACTATTGCAATAACGTAGTTTAATCTGATTGGGTATTTAAATCTTTTGGTAACATCTCTTGGGAATGTTAATGTAAAATGCATAAAAAGCGCAGGTGCTGAAACATAAGCTATATGCAAAACAATTCTTGAGATATATTGTGAAATAAAACTGAATGTATTTAGATTAGCCCATGTTAAACAAAGCATCGCAGAGATAGAAATACTTGCCCAGTGAAATATCAGCGCAGCTTTCAGCTCAATCTTTTTTAGTAAAACGAATAAGCCAATTATAAAAAAGAAGAATGCTACGATGGCTGTGGCTATTATATAAAAATCAGAGTAGAAGTAAGTTAATTTTACGTTAACATTTTTAAGTCCGGTTTTTCCGGAAAAAGTAATCTGAATTTCATCACCTACATTAAGCTGGTCGGTGATAAACTCAATCTTTTCTAAAGAAGAGGCGTTAAATCCGTTAATAGAAATTAATTGATCTCCGGGAAAGATATTGTTAACGGTGCCATCCGTTTTGGATATTGTTAAGTAAGGATCATTAGCTAAAACAGTAAAGGGGACATCAGCTTTTTTTTCAATGCTAATCAAGCCGGTAATACACAGCAGAAAAAAAAGAGCGTCTGTTACAAGAATTATTTTTAAGTATTTACTTGCTGTAAACATTAAACCCTCTTAAAAACAAGGTTAATTGCAAGCTGAAATTTTAACTCTCTTAAAACTAATTCTTTTTTTGCTATAAATAAATGAAACGCTAAAAATAAGTAATATAAAAAGAGGCTTTTTTAAGCCTCTTGATAAAATACTAGTTTGTTCTACTGTGACTTACAAACTTATTATAAAGCAATAATCCAATAATTGTTACAACACCAATCATACTAAAGATAATCCACAATGTTGCCGGTTGATTTAAATTATCAACAAAATGAACATAAAGATTTGCGCCAAGTATTCCGCCAATAAAACTTCCCAAAACTCCGTAAAGGAATGAGTAACCAAGGTAAAGAGCTTTTTTATCTTCCGGCGCAATCAAGCCAACATAACTTATAAACTTTGGATGTGCTGTCATCTCTCCGATTGAAAAGATTGTTATGCCCAGCATAAACACCCATATGTTTGTATTGATAGCAAGAATTGCCATTCCGATTGTTCCCATTGCAATTCCTGCAATCATTGTTGGTAAAGCTTTTGTGTGTTTAACTATATTGGAAACGATAATCTGAAGGAGAATAATTGTCCCTGCATTAATTACAGTAACATGCTCAACATCAAACTTCCAATCTATGTTGATTCCCAACCCACCAAGAAATCCATTTACAAAATTATTAAGTGAAGTTGCATCAACATATTTTTGAACGTACCACAAAACCGAATCAAACATCTGAAAGTATAAAATCCAAAAACCGGAATAAATGATAATAAGTCCGATAAATCTGAAATCTGTTAGAACCATTACAGCACCTTTTAAAACTTCTGCAAGTGTTTTGGTGCTTTCTGGTTTTTTAGGTTCTTTATAGATAAGAAAAGTAGGAATTAACATTGCAGTAGTAGCAATTGCAGAAGCCAGCATTACATACTGCCAGCCAAAAGTATTTTTAATATAAGGAACAAGAATTAACGGAAATAAAAATGCGCCGAGGTTTATCGACCAGTAAAAAATTCCAAAACCAAGTGTGCTGTTGCTTTCATTGGTTTCGCGGGCAATTGTTCCTGAGATCATCGGTTTGAAAGCACCGGCACCGATGCCCATAATTACAAGACTTGCAAATACCATTACATACTCGGTTGTTTGACTCGTTAAGAAGTAACCAAGACCTAAAAAGATAAAAGCAAAAGTGAGTGTTTTTTTATAACCAAATCTATCGCCAATTGCACCGGAAAGTATTGGCAAAATATAAAGAAGTGGCTGGATTACACTTTTAATTACACCAACACTCTCTTTAGTATAATTTAGTTGATCGGTCATATAAACAGAAAGGATGCTCATCATTCCATAATAGGATCCCCGTTCAAAAAATTCCATCATAATTACAATCCAGTAATTCAGAGAGAAAGATTTGAAACCGGATTTTACTGATTGTTTATCGCTCATTTTTACCCTTTGATTTTAGTTATTGAATGTAAAACTAAAGAAAAACGAGTTTAAGATATAGTATAGAAGTAAGATTTATCTTCAGGATAACTAAGTGTATGCAGCTTTTGATTAAATGTGCTAAAAATTATTATCGTGGACTGAGAAAATTAAAGCTGAAGTAATTAATAAGGTGTTACTTTCTTAATCAGATGACTTAACTCTTTGTCTATTTCTTCACCGTGATTTTTTGCATACCACAAGTGTAATTGTTTATTAATTTCTGATTTATCGAGCCCTTCATTTTTTAGATTCATCACAATATTTTGTGCACTTTCAGGTCTTGGTCCCCACAGGAATAACTCATTTCCGCTTTCATCAAATGCAACAAGCTTGGGGATGCTTCTCGAACCTTTAGTAAGGTAATTATCCATAATTTCTAAATTCTCGTCACGAAAAACTATTCGCAAATTTATTTTATCATTTAATGATGCAGCTTTTCCGATGATGGGAAGATTTTGTGCAGAATCGCCACACCAGGTTTCTGTAATTACCATCCAAGTTTGGGGTTTTGTGATTGATTTTACTGCATCAATCAATTCTGTAGATGGCGTGAAAGTTTTAGTCCATTTCTGAGTTCTAAATAAATTTAATTTTCTATTTTCATAATGCCTTAGTTCATCCGGATTATTTAGATCAGGATTATCAACCTGATGAATGAACATTTTCATAAAAGAACTGTAATCAGTTCCGATAGAATTTATATCTATGTGGTCTAAGAATTTCAACATTAAAAGTCCTTAATAATTTTACAGGTTAGATTTATGTTATTAGAACAAGATTCAACTTAAATTAGTTTATTTTTTTTAACCCCAATTGGAACTTTATTTAATTAATTTTAATTGTATTTTTACGCAACCGTAATCAGGAATTTTTATGACAACCGAAACGAAATATTTTACACCCGCTGAAGCAAGAAAGACATTGCCACTGGTAAGAAACATTGTGCGCGATATTCTACAGACCACCCGCGAGATGCGTCTGATTGCTGATGAGATTGGCGGAATTGTTGAAGATGATGAAAGAATTAAAAAGCTTGCAGCTGATGTTACCGGCTTTTTAGAAGAGCTTGAAGAGATCGGTTGTTATTATAAGGATACTAATTTTCAAATTGGATTAGTTGACTTTCCGGCAATGATAAATGGTGAAGAGGTTTTTCTTTGCTGGCGAAGTGACGAAAGTGATATCCTTTATTATCACGAAATAAATACCGGATATGCTGGCAGAAAACTGATTCCACCGCAATATTTTGAAGACAGCTTATTCTAGTTATCTGCTTAATTCAAACTTTATTTCTTTTGAAGTACGACTATCGGAATTATTATCCTGCACTGTAAAAATTAAAGTATAATTTCCATCTGGGTAAGTTGAGTCCAGTTCAAACTGGGCTTCAAGCGGCAAATCCATTATTACTTCATTTTTGGTTTCAGATTTTTCATCTTCAAAAATGTCTGTTACTTTTTCACCATTTGGTTTTATCAAGTCAACAGTAAACTTAATGGAAGCAGTGTAAATTCCATCTTTTTCCAGCTGTGTAAAACCTTTTATCCTAACCTGTGAATTAACTTCCCAACTGCTGCCAAGATCATAGGCAAAAGCTTCCTCACTAAAAATTTCAAAAGGGGCTTCTTTTTTAGTGCAAGCTATTAATATGACTAAACCGGTAAATAATAAAATTACTTTCTTCATTTGTCTCCTGCATTTAATCTTAGTGTAACTTTGTGCTCTTGGTGCCTTAGTGGTTAAAAAATCTTCTACCACTAAGACACTTAGAACACTTAGAAACAGCTAACTATTTCGTTTTTGAAAATCCTTCATAAAGCTCACGAGATCTTCTACACCTTTTAACGGAAAAGCATTGTAAATTGATGCACGTAATCCACCAACAGAACGATGTCCTTTCAATCCGCTGAAACCGGCTTTAGTTGCTTCATCAATCAACTTTTTCTCAAGTTCTTCTGTAGCAAGATTGAATGTAACATTCATCAATGAACGGCTGTCTTTTTCAGCATGACCCTTGTAGAAACCACCGCTGTTATCAATTGCATCATAAAGCAACTGCGCTTTTTTCTTATTGATCTCATACATTTTTTCGAGTCCGCCATTAGCAAGTAAATGTTTTGTTACAAGTTTGATTATATAAATACCAAACGTGTTTGGGGTATTATACAAAGAATCATTCTCTGCCTGAATTTTATAATTAAGCATTGTGTGTAAAGAATCCTGACTCCTCTCCAGCATATCATTTCTGATAATAACAAGCACAACGCCGGAAGGACCAATATTTTTTTGTGCTCCTGCATAAATAAGTGCATACTTACTAACATCAATAGCCTTGTGAAGAATATCCGAAGAAGCATCACAAACCAATGGAACATTTCCAACTTCCGGTTCTGTTTGCCACTGAGTTCCGTATATAGTGTTGTTTGATGTAAAATGAACATAAGCAGCATCAGGATCGAGTTTCAATTCGCTTTGCTTGGGAATTCTCTTAAAATATTTTTTATCGCCCTCGCCTTCTTCGGTAGTTGCAGCAATATTAACAGTACCAACACGCTTTGCTTCTTTTATTGCTTTCTTAGACCAGCTTCCTGTTGAAATATAATCAGCTTTGTTTTTAGGAGGCATTAAATTTAATGGCACCATTGAAAACTGCAGACTTGCACCACCCTGCAAAAACAATATTGAATAATTATCAGGAACATTAAGAAGTTTCTTAATTCCTTCTTTTGCTTCTGCGTGAATGGCATCAAAAGTTTTTGAGCGGTGAGAAATTTCCAGGATTGACATTCCAACTCCCGGCAATGCAAATAAATCTTTTTGTGCTTCCAGTAATACTTCCTCCGGTAAAACAGCCGGACCAGCACTGAAGTTATAAATTCTTTTTTCCATGATAT
>CAZCJF010000022.1:0-45232 GCA_964499095.1 uncultured Ignavibacteriaceae bacterium
ACTTCAGTCATACTCATACGTGCTAATTCATCAGCACCTTTAACAGCTACGGATAAAATCAGTATTGATCCAAAAATAGGGGCGATGGTTGTTCCAAGTGAATTAAATGCCTGAGAAAGATTTAATCTGCTTGATGCAGTTTCTGGTTTTCCGAGTATAGCAACATACGGATTTGCTGCAACCTGAAGAAGAGTAATACCGGAAGCAAGAACAAACAAAGCAAATAAAAATATTCCGTAAGATCTGTACCCCGCAGCAGGAAAGAACAATGCTGTTCCGGCAGCGGCTGTTAGCAATCCTATTATTATTCCACTTTTATAGCCAATCTTTTCTACAAGCATACCGGATGGTAAGGAAACGATTGCATAAGCTGTAAAAAACGTAAACTGAACTAACATAACCTGAGTGTAGTTCAAATCAAAAATTGCTTTTAAGTGTGGAATCAAAATATCGTTTAAGCAGGTTATAAATCCCCACATAAAAAACAATGAGGTTAAAACAATTAAAGCGGGAGTGTAATTTGTTCCGTTAATGTTTGTAACGGTAGCTGAATTAGTTGCAGTAGATGTAACAGCCATCATTTGCTCCAATTTTATTTGATGAATTAATAATTATAAAATAGTTTAAGATTAAAACTTACGTATCATCCAATTATTATGCCCGCGATTTTTTGTAGTATGATTGAAATGAGATTGGTATAAAAGGATTTTAACAGCTTATAAAATTTCAATTTTATTATTTTAATAACAATCACTTATTAAATTGATAAAGTTGACAAGGGTAATTTAAAATAAAAGGCGACCCGAAGACCGCCTTGTAAATGATGAATGTTAAAGGCCCAATGCTCAATGAAGAAATTGTTAATCCAACATTGAGCATTGAAAATTATTTATTGAACATTACTTGAGAAGTATCATCTTCTTAGAACTAACAAAATCTTCAGCCTGCAGTTTGTATATGTAAACTCCGCTTGCAAGTAATCAAGCTTTGTCTGTGGGAGAAAATATTTAGTCTTAAAAATAGATTTGTCAAGAAATGGTTCTTGACAACCGAGGGAAAGTAAATTAACTTTTTCTGCCACGGTGCGACCGTGACAGCCACAAAAAATAGGGTTTGTAAATTGGTAAGATTATTTAAGCATCAGCATTTTTTTAGCCAATTTATAGCAGATCGATATTCATAAATATTTTATTGGATTAAGGCTATATTTGAAAACGAAAAATCATCGTTTAGTAAATTTTATAATTGGTCCTGTTCCAAATGAATTTTGAAAAAGTATTTTACATAATTGTCAGTCTCATTTTAGCTGCAGTATTTATTCTTTTTACATTCGTGTTCTCCAGCTCTGAATTTGATTCCGATACAAACAGCAGAGAAAAAAAAATTTATTATGTGGATAATATCTCGGAAGCACACCAGGCTGTTATTGATTTATTCAATCAAAGAAATAAAGGACTGATAAAGGTTGAAACAATAAATCTTTCGTTTGATAAATTCAGTACCAACGAAAGAAAGGAATTACTTGCCAGATATCTGAGAAGCAAGAACAACAGAATTGATGTCTTTGCTGTTGATCAGATTTGGGTGCCCAGATTTGCAAGATGGGCATTTCCACTTAATAAATTAATTGATCAGAGTTACACAAATCATATATTGAATAACGCTCTTCAAACCTGCTATTATAAAGATTCGCTTTTAGCCGTTCCGCTTTACATTGATATAGCCGTTATGTTTTATCGTAATGATTTGCTTAAAAAGTTACCTGATTATGAATCGATTAAAAATCAATTACAAAACTCAATAAGCTGGGAAAAACTAATTGAGTTACATCAAAAAACTAAATTAAATCCTTTCTATGTATTTCAGGCGGATGATTATGAAGGTTTGCTTTGCCAGTTTACGGAGTTAATGGCAAATCAGAATAATCCGATTGTTGATAAGGACAGAAAACTTCTTATTAACTCATCGGAAGGGAAAAAGTCTTTATCATTACTTACCGATTTGGTAAATAAATATAAGTTATCACCTGCGGATGTAACATACTTTAAGGAAAATGATAGCTTCAGGTTCTTTGTCAAAAATAACGGTCTGTTTTATCGCGGCTGGTCAAGTATGTACGATGATAAAACAGAAAATCTGACAGAAGAGATAAGAAAAAATTTAATAATCGTTCCAACTCCGCATTTCCAAAACACTAAACCTTCTTCTGTTTATGGCGGGTGGAATTTAATGGTATCAAGATTTTCCGAGAAAATTCCGGAAGTAATAAAATTTGTTAATTTTTTATTAAGTGAAGAATCTCAAAAAATTATGTATGAAAAAGGCGGCTATCTTCCGGTTAATCAAAAGTTGTACGATGATTCTGAATTTACCGCTGCTCATCCTGAGATAAAATTTTATGAGAACCTCTTCAAAACCGGCGTGCACAGACCTTTTATGGAGTCTTACACAAGTGTTTCAGATATTTTATCATTTTATATAAATAAAGCAATTAAAAATGAAATTTCTGTTGAGGATGCTTTATTAAATGCAGATAGAAAGATTAAAGATAAATCAATTTTGCTTAACTGATTATGGCTGGTAAAAAACTATTTGAGAAAATAAAAGAATATCATTTTGAGTTTAAACACGTTACTGTGTTATTCATAATTCTTTTTGCTTTTCAGCTTATCATTTCTTTTATCAATAAAACTGCAATCAGAAATTTTTTGAGCAACACACAGGAATGGTATCAAAAGGAATCTGCCGAAGAAATTGCAAATCTTACTACAACTTCACTTGAGCTCGTGCTTGAATCCATAGACCCGCAGGAAGCTTTAAGTATTGATAAGGAAGAAAAAGTTGTTCAGGCATTTGATATAATATTCAGTCAGCAGCAGCTTAAACATAACATCCAGAGTTTGTACATTTTAGTTAGGATTGGCGATGATGTTCACGCAATAGATGATGGAAAGCAGTTGTATCGTTATCTGGTTAGTCACAAAAGAATTCAGAAAGATGAAGATAAAAGTAAAACAACAATCATAGAGATGTACAAAAAGATTGAGCACGAACTGAGTTCGAAGGAACAGATTAAAAGCATAATTTCCGACACAAAAACATTTAACATTTTTGTACCGTTTGTTTTAAGAGGGGAGTATATCGGCGCCGTTTACATGAAAAATACCCCTGACTTCTCCTTCATCACCAACGAAATAATATCTAATTATGATGAAACATCTATCATTTATCTGTCGCTTATTCTGCTTGGACTTATCGCAATGTATTTTATTTCTTCTTACACGGTAAAGGAAAGAGATGAAACACAAAAACTTCTGTTTGAAGAGCACGAAGTAAATCTTAAAAAACAAATTAACTATGAAAAGGAGTTGATTTTTACCAAGCGAATTTATCACACTCATCATAAAGCCGAAAAGATAATGGGTTTTATCAAAGAAGATTTAAGAATACTATCACCAGAAAATATAAATGAAATAAAATACCGCGTTTCCAAATATTCCAATTTTATTTCCCGTGTTATTTACGATATGAAATGGTACGATCCGCCGATACAGACAATCAGAAATCAGATGTTCAGAACAAATCTTAATGAAGTTATAAAGTTTATTGTTGATAATATTTTTTTGAGGATTTCTTCAAAAGCCAGTGCTTATGAAATAAAACTTGAAACTGATCCGAATCTGCCTCTGGTTTCTGTAAATGAATTTGTTGTTTGGGAAATTATTGAACCACTAATTCAGAACAGCATTGATCACGGAGGTGAAAGTAATCTGATAATTAAATGCAAAACGCAGTATGATGAAAATCTTAAAAAATCTTACATCTTTATTGAAGATAATGGAAAAGGAATTACACCCGAATTGCTTTCAATTGGTGGAAATGGCATAAAGAAAATTTTTATTGAGAACACAACAACAAAAAATACAGGTTTGCAAAACTCGGGTTACGGTTGTTACCTTGCATACGAAATTACAAAACGCTGCGGCTGGGATATTGATGTGGTTAATCTTGAAACCGGAGGCTGCAGATTTACTATTACAATCTTAAACTAATAAGAAAGTTCAAATGATTTTTGAAGGAAAAAAAATAAACATTCTTCTTATTGAAGATGAAGATTACGATGTAAGAAGAGTGATGAATACAATCAAACCTTTTGAAGAAAAAATGCAGGTGCTTGATATTGTATCAAACGGAAAGGCTGCGCTTGAATTGCTTCAGAAGAAAAAGGGTCAGTATGATGTTGCCGTGATGGATTATCAGATTGCCGGTGGAATAATGGGTGAAGAATTGATCCAGAAAATTAAAGAGATTGATATTTCCGTACAGATAATCGTGATTACGAAAATGACAATCAACATCACCGATTATAATTTTGCCAATAAGTTGATTAAAGCCGGTGCATTCTGGTACTGTACTAAATATCCCGGTGATATTGATGATTACATTTATCAGCCGACTGACTTTATTATGAGTCTGTTTAATGCGCACGAAAAATGTTTACTCGAGCGGGAAAGATTCAGATCTTACCAGAAAATGCACAGAAATGTTGAGGATATACTCATCCAGAAAAAGATGGTTGGTGAATCTTCAATAATGTTAGAACTTAAGGAAGAAATAAAAAAGTTTGCTAATAGTAATGTAAATACACTTATAAGGGGAGCATCAGGAACGGGTAAAGAATTAGTTGCTTACAATATTCATTATCGCAGCGATAGAAAGTACGAAAACTTTATAATTATAAATTGCGGCAGTCTTCCAAGTCAGCTTGTGGAAAGTGAATTATTTGGATATGAAAAAGGTGCTTTTACCGGTGCTGATAAAAAGAAATTAGGTTTATTTGAAATTGCTAATCACGGAACAATATTTTTAGATGAAATAACTGAACTACCGCTGCAGGCGCAGGTAAAACTGCTTAGAGTTATACAGGATGGTGAAATAGAAAAAATTGGCAGAACAGAAAAAATAAAAGTTGATGTTAGAATTATCGCAGCCACAAATCGAAATATTGAAGAAGAAGTAAGAGAAAAAAAATTCAGGGAAGATCTTTATTACAGATTAAATGTTCTTCCGATCTTTGTGCCTGATTTGAAGAAACGAACTTCAGATATTCCTTTACTTATTGATTATTTTTTATCAAATATCAGTATTGATATGGGTAAAGATAAACCTGAAATTCCGGATGAAACCATGCAGGTGTTTTTGAATTATGAATGGCCCGGAAATGTGCGCGAATTAAAAAATGTTGTTCAAAGAATGCTGTTCAGTTCTGAAGCAAGAATAACACCATTGCAAGCTAAGCGTGCTCTGGGGATTCCGGAAACAGTTCCTCCGAATACGGAATTTGGTTTTGGTGATATGTTTAACAAAGAGAACATCATTCCGTTAAAAGATATGGAAAAAGTATTAAGAGAAAGGTACTTTAAATTTGTTCGATTAAACTCTGCTTCCGATACTGAAGCGGCAAAGAAACTTGGTCTTGCACCGCCTAATTATTACAGAATGGCAAAAGAATTAGGCATAAAATAATCAGTTAAAAATTTAAGGAGAATGTCGTGTCAAAAGCTGCCATCATCAGAATAATAATTGTTGTTTGCTTAATTTCAACTAACCTATTTGCACAAACTGAAACAAGTTTGAAACTGCTGGCACCAAACGGGGGAGAATACTGGACGACAGGGGCATTCCCGCGCATTGCATGGAAGAGTACAAACATAACAGTTGTGAAAATAGAAATTTCTTACGATGGCGGATTAAACTGGGAAATAATTAGTCCTGCCGCAGTTGCAGTTTACGGATATTACTCAGGCTGGCAACTCGGAAACACAATTTCAAATCAATGTTTGATAAAAGTAAGTAAATATGATGATCCCGACATTTACGATATCAGCGATTCATATTTCAGAATAACTACAGATAATACTGTAAATAACATTGTGGTGCTCGGTTCATCAACTGCCGCCGGAGTTGGACCAAGCAAACCAGATAGTGCGTGGGTTACTAAGTATAAAAATTATCTTTATGAAAGAAACACTACAGTAAAAGTCATTAATCTTGCTGTGGGAGGTTATACAACTTATGATATAATGCCCACCGGCTTCATTCCACCGCCAAACAAACCTGCTCCAAAGCCTGCAAATAATATCACAAAGGCATTAGAATACAACCCATACGCGATAATAATTAATTTGCCATCAAATGATGTAAACCTTGGATTTACGATTACTGAGCAATTAGCTAATTACGACACAATCTTAGCATTAACTGATGACAGGAATATTCCTGTGTGGATAAGTACGACACAACCAAGAAATTTTACAATTGCTCAAATACAAAAACAGATTGAAATGCGAGATTCCACCTACGCAAGGTTTGGAGAAAAGGCAATAGACTTCTGGACCGAGATTGCGGATAATGATGGAAGAATAAATCCAATTTACGATTCAGGAGATGGAATACATTTAAATGATAAAGGACATGCAATTTTATTCAGTAGAGTTGTTGATAAAAATATTTTTGAACCATTAGTTTTATCTGTAGCAGAAACAGGGGAAATATTTTCAGATTTTATGTTGATGCAAAATTACCCCAATCCATTCAATCCAAAAACAAAGATTGAGTTTTCTGTTTTAGAACCCGGCAGATATTCATTAAAGATTTTTAATGTGTTGGGTCAGGAGATTGGAATATTACTTAATGAATACTATCAGCCAGGAAATTACACAATAGATTTTGATGCGGAAGATATGCCTTCCGGTGTGTATATATATTCTTTAGTCAGTCAAAAAAAGCATTCAGCTCGTAAAATGATTTATCTTAAGTAGGTAATGCTTTAAAACTAAATATCAGGAGCGTTAAATTTATAATTCAACCTTAATATTTAGTCTTTTATTACTATCCTTGGTGTCATTTAGCCCCAGGACTTTTTCACAATTTAAATCAGTAAGATTTGAGAATTTGTCAATAGAGGACGGCCTGTCCAATAATTCTATTAATAGTATTCTCCAAACATCGGATGGTTTTTTGTGGATAGCTACAAAGGATGGACTAAACCGATTTGATGGACAGAGTTTTAAAGTCTTTAAACAGAATCTCCGAAAAAACTCCTTGCCGGAAAACTACGTGATGTCTTTATTGGAAAGTTTTGATAAAACATTATGGGTTGGAACCTGGGGTGCTGGTTTATATAAATACAATCCATATTATGAATCTTTTACCAAATATGATTTACCTGGCCCAGAAGATGATTATGTACAGTTTATCTTTGAAGATCATTTAAAGTTCATTTGGTACGGTACAACAGTTGGTGGTTTAAATAAATTAAATCCTCAAACAAAAGAAATAATTAACTACGGTCCTGATAAAAATGCCAACTATTTTTTCCCTGATAAGGAGATTACCTCAATCACTGAAGATAAAAATAACTTTATCTGGGTTGGAACAAGAGCAAATGGTTTAGTTAGAATTGATCCTGAAACTCACAATATAAAAACCTTTAAATATGAACCAGGGAATCCAAATTCGATATCCAGTGATTTTGTTTTAACTATTCTAAACGACTCCAATAAATTTCTTTTATTAGGAACTGAAAAAGGGATTGATAAATTCGATTTAACAACCTATCAATTTTTACATAATCCATTCATCTCATCGGTTTGGCACAACAGAATTAATGTTACAATAAAACACATAATCAAGGATCGCAAAGGGAATTATTGGGCTGGAACATATGATTATCTTGGATTGTATTCTATCAGGCCGGGAAATGGACCAGCGTCTGAAATATTGCATTATTCTGTATTTGAAAACGATCCTAATTCTCTGATCTCAAACAGAATACGATGGTTGTATGAGGATAAAAGAAATAACATTTGGATTGGTACAGAAGAAGGTATATCAAAGCTTCCATCATATAAATCATTTGTACAATTTAAATATATACCAGAAAATGAGATACATTTAGGTGGGAAAGTTGTTAGTAGCATTATCGAAGGTGAAGATGATATTTTATGGATAGGTTATGGTGGAAGCGGATTTGATAAGCTCGATTTAAAGTCAGAAAAAATTTTCCACTATAAAAATGAACAAGGTAATATTAATTCTCTATCGAATGATGATGTCGTTTCTTTATATCTCGATCGTAATGGAGTATTGTGGATATCAACTTCAACCGGAGGATTAAATAGTTATGATACAAAGAAAAATAAGTTTAAAAGATATTTAAATGATTCAAAGAATGGTTTTAGTGTTAAATCAAATTGGGTGCAGCAGGTATTAGAAACGAAAGAATCCAAATTATTGATTGGTACTAATGATGGTTTGCAGGAGTTTGATAGAGCCACGGGAAGGTTTTATGATTTTTACCCTGCGTTAAAAAGTAATTCTGCAGTGATACCACATAACGCACAAGTAAATGCTTTATTTCAGGATAGTAGGGGAGACATTTGGATTGGAACCTGGCTGGACGGGCTTTTCAGATATAATCCTAAAGCTGAAATTATTGATCATTATATGCCAGAATTAAGTAACCAATTTAGCTTAAGTTCCAGCAAAATAACTTTTATTAACGAAGATTCTAAAGGCAATATCTGGGTTTGTACGCACGCAGGTGGCATAAATAAATTCGATTTGGCTTCAAATAAGTTCCTTAGATATGATATTAACAAAGGATTACCAAATGATGTAGTATTTGGAATTCAGGAAGATAATAATGGTTTTTTGTGGATTAGCACATTGAATGGTCTGGCTAAGTTTGATCCTGTTAATGAAACTTTTAGAAAATACGATGAATCTGATGGCCTTATTTCCAATACATTCAATTGGCGTGCTAGTTTAAAAAGTAAATCAGGAAAGTTATACTTTGGTGGATTGTTTGGATTTATTCAGTTTGATCCGGAATTAATTTCAGTTGATTCTAGCATAGCTCCCATTGCCTTTACTTCATTTAAATTATTTGATAAAGAAGCCTCATTGCCGCAATCATTACCAACTACTAAAGAAATTATTCTAGAGTATAATCAAAACTTTTTTTCCATAGAGTTTGCTACTCTTGATATGGAACCATTTAGCAAACATAAGTACAAATATATGTTGGAAGGTATTGATAAAGATTGGATTGATTCAGAATCAAGAACGACAGCATATTACACGGATATCGATTTCGGTAAATACCGTTTTTGGGTTAAATCAGAAAATGCTGATAATGTCTGGAGTCCCCCAATTTCGCTGTCAATTATTATTAAACCCGCCTGGTGGATGACCTGGTGGTTTAAAGCCATTCTTCTTGCGTCGGGTATACTTATAATTTTCTTTGCATATAAAATCCGTTTGAACCAGCTTATTAAAATTGAAAGGTTGCGATTTAACATTGCGAGTGATTTGCACGATGAAATTGGAAGCAACCTTAGCAGCATTTCAGTTGATGGGCAATTATTACAGAAGTGCAGAGGCTTAAGAGAAAATGAATTTGAACTTGCCAGAGATATAAGTAAAACTGCTTCCCAAACTCTTGAAGCAATGAGAGATATTGTATGGTTTATTAATCCTAAAAATGATGATGGAGAAGATATAATCTTCAAGATGCGTGAAACTGCAGCTAAATTGTTAAATGATATCGGCTGGAAATTCAATTCAACAAATGGAAATAAAATTGAACTTTTTTCGCTCGAACAAAGACGCAACATTTTTTTAATCTACAAGGAAGCACTAATAAATGTTCTTAGACACTCTTATGCTGATAAATGTTTAATTAATATCGATGTGGAATCTGGACAAATGAATTTATATATAAAGGATAATGGAGTTGGTTTTGATAAAAATGCAACCAAGATGAATACTGGCTTGATTAGTATGATGAGCAGAGCAAAAAAGATAAATGGTGATCTTAGAATAGACTCCATTTTAGGAAAGGGGACTTCTGTTTCCCTTAGCGTGAAGATGAATAAATAATTTTTTTAAATCAATTTTCTCACAGTTAAAATAACACAAATATGGTATGTACTAAGAATTTACATAATTATAATTTTTAATAGTTAAATAAATGAAAGCAACTCCAACGGAAAACAGAACAATCAATATATGGCTAATTGAGGATAATGCACGATACTGCAAATCTTTGGCGGGTTTAATTTATTCCACTAATGGTATGACTTGTAGTTTTACTTTTGGTTCTTGTGAAGCAGCTATTGAAAGACTTCGGAAGGAAATTCCACCAGATGTTATTCTACTTGATATTGGACTACCAGGGATAAGCGGAATTACAGGCATTGAAAAATTTAAAGAAATATCTCCCTCTACTTTAATAGTAATTCTTACTATATATGATGATAATGATAAAGTATTTGATGCCCTTTGCGCAGGTGCTTCTGGCTACTTACTTAAAGACTCACCCCCTGAGAAGATTATTGAATCTATAAAAGAAGTGATTGCTGGTGGTGCCCCGATGAATATGAAAATTGCACATAAAGTTCTGGAGATTTTTGCGCAATTAAAAAAGAAAAAACAAGACTATGGTTTAACCGAGCGTGAAAAAGAGATTTTACATTATATTGTTGACGGTTTAACTAAACAGCAAATAGCAGAAAAACTTTTTTTAAGTTTTCATACAGTGAATACTCACCTTAAAAATATATATCATAAATTACACGTTAATAGCGTTTCCGGTGCAGTTTCTAAAGTTTATAAAGAAAATCTTTTGTAATGTGATTGCATTATAACCGAAAATTTATTTTTTAAGTCTAGTTCTCCCTTTTCTCAAATCTAGAAATATAAGATACCACGAATGTGCGATTGTTCCTCATAACTATTATTGAATAAATTTTATTATTAGTTAAATAATATTCAGATAAGAGCACATATTAAATAATATGAAAATTTTTTAGTAAGACATTGTCCATAGAAATATTTCTTAGAGATTTGAATTTAGAAACATCACAAACCTAAGTAGTTATTTCTAAGAACCAGAAAAGAATAAACTAAACTACGCAGTAATTAAAGTATTATTAACTCACTTTCAATCAAATATAGGAGAGAAAAATATGAAAAATCGATTACTTCACTTTTTGTTTGGTGCTTTTCTGTTGTTTTTCACCGCTAATGGAATTGCTCAAATGCCAGTAGGTTGGTGGAACTTTGATGACCCATCAAACCTTACTGCCGCGGTACCAGGTTATGGTCCTGATCTTGTACTCACGGGAACTCATACAACCACAGCTGGGCCTGATGTTAGTAATGGTGCAATAAACATCGGTTTGGGTAGCTATTATACCGTTACGCACGGTATCGCTCCCAACGGTGATGGTTTAAAGGTAAATCGTTACAGCCTTATGTTTGATTTTAAAGTTGATCAGGCAACAGGGATGTGGCATTGCTTATTTCAAACCGACCCAGTCGTAACCGCAAATGATGGTGAATACTTCATAAGAAGTACAACCGGTGCCTTAGGCACATTAGATTTAGGTTACACTACACCTTTTGTCGTATCTGCAAACACCTGGTATAGATTAATACTATCAGTTGATAATGGCAACTTCTTCAGGGCTTACATAAATGGCTCGTTAGTATTTGAACATAATGTTAGACCAATTGATCACGAACGTTATTCTTTAGCACCAACTATCCATTTTTTTGGTGATGATGATGGTGATGACGGTTCTATAGATGTTGCTGAATTAGCTATCTGGGATTATCCTCTATCTGAAGCTGAAGTATCTGCCCTGGGAGGAGTTGGTATTATTCTTCCTGTTGAATTAACTTCTTTTAAGGCTTCTTTAACTGATGGTGTGGTTAATCTTCAATGGGCAACTGAAACTGAATTAAATAATTATGGATTTGAGATTGAGAGAAAAGATATTAATCGCGATTGGGAAAAACTGGGATTTGTTAAGGGTAACGGCACCACAAGCACAACTAATAATTATTCATTTATTGATAAACCCCAGCTAGCACAAAAATATTTTTATCGTTTAAAACAAGTTGATTTTAACGGCAGCTTTTATTATTCAGATATTGTTGAAATTACTATTTTACCAGTGGAATTTAAGTTATATAATAACTACCCAAATCCGTTCAACCCTTCCACAAAAATTGGATTTAATCTTCCAACAGATGCTTTTATAACATTAAAAATTTATAATTCAGTTGGAGAACTTGTGGCAGAAATTATGAATGAAAATAAAACCGCAGGATTTCATCAGATTACATTTGATGCAAACTCATTACCAAGTGGAATTTATTTTGCCGAGTTGAAAGCAAATTCAACTGTCCAAAGAATTAAAATGATGTTAGTTAAATAATTTTCAGTTTGAGGCTGACTGATAGAATTAGTCAGCCTTTTTTTAAAGAGGGAATTTATGCAAATAAACAAATTAGTTTTGCTCTTTCTTTTTTCGTCTATATTAAGTTTAAACATTCATTCACAAACCCCCGATCGAGTTGGTTGGTGGAAATTTGATGATACTACGAATGTTCTGGCTGCTCAAAGTGGCTTTGGTTTACCCTTACAATTGATTGGCACTCATCAGTTGGTTCAGGGATATAGTCAATCTGATCGAGCCGTTAAGATAGGGGCTGGAAGTCATTATAAGTTACGTCATCAAATACAAACTAATGGCGGCGGAAGTTTTGTTAATGAATACTCAATTCAGATTGATTTTAAAATTGAATCACTTGGTATTTGGCACTGCTTTTTTCAAACGTCTATATTTAATAATAATGATGGCGACTGTTTTATAAATCCGAATGGAAATATTGGTGTTGGTGTTACAGGTTATTCCACTTATGCTGTCAAAACAAATGAATGGTATCGTCTTATTTTATCTATTAAAAATGGAACACAGTATAAATATTATTTAGATGGACAATTGATAAATAATGGTGCAACTCAATCTATAGATGGCAGATTTGCATTAGACTCATTATTATTAATGTTTGCCGATGAAGATGGTGAAGATGGAAACATTATAGTCTCAGAAATTGGCATGTGGAATCGTGCCCTAACATCTACTGAGGTAGCAAGTCTTGGTGGTTTTGGACATCAAATAGGGACTGTACCCGGCACACAATTGATTTTAGTACCGTATCTTCAGTCGCCCTCTCCAAACTCAATTTATATTTGCTGGCACGATACTCTCGCAAATTTAACAAGTGTTCAGTATGGTGAATCAACATCACTAGATCAATCCGTTTCTGGAACAAGCGAAATAATCTCTGGTAATTATAGATGGCACTCTGTTAAATTAACAGGTTTACAGCCAAACACTCTGTACTATTATAAAGCAATCAGTGGAAGTGGAGAATCAAAAATCTATTCTTTTAGAACATTGCCAGACAGTACTTACAAAGGTAAACTTCGTTTTCTGTTGTTAAGCGATACTCACAATAACGATACTACGATGGCTGTTAAAGTAATAAAAGCTGCAAAACAAAAAATTCAGCAACTGTATGGTAGTGATATTCAAAATCAAATTACAGCTGTTTTACATTCCGGTGATCTGGTTGTTGATGGTAGTAATATTAAGCAGTGGACTGATCAGTATTTTGCAGTAATGTCAATTATTTCTCCGTACATTCCATTTATGACAATAACAGGAAACCATGAAGGTGAAAATCTTAATTATTATAAGTACATGCATTATGATGAAATTACTCCTTATACTACTGCAGCAGAAAGATTCTGGTCATTTAGAGCAGCTAATACTTTATTTATAGGTTTGAATTCTAATGCAAGTAGTTTCTTTACGCTCCAAAAAATATGGCTCGATCAAATTCTTGCACAAGCACAGTCGGATGCAACAATTGATTTTGTATATGTTATGTCGCATCACTTTTCTATTACGGAGTTATGGGGCGAGGGAATGACATATGAAAAATATAAAGTTGATCACGTAACTAATGATATATATCCGATTCTTAAGAAATATTCCAAGGTTGTTCAACATTCTTATGGTCATACTCATGGATATGAGAGGGGAACTATAGAATCACTGGATACCTATCCACTTGGAGATTTTAGAATAGTTTGCGGTGGAGGTGGTGGCGGTGCAACTGATAGATGGGGTGCATATGTAAATAATGATTTTCCGAACATTCATGTAACACTTGATCATTATTTTTTCCAGATTGTAGAAATAGATGTTGAAAATAAAACATATGAATGTAAAATGTACAGTTTGGGAAATTCAAGCAGGGAACTAAATATAGAAATGCTGGATAGCTGGTACAGAAAAGTGAATCAAGAGCCACCCTCTGAACCAATTACAGAGCAACCCACTGTCGAATCTAATCAGATTACTCTCAACTGTTCTGCTTATTCTGGCAATGATTCTTTGATGAGTGTCAGACTTCAGATTTCATCAGATCCGAATTTTGTTACAATGATTACTGATACAATAGTTAATTGGAAAAATATTTATGGTGTTGATCCTTCTTTTAATCCAATTGATTTAAACGCTGGAATGGATTTGACTAAGCTCACAATTAACAGCTCTAAATTATTTTCAGGTAATCAATACTATTATAGAGTTAAATACAGAGATCACAATACAAAATGGTCTCCCTGGTCAAACGCAACGTCATTCAATAATCTTGTAAATGTTGAAGAAACTTCAGTTCCAATTGAGTTTAGGCTTGAACAAAACTTTCCAAATCCATTCAATCCAGTTACAAAAATCAGATGGCAGTCTCCTGTTGATGGTTTTCAAACACTAAAGATTTACGATATACTTGGAAATGAAATAGCTACCCTGGCAGAAGGTTACAAACCAGCCGGAAAGTATGAATATGATTTCAATTCGAATATTGACGGTCATCAATTATCAAGTGGTGTGTATTTTTATAAGTTATCGGTCAAGAAATCCTCAGGTATCTTAGGATCGGAATCAGATTATTTATCAATAAAAAAACTTATTCTCATTAAATAATTATTAAGTCTTAGGTTGTCTCTCTAATTTTTGATTTAAAGTATTAAATAAAACATCTCAAAATTTGTTGAGACAACCAGAATTATTCAGTTTTAGGATTTTAACAAAATGCATCTGAGCATAAAACTGTTTACTAAACTTTTACTGAGCTATCTATTTATAAACGTAAATCTGTTTGGTACAGTTATTATCAAACCAGATCATCCAAATTTTCAATACACAGGAAGAATTGACTTTTCTATTCCAGATAAACCGGTCATTTATTGGCCAGGAACATATATTAGAGCAAATTTTGAAGGCTCGATACTTATAATAATGCTGGATGATCAATCTGGGCAGTCTTTTTACAATGTTTTTATTGATGACGATTATGATAATCCGCATGTAATTGATTGCATTGGAGGAAGCAATATATATTTGATATCGGCATCCCTTAAAGATACCGTTCATAGTCTTCTTATTTTCAGAAGGACCGAAGCATCCACAGGACCAACCAGATTTTTAGGAATTCAAATAGCTGATGGTAAAACATTAACTTTGCCTCCTCAAAGAAAAGATCATAAAATTATTTTTTATGGTAATTCAATCACCTGTGGTTATGGTAATGAAGCCCAGGACTATGCTGGCGATAATAACTTGGCACAGGAAAATAATTTTTTATCCTATGGCGCAATTGCAGCAAGATTACTTAACGCTGATTATATGTGTATTGCAAAAAGTGGAATCGGTATTATGATAAGCTGGTTCGATATGGTGATGGGGGATTATTACTACAGGCTTAACCCGGATGATCCAGATAGCCGATGGGACTTTGATGAGTTTATACCAGACGTAGTAGTTATAAATCTTTTTCAAAATGATAGCTGGCTTATTGGAAATCTTAATCCCGTACCCGATTCATCTAAAATAATTAATGCTTATGTAGAATTTGTAAATTCAGTAAGAAGTAGGCATCCCAATGCTTACATAATTTGTGCATTGGGTAATATGGATGCAACAAGTATTGGTTCACCTTGGCCAGGATATATCGAAAGTGCAGTAGATTTTATAAGAGAAAATTACTATGATCTTAATATTGGTACGCTTTTTTTTCCATATGATCCTGCATGGACAAAACATCCAAGAGTAAGGCATCATTTACAAATGGCTCAAATTTTATCCGATCATATAAATCAAAAAATGGGATGGATAACAAATCTTGAAGAGAAAAATATCACTAATCAACCTTATAGTTTTATATTATCTCAAAATTATCCCAATCCATTCAATCCAAAAACAAAGATTGAGTTTTCTGTTTTAGAACCCGGCAGATATTCATTAAAGATTTTTAATGTGTTGGGTCAGGAGATTAAATCTTTATTTGATGACTACCACGAGCCAGGCAGCTTTTCAACTTATTTTGAAGCTGAAGGATTAGCATCCGGTATTTATTTGTATTCTCTTTTCAATATGAACACTAATTTAATTTTGACAAAAAAGATGCTTTATCTTAAATGATTTAACTGGTTTAATAGAAAATCTGTGCTTATTATTTTAATAAGCCTCTCTTATTACTTTGATAAATAAATCCCTCGTATTTTAAGAAAATCAAATCATTTTTAATTAAAAAGCGTTAAATTTTTTTACTCGCCTGTGGTATTATAATTGTCCTGTTTTACCGATTAAACCTTTGTGTCTAAAAAATCATTTTTCAAAAAAGGATAATTGATGAAATTAAACGGATATCTTTTTTCAAAAACTTCTGTTGTTTTTGGATTGATATTATATCTGAATTTCTCATCAATTTGCTATGCCCAAACCGCTACGCTTCAGGCAACACTTTCACTAAAAGAAATAAATGGAATCAACATCCCATTTCAAAATGGATTTGCATTACCTTCTTTTGAAAAACAGAATCGTAAAATTCTGAACCTGCAGGGTGAATGGAAAAAACAAAGGTTTTCTGCAAATGATAATATCACACTTGCTAAACGTGATGTTACGGGATATCAGAATTTGATAAACGAAGCTGCAGGTAGAAATTCTGTTTCTTTTGATGACAGCGGCTGGGAAGTAAAAGTTTTACCCTCGGTTGAAAACACAATTAATGCTTACCCAACTGTACCTGAATTTTATGAAGATGGAGTATGGTACAGAAAAAACTTTAATGTTGATGCAGAGGATGCAGGAAAGTTTGTTAAACTTATTTTCTACGCAGTAAACTATGTTGCAGATGTCTGGTTGAATGATGTTTATCTTGGCTATCACGAAGGCGGCTATACACCATTTGCTTTTGATGTAAGTTCTGCGCTTCATTATGGCGGGAATAACGTATTGGTTGTAAGAGTTGATAATCCTGCCTGGAACAGCAGAAATGATATAGTTCCATATACAAGATGCGATTGGTTTAATTATACTGGAATCATTCATGATGTTTACCTGGAATTTTCTTCCCCAGTCTCAGTTATCCGAAATAACATTGTTACACTGGATATAAATACAAACGCAAACAGCAGTACGATACAATCCACAGTTATTTTAAACAATATCAATCCGGCGGATGAGTCTGTTGATGTTACTCTTCAGATATTTAAAGCTTCTGTTGATCCCGGTAATATACAAACTGAGTACTCTTATGAATTAATTAGTGGTTCAGATGTTGGAATGGCGCAAACTTCTGTTACAATCCCATCTGATTCAGTTTATGTTTGGCGGACTAACCTGATAATTGATAATCCCGAACTCTGGACACCCAAAACTCCCAACCTGTATATCGCAAAAGTAATTTTAACAAGCGGCAGTAATGTTATAGATGAATTTAGTACACAATTCGGCATTCGCACTGTTTCAACAAGCGGCAATAAATTTTTATTAAACGATAAAATATACTTCTTTACAGGAGCAGCAAGACACGAAGATCATCCGGTTTATGGAAGAAGCATTCCTAAAGAAATAATATTCAGTGATTTACAGCTGGTTAAGAGTTTGAATATAAATCTGCTGCGCACAGCACATTATCCAAATAATCTTTACACCTATCTTATTGCAGATAGATTGGGAATTGTTACGCTTCAGGAAATTCCTGTTTTTTGGTTTGATACAGAAGTTGCATGGCAAATACAAAATAATTTAAGACACATACACGAGCAGATGTTCCGCGAAATGGTATTCAAAGATTATAATCGTCCATCAATTACTATGTGGAGCACCTGCAACGAATGTCTCGATGTTCCCAACAGAAAAATATTTATCAACAGAGTTAATCAGGATTTAGATACAAATTATCCGGATGGAAGACTTGTAACACAATCTGCAGCAGCTGACAGACCTGGCGCAAACGATGATTCACAAAATGCCTGCGATGTTTCGGGCTGGACGATGTACTTTGGAATTTTCCATGGTTCAACCTATTTCACAGGTACATATATTTTTATCAACGATGCAAAAGCTTATAACCCAAACAAACCAATCATTGATACAGAATTCGGATACTGGTCATCTGAACTCGGCACATCTGAGCAGCAGCAGGTTGATGTATTTAATAATACATTTTTGGCATTTAAGCAGCACGCAGCATTAACTTCAACAGGTGCTGTTAATGATAACGGACCTCTTATGGCTTCTACCTGGTGGTGTGTTTTTGATTGGTACCGAATGAGCTCGAGTTTACAAACAATGGGTTTGTATTCTATGGATAGGACTTATGCCAAACCAGTTGCGGGTGTGCTTAAAAATGCTTACGCACCATATTTTAATTTTGATGGTGTTACTTCTGTTGATAATCAAATGTTGAACACGGTTCCGGAGAATTTTGATCTGATGCAAAACTATCCGAATCCGTTTAATCCATCTACAAAAATATCGTGGCAATCCCCAACAGATGGTAATCAGACCTTAAAAATTTATGACGTTTTAGGAAATGAAGTTGCCACTCTGGTAGATGAATTTAAAAATGCCGGCAGTTATGAAATTGAATTTAACTCGTTAACAGTTGGCAGAAACCTGGCAAGCGGAGTTTACTATTACCAGCTTAAAGTAAATGAACTTGTAAGCACAAAAAAAATGGTGTTAATTAAATAAAATTTTTACAATTAACTGAACAAATAAATTGTCAGGCACATTTTCTTTATTAGATAGTTTCATTTTGATTTTTTATCTCCTTGGGATAATGATCATCGCATTCTATTCATCCAGAAAAAAGGATAAAGACTTTAAGGATTACTTTTTATCCGGAAAGAATGCGGGATGGTTTGCAATTGGAATGGCTATCTTTGCAACCAATATCTCCAGTGAACACTTTATAGGATTGGCAGGTTCTGGTGCTTCAAGGGGATTGGCAGTTGCGCAGTTTGAATTGATGGCTATTTTCATTTTGATATTTCTGGGTTGGTTTATCGCTCCTATTTACCTTAAAGCCGGAGTAACAACTGTTCCGGAATTATTTGAAAAAAGATTTGATCCAAGCACCAGAAAATTTTTAGCAGGGCTCTCAATCGGGATATACTTCCTAACTAAAATTGCAGTAACACTTTTAGCCGGTGGTTTCCTTTTTTATAAAATGTTTGGCTTGAGTATTTACACCTTTGCGATACTCATAATTCTTGTTACGGGTATTTATACAATAATCGGCGGAGCAACATCTGTTCTCAAAACTCAGGTTGTGCAATCATTCCTATTAATACTTGGTGCAGTTCTTTTAACTACTTTTGGTTTGATTGAAGTCGGTGGATATGAAGGTTTAAGAGCAAAGCTGCCTGATGATTATTTTAATATGTTTAAGCCGGTTACAGATCCTGATTTTCCGTGGACCGGAATTATTTTCGGAGCGCCGATAATTGCAATATGGTATTGGTGCACTGATCAGTACATAATGCAAAGAATACTCGGTGCTAAATCAATTGATGATGCACGCAAAGGTTCTCTGCTTGCTGCTCTTCTAAAAGTTCTTCCTCTTTTCATTTTAGTAATCCCCGGTTTGATAGCTTTAGCATTATTTCCTGACGTAGTTGGTGATGAGGCTTATCCTGCTTTAGTTACAAGTAATTTACTTCCCATTGGTATAAAAGGAATTGTGGTTGTTGGTTTGCTCTCTGCTGTAATGTCATCTCTTTCCGGTGTGTTTAACACAATAGCTACATTATATGTCAACGACTATTATTTACCAAAACATCCTGAATCCAATGAAAGGAAACTTGTACTTATCGGAAGGCTTGCTACTACTTTTGTAGTTGTTGCGGCAATACTTTGTGTCCCTTTGGTAAAAGCAATAAATGCAGAGTTGTATATTTTTCTTCAGAGCACACAGGCATTTGTCAGTCCTCCCATAGCAGCTGTATTTGTTTTTGGTTTAATCTATAAAAAATTGACTGCTAAAGCTGCATTAATAACACTTGTGCTGGGTGAATTGATTGGACTATCAAGATTTGTTAGCGATTTACTAATTAATTTAGGCTATCTGAACCATCCAATTTTTATCGCATACTCAAATATCAATTTTCTTCATTTTACAATTTTGTTATTTTTGATTTGTACTGGCTTATTGTTCTCGGTAAACTTTTATTTAATTAAAAAACATTCTTATGCAAAAAGTTATCTGGAATATTCACTCAGGGAGAGTTTCCGCGAATTACCATCATTCATTAAAATCAGCAAATCAAAATCCAGTTTTGTTATGTCGGGTTTAATACTTTTAATTATAATCAGTGTGTGGGGATTATGGAGTTGATAAGATTTAATTCAATTAATTCACACGGTGATAGGAGTAATTTATTTTATTCTGATTCACCAAATAATTCAATAAACAAAAGGAGAGGTAAATGAAAAAACTCTTAACTTTTCTGTTCGTATTATTCATTGCGTCTTTTTCACAGGCACAATGGTTAATCGAAAATTTTGACAATGCGGTAGGGACATTCTTCCCCGATCCACCTGTCAGAGATCAGAATTTTTATGCTAATGGACCAACAGCAGAATTCCTGCTCTCTAATGATGCTGATGCATTTGAAGGAACCGGATCACTAAAAATGGATTACCGTATTGAAGCCAGCGATGGTTGGGGCGGATACATTGTTCGTACAAGTTATATTCCTGGTACAGTTCCAAATGAACCACCATATATTGATCTTTCAACAGGCACACACTTAAAGCTTAGATATAAAGTGACTACTCCTGCAGCTTTAAGTAAAGACGGCACAGTGTTTATGGAATTTAAGTGTGCAGAATTTGGCGAAGCAGGAACAGGCAGAGATATGTGGCTGCACCATACTACTCTGAATCTCTTAGATGCTTCAGGTCAGTGGATTGAACTTTCAATGCCACTACAATTTAATAATGATAATACCCTTGGTTTCGCAAACCAATTTGCAGAGGGTGATGGAATTCTTCAATGGGATAAAATCAAAGGATTCGAAATTGCTCTTGTTTATATAACTCAGGGTGGAGCTCCAGCTCCTACGGCAATAGGTTCTGTTTTAATTGATAAACTTGAACTTGTTGGAAGCAGATACAATCCTTTCCAAACATTTGATGATGCAGTAAATGATTTTTCATTTGATGATATGTCCTGGGCAGGTGCCGGAAAGAGCACAGTTAATCTTTCCAACAACACCACTGATTTTGTTGAAGGAACCGGTTCTATGCAGTTAGATTATGTTGTCAATGCATCCCAAAGCTGGGGTGGATATCTGAATTTAACCGACACCACATTCAGACCATTCAGTGATTTCAATGAAAGAACAGCTCTTGTTTTCTATATTAAGAATTTAAACCCTGTAGTAGGTTCAACTCCCAAAAGACTTACTATGAGATTTATTCTTTTAGAAAATAGTGATGGACCTGAAGAAAACTGGACTTGCGAAGTTCCAATCAATTTTGAAGAAGCTGGTGATTGGACAAGATATTACATGCCACTAAAGAAGGATACTGTTTGGACTGATGAAAATGGTAAACTAAGATTTCCTCAAAATGGATTTGCTCAGTTCTGGTGGGATGTAAAGGGTAATAACGAATTAAATCTTGAATCTGTGACAGGTTATAAGATTGAACTGTCTGCCGGTGGTAATGATTACGGACCACAGGGCGAGACATTTACCGGAACATTATTGTTTGATATCCTACAACAGTCAGGTTTCCAATTTGCGGATAAGACAGCTCCGAATAAACCAGTTGTAAATGTTATACCATCATCATTCTCAAATCTTGTTACCTGGTTAGATGTTCCTGGTGAGAGCGGTGAAAAGTATTTTATTTACTACAGTGAAAGTCCAATTTCTGATATTAATGGACCAGATGTTTCTTTAGCATTTACAGATGAACCAATTCCACACGGAGTTCAGGTTTACGAACACGCTTTACGATCTGCAAACACAAACAAAGCTAAAACTTATTACTACGCAGTTACTTGTAAAGATTTTGCTGGTAATGTTAGCGAACCTGCATTAGTAGGACCTATTACAAACACTGCAAGAGGAGTTCCAACAGTTTCTGTTACTCCTCCGGCTTCTTTTGTTGCAGATGGAAATCTTAATGAATGGTCTTCAGCACAGCCAAGTTTCATGATGCAATCAGCATTGGGTACTGCAAATGTTGTATTGAATGTAGATAATGATAACGATTGCTCAGCAGAAGTAAAGGTTGCTATTGATGATACATATTTATATGTAATGATGGATGTAACCGATGATTTCGTTCATTGGAATGATGCAATTGCTTCATATGAAAATGATGCACCGGATTTATTTATCGGTTTGTACAATATGAGAAAATCTCACGTAGCTTATTGGAGAGGTGAAACTCCGGATTATCACCTGAGATTTGGTAAATTCTGGGTGCGTAGTGATGAAAGTAATTCCCAGTGTGATACTATGATTGCTAACGGAACTGCAAATTATTATTACGGCGAAAAATTCCCCGCAGGTTATATAGTTGAAGCAAGAATACCATTGATTGATCTTGCACAAAAGAGAAATCCAAACATTGTGTCAACTGATGTGATTAATTGGAAGGTCGGAGATAAAATTCCGTTTGATATCGGAATAAATGATAATGATGATGGGTTAGTAAGACAGGGAATGATCTTCTATTCACCGACAAATAAAGACAGAGGTTGGCAGAATGTAGCCAGTTGGACATACACCTGGATTAGTGATGACGTAACAGGTGTCGATGATAATCCTGCAGCAGTTAATACATTTAACTTAGCACAGAATTATCCAAATCCATTTAACCCAACAACACAAATTCAGTATTCTATTGCGGAAGCTGGATTAGTAAGTATTAAAGTATTTGATATTCTTGGTAGAGAAGTTGCTCAACTTGTAAATCAGAATCAGAATGCCGGAACCTATACTGTTGATTTCAACGGTCAGAATCTTTCTTCTGGTGTTTATATTTACAAGATTGAAAGCGGTTCATTTACTGCAACAAAGAAAATGATGTTAATGAAGTAAAACAATCAGGGGCAGTCAGAATATGGCTGCCCCTGTACTTTTTATGTGCTCTAAGTTTATTTCAAAATAAAATCGAGTTAGTTGATTTATTAAAACAAAAAGTAGTATGAGATATGAATAAAATTATACGACCCAGTCTTATAAAAAATATCCAGTCATCACATAAAATAATTCCGCTGCTTTATCTGTTATTTATCTGGATATTTAACAGCAGTATCGGATTTGCTGGTACAACTGGCAAAATTGCCGGAAAAATAACAGACAAAGAAACAGGCGAACCAATTGTTGGTGCCAACATCATTGTTGAAGGTACTTATTTTGGTGCAGCAAGTGATCTTGATGGATATTATTACATCAACAACATCACTCCCGGTACTTACAATGTAATTGTTAGTGCAATAGGTTACCACAAGGTAACAGTAGAAAAAGTTTTAGTAAGAATTGATCTTACAACAAAAATTGATGTTGGAATGACCTCTGAAGTGATTACACTCGGAGAAATAGTTGTACAGGCAAATCAGCCATTGGTTACAAAAGATTTAACTTCCTCCTCAGCAATCGTTTCATCCGAGGATATTAAAATGATGCCGGTTGAAAATTTAAATCAGGTTGTTAACCTTCAGGCAGGAGTTGTAGCAGGACACTTTAGAGGCGGCAGATTGGGTGAAGTTGCTTATCTCATTGATGGGGTTCCTGTTAATGATGTTTTCAATGGCAGTATGTCTGTAACAGTTGAAAACAATTCTATCAGACAACTTGAAGTGATAAGCGGTACTTTTAATGCGGAGTACGGCTCAGCTTTATCGGGTGTTGTAAACATCGTAACCAAAGAAGGCTCACAAAAATTTGAAGGATCTGCTTCAGTATATGTTGGTAATTATTTTACGCAGCACACAGATATCTTTTACAACCTGAACAAAGTTAATCTTTCGGGTCCCAGAGATTTCCAATTTAATTTAAGCGGTCCGACAAAGCTTGTAGATGGTTTAACATTCTTCTTTACAGGAAGATACTTTAAGGATGACGGATATTTTTATGGTAAAAGATATTTTAACGTTTGGGATAGAGCCCCAATCGTTCCCGATCCGGCAAATCCAACATTTTTTATTGTAAATAACACAGGTGACAGCGCATTTGTTGCTATGAATCCCGATGAAAGCAAATCATTTAATGCAAAGCTTACTTATGGTTTGCAGCAATGGAAATTTTCATACAGCTTTTTCTGGGATGATCACAAAAATCAATATTACAACCACGCTTACAGATTAGCTCCAGATGGAAGAATGACACATTACAGAACAAATTATGTTCACAATGCTCAGATTTCATTCTTCCCTTCACAAAGTACATTCGCAACATTAAAGTATTCTCACAACAACAATAACTACAAAGGCTATCTATACGAAGATGAATATGATCCGCGTTATGTTGATCCTAATAATTCATCTCCATTGACTGATTATACTTTCAGATACGGTGGAAATGATGTTGACAGATATGACAGATTTACCAAATCTAATCTGGTTCTGTTTGCAATTGAATCTCAGATTTCAAAAGAGCATAAGGTAAAATTAGGTGCAGAAGGTAGATTCCACGAGCTTTATAACCATTGGAAAACAATAAGAAACCAAACTGAATCGGAAGGTACCTGGACAATTGGTTACACGGAAGTTGGAACACAATATCATACATTATATACCCGAAATCCTTATGAGCTTGCTGCTTACATACAGGATAAAATGGAATACGATATAATGATAATTAATGCCGGAGTTCGATTTGATTATTTTAACTCCAATACAGTTGTTCCTGTTGATATAAGAAACCCATTAAATAACCCTAATTTCCCGGGTGCATTTCAAACAAGAAAAGCAGAAGCCGAGTATCAGATTAGCCCAAGATTCGGTGTTTCTTTCCCGATTTCAGATCAGGGTGTGATTCACTTTTCCTACGGTCACTTTTTCCAATTACCAAGCTTTGAAAATCTTTATGTGAATGCTGATTATATTATTAATCAAACTTCAGGATTGAATAATTACGTTGGTAATCCGGAATTAAAAGCTCAGAAGACTGTTAAGTATGAGCTTGGTTTACAGCAGGTTCTATTCCCGAATATATCTCTGGATGCTTCAGTTTACTACAGCGATATAAGAAATTTATTAGGTATACAAGTGTTATCCACTTATGAAGGCTTCTTATTTGGCAGATATATTAACAGAGACTACGGCAACGTTAAAGGTTTGATACTTACTTTAGAAAAAAGATATTCAGATCTGTTCAGTGCTAAAATTGATTACACTTATCAGATTGCGAGAGGCAACGCGTCAGATCCGTTGCAGAACTTCTACAATAATCAATCCGATCCGCCTGTAGAAGAAACCAAAAAAATTGTGCCGTTAAACTGGGATCAGACATCAACATTAAATATCTCTGCAACTTTTGGTGATCCACGCGACTGGACTGTAGGTTTGATTTTCAACTATGGTTCAGGTACACCTTATACAGAAGATCCTCGTTACACAAGAGGTTTAAGATTTGAAAACAATGGTAAAAAACCATCTGTGTTTAATCTTGATTTAAAGGCAACTAAAAACTTTGAAGTATTCGGATTGTATGTTAACGCTTATTTGTTAGTTTACAATCTGCTTGATATTAAAAATGAGTATGGTGTAAGTGCATCTACAGGAAGAGCAGGGCAGGATCTTGCTGCAGAAGAGTACACAGGGTACATCTATGGTTTGAACACTATGCGAGAATATCTGCTTAACCCGCAGGATTACTCAGCACCAAGACAAATCAGAATTGGTTTGGGAGTAGGATTTTAATTATGGAGAAATTAATGAAAAGAACAATTCTAATGTGGTTCTCTTTACTGATTATCAGTGGAGTAGTGTTTGCACAAGTAGATCAGCAAACATTAAAGTACAGAGAAGATCCACAAGGAAACAAAACCTTCCGTAAAAAAGGTATAATGAACGGTAATCAGGTTCGTACATTATTTAGAAATGACGGACAGGTTGGTTCCTGGCCCGATAGACCATCGGGCGAATGGCCAAGCGGAACAGGACAAAATTATCTTGATGGTTGTACTCCGGTTATAAGTTCTAAAGTACAGACAGATGTCGGAGTAGTTCATCCAAATTCTTGTTCCTACAGAGAAGAAGTGGATGTCGATCCGGTAACCGGACAACTTTGGGTTATGGAACCTGTTCCCGGTTATAATAGTCCTGGCTCCGAAGAACCGGCAATAAGCACAAAACCCTCTACCTGGCCGGAAGCCTGGCCCAGAGTATTACCATTAATTACTCCTGAATGGGATGGATATTGGTTCGGATATTTTGGTCGCGGTGTTCAGAATGCAGACTTTGAAGCTTTTTATGTAATGGATGATGCGCAGGATAAAGAATATAACCGCCCTCCTTACAATTTCTATCCGGTTCTATCTGATCAAACAAGAGGTGGAATGGGGTTAAGAGTTGAAGTAAGAGGTTTCCAATGGTCTCACGTACTTGCAGAGGATATTATTTTCTGGCACTTTGATATCATAAACATTTCAGATTTTGATCGTGATTCAACTGCATTTGGTTTTTATTGTGACACCGGAGTTGGAGGAGTTGATGATAACGGTGATGATAATGCAAGTTATGATACATTTCTTGATTTAGCTTATGCATTTGATGCTGATGGTGTTGCTCCGCCAAACAGATGGAAAACCGGCTATGTCGGATATGCATATCTCGAAAGCCCGGGAAATGCACTTAACGGAATTGATGATGACGAAGATGGAATGGTTGATGAACGAAGAGATGATGGAATTGATAACGATGGCGATTGGGTTCCGTTTACCGATTTGAATGGAAATGGTAAATGGGACGCAGATGAAAACGAACCGCTTAACAACGACGTTGGTGAAGATGGTGTCGGTCCTTTCGATCCTCAATATAAAATGCCCGATGCCGGTGAAGGTGATGGCTTACCAACTCCTGGTGAACCCAACTTCGATCAGACAGATAAAGATGAATCAGATCAGATTGGTTTGACAAGTCTTGCAATTGAAAGACTTTCTAACAAAGGTCCATTAGCTATCTGGCCAAAAAATGATGAAGTAATCTGGAACAAAATGTTAAAGGGTACTTTTGATACTACAATTCAGAATGCTAACATACAAATACTATTCGGTTCAGGTGCTTTTCCTTTAAAACTTAATAGAAGAGAAAGATTTTCTGTTGCTTTGGTATTTGGTTCAGACTACAATGATATGGTCTTTAATAAAGAAACTGTACAGCAGATTTATAATGCAAATTACAATTTTGCTAAGCCTCCACTAAAACCAACTTTAACAGCTGTACCGGGAGATAAAAAAGTCTTTTTGTACTGGAACAGTATTTCTGAAGAATCAAGAGATCCGTTTTTGGGTTATGAGGGTAACGATCCTACCAAAGGTTATAAAAAAGATTTTGAAGGATATTTAATTTATCGCAGCGAAGAAGCTGAGTTTAACGATATTAAAATTATCACTGATTCTAAGGGTGAACCAAAGTACTGGAAACCAATTGCACAATTCGATCTTAAGAATGGAATTAAAGGACCGGATCCAATTGGAATTAATGGTGCACACTTCTGGAGAGGTGATGATACAGGTTTACAACATTCATACATCGATAGCGATGTGCTGAATGGAAAAACTTATTACTACGCTCTGGTTGCCTATGATCAGGGAGATCCTAATTTTGGAACTGCAGGTTTGCTGCCTTCAGAAACAACTAAAATTATTACGCAGGATTTAGTTGGAAACACTTTATTTGTTGATATAAACTGTGCAATCGTTACTCCAAATGCACCAGCTGCCGGTTACATCCCTCCTTCTTTTAGCGGTGATTTAAGCCATGTTGTTGAAGGAATAGGAACAGGCTCTCTTGATGTAGCATTATTAGATGGATCACTTATAAAAGATGGTGCAACTTATACAATTAAATTTAATTCCACGGGAACAATTCCAACTTATAAAACCAGTTCTTATTCAATAATCAGAAGTTCGAATGGAACTGTTGATACTGTTGAATCTAACATACCCGTAAGCAGCACAAGTGCAGGATTGTACAGCACTCCATTTGATGGTATTGCCGTATCTGTTAAAAATTACGATTCTACAACTGTCAATTTGGATAAAACAGGCTGGATAAAAGGATTTAGTACTTTATATATGCCTGTTACACCAGATAAGAGCAGTCCTGCAAGAAACATTCCCTGGCCTGCAGATTATGAGATCGTATGGCAGGAAAACAGAGATATTTTAACTCCTTTCACTAAAATACCTGTTAACTTTAAAGTAACTAATATTACTGAGGGAAGAGAAGTACAAGCAGAGATTTTGGATAATAATAAAAATAAAACCTTTGATCTTGGTGATGAAATAGTAATAATAGAATATATTGGTGTTAACTGGAGACTTACCTGGAACATTGGATATTATCCACCAATAAATATTCCTTTTACTGTTCATCCTTCTCCCGGAGATAAATTTCTGGTGAGCACAAACAAGCCATTCTTTACAGGTGATTATTTTACTTTCTCAACCACTTCATCTAAAGTAAATAATGAGGATGCAAAGAACGCTTTAAGCAAAGTTACGGTAGTGCCAAATCCATACATTTCTGCAAATGCGTGGGAGAGGAGAAATCTTAATCAAACAGGAAGAGGTGAACGCAGAATAGATTTTGTAAATCTGCCTGCTAAATGTGAGATTAGAATTTATACACTTACCGGTGCTTTGATAAAAACTCTTTATAAAGATTCATCACCAACAGATGGAGCAATTTCCTGGAATCTGATAACAGACGACGGAATGGATATATCATATGGAGTATATGTATATCACATAACTGCACCTGAGATTGGTGAGCACATTGGTAAATTTGCAATAATTAAATAAAGACGGAGAATGAAAATGAAAAGATATTTAATAAGTATTATTATTTTGATTTCCTTACTCTCAACGTCTTTATTTTCACAGAATACTGTTCAAGACGTTTCTAAGAAAGGAACAAGCGCAGCCACCTTCTTATCAATAGGACAGGGAACAAGAGCAATTGGTATGGGCAGTGCATTTGTTGCATTAGCAAATGATCCAAGCGCGTTATACTGGAATCCTGCTGGTATAACAAAAATAAATGGCTTCGGATTTATTGTTGATCATACTTCCTGGATTGCTGATGTGGATTATAATTTCCTTGGATTAACTTATAACTTAGGAGATTTTGGAGCAATTGGTTTAAGCTTTACCACATCTAATATTGGCGAAATGAAAGTAACAACAATCGAAAATCCGGATGGCACCGGAGAAACCTTTAACGCTACTGATGCTGCTTTCAGTGTTGCCTGGGCTATTCAGCTTACTGAAAACTTTTCAATAGGATTTAATCCGAAGTTTGTTTATCAGAGCATCTGGAAGACATCATCAACCGCAATTGCAATAGATATGGGCGTGCAGTATATCACTCCATTTGATGGGATGATTCTCGGTATGTCAATTTCAAATTTTGGAACAAAGATGCAGCTCGAAGGAAACTCTGCATTGGTTCTTTATGATCCTGATCCAAACAGCTCAGGTAACAATGGAAACATACCAGCATATCTTCAAACGGATTCGTGGGAATTACCATTGAACTTTAGAGTTGGTGTTTCTTATGATCCAATTAAAATTGATCAGCATAGATTTACATTAGCTGTAGATGCATTGCACGTTAGTGATAATTATGAAAGCGTAAACGTTGGTGGTGAATACACTTTTAATGATTTCTTAAGTATCCGCGGCGGATATAAATCGCTCTTCTTGCAGGATTCTGAAGAATCATTTTCATTTGGTGCAGGTATCAAACAGTTACTTATTGGTAACGTAGCAGTTCAGTTCGATTATGCTTATCAGGATTTTGGAAGATTGAATAACATTCAGAAATTTTCTCTTTCAATAACCTTTTAATAATTCTGCTCTCCTCCTTTTCTTAAGGAGGAGAGTTCCACTAAACCTAAGCTAAATAATGAAATCAACGTTTATAACATTCACAATATTTTTACTTTTTCTAGCAGGTTCTTTGTTTGCAAAAGAATTTAAGGGTGCAGAGTATCGAACCAAAGAAGCTTTTCTTTACGGAAGGTTTGAAGTAAGTATGAAAGCTGCACATCGTGAAGGGATGTTATCTTCTTTCTTCACATATTTTACCGGATCGGAAGATGATCCCTGGTTTAGTTTTAAATGGAATGAAATTGATCTTGAGATAATGGGAAGGTATGATGATAATGTTCAATTCAATACAATTACACCCGGTCAGGTAAATCACGTTGGGCATTTGCCTGTTAAATTTTCTCCTCATCTTGATTTTCACACTTACGCTTTTGAATGGACCCCTGATTATGTTGCGTGGTTTGTTGATGGTGTTGAAGTCTTAAGACAAACAGGCTCACATATCCAAACCCTTTCACGCCCTCAAAAAATTATGATGAATGTCTGGAATCCACAGTTTGAAAACTGGGCGGGAGTTTTTAATCCAGCTACTCTTCCTGCATTTGCATATTATGATTGGGTAAGCTACTATGAATTTACTCCTGGTGCAGGCTCCTACGGAAGCGAAAATAATTTTACTCATTTATGGACAGATAATTTTGATGATTGGGATACAACACGATGGTCTAAAGCAACACACACGTTTAGCGGCAATGGTTGTGATTTCATCCCGGAAAATGCTGTGTTCAGAGATGGCAAATTAGTTCTATGTCTTACCAATTCAACAAATATTGGTTATACTGATGTCACTCCACCAACTGTGCTTTGGGCACGCGCCAATACTACCGATAAAGTTACCATAATGTTTTCTGAAGAAGTTGATAAATCTGACGCTGAAAATATTGCTAAGTATTACATTACATCAGCAGGAGTTACAATTACAAATGCAAAACTGAATGTGGATTTAAAAAGTGTTGATCTTACTGTAAATGGAATGAACCTTGATGCGTCTAATCTATTAATTGTTTATTCAATAAAAGATCGGGCAGAAATCCCTAATTCTTCTGCTACTCAGGCTAAATCAATCATTATGTCAAAACAACAAAGTTTGCCAATAAAAATAAATTGCGGTGGACCAGCACAGTTGGATTATTTGACTGATGTGCTCTGGAATCAAAACAGTGAATATGGATTTATGGATGGTAACACTTCTGAATTTCCAACAAAAGAGATTAGCAATACTGATGAAGATGTAATTTATCAGACAGAGCGATACAATATGGCAGGCTATAAAATCAGAATACCAAACGGAAACTATAATGTTAAATTACTGTTTGCGGATAATTATTCAGATTCATCAAATCAAAGAGTTTTTGATGTTTATCTTGAACACGAAAAGGTAATTGAAGATTTTGATATTTTTAATCAGGTCGGGAAAAGTGCAGCAATTGTAAAAGAGTTTTTTAATGTTCAGGTTACAGATGGTATTCTCGATGTTCACTTTGCTGATAAAGTTAATAGTGGTTTGATAAACGGAATAATAATTTCAGAAGCAACTACAGGTTTGGATTATGAGTCAGATATGGAATTAAAATCATTTAAAGTCGAGCAAAATTATCCAAATCCATTTAACAGCAAAACAGTTATTAATTATTACCTGCCTAATTCATCCGGTATAAGTTTTAGATTATATAATCTTTTAGGTGAACAAATTTTTTTTAAAGATTTAGGATATAAACAAAAAGGCAACCATAATTTTTTATTAGATACACACTCATTGAACATTTTTCCTTTATCAACAGGGGTTTATTTCTACGTTCTGTCATCAGCTGAAAAATCAGAAATAAAAAAAATGATTCTTCTGAATTAAAATATTTTTTATAAAACTTTATCAGGGAAGATTATGAATACACTTCTAAAAAGTTTAACGATATTATTAATTATAACCTTTAGCCTGGCCCTTAATCCACATGACCCGGTAAAAAGCTCTGATCAAATTGATGCTAAAGTAAAAGAACTTCTTTCTAAAATGACTCTTGAGGAGAAAGTCGGGCAGATGACTCAGGTTACACTTCAGGCTGTATCAAAAGTTCAGGGTACAAAAAATCAAATGCATCAACTTGATGATGCTAAGTTAGAAGAGGCTATCAAAAAATACCATGTTGGATCTATACTTAATGTTTATGATGTTGCCCATAGCTTAGATTACTGGCATCAGGTAATTACTAAAATTCAGGATATCGCGACTAAAGAAACCAGATTGGGTATTCCTGTTATTTATGGTATTGATGCTATTCACGGTTCAACTTATACAAAGGGTGGAACTTTATTTCCGCAGGCAATAAATATGGGAGCAACCTGGAACAGAGAGCTTTCAGAAAGAGCGGGTGAGATTACATCTTACGAGACCCGTGCAGCCGGAATTCCCTGGAACTTTTATCCGGTTATGGATATTGGCAGACAACCTCTCTGGCCCAGAATGTGGGAAACATATGGTGAAGATGTTTATCTGGCATCAGCTCTTGGAGTTGCATATATAAAAGGTGCACAGGGAGATGATATGAGTAAACCAGATAAACTCGCAACTTGTCTTAAACACTATGTTGGATACAGCTTTCCGATTAATGGAAAAGACAGAACACCTGCTTGGATTTCAGAGAGGATGCTTCGTGAATATTTCCTCCCAACATTTGAAGCTGGCATAAAAGCAGGATCTCCAACCATAATGGTAAACTCTGCAGAAGTTGATGGAATACCGGGGCACGCTAATTATCATTTGCTTACAGAAATTTTAAGAAATGAACTGAACTTCAAAGGCTTGGTAGTTTCTGACTGGGAAGACATAATTCGTTTACATACAAGAGATAAAGTTGCAGAAACACCAAAAGAAGCTGTACGTATTGCTGTAATGGCAGGTGTAGATATGAGTATGGTTCCTTATGATTTTAGTTTTTACAATTATCTGGTTGAACTTGCAAAAGAAGGCACTGTTCCGATGTGGAGAATTGATGAAGCAGCCGGAAGAATTTTACGCGTAAAATATCAGTTAGGTCTTTTTGATAATCCATATCCGAATAAAGAGCTTTCTAAAAATTTTGCTAACAGGGAGTTTACAAAAGCAAATTTAGATGCAGCAAGAGAATCTATAGTCTTGACAAAGAACGAAAACAATATTCTGCCGCTTTCCAAAAAAATAAAAGTGTTAGTTACGGGTCCAACTGCTAATATGCTTTCTGTCTTAAACGGTGGATGGACAATTACATGGCAGGGTAATGAGGAATCTCTTTATCCACAAGAAAAAAATACTGTGCTCGAAGCTATTCAGAATAAAATCGGAAAGGAAAATGTAACTTACATTGAAGGAACCGGTTTTGACAAAGATATCAATTCTGATAAAGCTGTTGATGCAGCAAAAAATTCTGATGCTATAATTTTGTGTTTGGGTGAATCTGCATACTGCGAAACACCCGGTAACATAAATGATCTTACTTTAGAAAAAGCTCAGCTTGATTTAGCCGATAAACTTTCTTCAACCGGTAAACCAGTTATTCTTGTTATGCTTGAAGGCAGAGCGAGAGTAATCTCTTCTATTGTTCCTAAAATGAGTGGAGTTATAATTGGATTTTTACCTGGAATGGAAGGAGGAGATGCAATTGCTGATATCATTTTTGGAGATTATAATCCCAATGGAAAACTTCCGGTTACTTATCCAAAACATCCAAATGGAATAACCTTGTATGATTACAAGCCAATAGAATATTTTGATGCAAATAGCTATAACCCTCAATGGCCATTTGGTTATGGATTAAGTTATACAAATTTCAGTTACAGTAATCTTAAAATAAGTGCATCTGAAATTAAAGAAACAGATGAATTAACAGTTACGGTAGATGTAAAGAACGAAGGAAAAATTGCAGGTAAAGAAGTTGTACAACTTTATTTAACTGATCTTTATGGATCTGTTACGAGACCAAACAAGCAATTAAAAGGATTTGAAAAAATTATGCTTAATCCAGGAGAGACAAAAACCGTCTCATTTGTGATAAATAAAGAGCATTTGTCTTTTATTGGTCAGGAAAATAAACGTATTGTTGAACCCGGCGAATTCAGAATTTCTGTTCAAAACTTATCACAATCGTTTTATTTGAAGTAATCTTTTATAAATAATCTTATAGTATGCTTTTTGAGGGAAGATTTCCGTGTAAGAATCACGGATTCTTCCTTTTTTATTGAAATCAAATACAGAAAGTGTTTTCACTTATATGTTCCATCAAATTAAAAGTTTTCTAGCTCTTATTTTTTTAATCTTAATTTTTAATCAAACAAATCTTGCGCAGCAGGTTTATATTAATGAACTTATGTCTTCAAACAGTTATGTAATTTCTGATGAAGATGGAGATTATTCCGATTGGATAGAAATTTTTAATGCACAGGATACTTCAGTTAATTTGCAGGGCTATGGATTATCGGATTCAAAATCCAGCCCGTTCAAATGGATATTCCCTTCAGTAGTGATTGAACCAAAGCAGCATTTATTAATTTTTGCAAGCGATAAAAACAGAACTCAGTATGTAAATCATTGGGAAACAATCATTGACTGGGGCGCAATATGGAAATACAGATTAGGAACCAGCGAACCTCCCGCTCAATGGAAAAATAATGGTTTTGATGACCAGTCGTGGCTCTCCGGTAAAAGCGGTTTTGGTTATGGTGATAATGATGACTCTACAATTATTTCTACAAGTGTTAATTCTGTTTATGTTAGAAAAACTTTTAATATACAGAATAAGAATGATATCGCAGCAGCAGTCCTGCATGTAGATTATGATGATGCATTTGTTGCATATTTAAATGGAGTTGAAATAGCACGTGAAAATATAGGAATGGTTGGAATACCACCGGCATATAATCAATCAGCCACAACTTATGTTGAACCAAAAATTGTTTTTGGCGGTAAACCAAAGGCGTTCAGTATTTCTGATATCCAATCATTACTTGTTGAAGGACAAAATGTATTAGCAATTCAGGTCCATAATTATGGAACCGGTTCGTCTGATCTCACATTAATTCCTTTCTTTAGTTTAGGTTATACTTCTGACGGCAGTGGCGCAAGCTATGTTAATAAACTGCTGGATCTTCCATTCCGATATCTTCATACAAACTTTAAGTTGAGCGCCGAAGGAGAGAGTGTAATACTTACTGACAATAATTCTGTTACTGTTGATGAAATTACTTTTCCAGCTATTCCACCCGATTTATCTTACGGCAGAAAACCGGATGGTAGTGCAAGCTGGCTGTTATTCAATTCGCCCACTCCCGGTGATAGTAACCTAACAGAAGGTTACGTTGGAGTAACTGATAATCCTATCGTAACAATACCACCAGGCTTTTATCAGGGGATAGTTAATGTTATGGTTCAGCCCGGTGCAGGCGGCGGAACAATTTATTACACGCTTGATGGATCGGAACCGACGGAGCAATCGGCTTTATATACAAATCCGGTTTTAATTACTTCAACAAAAGTGTTAAGGGTAAAAGCGTTTAATCCCGGCATGATTCCAAGCAGAACCGTGACCAACACATATCTGTTAAACTTTAGTACGCAGCTGCCGGTTTTTTCACTATCAACAGATCCCGAAAATTTCTTTGATGAAGAAACCGGTATTTATTCAACTGGTGATAGTGCTGAAACTTCGTTCCCTTATTTTGGTGCAAACTTCTGGAAGGATTGGGAAAAACCAATTCACGTTGAGTACTTTGAAAATGATGGAACAAATAACGGATTTAGTATGGATGCCGGTATCCAGATTTTTGGAGGCTGGAGCAGAGGATTTCCTCAGAAATCACTCGCTGTTTTTGCACGAGGCAGATATGGTTACAGCAGTATTAAATATAAATTATTTGATGATCTTCCTTTTACAGAATACCAGGCTTTTGTTCTTCGCAATTCAGGAAACGATTGGAATTTTACAATGTTCAGAGATGGTCTTATGACTAATATCGTTGATGGTGTTGGAATTGATAAACAGGCTTTTAAACCAACAGTGGTTTTTTTAAATGGTGAATATTGGGGCATTCATAATTTAAGGGAAAAAGTTAACGAACATTTTCTTGCCCAGCATCATAACTTATATCCTGATAGCCTGGACATTTTGGAAAACAACGGAGAACTTATACAAGGAGACAGCACAGATTATTTATCACTTGTTAATTTTATCCAGAGTAACAGTCTTGCTAATAATACAAACTATGAATTTGTAAAAACTAAAATAGATGTAGAAAATTTTATAAAATATTTTGTTGCTCAAATTTATTTTGCAAATACAGATTGGCCCGGAAATAATATAAAATTCTGGCGTAATCATCTAAATGGCAAGTGGCGCTGGATTTTATATGATACTGATTTCGGGTTTGGATTATTTAATCCGGATGAGTACAGGCATAACACACTTGAATTTGCAACAGAACCCAATGGACCCGGTTGGCCTAATCCGCCTTGGTCAACGCTTTTCTTAAGAAAGCTGCTGGAAAATCAGTCTTTCAAAAATGATTTCATAAATTATTTCTCTGATTTTTATAATTCAATATTTAAGGCTGCTGAAGTAGTTGAAAAAATTAATCATTATAAATCTTTGATAGAAAACGAAATCCCTCGTCAAATTCAAAGATGGAATCCATATAACATTACTCAATGGTTAAACAATGTTCAAAAGTTAAGAGATTTTGCCAACCAGCGATTGTTTTACATGCAGTTGTATTTCATTCAGAAGTTCGGTTTAACAGGCGTTGCTCCTGTAACTCTGGTGAACTCTGATACGGCTATGGGGAAGATTAAAATTAATTCTTTGTTAATAAATAAACCTAACTGGACTGGCTCATATTTTTACGGAATACCTGTTAAAATAATTGCTCAACCCAAACCGGGCTATCGTTTTGTAAAATGGGAAGGATCAAATAATACTAATCTCGATACTCTGATTGTATCATTGAACTCAGCATATAATCTTACAGCAATTTTTGGTGTTGATTCCAACTATACTGAGCCCAATATCGTAATTAATGAAATTAATTATAATTCATCACCATCATTTAATACAGAAGACTGGATTGAGTTGTACAATAACAGTAAAAGAGATATTGATATTTCCGGCTGGATTTTCAAAGACTCTGATGATTTACATATTTACAGATTTCCAAATGGCACATTGCTTAAGGATAATGATTATTTGGTTTTATGCATCGATACAATTCTGTTCAAGGCTCTATATCCTGATGTAAAGAATTTTATTGGAAATACAGTATTCGGACTTAGTGGCAGTGGTGAACTGATAAGACTTTACGATAAAGAAATGAAAATGATGGACTCCCTTGTTTATGATGATAGCCCTCCCTGGCCTATAGAAGCAGATGGCTATGGACATACATTATCTCTAAAAAATCCTGATCTGGATAATTCACTTGGAGTGAATTGGGCTGCATCAATTGGATATGGAACACCGGGAAAAATTAATGATGTATTTACAGATGTTGAGGAAAACAAAAACAGTTTACTTCCAACACAATTTTCTCTTGAACAGAACTATCCAAATCCGTTTAATCCTACTACAAAAATCAGATACACCATCCCTGATGCCATTGCAAATGAAACGAAACAATCTCCAGTTAAATTAATTGTATATGATTTATTAGGTAATGAAGTTGCAATATTGGTAAACGAGTATCAGCCAGCCGGCAGATATGAAATTGAATTTGATGGAAGTAAGTTATCAAGCGGGGTATATTTTTATAGATTGAATACTGGTAAATTTACAGATACAAAAAAGTTAGTTTTACTAAAATGAAAATTCTACCTTACATATTATTCGTTTTATCATTTTTTCAGGCAATTAATTTTGCTCAGATAAATTACCACTATACCAGTTTGCCGGTGGGAAATTCCTCGCTTCAGTTTACATCCTCCAATCTTCCGATAGTTGTAATAAACACAAACGGGCAAACCATACCAAATGAATACAAAATAACTGCGGATATGGGAGTTATCTACAACGGTGCCGGAGTCAGAAATAACCTTACAGATCCATACAATAATTACAACGGTAAAATCGGAATAGAAATACGCGGCTCAAGCTCTCAAATGTTTCCTAAAAAACAATATGCTGTTGAAACAAGAGATGCACTTGGCAATGATTTAGATGTTTCACTTCTCGGATTTCCTGCTGAAAGCGATTGGGTGCTTTTTGCGCCTTACAATGATAAAAGCTTAATGCGCGATGTACTCGCATACAGAATTGCTTCGGATATGGGGAGATATGCAAGCAGATCAAAGTTTTGTGAAGTTGTTCTGAATGGTGAGTATGTTGGTGTGTATGTTTTATTAGAAAAAGTAAAACGAGATGCAAATCGAGTTAATATTAAAAAGCTTGAAGCAGCAGATATATCAGGTACAGCACTAACAGGCGGATATATAATTAAGATAGATAAAACTGATGGAGAGGGAAATGATGGGTGGTACTCTAATTATCTGCCCTATCCTCAATCAAGCTTTAAAACATTTTATCAGTATCACTATCCCAAACCTGAAGATATAGTTCAGCAACAAAAGACATATATACAGCAGGCAATATTTAATTTTGAAACTGTTATGTATTACAGCAACAATTTCTCAGATCAGGCTACAGGCTATCCAAAATATCTCGATGTAGATTCTTTTGTCGATTTTATTTTAGTTAATGAAGTTACAAAAAATGTTGATGGTTACAGGTTAAGCACATATCTATATAAAAACAGAGATGATATTAATACTAAGTTTTTTGCCGGACCGGTCTGGGATTTCAATCTTGGTTTTGGTAATGCCAACTATTACGATGGATGGAAAACAACGGGTTGGGAGATTGAATATCTGACTGACTATCTTACAAATATGCAGGGTGAATATTTTCTAACACCTTTCTGGTGGAAAAAATTGTATAATGATAATGATTTTAGAAATAAAGTTTATGCACGCTGGCAAATCTTTAAGAACCAAAAATTAAACTCCGCTCAGATTATTGGCTATGTAGACTCACTTACCGTTTTACTTGATGAATCTAAAACCAGAAACTTTGCCAAATGGCCTGTACTTGGTGAATGGGTTTGGCCAAATTATTATGTTGGACAGACATTTGAGCAGGAGCTTACTTACTTAAAGTCGTGGATTAATAGCAGACTAACCTGGCTGGATCAAAATATGATTGGGCAAGCAACTCAGGTTGAAGACGAAAGCAATTCAGTTCCTAAGGAATTTGTGCTCGAACAAAATTATCCAAACCCTTTTAACCCGAGCACTAAAATTAAGTTTACAATCCCAGCCTCATCCCTAAATCCCCTCTCCAAAGGCGAAAGGACTTTTGTAAGTCTTATTGTTTATGATGTGCTTGGAAATGAAGTTGCAACATTGGTAAATGAATATAAACCCGCCGGAAATTACGAAGTAGAATTCAACTTATCGCACGAATCGTTTCGTGCGGTTTCAAGCGGTGTTTTATTCTATCAGTTAAGAGTGGGGGATGTAGTTCAAACTAAAAAAATGATGTTGATGAAATAAATCTTATTGATATTAAAGTAAATTATTTAAACTTAAGATGGGAAATAGTAAAAAATATTTTTGGGAAAATTTAGTAGCATTTTCAGATAATATGGCATTGTTAGATACCAGTGAGGATGTTTCTATTACATATAAAGAATTAGATGGTTCTGCAAAGAATTTATCTGATATGCTTAGTTTACAGAAAAAAGGACTAATTTTCCTTTTCACAACAAATAATATCGAATCTGTTGTTACTTATGTTTCTTCTTTAAAATCGGGTAATGCTGTACTTTTACTTGATGAAAAATTAAATGACGAAATTAGAAACGATTTAATAAATAATTATAAACCAGATATTATTATCTCATCAAATAAAACTATTCCCGAACACTATTCTTTTTCATTTAACTATGAGTCTCTAAATTTTCTTAAACGATCAGAAACAATTCAGAGAAATATTTTTCCAGAACTATGCGTTTTATTATCAACATCAGGTACCACGGGTTCTCCAAAATTAGTCAGGCTCTCATACAGGAATATCCAATCAAACGCAGAATCCATTGCAGAATATTTAAAGATTACCGAAGCTGAGCGACCAATTACCACTCTCCCATTTAATTATTCTTTTGGATTATCTATCATTAATAGTCACCTGTTGAAAGGTGCTGCGATTGTATTGACTGAAAAAACAGTTTTCTTCAGAGACTTCTGGAATTTATTTAATGAATGTAAATGCACCTCTTTCGCTGGCGTACCATACACTTACACTATGCTAAAAAGAATTGGTTTTGAAAAGATCGGTCTTCCCACACTAAAATATTTTACACAGGCAGGAGGAAAATTAAGTGAAGAGTTTATCAAACATTTTAATGATTATGCGATAGCAAATGATAAAAAATTCTTTGTCATGTACGGGCAAACAGAAGCAACTGCAAGGATTACTTATGTTCCTCCGGAAAAACTCAGTGAGAAAACAGGTTCCATAGGCATATCTATTCCCGGCGGTGAATTAAAAATAATGAATGACGGTGCTGAAGTTATTGCACCAAAAGAAACCGGCGAAATAGTTTATAAAGGTGATAATGTGATGCTTGGTTACGCAGAAAACTTAGAAGATCTTTCTAAAGGAGATGAATTAAAAGGAGTTTTATTTACAGGAGATTTGGGGTATAAGGATGAAGATGGATTTTTTTATGTAACAGGTAGGATGAAAAGATTTATAAAAATATATGGACTTAGAATTAATCTGGATGAAGTACAAAAAATGATAGAAAACCATTTTGGTATTTCCGCTGCCTGTAGCGGTAAAGATGAGCTGCTTAAAATTCTTGTACAAGCCGAAGATCATCTTACTGAAGTTAAGGTGAAAGAAGAAGTTATGAAAATGTACAAGCTCAATTTCAAGTCACTTGTTGTGAAATCAACAAATCAAATCCCCACTAATACCAATGGCAAGTACGATTATAACAGAATTAATGAGATGTTTGAAGTGAAGTATTGAAATAATTGTTATGCAATTCCCGTGTTGGGAGAATCCAATTTATTGTTCAATTGTAGTTTTCTGCTTTTGCTGAAATGACTTTAACTTAAACCTTTACACCTGCAAAAAATAAGTGCTAAAATTCATCCCAAAGAAATTGGTTCCTGCCGTAAATATTCAGTGGTCTTAATTTTTTGTCTGATATCATTTATTGTCACATCCACCATTGACTGTTGAATATTCAAAACTTTTGCAATTACATCTGAAGGTACACCCTTTTCCCATCCATCCCATATTCTATCCATAATTTCAAAAGGCGTTTTATAAAAGAACTCTTCCTGTGTTTGCTCAGCACTGTAAGTATCGGTAGTTGGTGTTCGTCTTCTTATTTCTTCAGGAACTCCTAAATATTCTGCAAGCTGATAAACCTGTGTTTTAAATAAATGTGCAATTGGTTTTACGTCAGCGCCACCATCCCCATACTTAACAAAAAATCCTTGTTCGTGTTCATTTTTATTTCCCGTTCCAATAACTGCATAATTTTTTGCTTCTGCATGGTAGTACAACATATTTGTTCTGCTTCTCTGTTTAAAGTTTGATGCGGCAACGATTTGTAAATACTCAGCCAGTGGAAGCCTTTTAGATTTTTGTGATCCATCTGGAGCAATTACTGTAAGATAGAAAAGATTTAATCTGCCTTTTGCTTCTTTATCATCTTTAAGTACTATTTTCATTTTATAACTTTTGGGATCATATTCCGGGAAAACTCTCTTTACAGCTTCATCTCTTCTTTTATAACATCCAAATCCATTTACAGCATCAGTTATATCTTCGAGTAAATAAGGAACTTTAAATTTTTCGCAAAGCATAGTAGCTAATTCTTTACTTTCAGGACTAGAATCTCTTTCCGGTATCATAATAGCCAAAACTTTTTCAGGTCCAAACGTTTTAGCACAAAGCGCCAGTACAACCGATGAATCAATTCCACCGCTAACACCTACTACTGCACCTCGTTTTTTAAGTTTGAATGCTACAGCATCTTTCAAAGCATTAACTAATCTCTCAGTTTCTGCATTTACATCAAGATAAATTGAGTCCATTGTAAAATTCATTCCGTCTCCGGTTTAATTATTTAATTTAAGATCGGTTATCTATAAAAGTATTAAAAATATAACTTTCAGGTACTTGCAATTTTTCTTTAACCATGTACTGATAAAATAGAATTTGAGTCGATAATATTCCGGCAAGTGCCATATTATCTAATTCACCTAAAGTATTAGTACGATAAGCTTTTTTCAACAGCAAATTGACCTTATCATAATCAAAAACATCTAAACTTTTAATCTGTTTTTCAGATAATATTTCTTCAATATTAAAATATTTATTCTTAATAAAGCTATTCCTTATTGGTGCTCTGTAAGGGTTTTTAGGACGATATAAAATTTTTTGTGGTAATAAATCATTAAATACCTTTTTAAGAAGATACTTTTCATTTAATCCGCTGATTTTAAATCTTGAAGGAACCTTAGCCATATATTCGATTATTCTATGATCAAGGTAAGGTACACGTAACTCCACTGAATTTGCCATTGCCATCCTGTCTCCTTGTGAAGATAGCAAATATCCGCTCATAAAAGTTATTATCTCTAAATACTGTGCTTTATAAACATAATCCCAACTATCAAAATCATTAGGTAAAATAGATTTTAGTTCATCAAATGCGTTATAATCTCCAATTTGCTCTTTAAAATTATCAGAAAAGAAATTTTTTAATCTGAGATTATTATTCCATCTTACAATGTGTGAAAAAAATGGATGGTTGGGGTCGTCGATACCTAATCTAAAAAAAGCCTGAAGAGTTTGTGCTAATCTTTTATCCTTAAAAATATACGGGTAAAGCTTCTGCAATAATTTTGGTCTTAATTTAGAGTGTGGATCAACAGACCAGAATTTTCTTACTTTCGTTTCTTTAAAGATATTATAACCACCAAATATTTCATCTGCACCCTCACCTGTCAAAACAACCTTATATCCTTCTTCTCTAACTTTTTTAGATAATAAATATAATGGGACCGGAGCAGCACGAATAATCGGTCTCTCTCCATAATAAACAATATCAGAAAAATATTTTCCTATATCCTCGTTCTCAGCATGAACTTCGGAATGATTGGTGCTCAGATGCTCAATCATCAAATTCTGGAATTCACTCTCATCAAAACTCTCTTCCTGAAAAGTAATCCCAAACGTTCTTAGATCATTATTAAAATAATTTTTCACAAAGGCAGTTATGCCAGAAGAATCAAGTCCGCCGCTAAGATAACTGCCAACCGGTACATCTGCTCTTAACCTTATGTGAACTGAATCTTTCATCAAGTCAGAAATCTCTGAAACAAAATCAGGGATTGATTTATTTTCCGCAACCAGGTCCTGATTATATGATAAACTCCAGTAACGTTTTATTTCTATTGGACGATTTGGAGAAGATTTTAAATAATGTCCGGGCGGCAGATCATTAATCCCCTTAAATGCAGTTCGTCCTGGTAGATTAGTCCAAAAAGTAAAAATCTGATCGAAACCGATTGGATCAAATTCAACGCTGTCAACAGCAATCGATAAAATTGCTTTTGCTTCTGAGGCAAAAATTAATTTTTCATTATCTATTTTGAAAAAGAAAGGAAGTATTCCAACTCTATCTCTGGCGGCAAAAAAATCTTTGGTTACTGAGTTCCAGATTACAAAGGCGAACTGTCCGTTAAGATCATCAACACATTTTTCTCCCTTTTCTTCATAAAGATGAAGAATAACTTCCGTATCACTGGTGGTATAGAACTTATGACCAAGATTTATCAGGTTCTCACGAATTTCAGGATAATTAAATATCTCTCCATTGAATACAATCCAGATTGTCTTATCTTCATTATGAATAGGCTGGGAACCGCTGCTCAAATCGATTATGCTTAATCTTGATTGCGCCAAACCAATCCAGTCATCAATATAAGCCCCTGTTTCATCTGGCCCTCGATGACGAAGTGTGTAAGTCATCTGTTTTAGATGGGATGGATTAATTGGTGCAGGATTCTTAAGATTTAAGATTCCGCTTATGCCACACATTTGATTTAAGAAGTATGGTTAGTTTTTGATTGGAGAAATTTTTCAATAGCATTCAAGCTGGAAAAATTATCTTGGACTAGTTCGTCATCTTTAACTGTAATATTAAAATTATCCTCAATAAAGGCAACTAATTCAAGAACTCCAGTTGAATCAATAATACCCTTATCAAGTAAATGAGTATCTTCCTTTAATTTTTTGCTATCACCAAACAGAAAATTATCAATAATAAACTGTTTAACAGAAGAAGCTAACAATTCAGACATAGTGTAACACTTAAATTATTAATTAGATGGATTAATTATCATTGAAGTAAAATTTGACTTAACAATATATAAATATTTGTCTATTAATTACCAATTTACATACCAAGCATCTTCTATCAAAAGCTGTTCTAAGTACCTAGGTAAAAAATTCTAATATAAAGATACAAATGCTTACGAATCAGAAACTTAAATTAGAATGCTTGCTACATACTAACGTTATCTAAAAAAGGTAAGTAGTAATTACCATTTAGTTAAAATAACAGATGTAACAATTTGATTAAGAAACATTTTTTTTTGATTCATTATGGTACAATAATTGTGAAATCTTAATTGCAAAAAATTAAAGTTACAAAAGAATTAAAATGTCAGCAAAAAAATTTACTCCACAATTTCTATACATTCTGCTTATAGTCTCTCTGTGATCTTACCCCCTAAAAGTACACATTAAGTTAAGCAACTTTTTCAATTAATT
>CAZCJF010000023.1:0-42878 GCA_964499095.1 uncultured Ignavibacteriaceae bacterium
ACAGTAACGAATGAATAGAAAAACCTCAGGGGCCAAATGGCACTATAGTAAGTAATTAAGGAAAATCAGAAATTGGTTGCTTAATCTTTAAGAGTTTAAACTTCAATCTCAATTCCAACAGGACAGTGATCTGAACCCATAACATCAGTCAGTATAAAAGCATCTTTAACATTTTTCTTAAAGTTGTCTGAAACAAAGAAGTAATCAATTCTCCAGCCGACATTCCTATCCCGTGCCCGGGTTTGCATATCCCACCACGTGTATTGCTCCGGCTGATCATTAAACATTCTGAATGTATCAACATAACCGTGAGCAAAAAATTTATCCATCCATTCTCTTTCTATTGGAAGAAAGCCCGAGACTTTTTCATTTTCTTTAGGTCTCGCAAGATCAATTTCTTTGTGCGCTGTATTTACATCACCGCAAATAACAAGTTTTTTATCTTTGGATTTAAGTTCTTCAACGTACTGAAGAAATGCATCATAAAAATCCATTTTATATTTTAATCTTTCTTCACTTGCCTTGCCGTTAGGATAGTAAATGTTAATTAAAACAAACTCTTTAAATTCAGCAATAACAATTCTTCCTTCATCATCAAACTTTGGGATGCCAAAGCCGTGTTCTACTTTTATCGGTTCCTGTTTTGTGTAGATAGCAACCCCACTATACCCTTTTTTTATTTTTGAAGAAGAGAAGTAGGATTTGTATCCATTAATATTTAATAAATCATCGGATAATTGTTCTGGAGAAGCTTTTGTTTCCTGCAAACAAAGTATATCAGGATTTTCTTTCAAGAACCAATCTACAAATCCTTTTTTATATACTGCGCGGATACCGTTAACATTCCAGGATAATAATCTGAGTTTTTTCATATTGAATTTACCTCACTAATTCATAGTTATAAAATTAACAATTAAGCCCCAGCAAATTGCACAGAACAGTGTTAAGAATAGTACCTTTAAAGACATTCTTAATTCTCCATCTTTAAATAATACGATGGGTCCAAATCCCGCACCGGAACTTAGTCCCGCAATTGTAGCTCCCAGCGATAATCCTGTGTGTAAGAATGCTTCTGCAATTGCAATGGATGCAGCACAATTGGGAATTAATCCAAAAATTGCTGTTATAATAATTTGTATTAAAGGATTAACGTTTAATGATTCAATAAGCTCTTCAGAATGAGAAAATGCAAACAACAGAGCAATTGCTAATGTAATTACAAATACCCAGAAGTATATTCTAAAAGTTCTCTTCAAACTGTGTATAAATATTGCAAAATATTTTGTTCTGTGAAGCTCAACATCTATTTCAACAGCGTGCGAAGATTTAACTTCGGGAATTTTTCCTTCATAAAATTTTTTTGGAAAAACCGCATCAATTAAATATCCGGAGATAATGCCTATCAGCAATTTTGCACCAAGAATGTATACGATGTAAATAACTTGTTCACGATTTGCAATCAACACAGGTATTGCTTCATCAGATGTTGCCAGATAAGTTGCAATCAATGTTCCAATTGATACTTTACGGTTAAGAAATAAAGAAGTAACAAAAACAGACATTCCACATTCGGGTAATAATCCAAGTAATGTACCTGCAAGCGGACCCATCGGACCGGATATTTTAAGATAAGAAATTAGATCAAGTTGTTTTGTATGAGAAAAATATTCAAGTAAATAGTAAAGAATAAAAAGAATAGGTATCATTAAATAGGTATCTGTAAAAGATCCTAATAATATTTCCCAGATACTTAAATAAGAATGAGAGTGCATTATCCTTTTCTGTTAAATCAATATGCAAAGATATGTATTTCAGATAATATTAAGAGAGCAGATTTTTTAGTTAGATATTAAAAGCCAGATTTGAGTGACAAAGAACGTAATTGTAAATCCCATTATTATTGGCAGCAGGGTTGATATAACAGTCCATTTTACGCTTTTAGTTTCTTTGTAAATTGTGTAGATAGTTGTTGAGCAAGGATTATGCAGCAGGCTGAACAACATTAAATTTATTCCAGTCAATAGAGTCCAGCCACCCGCATAAAGTATTTGTACAGTGTCGGCAACGGAATCAAGTTCAAACATTACACCACTGCCTGATCCAAAACCGGCTAAACCCAGATTGGTAACAGTTAACATCAGAATAGTTGGAATTACTATTTCGTTTGCTGGAATTGCAATTATATATGCAAGCAGAATTACACCATTAAGTCCGAATATAAATGCAAAAGGGTTTACCCACTGAATAAAATGATTTGCAATCGAAACGTCATCAATTGTAACATTTGCAACCAACCAGATAATCATACCTGCAGGTACAGAAAAAACAATTGCCCGCCACAAAACAAAAATCGTTCTGTCAATTAAAGAAGTGTAAAGTGTCCGCAAAATTCTGGGTGGTCTGTATGGAGGAAGCTCCAGGCTGAAAGCGGATGCTTCTCCTTTTAATAATGATTTGGAAAGTGCCCAGGAAACAATTAAGCTAAAAGCAATTCCAAGTACAGCAATAAATACAACTGCAGCTGCTGAAACAATTCCGGCAAGATATGCAGGTACAGCTCCTCCGATAAAAATAGTTGCAATCAGAATTTGTGTGGGCCACCTTCCGTTACATAAAGAAAAATTATTTGTAATGATTGCGATTAGTCTTTCTCTGGGTGAGTCAATAACTCGGGTAGCAACAACACCTGCTGCATTACAACCAAATCCCATTGCCATGGTTAAGGCTTGTTTACCATGTGCACCAACTTTTTTGTAAAGCGGATCCATATTAAATGCTACACGGGGTAAATATCCAAAATCTTCAAGTAAAGTATAAATTGGAAAAAATATAGCCATAGGTGGAAGCATTACACTGACAACCCACGCCATAGCAAGATAAGCTCCATCTACCAAAACCCCGCTTAACCACCAGGGCATAAAAGTATCGGTAAAGTTTTTAAGCCACGGGTGAAGTGTATCAACAAGTAAAGACGAAATCATTCCGGATGGAACATTTGCCCCCTCGATTGTTATCCAGAATATTATTGCGAGAATCAAAAACATAATAGGGAAGCCGAGATACTTGCTTGTAAGAATTCTGTCAAGAGCTCTATCAAGACTGAACGCCGGTTTTCTATCCGGATAGCTAACAACTTTGTTTGCGATGGTTGTTGCATTTTCATAAATGGCTTCCATTAATGTGTCGTGCAAATTGTCACCAACATCCCAGCGCAAATTGTTTGCAGTAGCTAAGATCGATTCTCTTTTTACATTATTACTCATAGTATATTATTTGTTTTTCTGCCACTAAGGCTCTAAGGCACAAAGTTTATATAACTAATCTTTTTATTCCGTCTTTAATAAGTACAACATCAAAGTTTATTAGATATCCTAAACGTTTATTTGTAAGTTTTAAATGACTAAGAACCTGAGCAGTCCAAACAGGATATACTTGTTCAATTGCTTTAGCTTCTATAATTACCAAGTCTTCAACTAATAAATCTAATCTAAGTCCTTCATCAAATTTAATTCCATCATACACTATCGGAATATCAACTTGTCTTTTAACTTTTAATCCGGCTTTCTGAATTTCGTGTGCTAAAGCAATTTCATAGATTTTTTCAAGTAATCCAGGGCCTAATGCTTTATGAACTTTGAAAGCAGAATTAACAACAATCTTCCCTATTCGTTCTTCTTCATCACTCAATAATCTTATTTTGCTTTTCTTTGAGTCTTCGAGACTTTGTGGCAAATTTTCTTTATTCATTTTCTATTACTGCAAATTCTTGTTTTTTAAGATTACCAAGATCGCCATTGCGTATCGCATCAATTATACTTTGATCGCCCTCAAGTAATCTTAAAGCCACCCACCTTAAATTTGGCAGACCAGGAAACTCAGATTCAATTTCTTTGCTTAACCTTTCTATTGCATAATTTAATTCTTTGGATTGTGTCTTTATCCGATATGGTTTACAAATGTATTTGCCAGAGGCAACATCGTGAATCATATTTAATAACTCATTCATACCTTCGCCCTGTCTGGCAGAAGCCGGGATGACCGGAATCCCCAATTCTTTGGACAAAGTTCTGTCATCCACAGAGATTCCATTTCGTTTGGCTTCATCCATAAGATTTAAACAAAGCACAGCCCGATCTGTGATTTCTAAAATCTGTAAAACAAGATTTAAATTTCTTTCTACTCTTGTAGCATCAACAACAATTACCGTTACATCAGGCTGACCAAAAAGGATAAAATCCCTTGCAACTTCTTCATCAGTGCTTGTAGATAAAAGCGAGTAAGTACCCGGCAAATCAACAAGCTTAAATTTTTTATTGTTGTACTCGAAACCTCCCTCAGCACGTGTAACGGTTTTTCCCGGCCAGTTGCCAGTGTGTTGCCTTAATCCTGTTAAATAGTTAAACACTGTGCTTTTGCCTGTATTTGGATTTCCGGCAAGAGCAACAACAAAATCAAAGTTGCTCATATTGATGCCAAGTTTTTTAAGATTACCCAAATTGTGCACGGGGCAGTTAGCACAATTATTTAAGTTACTATTGGCAATCATTTTCTATTCTCTTCATCATATAAATAGATTCTATCAGTTTGTTGTTTCCGTAAAGCAACGGTTGTCCCTCTTACCCTGTATGCAACCGGGTCACCGGTCAAACTTTCAAGCTCAGCTTCTATTTTTGTGCCTGGTACAATACCAAGATCCATCAATCTTCTTCTTTGCTGTCCGCGCAGTGATTTTGCTAAACCTAAAATTGTTCCCTCTTCTCCCACCTTTAATGATGATAAGGTTTTAAATTTCCCCTCAACTTGTTTTTCTAATTTTTTAATTCCAACAGTAATGTTTTTTGCAATGAGTGGAGAAAGAACACATTCCTCTCCGTTTGCAATAAATTTTATTCTTTTATCAGACGATTCAATCATTCTGATTTGCATTCCGGGATATAATCCTTCAGCTAAAATCTGGCTGTAAATTGCAAATGGTTCATCTTCAATGTGAAGAATATTTCCAAACTCTCCCACTTTCATCTCAGTTAGAGGCTTACCTTTTTTAATTGGTAAGATTCCTGATGAAGATGGAATTGGATCTCCGTGGGGATCGAAAACAGGATTACCAATTTGTGCTGCCAGTTGATCTGCTTGTTCCGGAGTTAAATGATGTTCGACTTCCTCAGCTTTCTGATGCCATTCATTTTCCTTGACACTTGTTTCATCAGCAAGATATTTTTCCCATAAACGATGGACTCTTATTATTCTAACTGCGTATGCTCTGCCATCATCAGTTAGACTTAACTCCTCATTGTAAGATTTAATCAATCCTAAAGATTCAAGTTTGGAAATAATCTCAGTGGCAAGATCAGCTGAAATGGAAAGATTACCCGCAATCCCATTTAATGAGCAAACGGTATTATTGTACTCACAGTTGTAAAGATATTTTAATGCGTCTTCAATCAGGACTTTTTTAGTTGAGTATCTGGATTTTTTCCATCTGGCGATAATACCACTGCCGGGATAAAAAAGTCCTAATGCTAATAATACTGCAGCGATTCCAATTATTAAAAGTAATAATGGGTTATTCATAGCCGATCTACTTAATCTTTTCTACAAAAATATTTGAAGCAATTTTGGGGCTGATGTTAATCTCTCTACCTTCAACTTCGATAAGTAAGGAGCCATCAAAATCCAACTTATCCTTAACTGTTATTTTTTTACCTAAAGTGATTCCAATTTTTGTTAAGAATGCTAAGAGATTTTTAACATCATCATTTGCGCGTACAACTATTGCCGAATCTTTCTCTTCAAGCTGATCAATCGCAATCACGGCGCCGGATTTTTTAATCTTTCCGTTCTTATCAGGAATTGGGTAGCCGTGAGGATCAAATTCAGGGTAATCTAAAAATTCTTCTAAAAGATCTATCAATTCATCTGAAGAAGAATGCTCAAGTTTTTCAGCTTCATCGTGTACCTTATCCCAGGGCATGCCTAAAGTCTGATGTAAAAACACTTCCCATATCCTGTGCCTGCGAAGCATATTTTTAGCGTAAATTTCGCCCTCTTTTGTAAGTTTTATGCTTTTGTATTTTTTATAATTGATGAAACCATCTCTTGATAACTTGCGCAGCATATCTGTAACTGCAGCACTTGATATTTCGAGTTTTTCAGCAAGCAGATTCGGTCTTATCTCACCTGATTCATCCAGGTTTCTGAAAATTGCCGCTAAATAGTTTTCCTGAGAAACATTATCCATTTAAGTATCACTAATAATATTTTTAAGTATGCTTAAAAGTAAGTTTAAATAAAATGAAAGGCAAAGTAAAAACTTTGCCCTATTGGTTATACTAATTCCTCTTTTAAATATTTTTCTAATGAATAGATGGATTTAATATGTTCAACGTTTCTGTATTTCTTCAAAATATTATCAGAGTTTTCTGCCAAAGCTTGTCCGCCTACTAATATTTTTTTTGTAGGAAAGAATTTTGTCAGGTGATCAACCACTTCCAGGAATCTTCCAAGATTCAGATAAAGGCTCCAGGATAATGCAATTATTTCCGGATCTATCTGCTTTACAAATTTTACAATTTCTTTAGTTGGTACTGAAGCGCCAAGATAATAAGTTTTCCAACCTTCCATCTCAAAAACATTTGAGACCATTTTTGCTCCGATTTCATGGAATTCCTTGTCTATACAAGTTATAACCACTTTTCTTTCTGAATGCGGATTACCAATCGGGGCAAAACGGCTGATGAGAGATTCAACAATCTGGGTAGCCATATGCTCTTCCGGAATGGACATTTTATTATGATCCCAAAGTTTTCCAATTCTGTACAATGAATCCTGAAAGAGTTGAACGTAAATATCCTTCATATCAACTCCGTCTTCAAGAAGAGACTGCACAAGGCTAATGCATTTTTCCTTATCCCCATCAACAAGTGCATTGTAAAATGCTAAAAAATGTGATTGCTTAATTTCTTTCATAACAAAAATTAAAGGTTAATATTAAAGTAATAATTCAATTTTGCAGAAAAAAGTTCCATACTCAAAAATTTGCTGCTATTAAAAATTTCTCAATTATCTATAATTCTTAAGATTCTATACCTTTTCTTGCTAAAATACCGCGTTGATAATAATGTTTAATTACTTTCATTTCAGTTACAAGATCGGCAGCATCAAGAATTTTATCCGGGCAATATCTTCCGGTTAAGATTAGTTCAACATTTTCCGGTTTTAATTTCATAAACGTTAGAATTTCTTCATCATTAAAAAGACCAAAATGAATTGATACAAGTACTTCATCCAGAATTATCAAATCATATTTATTGCTTAACATCTTACCTTTGGCTTTTTCAAGTCCACGTTTTGCTTTATCCATTTCATCTTTGTTCGGTAGCTCTTTTCTGTAAACAAAATCATCTCCACAGAATTGTTCAATTGTTATCCATTCTTTTAGTTGTGATAAACTGACCAACTCATTGTAGGGATATTCTTTCATGAACTGGGCGATGTAAGTTTTAAGTCCAAAACCGGCAGCTCTGACAGCTTGCCCAATTGCCGCAGTAGATTTACCTTTACCGTTGCCGGTATAAACCTGGATGTATCCTTTTTCTAATTTACTCATTTAGTTTTTGGGAAAATTTGAATGATTTAAAATTCTGTTAGCCTGATTAAAGTGTCGTCTGTCATGTAAACGGATAATTTCAAGAACATCGCAAAAATTTTCTTTTACAAATTTTGTTGCAGGCGATGACATAATATACTCATTAAGATTCAAGTCATTTGATTGCAAAACAACATTTATAAATTGCTTCTGAAGATTTGTATATGTGTTAATTACTTCTTTTGTATGATTACTTTTTGAAGGATTAAAAACTTTAAATGTCTTTACTTTTTTTACATTGGAAGGATCTACTGATTTGATTATAAACTTAGCAAAGGTTTTGTGTTTAACTTTTGTGATAGCACAATTTGTCTTTATTTGTTTATGAGAAAATTGTTCCTCGAACTCATTCAGGTAAAGTTTGTTGGTTACAATAAGATGATCAAAACATTCAGCTATACTCCAGTTTTCGGGCGATGGTTTCCAATTAATCTGGTAATCCGATAAAGAATTAAATTTGCTCACGTCCTCAATTAAAGAACTTATATCCGAAACAAATTTATCCTTAAGCTGCTGAATGCTTTGCAAGAGTAACTCAATTTTTTATTTAAATGTTGTTAAGCGTAAAAGTTTTTCCGATATCATCTAAGCCCAGCTTAATAGTGTAATTGGAAACAGAATCTTTCAGCCAGGTCAATGGTTCATCTATTGGTTCTGATCCTTGTTTAAAAGTTTTTGTATGAATGGGAATAAAATATTTTGCCCCAATATGCTGATCTGCCATTACCAGTGCTTCTTCTGGGTTACAATGATTTCTTCTCCATGGCTGATAAGCACCAATGGGCATTATTGCTATATCTATGTCCTCATCCTTCAAAGGTTTGAATAGCTCATGAAAAGCAGTATCTCCACCGAATAATATTTTCTTTTCGTTATATTCAATTAGCACCGCATTAAAGCTTCTTCCATCTTTCATATAACCTTTTGAGCGGTCACGTTCCCACGGATAACGCCACCCGAAATGTTTGACTTCTAAAGCTTTGAATTTTATTCCGGTTATCTCAGTTTCCTCATTCCAATCAATTTCCTGAAGCGATTTCCATCCAAGTTCAGCGATAACATCTGCAGTATTGTAAGCAGTTATACAATCAATCTGATTTGGATATTTATCAAAAATCGCAGAAAGTGTTTCATAATCCATATGATCCATATGAGCGTGAGAAAGTAAGATTATATCTGGTTTGGGAATTTCATCAATCGTAAGTGCAGGGTGTGTAAATCTGCTTGGACCAAATGTCATACCTAATAAGCTAACACCAACTCTTTCAAATAACACAGGATCTGTTAGAATAACTTTGTCATAAAATCTAATTAAAACAGTGGCGTGCCCAATCCATGCAATGTTGATTTCATCGTTCTTCCATTTTAAAGGCTCAGGTTTAAAGTTTGGAGAAAGGGGAGGATGCTTTGCCTGAACCTTTTCGCTGACAAATAAAAACCCTGCCGATGCAAGTGAAATATTTCTTATAAATCTTCTTCTGTTCAACTAAAACCTTTTTATCTGAATAACTTAAAATTAAAGTAAATAGTTTCTTTAAAATATGATAAGAATTTTAAAGGAATAAAAGCTATTTTTTGGATGTATTTAAACAGATAGAGGCATTTATGTTTGAAATAATAATTTTACTTATCATTGCGGGCATTACAGGTGGAATTGGGCGCGCATTGGTAGGATTTAAAAGAGGCGGATGTATTATTTCTATTGTTGTTGGATTTATAGGTGCTTATATCGGAACTATTCTTGCACGTGAATTTAATTTTCCGGATTTACTTTCTTTTGAAATAAGAGGAATAAAATATCCTATTATCTGGTCTATTATCGGAGCGGCGGTTTTTACTGCTGTTTTAAGTTTAATTGTACCAAAGAAGAGTCAGTAAAATTATTTTTCTTTCATCCGTCTTACTGCATTAACAATTTCTGGTAAAACTTTACCAGCCTCTCCAAAAAATGATTCATTGCAAATTGAGGAAACTTCAGTTTCTGTAATATTTATCTCAACTATAAATGATCCTTCGCGTTTTGCTGCAACTACTAATCCGGCTGCAGGATAAACTACCGCCGATGTACCTACAACAAAAAAAATATCCGAAGATATAGCAGCTTTTTCTCCGCCTTCGAATTCATCCTGAGGTAAGAATTCTCCAAACCACACAACATCAGGTCTTATTAAACCTCCGCATTTGCATTTTGGAACTCCGTTAGAAAAATCTAATCCTTCATTATAAAATGTGTGGCAGTTGATACAATAATTTCTTTCAATGTTGCCGTGGAGTTCAAAAATGTTTTTACTGCCGGCACGCCGATGAAGGTTATCAATATTTTGTGTAACAACAGTAACTTCATCAAATAAATTTTGCATTTCAGCAATCGCAAGATGTCCTGCATTTGGTTTTGCTTCATTAATAATTTTTTTTCTATGATTATACCATTCCCAAACCATCTGGGGATTACGCATAAATGCATTGAAGTTTGCAAGCTCTTCGGGTTTAAGTTTATTCCAGATTCCATCTTTACCACGGAAAGTAGGAATACCGGATTCAGCTGATATACCGGCTCCTGTAAAGAATACTATTTTTTTAGCTTCGGAAAGTTTGTTAAGAAATGATTGACTGAAATTCATAAACTGAATTCCTTTTGTTATTCTTGATGAAAAGAGGTGTTCTTAGTGTCTTGGTAGTTAAAAATTTATTTTACCACCAAGACACCAGGTTAACTAAAAAACACAGAGCTGATTATTCGTTCTTTATTTCCTCATAAAGTTTTTTGGCATCAGATAAAACAACATCATCATCCTCATCCTGCACGGGAGCTTTTTCTATTTTCTTAAGAATATCCTTAGCTTTTTCATACTCATCTTCTTCAACGTAAGCCTTTGCAAGTTCAAACATAAACATTCTGAAGTTTGGTTTAAGTTTTACTGCTATTTCCAAAAGTCTTACTGCTTCTTCCGTATCGCCCCAGCCAAGTCCTAATGGCAAACGAACAAGATATGCTTTCTCGCATACTTTAAGGTGAGTTCTTCCTAAAACATAATGAGCCAATGCCTGAACATAATTTCCACCATTGCCAATTTGTATTGCTTTCTCGCAATCAGCTTTAACATCTTTAACAGTGCCGATAGCAGAAAAAACTCCTTCAAATAAAGCAATTCTTCCATTTGCAATTGCTCTTCTAACATAGGTAATAGATTGATTAGGAGCTAGCTTAACGGCTCTATCAGCATACTCTAATGACTTCTTATAAATTTTTTCCTGCTCATCTTTTTGAGCATCAGTTTTTGTTGGCATTTTCTCGCCTAAATCAACGTATGCTCTGCTGATGCGCCATAAAACTTCCCAATTATCCGGAGACAGCTTTTCGGCTTTCAGATAAGTATCCAAAGCTTTTTGATGCTGAAATTCAGCTACAAACTGATCTCCCTCTTTAATAAGCTCATCAACTGACTGTGCAAAAGAAATTGTGAACCCCATTATTACAAACACGATTGCTAAAAATGGCAAGTGGTTCTTTTTCATTTTTTTTCCTTTGAATTATTTAATTAATCGAATAGTGTATTTTTTTCTTGTTCGGTGTTTTTACTTAATCCGTGTGAATGAATATCCGTGCCGGCTAAAGAAATAAATTTTGACCAGCTTGAACCGGGTTTAATTTCATTAGTCAACACATTTTTATAAGCGTTAACTTTTGCGCTCAGCTCATCTGCCTGATAAAGTGTGATTGCTTCAAGAGTTTTGGGAACAACAGGAGACGCATATTCAAGTTTTCCCTGATGACTTAAAATCAAATGCAATAAGTTATTCTTTAGCTCCTCCGGAAAAGAATTCATCTTGTTGATTTCATCATTTACAATTATTGCAGCAATAACGATATGACCCAATAATTTTCCTTTGTCGGTATACTCAAAAACCGGTTGGTAACTAAGTTCCTCGATCTTGCCAAAATCATGAAGCATTGCACCGCAAACAAGCAAATCACGATTAATTTCCGGGTGAATATCTGACATCAAATCACAGATTTTAATTATTTCTAAAGTGTGTTCAATCAATCCTGCTATGTAACTATGGTGCCACATTTTGCCTGCAGGAACAGAGGTGTATTTCAGAAATCTTTCTTCCGAAAAAATATTCTTAATCAAAGATTTCAGATTAGTATCTGTAATTTTTTCAATTCTTGATTTAAACTCTTTTTTCATTTCATCAAGGTTGCGGGTTGAGACGGGGAGAAAATCCTGAGAGGATACATCATCGCTTTGTTTGGCTAATCTGATAGTTTCAATTTTTATTTGAGGATTGCCCTGATATTCATCTATCGTGCCTGTAATTTTAATTATGTCGCCAACAGTTAAAGATCCTTTAAGCGATTTGAATCCCTGAATGTCATCCCAAAGATTAGCCGGAGATGTTGTTGATTTATCACCCAATTCAAGCGCTAAAAATTCTTTTCCGTTTTTAGTTAATCTTAACTCACACTTCTTTACAAGAAAAAAATGATCTAAAGAATCACCTTTGGATAATCCGTTCAACTCGATTTGATTAAGCATAGCTTAGAAATTTGAATATTAAATTAAAGTTAATTTTTAACATCACTCCGTCCGATAGAATAATAAGTAAATTTTAATTCGTTCATCTTATCAAGGTCATAAAGATTTCTGCCATCAAAAATTACTGGTGCTTTTAGATTCTTTTTGATTTTATCAAAATCCGGATTGCGAAATTCTTTCCACTCTGTAACTACAATTAATGCATCGGAACCATTAAGAGTTTCATCAGAAGTTTCTGCATACTGGATTATATCACCAAGAACTTCTTTTGTTGTTTTATTAGCTTCAGGGTCGTAAGCAATTATTGAAGCTCCTGCATCAAGTAATAGCTTAATCAGATAGTGAGCTGGTGCTTCTCTTACATCATCAGTATTTGGTTTGAATGCAAGTCCCCAAAGTGCAAAACGCTTACCTTTAACATCGCCATTGTAATGTTTAAGTATTTTGTTAAAGAAATGTTTGACCTGTTCTTTATTAACATCTATTACAGACTTAAGAATTTTAAAATTATATTTATTTTCATTTGCTGTATTAACAAGTGCGTGAACATCTTTAGGGAAACAGGAGCCGCCATATCCGATGCCGGGAAACAAATATCTTTTACCAATCCTGGAATCAGAACCTATGCCTAATCTTACTGCATCCACCTGTGCTCCGGTTAATTCGCAAAGCCTCGCGATCTCGTTCATAAAAGATATTTTCATAGCGATGAAAGAATTAGCAGCATACTTTGTCATTTCAGCGGATTTTTCATCCATAAAGTAAATTGGATTTCCGGTTCTGACAAATGGTTCATAAAGCTGTTCCATTATTTTTTTTGTTTTATCATTGCTGGTTCCAACAATCACTCTTTCAGGTTTCATAAAATCTTCAACAGCAATTCCTTCTCGCAAAAATTCCGGATTCGAACAGACATCAAAATCAAAGTCTGGTGCATGTTTTTTGATTGCGGCGCGCACCCGGTCGCTTGTACCAACCGGAACAGTGCTTTTATCCACAATAACTTTAAACCCAAGGCCGGGTTCATCACGGAATTGTTTCCCAAGATCATCAGCAACTTTTAGAACATACTTTAAATCAGCTGCACCATCACCGCCCTGTGGTGTTGGTAAGCACAGAAAAATGATATCAGATTTTCTAACTGCATCGTGCAAATCAGTTGTAAACGATAACCTTTTCTTTACAATGTTTCTCAGAAATAATACTTCCAAACCGGGTTCATAAATAGGAATCTGACCCTCTCTCATCTTTTCAACTTTTTTTTCGTCAATGTCAACACAAATAACGTTATTGCCTGCTTCTGCAAGACAGGTTCCGGAAACTAATCCAACATATCCGGTTCCAACAACTGCAAGATTCAAAATAATCCTCCTGTTTTATAATTTTTGGTTTGGTAAAATAATTAAAGCCATATCAAATAACATCTGTACAGATAGTTTAATTTAAAGCCAGATTTATTTCTCTGTTTGCAATTCTGGAGTCAATGGGTTTATGTAATATTGTTTTTATACCCAGATCCTGATATGATTTTATTGTGGTATCATCCACAGAATCCACCAAAGCAATAATTGGGGTAAAGAATTTCTTATCTCCTCTTAAAATAGATTTAACGAATTGAACACCATTCATTAATGGTAAATCGTGTGAAGATATAATTAGAGATGGATGACGCTTAATAACAATGTTTATTGCTTCAAAACCATTATCGGTTCCGATGAATTTGAATTCGGGATAATTTTCTAAAATAAGTTTCTGAAGCAGATGAAAATCCTCTTTGTTATTTTCAACAACCAATATGCTGTTTTCTGAACTTGGAACCGTAAAGTGAAATTCACTTCCGGCTCTTTCTTTTGAATAAAACCATATCTGCCCGTTGTGTCGTTCAACTATTTCCTTTACAAGCGAAAGTCCAAGTCCCGTACCTCTTTCACCTCTTGTACCTCTTGTTGAAAACATCTTATCAAACTTAAAAATCCGTGGTTGAAAATTTTCCGGGATGCCTATTCCTTCATCTTTAATGATAAACTCTACGTATTCATTATTAAATCTGTCTGCGGTGATGTAAACAGTTTTATGATCTTCTGAGAATTTTATAGCATTGCTTACTAAGTTGGTAATTACCTGAGTGATAAGTTTTTCATCTACTTCAATAAAGATTGTCTGAGGCACATTAACTTTTATTTCTATATTTTTTCTTATTGCCGTACCGGTTAAAGCAGATATGCAATTAAAAACTAATGCCTGTGCCTGAACTCTGTGTTTATTTATATTAAGTCTTCCGGTTTGAAGATTTGACCAATCAAGTAAATAATTAACCAGCCTAAGTTGATTATTTGAAGAATCGTTGATGTAGTTAAGATATTCAGTACGTTCTGCATCACTTAAAACTGCATCACTTAAAAGAATTTCAGTAAAACCCAGTATACTTGAAAACGGTGCTCGCAGATCGTGTGAAAGAATAGAAAGAAAATTATCTCTGGCTGTAATTTGGTTTTTCAGCTCATTCAGGCTCTTTAAGTACTCATCCTCCTTTTTTTGAAATTCGGTTACGTCAATTACTAAACCAATAATTTTTTGACCACCATCTGTTTTATCTGATTTTATTTGTTCTTTTAACCAAACTATTTCGCCATCCTTACGTTTAATTCTGTATAATAATTCTAGACTATTTATGCTGCCATTTTCAATTTGGGCAAGTTGCTTTTTAACCAAAGGGAGGTCTTCCTGCAATATCAATTCTCTACCAAATGAATCAAACTTTATCAATTCCTCGGGTTTGTAACCGGTTATTTTTTCCACGCTTGGTGAGTAAAAGACTTCTATTTGTTTATTATTTATTGAAAGTGAGTAATGAAATTGATCATCAAATATTGATGCAATATCACAAAGAATTGTACTCTGCGGCGAGGTCAGTAAAATTTTTTCTAATGAGCCGCCTGACATCAGAGAAGAAAAATTATCATCTGATGTTTGAGTTCTTTTTAAGTTTTTTCTATTGGGCATGTGATTGGGCTAAAATTATTTATCTAAAAATACAATAATTTTATCTTTATAATAAAATACTTTTTCTTACAATGGAACTTTGATGATTTTATTATGTTTTTATTTAATAATTTAGAAATGAAAGCAAAATGCGTATAAAATATTTTTTAATTGTAATTATAATATTAACAATAAAAGCCACGCCACAAGAAATGACGGGCAGTATTTATGGAAGAGTGCTGGATTTTGTAAGTAAACAGCCAATTCCATTTGCAAATATTGTTGTATTGGGTACAAACTATGGCGCTGCAACCGATATAAATGGTTATTATAGAATTGAAAACATACCCATTAACACATATCAGTTAAGAGCTTCCGTTATTGGATATAACTCACTTACACAAACTGATGTGGTTGTTCAGACAGGTAAACCCGCTGATATCAATTTTGAATTAACACCTCAGACAATTGAGCTGGAAAGCGTAACTGTAACAAGTGACTTCTTCAGAAAAAATCCAATTGAAGTTATCAGCATAAGAAATTTCAGTTATGAAGAACTAAGAAGAAGCCCCGGCGGCTTTGAAGATGTAATCCGTGCATTATCAGTTTTACCCGGAGTTGCCCAGGCAGATGCAGGAAGAAATGATTTAATTGTTAGAGGTGGCGCACCCTCAGAAAATCTTTATCTGATAAACGGAATTGAAGTACCCAACATTAATCATTTTGGTACCCAGGGTGCTTCCGGAGGACCATTAAGCTACATCAATCTGGATTTTGTTAGAGAAACTTCTTTTTCTACAGGTGGTTTTTCAGCTTTATACGGAGATAAACTTTCTTCTGTGTTAAACATAAATCTTAGAGATGGAAGAAAAGATAAGATTGGTGGAAAAGGAACGATTTCCGCATCTCAGTTTGGATTTAATCTTGAAGGACCAATTACACAGAAATCTAATTTTATTTTATCTGCAAGAAGAAGTTATCTGGATTTTATTTTCAAAGCTGCTGATTTTGCTTTCGTTCCTGAATATTATGATGTTTTACTAAAAGCCGATTTTGAACCTCACACAAAAAATTCTTTCAGCTTTTTATTTATAAGCGCATTTGATAATGTTAAATTTTTTAACGACAATGAAGATCAGAGATATGATAACAGCACTGTGCTGGGCACAGATCAGATACAGTATGTTGTGGGGATTACTTACAGGCATCTTTTTGATAACGGGTTTTTTAATATTGTGCTTAGTCGTAACTATGTTGATTTTGACAGCAGACAAAGTGACTCATTGTTAAATCCAATCTTCACAAATAAATCAAAGGAAGAAGAAAATTCACTAAGAGCGGATTTAGTTTTCAAGTTATCAAATAAATCAGAGTTAAATTTTGGTGGAACTGCAAAGCTGATTGAAGCTGATTATGATATCTTATTTCCTACTTTCATAACTTCTTTTGGTGATTCGCTTCCACTAACTTCACTAAAAACTGAAAATATTTATTCTAAGTTTGGGCTTTATACAAATTACAATGCCATATACTTTAATAGATTAACAGTAAACGTTGGCGTGCGTTCAGATATATTTACAGCTCTTAACAAGAAAGTATATTTTAGTCCGCGATTATCATTGTCTTATGCTTTATCAAATCTTACTAACTTAAATTTTAGCACAGGAATTTATCATCAATCTCCGTCTTACATTTGGTTAGAAGCTTTTGAAAGTAACAAAGATCTTGAAATGATAAATGTAAATCAGTTTGTGCTGGGATTTGATCACAGAATCTCTGCAGATGCTTTGTTAAAAGTTGAAGCGTTTTATAAAGACTATAATAATTATCCTACTAGCATTATAAGACCATATCTTGTATTAGCTAACACGGGCGCTGGATTTGCCGGAAGCGATGATAACTTTTCATCTTTTGGTTTAGAACCTTTAACGGATGATGGTTTTGGTAATGCAAGAGGTGTTGAATTATCTGTTCAGAAAAAATTATCAGAAATTCCTTACTACGGAATCTTCAGTTTAACTTACAGCCAATCTGATTACACTGCGCTTGATGGCATCGTGCGATCTGGTAGCTATGATCAGAATTGGATTATAAATCTTAGCGGCGGATATAAGCTTGATAAATTCTGGGAATTCAGTACCAGATTCAGATTTGCCAGCGGAAGACCTTACACGCCTTTTAATTTTGATGGAACACAAAATATTGCAGACTATAATACAAAAAGATTAAAATCCGCTCACAGTCTGGATATAAGAGTAGATAAAAGATGGTACTTTGCCGGCTGGACTTTAATCACTTATATCGATATTCAAAATATTTATAATCAGAAAAACCAAAGTGGTATAAGATGGGGCAGGCGTAAAATGCGTACCGATGAAACATCTTCAATTGGAATTTTACCTTCTATCGGTATTAGTGCAGAGTTTTAATAATTACTTTTACAGCTTCTTGAACTAATTATTTAATGGTGACGTTTACAAAGGGCATTGCTTAATAATGCCCTTAATTTTAAAATTTCGAGAAAAGTGTTACAACTATGGATAGTGAAGCTGTATTAGTTTTTCCACATCAGTTATTTAAAGATCATCCCGCACTGGATAAATCCAGAAAAGTGTTTCTTATTGAAGATCCCCTTTTCTTTGGTGATATCCGGTATCCGTTCAAATTCCATAAGAAGAAACTAATATTTCATCGTGCCTCGATGAAAGCTTATGAAAAATATTTAACGGATATGGGATACGACGTTGTTTATCTTCAGTACTCGAGTTTTAAAGAAGACAGAAGGTCAAACTATCTTTATGTTTTCTTTAACAAAATGAAAATAAATGTATTTCATTATGCGGATGTAAATGATTTTATTCTTGAAAAAAGAATTCAGAGAATGATAAAGCAGCTTCAGAAAAGTTTTGTAAAATATCCCTCGCCTATGTTCTTATCGGATGAAAAATTTCTTCGTGAGTATTTCGAAGGGAAGAAGTCTTATTTGATGGCATCATTCTATATTGAACAAAGAAAACGGTTAAATATTCTGCTTGCAGATGGTCGACCTGCTGGGGGCAAATGGAGTTACGACGAGGAGAATAGAAAAAAACTTCCTAAAGGTTTTAAAACACCACGATTAAAATTTCCTGATGACACAGAATTTGAAATTGAAGCGATTGATTATGTTGAAAAGAATTTTCCGGATAATCCCGGAGATGGTTTTGACTTTATTTATCCCGTAACTTTTGAGCAGGCCGAAGATTGGCTTGAAAATTTTTTAACTAATAGATTTAAGTTGTTTGGTGATTATGAAGATGCAATTGATAAGGATGAAACATATCTTTTCCATTCAGTTCTTACTCCAATGTTAAACTCCGGCTTGCTCACTCCAAAACAAGTTATTGATAAAACATTACAGTTTGCTTCTGAAAATAATGTTCCTTTAAATTCGTTAGAAGGATTTGTTCGTCAGATTATTGGTTGGCGGGAATACATTCGCGCAGTTTACTTACTTGAAGGCGTAAAGCAGAGAACGACAAATTATTTTAAGTTCAACAAAAAAATGCCAATGGCTTTTTATAATGCCTCAACCGGAATTGAACCAGTTGATACCGTTATAAAAAGAGCCTTAGAAAAATCTTACACGCATCACATTGAGCGATTGATGATTCTTGGAAACTTTATGCTGCTATGTGAAATTCATCCTGATGAAGTTTATAAATGGTTTATGGAAATGTATATCGATGCTTACGACTGGGTAATGGTTCCAAATGTTTATGGGATGAGTCAATATGCCGATGGAGGATTGATTTGCACAAAACCATACATTTCCTCTTCAAACTACATAAGAAAAATGAGTAATTTTGATAAAGGCAATTGGACTGAAATATGGGATGCACTTTACTGGAGATTTATCTACAAGCATAAAAAAGTGTTTGAAAAAAATCCACGTATGAGTATGATGATTGTTCAGTTAAACAAAATGGATAAGGTTAAACTTAAAATTCACTTAAAGATAGCCGAGAATTTTCTAAAGAAATTAAAGTAATAATGGTTAATCAAAAAAGAATCAGACTCCTGAAAAAAGGCGATGAAACCAACGGACCGGTCGTTTACTGGATGAGTCGCGATCAGCGTGCACACGATAACTGGGCGTTGCTTTTTGCTCAGCAGCTTGCAACTGAAAATAAAAAATCCCTGATTGTTTTGTTTAATCTTGTTCCTGATTTTCTCGAGGCAACAATTCGTCAATATGGATTTATGTTAAAGGGATTGCAGGGAGTTGAATCAGAATTAATAAAATATAACATTCCTTTTTTTTTATTATTCGGCAAACCTGATGAAGAGATTCCAAATTTCTTAAAAAAAATAAATGCTTCGGATCTTATTTCGGATTTTGATCCTTTAAGAATCAAAAGAATATGGAAACGTGATGTTGTAAAAAAGATATCGATACCTTTTTACGAAGTTGATGCTCACAATATTGTTCCTGCTTTATTTGCTTCGGATAAATTAGAATTTGCAGCTTATACAATCAGACCCAAAATCCACAGAGGGCTGTTGGAATTTATGGATGAGTTACCTCAGTTGAGGAAGATGAGTAAGAGTGAAATATCATCAGATAAAACAGATTGGAATAAAATATATAAGTCATTAAAAGTAAATCGCGATGTGAAAGAAGTTGATTGGATAAAACCCGGCGAGAGTGCAGCTATAAAAACGCTTGAAGACTTTCTGAAAAATAAATTTGATAAGTATAATGAATTAAGAAACGATCCAACAAAAGATGCACAATCGAATCTTTCTCCATATTTACACTTTGGACAAATTTCTGCTCAGCGTGTTGCACTTGAAACACAAAGGTTAAATGGAAATAAAGAATCAGAAAAATCTTTTCTTGAAGAATTAATTGTGAGAAGAGAGCTGTCAGATAACTTTTGTTACTTCAATAAAAATTATGATTCATTCAACGGATTCCACGACTGGGCGAAAGTATCGCTTAATGAGCATAGAAAAGAGGAACGGGAATTTATTTACACAGTCGAACAATTCGAAAATGCAAAAACACACGAAGATCTCTGGAATGCTGCACAAATTGAAATGGTGAATACAGGTAAAATGCACGGTTATATGAGAATGTACTGGGCAAAGAAAATTCTGGAGTGGTCAAAATCTCCTGAAGATGCTATGAAAATAGCCATTTATCTTAATGATAAATATGAACTTGATGGAAGAGATCCCAATGGCTATACAGGAATTGCCTGGTCAATTGGCGGAGTTCACGATCGTCCCTGGTTTGAAAGACCGGTTTATGGTAAAATCAGGTTTATGAATCGCAACGGTGCCGAGAAAAAATTCGATGTAAATTTTTATATCAATAAGCATAAAAAATGAGTCTTTATTCTTTTATTTACCGCATTTTAAGTTAAAATGAAGTTTCTTCTCATTCTGTAACAATAAAACTTTCAAATTCTGCTTAAAAACCCATTATATCCTTTTTAAAGACTCGGCATTTAAGTTGTAAATATTTTTTGCATTATTATAAGAATTAGTGCTTTTATATCAGATTTTTCAAATTTTATGCATAAAAATCGCTCTCAAAAACTGCAATTAAAGTTAACACTGGAGTTTTCGGTTTTCTTCATAATCGTTTCTGCATTCATCTATTTTTACACTACCATCCGATTTGAAGATCAATTAATGGAAAAATACAGATATAAAGGCTCATTGTTTGTAAACTATCTGCAACAAAATCCCCACATCTTTATTAATAGAAAATTTTTTGATGTTGAAAGTACAAACAAATTACTGGAACTGAATGAAGCCCTATATTTAGTTGTTGAGGATTCTAATGGGCAGGTTTTTGATGGAATTAATTTAGATATCGCAGAGCAAAACTTTTATATTCTTTCCAGAAAAGATTATGAGGGAATATCAAAAGATCAGAAAATATTTAGTATTGTGCTTCCGGTTAAAATTAATAATGCTGAAGCAGGAAAAATTTATGTGGGATTTGAATCTCTGGAAGACGGTAAAAAGTTATTTAAAAACAGATTGCTAACCGCTCTTTTCAGTTTATCAATTTTGATGGCGGGAATAATATTCACTTACTTTCTAAGCACAATCTCCTTTAAGCCTCTTACCAAAATTTTACGAAAGCTTGAAAAAGTTTCTGTCGCCAAAGAGCAATTTGATAAATCACAAAACAAAGATGAGCTCAGAGTACTTGCAGACAGGATTGATATAGTGCTTGATGAATTAGAAAAATCCTCAACACAAGTTGAGTCACTCAATAAAAAACTGCACGATGTATTTAAAGACAAAATAGCCGAACTTAATTTTGAGATTTCGCAGAGAAAGAAAGCAGAGATATCTTTACAAAAAAGTGAAGAGCAATTCAGACTTGTATTTCAAAATGCACCAATAGGCATAGTAATTATTTCGCGTGATGGAAGAATTATAAGTGTAAACAAATCATTTTGTGATACTCTTGGTTTTAACAGAGAAGAAATATTGGGTATTCCAATCAAGCACTTGTTTGATAAAGAAGAACTTGATGGATTCAGCGATGAGAGCTTTGATTTTAACGGGCAGCCCGTTGCAGATATAAACTCTCAAAAAGTGCTGTTGAAAAAAGAAGGAACCGAAATAGATGTTATCGTCAAATCAGTTTCTATTTTAGACGATGCAGGAAAAGTAAAACATTATATCATGCAGATTCTCGACATTTCAGAGATTAAAAAAGTACAAAAGGAACTTGTGGAAGCTTTATTAAAAGCAGAAGAATCAGACAGACTTAAATCAGCTTTTCTTGCACAAATGTCGCACGAAATAAGAACACCATTAAATGTAATCCTTGCTTCTATTCCACTAATCTCTGATGAAATTAACAGTGAGGATGAAGAAGTAAAAATTATTTTGGATTCCGTAAAAAGTGCCGGCAAAAGATTACAAAGAACTATTGATATGATATTAAGTATGTCGTCGGTTCAGAGTGGAAATTACAAAGCTAATTTTGAAACGTTTAACTTAATACCCGACTTAAAAAATCTTGTAAATGAGTTTAAATCCTTAAGCGAAGACAAAGGATTAGATCTTAGATTAAAAATCCACGATAAAACCGCCTTGATTACTGCAGACAGATATACTGTAAATCAGATATTCCAGAATCTTATTAATAATGCAATTAAATATACTCTTAAAGGTTACGTTCAGGTATCTGTAAAAAGCGTTTATAACAACAAAATACAGGTTGATGTTAAGGATACAGGAATTGGAATGAGTGAAGAGTATCTGAATAACATTTTTATGCCTTTTTCTCAGGAAGATTCCGGACATAAAAGACAGTTTGAGGGTAATGGTTTAGGTCTGGCATTAGTTAAAAAATATTGTGAACTCAATCGTGCAGAAATTTTAGTAGAAAGTGAAAAAAATGCTGGCTCTGTCTTCTCAGTTGTATTTGATCAGAACATTAAGTTTGAAACAGATCATCATTTAAAGAATCATTCGCAGTATAATTAATCTGCTATATTTTGATCCTGTCTTTTTAAGTTCGCCTGTCTGTAATATTAAAAGTATTATATTTGCCCTGCCGATTATTAAAATACCCCCAAAAAATTTTTAGTATGTCTTAATGTTGATGGGATAATAAAACGGAAGATATTTTAGTATCTGTGATGAAGCAATCCTTCATCTTTTAAGAGAATTGTATGTTAGAAATTTTAATGGATACACTTAGAAAAATTAAGAAAGTTTAATGATGAAATTGGCTAAACAAAGGCTCAGGGAGAATAATTGTTCTATGCACAAATTCAAAGTAGTATCATTTTATAAGTATGTAACCATTGAAGAACCAGAAACACTGGCTAAAGAACATCTTAAGTGGTGTTTGGAAAATGGTGTTAAAGGAAAAGTTTATCTTGCTAAAGAGGGAATTAATGGTTCTGTCTTTGGTGATGAAGAAATTACAGAGAAGTATAAAATCCATTTAAAAAGTTATCCGAATTTTTCTGATATCTGGTTTAAAGAAACTTTAACCGATACAATTGCATTTACTAAAATGCATGTTCGTGTTAAATCGGAAATAGTTAACTCCGGGCTGGATAGTACTAGTTTAGAAAATACGGCTCCAAAGCTTACACCTGAGCAGCTATTAGAGTTCTATGAAAATAAAAAAGATTTTATAATTGTTGATGCACGTAACTGGTACGAAAGTAAAATCGGAAAATTTAAAAATGCTATCACTCCTCAGATAAATCATTTTAGAGAGTGGCCTAAAGTTGTTGAATCTTTAAAGGAGTATAAAGATACAACGATTATAACATACTGTACAGGAGGAGTCAGATGCGAGAAGGCATCTGCATATATGAGAGAACAGGGATTTAAGAATGTTTACCAGATTGATGGAGGTATTTTAAACTTTATTCAAAAATTTCCCGATACTTATTGGGAAGGCGGAATGTTTGTCTTTGATGACAGAAGAGTTTTTGAACCTAACACAAAAGAAGAACTTAAATACACATCAATTTGTAATTTTTGCAGTAAACCAACCGCATACCACATTAATTGTCACAATCTGGATTGTGATAAAATTATTGTGTGTTGCCACGATTGCAAAATAGAAAATGAATATTGCTGCAGCGAGGAATGCAGGGCTAGCACTAATAAAAGAAAAACCTATCACGGTTAAGTAATATGAATGACGAATTGAATAAGGAAATAGAACAAAGCATTAAAAAATCAAAGCCGCATACTAATGCTGATGAAATCAAGAGATGGATACCAAGCATTATTATTTTTCCGATTGCACTGTATTGGGTGCTCAATCGTGGGGAATATGGGCTGATTGATAATGTTGATCTTGTTATTCATGAAGCCGGGCATCTTTTCTTTAAATTTTTTGGTAGATATATCTATACGCTCGGTGGAACGCTGATGCAAATTATTCTGCCTTCAATCATTTTCTTTTATTTCTTTAAGAATGATTATAGAACAGGAATGCAATTTTCTTTACTTTGGCTTGGGCAAAATTTTATTAACATATCTGTTTATGCTGCTGATGCACAAGCACAGCGTTTACCATTGCTGGGAGGAAACAAAGTATATCACGATTGGCATTATCTGTTAAGTGAAATTGGGATGTTACAATACGATGCCGAAGTCGGATACTTTTTCTTTGGGATTGCTATCATTCTTTTTATCCTCACTATAATTATGCCTCTAATAACTCAGAATTAAATATTATCTTTTGCCTCAAAAAAATCAGGATATATTTTGATCAGAATTTTCATTTTTACTTTAGTAATATTTCTGTGTACAGTCTTATCAGCTCAGCGGGATACTTTAAAAACATTTTATCCGGGCGGTAAAATAGAATCAATTATTATCTACGAAAAGAACATCAGACAAGGTGAAGCATTATTTTATTATCAAAACGGAAATTTGAAGGAAAGAAGAAATTATCTTAATGATAAAGTTTTTGGAACAGTTACTACTTACTATGAAAATGGTAAAATCAAAGAATTATTCAGTATAGAAGATGGCAGAAGAGATGGCCCGGCAACTTATTATGACTCAACAGGGAATGTTATTGAAGATGTTATTTTTGAAAATGGTTTACGAAGAGGGCAGGAGTTTTTGCTGGTCGGAGAATACAGAGAAGAAGATTATCAAAAACTTTTAGCCGAATGGAAAGCAAGACAGGAGCAGAAAAAAAATAATAACAAAGAAGATTTAAATCTTCCTCCTGTAGAAATTGATACAAAAAATCTTGAAGATGATCCAGCCTATTATGTAAACGTTGAAATTATGCCCGAGCCAATCGGAGGAATGAATACAATTTATAAAAGATTAATATATCCTGATGAAGCAAAGAAAAATAAAATTGAGGGCGTCGTAAAAATTTTAGCTTTCATAGAAAAAAATGGCGAAGTGTCTGATGCCCGCGTTTTAGAAGGCATTGGCTATGGTTGTGATGAAAACGCAAGGCTTACAGTTTATTTTACGAGATTTAAACCGGGCATTCAAAAAGGGGAGAGAGTTAAGGTTCAGATGGTGATACCTGTTGAATTTAAATTGGATAACTCATCCAGATAAGTTTATAAAATGATTCAGGAAACTTGAAATCGTAAACTGCTAAGAAGTTTTTTTTCTTCTTCCGTTAAATCGTCTGAAAACACCAGGTAGTTAATAAATTCTCTTCTGGTTGGATAATTTTTTCTTTGCTTATCAAAATCAATTCTTCTTTTCTCGTAGGGCATATTAATCATCTCACGCATTCTTAAATCGTCTTTTGTAATTGAATATACGTTAGGGATTAGCTTATTCAATCTTTCTTCTATGCTTCCGGATTTTTGAATAGATAATACTGAATTTTCAGGAACCGGCAGATCAAAGGAGAAGTTATTTTCAGCTCCTAAAAAATTGCAGAGTGAATCATATATCATCCTAGTTCCATTTACTTTTCCTTCGTAAGAGTATCCCGCAATATGAGGCGTGCCCATCTGAATTTTTTTAAGCAATTCAATATTTACATCGGGCTCATTTTCCCAAACATCCAAAACAACATTTAAATGTTTTTTATCAATCACCTTTAGAAGATCGGAGTTATTGATAACAGCTCCGCGTGAAGTGTTTATGAGTATTGAATTAGTTTTTAACTTTTTAAGTTTTTCAAAATCAAACAGATGAAAAGTTTTATCTTCACCCGTTATATTCAGTGGAACGTGAAGTGTTACAATGTCGCATTCAAAAATTTCATCCAACTCTGCAAAGTTTCGGGTATCACCCAGTCTTTTCAATGGAGGATCATTTAGAATAACATTCATTCCGAGTGCAGTTGCAAATTTTGCTACTTTGCTGCCAATATTTCCTACACCAATAATTCCAATAGATTTATCTCTTAGTGTGAGATTTAATTTAACAGCAAGATTTGCAAGAGCTGCGATTACATATTCAGCAACTGAAAAAGCATTGCACCCCTTGGCATCTGCAAAAACAATCTTATTTTCTTTCAGATAATCTGATTGAATATGATCTGTACCAATCGTGGCTGTTCCAACAAATTTTACTTTTGTATTCTTTAGCAAATCCTGATCAACCCTGGTTACTGAACGTACGATAAGAATATCAGCGTCTTTAATTAACTGATTGGAAATAGAGCGACCAGGTACAAGCTCAACTTTTCCCAAAGAGTTAAATGCTCTGTCAGCAAAGGCAATATTTTCATCAACTATTATTTTGAGCATATTTTTTTAATTAAAAAAGTAATACCTAAATTTCTAATTGAGATTTGAACTTGTTGAGTTTATTTTTGCAAACCAATTAATCAATACAATTCTTCAACATGTAAAAACAAATTGTTTTTCCTAAAATAAGGATTTTCCAATGCTAAGCAGATTATTACAACCAGAAATCCAGTCTTTGATTGAAGAAAAACAGCTTGGAATCCTTAAAGAAGTTCTTGCCGATTGGACGCCTGCCGACATAGCTGAACTATTGATTGATATATCTGAAAAAGAAAGAGTAATTATTTTCAGACTTCTCTCAAAAGAATTAGCTGCGGATACTTTTGAATATCTTGATTTTGATACTCAGATGGAGCTGCTTAAATCTATGGGCAGAGAAGAAGTTGCAGAAATTCTTAATGAAATGGATCCTGATGACAGAACAGCTTTGTTTGAAGAACTTCCATCATCGGCAGCAAAACAATTAATCCAGTTACTATCTCCCGAAGAAAGAAAAGTTGCAGTAACCTTGCTCGGATATCCGGAAAATTCAGTCGGAAGATTGATGACGCCGGATTACATCGCAGTTAAACCAACATTTACAATTCAGCAGACTTTAGATTACATAAGAGAAAACGGAAAGAATAAAGAGACTTTAAATATTGTATATGTGGTTGATGACAAAGGCAAATTGATTGACGACGTTAAGATAAAAGAATTTCTGCTTGCACCCTTAGATCAAACAGTTGCTGATTTAATGGATGAAAACTTTGTTGCACTGCACGTTTATGATGATCAGGAAACTGCTGTTGAAGCTTTTAAAAAATATGACAGAGTTGCATTGCCGGTAATTGATGGAGCCGGAATATTAATTGGTATCGTAACGGTTGATGACGTATTTGATGTAGCTGAAGAAGAAACAACGGAAGACATCCACAAGCAAGCAGCTATTGAAGCTCTTGATGAACCATATTCATCAATCCCTTTGCTTAATATGATTAAAAAAAGAGCTGGCTGGCTGGCAGTATTATTTCTTGGAGAAATGTTTACAGCTTCTGCCATGGCATTTTTTGAAGATGAAATTGCTAAAGCTGTAGTACTGGCATTGTTTGTTCCGCTGATCATATCAAGCGGCGGAAACTCAGGATCGCAAGCAGCAACACTTGTTGTAAGAGCAATGGCACTTGGTGAATTATCTATTAAAGACTGGTTCTATGTAATCAAACGCGAATTAATAACTGGGTTAAGTATTGGTTCAATATTAGCCTGTATTGGTTTTTTAAGAATTTTTGTTTGGCAAATGGCTTCTCACATTTACGGAGAGCATTGGTTTTTTGTTGCGCTTACAGTTTCAACATCCTTAGTTGGCGTTGTTATGTGGGGAACTCTTACTGGCTCAATGCTTCCGTTTGTTTTAAAGAAATTTGGTTTTGATCCCGCTTCTTCATCAGCACCCTTTGTTGCAACACTTGTTGATGTGACGGGCCTGGTGATTTACTTTTCAGTTGCCTTGGTAATTTTAAGCGGTAAACTTCTTTAATTTTTTACGTTGCTGGAGGAAGAACCGTAAAGATTAGTTGAGGTATTCTTTTTATATTTACACTATTATTAAATAATCTTAAAGCAATTCTGTGAATACTAAAAAAACCAAAGGTATAATATTAGCCGGAGGCTCCGGTTCAAGGCTCTATCCTATCACAAAAGTCTACAGCAAACAATTAGCGCTTATTTATGATAAGCCATTAATTTATTACCCACTTTCAATCTTAATGCTTGGTGGAATCAAAGATGTTCTCATCATCTCAAATGAAGAAACGATTCCATTATATCAGCAATTATTCAATAGCGGAAATCAGGTTGGATTGAATATCCAGTATGCAATTCAATCAGCCCCAAACGGAATTGCTGAGGCATTTATAATTGGCGAGAAATTTATTGGTGATGATGATGTTTGCCTGATACTCGGTGATAATATTTTTTACGGAGATTTATCTTTCTTTTACAGAGGAATTAAGAACAACAGCGGCGCAACAATTTTTGCTTATCAGGTTAATGATCCTGAACGTTACGGTATTGTTGAGTTTGATAAAAACGGGAAAGCAATTTCGATTGAAGAAAAACCAAAAGTTCCCAAATCTCATTACGCTGTTCCCGGTTTATATATTTATGATAAAAGAGTTGTAGATATTTCTAAAAACCTTAAGCCATCTGCCAGAGGTGAACTTGAAATTACAGATGTTAATAAAGCCTATCTTGAAAAAGGCGAATTGCAAGTTGAAAAAATCGGAAGGGGAATTGCCTGGCTTGATACAGGAACACCCGAAGCTTTGCTTCAGGCTTCAAACTTTTTTGGGGTTATTGAAGACAGGCAGGGATTAAAAGTTGCCTGTATTGAAGAAATTGCTTATACCAAAGGTTTCATCAGTAAAGATCAATTTGAAAAACTGGTAAATTCAATTCCCAAGTCACTTTACAAAAATTATCTTGAAAGAATTTTAAAAGAAGGATAAACATTGGAAGTTATTAAAACGGATCTTGATGGTTTATTAGTAATCAAGCCAAAAGTTTTTAATGATCCGCGTGGATATTTTTATGAGAGCTTTAATAAATTAAAATTTGAAGCAGAGGGCATTAGTTTTGATTTTGTTCAGGATAATATTTCTAAATCAAAAAAGGGAACAATAAGAGGATTACATTATCAGGTGGGTAAGTTTGCGCAGGGCAAATTGTGTTTTGTGATTTCAGGTAAAGTGATGGATGTTGCTGTAGATATTCGTTTTGGCTCACCAACTTTTGGTAAATATTTTTCTTGTGAGCTTTCTGAAGAAAATCATTCGCAGCTTTGGATTCCTCCCGGGTTTGCGCATGGTTTTTCTGTTCTGGCTGATGAAACTATCTTTGCTTATAAATGTACCGCTCCTTACAATAAAGAAAATGAAAGATCCATAATATTTAATGATCCGGATTTAAACATCGATTGGAAAATCCCGAACCCAATTGTATCCGAAAAAGATTTAAATGCTCCATTATTCAAAGACATTCAAAAAGATTTTATTTATTAATTTATTCTAATAAAGGAAAACATATGCGCGTACCACTTCTCGATCTTAAACCTCAATATCAATCGTTAAAGAAGGAACTTGATGAAGCAATTATCAGAGTTGCAGAATCACAGTACTTTATTCTTGGTCCTGAAGTTTCTGGCATGGAAAAAGAAATGTGTAACTATCTTGGATGTAAACATGCAATCGGTGTTTCTTCCGGAACGGATGCTTTATTATTGGCATTAATGGCAATTGATATTAAGCCGGGAGATGAAGTTATTGTTCCATCCTATTCTTTCTTTGCTACAGCAGGAGTGGTTTCAAGATTATTTGCAACTCCGGTGCTTGTTGAGAATGATCCCGTTACTTTTAATATGGATCCAAAAGATTTTGAAAAGAAGATCACAAAAAAAACCAAAGCTGTAATTCCTGTTCATCTTTACGGACAAAGTGCTGAGCTTGGTGAGATAATTGAAATTGCAAAACAGCACAACATAATTGTTATTGAAGATGCAGCGCAGGCAATAGGAACACAATATAAAGATGGAAGATTTGTTGGAACGATTGGTGATATTGGCTGCTTTTCATTTTTCCCCAGTAAAAATCTTGGTTGTTATGGAGATGGCGGATTAGTTACAACAAACAATGATGAGCTCGCAAAAATTCTTACCATAAAAAGAGTTCATGGTGCAGAGCCAAAATATTACCACAAAGTTATCGGAGGAAATTTCAGAATAGATGCTCTGCAATCTGCAGTGCTAAGAGTAAAACTACCGCACCTGGATAGCTGGTCTGAAAAGCGAAGACATAATGCAAACAGATACACACAGTTATTTAAAGAAGCTGGCTTAGCCGAAGAAACTGGCAGGACAAATTTTGACGAGAAAAATAAAGTGCTGCTTCCAAAAGCTGTTTATCAAAATTCCGGTGTAAAGAATTATCACATTTATAATCAGTATATCGTAAGAGTTCAGCAGAGAGATGCAATGCGTGATTTTCTGACTAAGCATGAAATAGGAACTGAAATCTATTATCCTGTCCCATTCCACTTACAGGAATGTTTCAAAGATCTTGGACATAAAAAAGGTGACTTTCCCGTTTCGGAATTTTCTGCAGATACTTCGATTGCATTGCCAATTTATCCCGAACTGAGCGATGATCAGTTAGTTTACATAGTAGAAACCTTTAAGAAGTTTTTTAATCAGTAGAGTATCTGATGATCAAAAAAATATTCATCTTTATTGTATTTGGCTCAATAGCATTTGCGCAGATTGTTTATGAGCCTTTACACAGAGATGTTTATAAATTTTTGGCAAGATTAAGTCAGAAAGAAATAATTCAATTTGATGATCAAATCAGACCGGTTAGCAGAAAGTACATTGCAGAAAAATTACTTGAAGCAAAATCAAAATCAGATCAGCTTACTTCTTTAGAAAAAGACGAGTTAGATTTTTATAGTTACGACTTTTCAAGAGAATTTGAAATTTTGAGCGATACCCGGATTAATTCTCCCCACATTTCGTTTCTTGAAAATGATCCCGGCAGCAGATTAAGATTATTTAGTTTTTCAGATAAATTTTTTACTCTGAATGTAAGTCCTGTGCTTGGTTTTAAGTATGGTTATCGCGACAATGAAAATCTTACGCATCTCTGGAATGGAATATCAACCTACGGATATATTGGTAATTTTTTAGGATTTAGTTTTGACTTCAGAGACAATACTGAAAAAGGAATAACATTAGATAAGAAAAAAATCTTTACAAGTGTAACCGGTGTTGATGCCAGAACAAATGAAAATACTGTTAATTATCCAGCTGATAAAATGGAATACAGCGAGGTTAAAGCAATAATTAGCGCAGATTGGAATTGGGGTTCTTTTTCTGTTGGAAAGGATTTTTTTGAATGGGGATATGGTGAAAGCGGATTATTGGTGCTCTCACAAAAATCACCTTCGTTTGGTTTTATAAGATTAGATTTAAAACCTGTTGATTGGTTAAAATTTAATTTTATACACGCCTGGCTGTCTTCAGATATTCCTGACTCAAATTCTTTTTTTTATAACCATGCCGGCACAGTAAGTTTTGGATATCGGAATAAATTTTTAGCCACGCATTCAATTATCATTTCTCCGATTAAAGGATTGGACTTTACGCTGGGCGAATCAATTGTGTATGATGATCAATTAGAATTACTTTATCTGATGCCGGTTATGTTTTACAGACTTGCGGATCATCATTTGAGCAGACAGGTTAATGCTGCTGGCGGCAATGCACAATTCTTTTTTGCATTAAGTTCCAGAGGACACTTAAAAAACACTCATCTCTATTCAACTTTATTTATTGATGAAATTACTTTAAGCGGCTTGTTCGATTCCTATAAACAGAGAAATCAACTTGGCTTTACTTTAGGTGGATCTATCACTGATCTTCCGATTGAAAATCTTACTGTAAAAATTGAGTACACAAAAATATATCCATTCGTGTATCGTCATTATATTCAAACGCAGGATTATGCCAGTGCAGGTTATCCTCTTGGTCATTGGATGGGGCACAATTCCGATTTGATTTATGGCTCGTTTAATTTCAGAATTTTACGCGGATTGCAAGCAACTGTTTGGGGGCAGCACATTCGTAAGGGAGAGGATGGCAACGTACAGCAGCAATATAATATTCAGCCTCAGCCTCCGTTCTTATTTGGTCTTAGAAAAAACTATACTTACTTCGGTGCAGAAATTAAGTATGAATACACTCACGAGCTTTTTGCTAAATTACAGATTCAGACAACAAATTCGTCCATTCAACAGAATGACTTTAGTTTTATTGATAAACGATTAAATGAATTTTATTTCTCAATCTATTATGGTTTATAATAATTAATGAGTGAATTATTAAATAAAAAAATATATCTCGCCGGTCACAAAGGAATGGTTGGATCTGCTATTCACAGCGAGCTGCTTTCTTCTGGGTACAAAAACATAGTAACCAGAGACCTTTCTCAGTTAGATTTAAGAAATCAATCTGATGTAAACAAATTTTTTGAGGTAAAGAAGCCAGAGATAGTTATCATTGCTGCAGCAAAGGTTGGTGGGATTTTAGCTAACAATACTTATCGTGCAGAATTTATTTACGATAACCTGATGATTGAAGCTAATCTTATTCACGCTTCTTACATAAATAAAGTTGAGAAAGTAGTTTTTCTGGGAAGTTCGTGTATCTATCCAAAATTAGCACCTCAGCCATTAAAGGAAGAATATCTTTTAACCGGTACGCTCGAGTTTACAAATGAGCCGTACGCAATTGCTAAAATTGCCGGAATAAAACTTTGCGAAAACTATTACAGACAGTATGGGTGCAATTTTATCTCTGCTATGCCAACAAATCTTTATGGACCAAATGATAATTTTAATTTAGAAACATCACACGTACTTCCTGCACTGATAAGAAAATTCCATGAAGCAAAAGTTGAAAACAAAACTTCTGTTACTATTTGGGGCACAGGTAAACCGCTTCGTGAGTTTATGTTTGTTGAAGACCTTGCTAATGCAATTGTTTTTATGATGGAAAAAATAAATGCAGAAAATCTGTACGAAAAAGGAATTACTCACTTAAATGTTGGAACGGGAAAAGATATTTCAATTGCAGACCTGGCAATTCTGATTTCTGAAATTGTTGGATTTAATGGTAAGATAGAATTTGATTTATCTAAGCCAGATGGAACTCCTAGAAAACTTATGGATGTAACCAGACTAAGTAATCTTGGATGGAAATATAAAACTGAACTTAATTACGGAATTGAAAAAACATATAAATGGTTTTTAGAATCTTATATAAATCAAAAATTAAAAATTAAAAATTAAAAATTAAAAGTTATAAAGTTGAAAATGGATCAAGGGCTAGGTGAACGCTTGTTTAATTTTGCAGTCAATACATTAACATTTCTTGGTGCGTTTTCTCAGCTTCCTGAAGCTAAAATTATTCGATATCAGTTAGCAAAATCTTCAACATCATCGGGCGCTAATTATGAAGAAGCACAAGCAGCTTCATCAAGAGCGGATTTCTCAAATAAAATAAAAATTTCTTTAAAGGAAATGAGAGAATCAAATTATTGGCTAAGGATTTGTGAAAGTGTAAATCTTGGAGATAAGTTTCTTTGTGAAAAATTATTAAAAGAATCGTCAGAACTTAAAAGTATTTTAGGATCAATCAGTAGTAAAATTAAATAAGGTATAAATTTTAATTTATAATTTTTCATTTTTAATTAGATATTATGAAAAAAGCATTAATAACCGGAATAACCGGACAGGATGGAAGTTATTTAACTGAAATACTCCTTGAAAAGGGTTATGAAGTTCACGGAATTATCCGCAGAAGCAGTTCTTTTAATACAGGAAGAATTGATCATCTTTATGAGAATTCGGAAATTCTTAATAAGAAATTATTCCTTCATTATGGTGATCTTGTTGATACAAGTAATCTAAACAGACTGCTCGAAAAAATTCAGCCTGATGAAATCTACAATCTTGCAGCACAAAGCCACGTAAAAGTTTCATTTGAAATTCCTGACTACACGGGACAGGTGGATGCACTTGGTACATTAAGATTTCTTGATGCAATTCGGGAAGTGGGACTGCGAAAAGTAAAATTCTATCAGGCATCAACAAGTGAGCTTTATGGAAAAGTTCAGGAGGTTCCACAAAATGAAAAGACACCGTTTTATCCGCGCTCACCTTATGGAGTTGCAAAACTTTACGGTTACTGGATAATAGTTAATTATCGTGAAGCTTACGATCTGTTTGCCTGCAACGGAATATTGTTTAATCACGAGTCACCAAGACGAGGCGAAACATTTGTAACCAGAAAAATTACAAGAGCAGCAAGCAGAATAGCTGCTGGTCTGCAATCAACTCTTTCATTGGGAAATCTTAACGCGAAACGAGATTGGGGATACGCACCGGAATACTGCGAAGGTATGTGGAGAATACTGCAATACAAACAAGCAGAAGATTTTGTACTGGCAACAGGGCAAACAAATACAGTAAGGGAATTTGTAGAGCATAGTTTTAATCATCTTGGTGTTGAGTTGGAGTGGAAAGGCAAAGGAATAAGTGAAAAGGGAGTTATCAGTAAAGTAGATTTTGATAAAGCAAAAAAGCTTATCGACTTTAATAAGAACTCAAAATTTTACAAATATGATTTCACAACAAAGTTAAGAAAAGGAAGCATAGTAGTAACAGTAAATCCAAACTACTATCGCCCCACAGAAGTTGATCTCTTGATTGGTAATCCGGCAAAAGCAAAAAAACTTTTAGGCTGGAAAGCCAAAACAAAGTTTGAAGACCTTGTAAAGATTATGATCAAATCTGATATGGATAAAGTTTTAAAACGAGGTTATTAAAAGTTTTCAATCAATAAAACATTAGAGGTTTATATGTTCGATCAAAATTATAAATTCACTTGTGTAGATAGATTTTTGAAATATGTAAAATACGATACACAGTCTGATGAAGAGTCAACTTCATTTCCATCAACAGAAAAACAAAAAATTCTTGCTAAAGATCTTGCAGAAGAATTAAAAGCATTGGGATTAAAAGATGCGCATATGGATGAGTGGGGTTATGTTATGGCTACGCTGCCATCCAATACAAATAAAAAAGTTGATCCGATTGCATTTATTGCACACATCGATACATCCCCTGCAGTAACAGGTAAAGATGTTAACCCGGTTATCAGAAAAAATTATCAGGGCGGCGATATAAAACTTGAAAATGGCGGCTGGGTAATTAAAGAAAATGAAAATCCTGATCTTAAAAATATGGTTGGATTTGATATCATTACCACAGACGGTTCAACTTTACTAGGTGCCGATAATAAAGCCGGTGTTGCAGAAATTATAGATGCAGTAAATTACTTTATAACTCATCCTGAAGTAAAACACGGTGACATAAAAATTTGCTTTACTCCGGATGAAGAAGTTGGAAGAGGAACAGAAAAGATTGATCTTAAAAAACTTGGTGCAAAATATGCCTACACAATTGATGGCTCAAGCCTGGGTGAATTAGAAACCGAAACTTTTTCTGCTGATGCTGTTGTAATAAAATTCTTTGGAAAAAATATTCATCCCGGTTATGCAAAAAATGTAATGATCAATTCAATTAAGATTGCATCTCACTTTATAGATAGTTTGCCAAAGGATAGTTTATCACCCGAAACAACAGACGGAAGAGATGGTTATGTTCATTGCGGATCATTTAATGGAAATGAAGAGCTAACAACATTAAAATTTATCATTCGTGATTTTGAAACTCCTAAACTGAAAGAGTATGAAGAGTTTCTTAAAAAACTTGCTGAAGAAACAGTTGAGAAATTTCCTGGTGCAAGAATGGAATTCCAGGTAATTGAACAATACAGAAATATGAAAGAAGTTCTGGATAAGCATCCGCAGGTAACAGATTACGCTGTTGAGGCAATGAAAAGATTGGGAATAAAACCAATTATGCACCCAATTCGCGGGGGTACGGATGGATCACGATTATCTTTTATGGGATTGCCAACACCAAACATTTTTGCCGGCGAGCATAGTTTCCACTCACAACTTGAATGGGTTGCGATTCAGGATATGGAAATGGCAGTAAAGACGATTGTTGAAGTTGCAAAAGTCTGGGAAGAAAAAGCATAAAACAATAGCACGCGGATGACGCGGATTAAACGGATTATCGCAGATTAGATCAGTGTAAACCCGCGTTATCTGTGTTATCCGCGTTCTATTCCTATTTGCAAATGATTAAAGAAATGAATAAACCAGAACTTATGGCTCCCGCGGGGGATTGGACGATGTTGCGTGCTGCTGTTAGCAATGGTGCTGATGCAGTTTATTTTGGTTTAGATAAACTGAATATGCGTGCAAAAGCTGCAAACTTTACAATCGATGAGCTGCCGGAGTTGATATCATTTTGTAAAGAACACAATGTTTTAACATATCTTACACTAAACACCATTGTATTTGAAGAAGAACTTGCAGAGCTTGAAGAAATAATAATTTCAGCTAAGAAAAATGGTGTTGATAGAATTATTTGTTCTGATCTTGCTGTTGCTGATTTATGTCATAAACATCAAATGCCCTTTTGTATTTCTACACAAAGTTCTATTTCAAATTCTCTTGCAGCAGATGTTTATAAAAGAATGGGTGCGGTAAGAATTGTTCTTGCGCGGGAATGTTCGTTGGAAGAAATTAGAAAAATTCGTGCAAGAACAGATTTGGAAATTGAAGCATTTGTTCATGGTGCAATGTGCATTGCAGTAAGCGGCAGATGTTTTATGAGTCATCATTTATTTGGCAAAAGTGCAAATCGCGGCGAGTGTATTCAGCCATGCAGAAGAGAATATGAGGTTTACGATCCTGCTATTGGTAAATCTTTGATTATTGGAGAAGACTATGTTATGTCTCCCAAAGATCTTTGCACAATTGAATTTATTGATCAATTGATTGAAGCAGGAATTAATTCCTTTAAAATTGAGGGAAGAAAAAGAGCTCCTGAATACGTAGCTAAAGCTGTTTCCGTTTATCGCAGAGCAATTGACCTTTACTTTGAGGGAAATCTTACCAAAGAAAAGAAAAAAGATTTTTTAACAGAACTTGAAAAAGTTTACAATCGTGGATTCTCATCCGGATTTTATTTTGGTATTCCAGCCTCTGAAGAATACGCTGGTGTTGAAGGAAGTAAAGCTACCACAAGAAAAGTATACATTGGAAAAGTTCTTAACTATTTTAAAGAAATTGAAGTTGCTCACATATTATTAGAATCAGGTCAGATTAAAACAGATGATGAAATTTTAATTATGGGAGAAACAACCGGAGTTCTTGAAATCAAATTAGAAAAAATGATTGTAAATGATAAAGAAGAACAATCTGCAAAACGTGGTGATGAGGTTACTTTAAAAGTTCCATCTTTAGTAAGAAGAAACGATAAGATTTATTTGATTGAACAAGTATAAATGATGACTGGACCAGAAATAATCTTGTATTCGATTGGCGGATTAGTCTTACTCTTTATTGGTGCAGAAGGCTTGATCAGAGGGAGCTCGAATCTTGCAATTAAAATTGGAATTACTCCTCTTGTTGTTGGACTTACTGTTGTTGCGTTCGGTACAAGTGCACCCGAATTGGTTGTTAGTTTAAAGGCAGCACTTTTAGGTAACAGTTCAATCTCTTTGGGAAATGTGATTGGATCTAACATTGCCAACATTGCACTAATTCTTGGTGTTGCAGCTTTGATCAGACCGCTTGATGTTCATGCCAACGTGATAATGAGAGAAATACCAATAATGATTGGTATCTCAATACTACTAATAATATTGTTATTAGATGGAGAGATCGGATTTATTGATGGAGTAATTTTTGTTACCGGAATTGTTATTTATTCTATTGTAAATATCATTTTAGCGCGTAAAGAAAAAAATCCCCAGGTTGATGCAGAATTTAAAGAAGGATTAGAAAGCAAATTAAGTATTCCTGTTTCTATTTTGTTTTTGGTGGTTGGTTTGGGTTTATTGATTTTGGGTGCAAATTTGTTTGTTCAAAGCGCTGTGGCAATAGCAAAGCTTTTTAATGTCAGTGATGCAATTATCGGATTAACAATAGTAGCCGTAGGTACCAGCTTACCGGAACTAATAACATCAGTAGTTGCCTCATATAAAAAGGAAGCAGATATAGCAATAGGAAATGTAGTTGGATCAAATATATTTAATATACTTAGTATTCTTGGTATCACCGCTTTAGTTATTCCGGTTAGTTCGGCAGGTATTAGTTATGTGGATTTGGGTATAATGCTGATTACAGCAACCGTTCTTCTCCCGCTAAGCAAAACAGGTTTTTCTATTTCAAGAACGGAAGGGGCTTTCTTGTTATTTGGGTATGTAGCATATATTTATTATCTCATACCCAAATAAATAATTACTTAATAAGATTATCTTTTTCTTTTTTATACAATTCAACAGCTTCCTCTATAATTCTGTATGCATCTTCTTTACCAAGAAACTGTTCAACAATAACCTGTTTGTGTTCAAGCTTTTTGTAATCCTCAAAAAATCTGCGTAACTCAATTACAGTATGCGGCGGCAGTTCGGATATATCATTAATATAATTTACTGCCATATCATTATTTGCAACGGCAACAATTTTATCATCCTGCTCGTCATCATCAATCATATGCATCACACCAATTACTTTAGCTTCAATAATTGATAGAGGATCAACATCTATTGAACATATTACAAGAATATCCAAAGGATCTTTATCATCACAATAAGTCTGTGGAATAAATCCATAGTTTGCCGGATAATGAACAGATGAAAACAGCACGCGATCTAATCTAAGTAAACCACTAACTTTATCGAGTTCATATTTACCCTTTGATCCCTTGGGGATTTCAATAATTGTATTTACAGTCTTAGGAATATCTTTTCCTGCGGGCACAGAGTGCCACGGATTTGATGTGTAAATGTTCATCTCTTAAATAAATAATAGTTGTACAAGAATAAAAATTGGTAAAAGTATAATTAACGAAAACTTGAACATGTAGCTAAAGAAGTCAGGCATTTTAATGTTATTTTCTTCAGCTACTGCTTTAACCATAAAGTTTGGACCGTTACCAATATAAGTCAAAGAACCAAACATTACTGATGCAACAGAAATAGCAGTTAAAATATGTTCTGGAATTCCAGCTACAATCTCTCCGGTTTTAACTCCAAGACCAACAGCGAGTGAATGAAATGTAACAGCAGTTGGTGTATTATCAAGAAAAGCGCTAAGAAGTCCGGTGTAATAATAAAATTGAGTTGGTGTTTCAACTCCAAGGGTTTTTGCATGCGACTGCAAATACATCAAAGCAGGTATCATTGTAACAAATATTCCAAGGAAGAGATATGCCACTTCCTCAATTGGATGCCAGGTAAAGTTATTTTGTTTCCTTAACAAATTAGGTGTGAATTTTAGTGATAGTAAAGCCATCGATAAAATAACAGCTTCTCTAATGAATTTATACCAATCGTTCGTTTTTAAAAATGGGAGATAAAATTCATTTAAAAACTCAACTGATAGCACTACTCCGATGAGAAAAATAAAATTCCTTTTGCCCTGAATCTTTATAGATTTTATATCAGTTTTATCTCTTCTAATTGCTTCTGCCGGTTCTTTCTTGTAGTAGTAAGAATCCACAAAGAAATAAATTATAAGTAGTAATGAATTTGTAAAGAGCCACTCAACATCTAATGTAAAAAACCATTCGAAGGGGGCGCCACGCAGGTACATCATAAACAATGGAGGATCACCGAGTGGGGTTAATAATCCACCACAATTAGCAACGATGGCAATAAAAAACAGAATAGTGTGAACCTTAAAAGTTCTTTCTTTATTGGTTTGAATAACCGGACGGATTAAAAGCATTGCGGCACCAGTTGTTCCCATAAACGAAGCAAGTACACCGCCAATACCTAAAAAGATTGTGTTAATAGTGGGTCGGGCTTCTATATCGCCAGTAAGAAGTATTCCGCCTGTTATTGTGAAAAGAGCACCAAGTAAAATTATAAAGGGTACATAGTCAAAAAACATTGTATGAATTATTTCGTGAGTGTGTCCATTTACCAAAAGATAAATTAAAACAGGCACGCCAAGGGCAATTGAGATTAGCAGTTTATTTTTATTTTTTTCCCAAAAATGATTGAATGTCAGTGGTAGCACAGCAATAGCACCGAGCATTAAAACAAATGGAAGAAGGCTTAATAAAGGTATTTCTGCTTGAGAAGCATGTTCCATAAAATTCTTTCGCCGTTTATAAATGAATTAAATTTTAGCTGTGAACTTAAGTAAAATCTTCATAAATATCTCTTAATTTTAGTGTGAGCAAACAAACTGATTTTAGCTTTGAATAACTTTATCAAATGAGTATTTTTGGCTTCAAATTTTTAAGCAGATAAATCAGCAGAAAACATAATGAGATTAACTAAATATTTTGTACCTACATTAAAAGAAGTTCCAAATGATGCAGTTGTAATAAGCCACATTTTAATGCTAAGATCTGGTCTTGTTAGAATGGTCAGTGCCGGTATTTATTCTTTCCTGCCATTGGGATATCGTGTAGTAAGAAAAATTTCTGAAATTATCAGAGAAGAGATGAATGCCATTGGCGGGCAGGAGTTTCATCTGCCTGCACTTAATCCAAAAGAAATTTGGGAAGAAACAAACCGCGTTGAAGCATTTGGTGATACACTCTTTCATATAAAAAACAGAGATTACATTTTAGCACCCACACACGAAGAGATAATGACTTTTCACGCACGCAACGTTGTTAAATCTTATAAAGATATGCCACAGATATGGTATCAGATTCAAACTAAATTCAGAAATGAATCCAGACCAAGAAGTGGTGTGATTCGCGGAAGACAATTTTTAATGAAAGATTCATATTCGTTTGACACAAGCTGGGAAGGGCTCGATCATTCATACAATCTTCACGATCAGGCTTACAGAAAAATTTTTGACAGATGTGGATTAAAATATTTTGTCGTTGGTGCTTCGAGTGGTGCAATGGGCGGAACAGGTTCTGAAGAATTTATGGTTAAATCTTCTGCGGGAGAAGATACTGTTGCTTACTGTGAATCCTGCGGATACGCAGCCAATGTTGAAGTTGCTACTTCCAGAGTTGATGGAGTTGAAAGAGAAAATGAAAGCAAGTCCGTTTATGAAATATCAACTCCAAATGTTAAAAGCATAGATGAACTTTGCGAGTTTTTAAAGATCGAAGAGACACAATGTGCAAAATCAAGAGTTTATATCCACAATGATAAACCCGTGTTAATTCTGATGCTGGGCAATGATGAAGTAAATGAAACAAAACTTCAAAAAGTTCTTGGCGGAACAGTTCGTCCCGCACACCCGGATGAATTAAAAGAAATCTCCGGTGCAGATGCAGGATCAATTGGTCCGATTGGATTTAATGGAAGAGTTATAGCAGATAATCGTTTGAAAGATGCAAACAATATGTTTAGTGGGGCAAATAAAAATGATTATCACATTGGCGGAATTGATTTTAAACGTGACATCCCTGCAATTGAGTATGATGATTTTAGAATTGTAAAATCCGGCGAAGGTTGTCCAAACTGTGAAAAACATTTAGAAGTTTTTCCCGCAATTGAACTTGGACACATATTTAAATTGGGCACAAAATATTCAGACTCAATGGGTGCTATGTTTACTGATGAAAAGGGAGATGAATACCCAATAATTATGGGAAGTTACGGAATTGGTGTTGAGCGTGTAATGGCTTGCTATATTGAGCAAAACCAAGATGCTAATGGAATAATCTGGAATAAAGTTCTTGCCCCATTTGATGTTCACCTGATTGGTTTGAATTTGAAGAAACAGGAAATAGTTAATACGTGTGAGAAAGTTTATAATGAATTTACTAAATCAGGAATAGAAGTTTTATACGATGACAGAGAAGCTGCTGCTGGCTTTAAATTTAATGATGCTGATTTACTTGGAATGCCAATTCAGGTTGTAATAGGTGAGAAGAAGCTAAAAGAAAACAAATGTGAAGTTAAAATCAGACGAACTGGTGAAAGGTTTGATGTTGAGTTGAGTGAATTGATGAGTGAGGTTAAGGAGTTATTGGGATAGAGTAACCCTTTGCTCCTTACATAACTAATACAACTTTAAAGAATTTATACGATGCGGATTATTCTGTTAATCTTATTAATCTTAAACTTTTTGCAATTTGTCTATTCACAGGATAGTTACATCCCAGGTATAAAATTCAACTCACAAAATGTTCCAAAGTCAGAAAAAACATCTATCTTCCTGAATGAAGGAAACCCGATACAGCTTAAAAATTCTTTTTCAATTTCATTTGATATTTCTTTTGGGGATTACAAAAAATTCGGACCGATATTAAGAATACAAGATAATAATGGTCGGGAGTTTCGGATTGTTTACAGTCCATTCAAAGATAAGGATACTTCAGTAATTGAATTGATAGATCCATCTAATGAAAATTTTATCACACTAAAACTTCCTAAAAAAAATCTAATTAGAAATAATTGGTTTAACTTTAAATTAACTTTTGATAAAAGCAGAAAAAAAATTAAAGCATATCATAATAACTCATTCGTTAGTTCTATTGATTATAAAGCTATCAACGCAAACAATTACAAGTTTGTTTTTGGAATAAAAGAAATCAATAATTCAAATGATTTTAATGTGCCTGCTATATCAATAAAGAATATTATAATCAGTGAAAATAATAGCGTAAAATATTTTTGGGAGTTAAATCCGTTTAATAAAAATTCTTTAACAGATAATATTAGCAACTCAAAAATAAAAGCTATAAATCCCTTGTGGCTTTTTCGGGATCTGATCCTACCCCCATATAGTAGATAAAAAGAAAAGCAACTATATTTAGCAAAAA
>CAZCJF010000024.1:0-42378 GCA_964499095.1 uncultured Ignavibacteriaceae bacterium
CAATTGAAACAATAGTTCTTAACTAAATTAACATTCACAACAAATAAAGGAGACTTATAATGGGTCAACAACAGCTTCTCTTAATCGTTCTTGGCGTTATCATAGTTGGTATCGCAATAGTAGTTGGTATAAATTTATTTAATGCCAATGCAGAAGAATCAACAAAAGATATAATAGTATCTGAAGGTACAAACATCGGTGCATTAGCACAGCAGTTCTACAAAAAACCATTAGCTCTTGGTGGTGGTGGAAACCGATTTGACAGAGGAGGCCAAACAGGAAATGGTTTTGAAATACCCCAAAATCTTCTTAATACGCAGTCAGCAACCTGGTCTGAGGTAACAAAAGATTCAGTTGAATATGAGTGTGAAGGTATTCCAACAGATGCTGATTATGCAAGCCGCTGGAAAGTTACAGTTACTGTTACTCCAAATAATATTACATCTGTAGTAGCAGACCCTAATTAGTATTTAATAAATTCTAAATTGAAAGGCTGATAGAATATAAATTTTATCAGCCTTTTTAATTTTAAAAGAAAACCGTCTCTTATCTTTTCTTAGTTAAATTTTTACCCCCGGTCTATAAACTTTTAATTTGATGTGAACCAATAATTATTTAAGCTGGGTTCAATTTTTTATTATCATAAAAGAAATATTCTATATGTTAAAAAAAATCTCAGATAAACTTCGGATAATTTTATTCTTGTAAGTATTTTTTACATCGGGTTAAGATTCTTACTGATTACTACTTATAAACTTACCTAAAAGCTTTAATTCTTAATTAAAATCAAAGAAAAATTTTGGAACTAAATTTGTCTTAGCTGAATAAAAAAAATAAGAGTGTAATATGATCGAGTACAAATTCACTGCGCAAAAAACCAACGGGCAAACTTTAACCGGAACACTTTCAGCAATAACCACTAAAGAAGGGAAAGAAAAAATCCAGAAGCTTGCTGAGAGAAATCAGGTAAAGATTTTATCACTGGAGAAAAAATCAACATTCCTTTACAAAGCTCAAAAGGGTAATGATAAACCAATACGCGGCGAGCAGAAAGCCTTTAACAAAAAAGAAGTTGAAGAGGCTATTATACGGCTCGGTTATAAACCATTATCTGTAAACAAAAAACTTTTAGATTTTCAGGCAAAACCTCCTGTAGCAGATATTGTAACATTCGTAAAGATCAGTGCTGAATTGCTTCAGCAGAAATTAAATTACAGTGAGATTTTAACTCTCTTAATTAATGATACTCAAAATGCAACGCTTAAAAATACTTTGAAAGAAATAAGTAATGATTTAAAAAAAGGTGCAGATAGCCAGGCAACGTTTTTAAAGTATCAGGATGTGTTTGGAAAGTTTACAGCATACATGCTTGGTCTTGCTTCCAAAAGTGGTAACATGACAGAAATATACCTGGCAACAGCCAAGTTTTTGGAAAGAAGACAGGAGTTTAAAAAGAATTTACGAAGTGCACTCATTACACCGCTTGTAACAGTGTTTGTTCTATTTCTTGCTGTGATTTTTTATGTTGCATATATCTTTCCTGAAACAGCAAAGCTTTTCGTGCGTTTTGGCGTTGAACTTCCTCCGATGACGGCTTTTACATTAAAGATAAGCGACTTCTTAATTGATAATCCTTATCTTGTTGCCGCAGTATGTTTAATTCCGCCAATTGCGTTGTGGCAGTTTGCACGCACAGATAAAGGTAAATTTTTAATTGATCAATACACACTTAAATTACCTGTCATTGGTCCACTAATTCACAAAACTTTAATAGAAGTATTTTGCAGAGTGTTCTACACACTTTACAGTGGCTCTGCAGAAAGTATTGAGCCAATAAGAATTGCAGCAGAGGCAGCCGGCAACAGATATTTTGAAGACAGGATAAAAAATATCGCAATACCTTTGATGATAAAGAAAGGCGTTGGAGTAACAGATGCTTTTGAAGCCAGCGGTGTTTTTACAGAGACTGCTTTATCAAGATTCCACTCAGGTGAAGAAACCGGAACAATTAAAAACACAGCATTGCAATTAGCAAATTATTATGAAGCAGAGACAGTTTATAAATTAAAAAATCTGATAGAAATTATTCAGGTGGCTATTGCAATGTTTATAATGATAGTGATGATCTTGTTAACACTGGTTTCTGCAGAAACTGCAACGGTAAGGCCGAAAACACCGGGAACCGCGTCTAATACTGTTTATGTAGAAAAAAATATAACTTAAAAAACAAAACTTGGGTTACTTAAAATCTTAAATGAGTTTTGAGAAAGTGTTTTTCTCAAAACTCATTTTTTAATATTGGACTGAGATAAAAAATTTTACTTCTTGTCCTAAAACAAAATATGAACAAATAAAAATTTTTATTATGTTCCACAAAACAAATTAAGCAAGTATTGAATGATTGATACTAACCTCGAGATGACAGATAAAATCGGTTATCTTCTTTTTAAGAAGGGGATAATTGATGCTCAAATGCTCGAGAGAGCACTTCACGCAAAAGCTAATGATAAAAGCAAAGTGAAAAGAAATCTTGCTCAGATTCTTGTGCAGGATTTTAACTTTGATCACGATCTTATCTTCAGAGAAGTAGCAATTCTCTATGCTTTCCGCGAACTTGAAACCAGACCCGAAGAAATTCCAGATAGCAGACTTGAATCCATAAGAAATATGATTAATGGTGCGGGCGAATCCTTAAAGCAGGAAATGCTTCAGCATTGTATAATTCCGTTTATGTTTGATGAGCGCAATAAAGATAAGCTTATAATTGCCGCCATAGATCCAACCGACAGAAATATTCCTAAAATTGCTTTTGGATTAAATGCAAAGAAGTATGAAGTAATATTTATTAATAAAAAAGATTATGAGAAATTAATAAACATAATCGTTCCTCCTGAAAATATATTTCTGAAAGCTATGGCGGAGGAATCTCACCTTGATCTCGGAGCTGAAGATGAATCATCTCTGGACGAACAGGAACTTGATGCAGAAATTAATAAAAGCGCTTTAATCAATCTCGTTGAAGGAGCTTTGGTTGAAGGCGTAAGAAAAGGTGCGAGTGATATTCATTTTATCCCCAGACCAGGGAATAAAACCCATATAATGTTTCGTATTGACGGTAATTTACAAACCTGGTATGTACAGGAGAATACTCTTCCGGAGGCAGTTGTAGCAGTTGTTAAAGATCGTGCTAAAGGTATGGATAGGTTTGAAAGAGAAATGGCACAAGATGGTTTTATACAAAGAGAGATTGATAATGTTATTATAAGATTCAGAGTTTCAATTCTTCCAATGGTTGGAACTGAATTAAAGAACAAATTTGAAAGTGTTGTAATAAGAATTCTTGATGACAGAAAAGTTATTCGCGATCTTGATAAATTGGGATTAGCCGGAACTGCCAGAAAGGCTTTTGAAAAAGCTATCAACGAACCACAGGGCATGGTAATCTTAACCGGTCCTACTGGTAGCGGTAAAAGTACAACACTCGTTGCAGCACTTTATCAGGTTATATCTCCCGAGGTAAACGTCCTTACAGTTGAAGACCCTGTTGAGTATGTGATTGAAGGTGCAAGACAGTTGAAAATCGGATTCAAGATGAATTTTGAACAGGCGATCCGTTCAATTCTTCGTCACGATCCTGATATAGTTTTAGTGGGTGAGATGAGAGATAAAGAAACCGCAGAAATTGCAATTAAACTTGCTAACACAGGTCACTTAACTTTTTCTACTCTCCACACAAACGATGCTCCAAGCGCAGTTTCAAGGTTGTACAAAATGGGTATCGAACCTTTCTTAATTGCATATGCAATTAATCTGATTGTTGCACAAAGACTTGTTAGGAAAGTTTGCAATAATTGCAAGAAGAAGGTAACTAATTTTGATGAAGTATTAATGAGCGCTGCTGGTTTAAATATTGCTGAGTGGAGGAATTACACAATTTACCAGGCTGCTGGTTGTGATGTATGTAATGGAACCGGGTATAAAGGAAGATTGGCTATCCACGAAGCTCTTTATTTTACAAAAGAAATCAGGCAGTTGATCGTTAAATCAGGAGTTGAGGTTGATGAGGAAAGTTTAAGAATTCAGGCAAGAAAAGATGGAACATTAACTCTTAGAGAGGCGGGTCTGGAAAAAGTTAAAATGGGTTTAACAACTATTGAAGAGGTATTGGCTCAGACCAGCGAAGCGTAAAATTTCTTACGATAATGTAAAATTTACAGGATTTTTATTTCGTTTTAACTTGTTGATCGTTCTTTTTACTACTAAAGCTTTTAATATTTAGTGGTATAGTTTTATCTACATATTTTCAAATTTTAAGGATATTTAGGGCAAAAAGAAGTGAACATTGCTGAAGAAAAAAGAATTTTAGAAGGCTTTTGTAGAAATATTCCTGAGGCTTTATTTGGACCCGATAGAGTCCATTATATTCTAGAAAATGTTGATAAGCTGAAGGAGAACGAAAAAATTCTTTTAAGAAAGTTTTACAATAAACTTCTGGTAAATATGCTGGAAAAGGATGCCTCTGATATTGAACTGGGAGGGCATGGAAACGTTGGATATGTTTGGATGAGAATTTATGGTAATAAAGAACGAGTAAAAGAAATTCCGCAATTTACTAACGATGAGTCTGCACTTGTTATTGCAAATCTGCTAAATATAAACCAACGCGAACAATTAGCCAGAAAAAGAAATTTAGACTTTAGTTACACTTTTCTTTATGAAAGGAGAAACACAAACGTAAGATTTAGATCCGATACGTATTTTGATCTCGATACTCTAACACTAAATATGAGAGCGATTAACCAAACAATCAGACCGCTTTCATCACTGGACTTCCATCCAAACATTGTACGCGCTCTAAGCCACGGTTATATTAAATTCGGATTATCTTTGATTACAGGAATAACAGGCTCAGGTAAATCCACTACACTTGATTCCATTGTTGATCATCATAACAAAGTTGATCCCTGTCATATAATTATTATTGCCGCACCGATTGAGTATGTGCATACCTCAAATGTTTCTTTAATAAAGCACAGAGAAGTAGGTAGAGATGTTTTATCCTTTAAAGATGGAATCGTGCAGGCACTGCGTCAGGACCCGGATATAGTTGTTGTAGGTGAAATGAGAGACCCGGACACAATTATGGCTGCTCTCGAGATTACAGATACTGGTCATAAAGTATTTTCAACATTACATACTTCATCAGCAGTAGAATCTATTGATAGAATTATTGCAGAGTGTGATCCAGTTGAACAGGAGCGTGTTAGAAACAGATTAGCTGATGTTCTCATTTCTGTTGTATCACAAAAATTAGTTCCAAGCCTTGATGGCAAGCGTGTGCTGGCAAAAGAAGTTTTGCTCGTTACACCAAGTGTTAAGGCAGCAATTAAAAATAATAATACTAGTGAAATTTATATGATGATTAATCAGGGCGGTGCACAGGGAATGATAACTATGGAACAAGACCTTAAACGTTTGTATCTTGCAAAGAAAATTTCACTGGAAACAGCAATTACGTACGCAAATAATAAAACAAGAATTCAGCAAATATTAGCGGCTTAAAATATGAAAACAATTGCCTGTATATATTGCGAAGGGAATGACACCAAACTAGCTGTTATTGGACAGGATAAGGGTGATAGCAGATTTAAAGTTTTAAGTGCGGCATCCGTTGATGTAGTAGCATCTAAAACTGATATATCACCAACAGCTGGCTTCAATTTAGAAGGGGAGGGGCTGCAACTCGAAGGGGTTGATGCGCAGTCTCCTGCTATTTCTGAAGAGGTGGATGCCCCAAGCATAAGCGCCTTGGGTGCGGCACTTAGAGGGGTCAATCTAAAGACCCTGGAATTTATTCCGGCACTAACAGAACCGGCAATCTATTACCATCAATTTGATGGAAGAAAGGATCTTAAAGGTTCTAAGTTAGTTGAGCAGATTTTATATGATATCAGTCAATCAAAAAATGTCAGCATAGATAAAGATAATATGGATTATATCGAGCTGGCAGATGGATCTCTGTTATCCGCCTTTATTGACGGCCCCGTGGCTTGTGTTAATTTAATTAACAACATAGCCGGTGTTTTAGGTAAAAAGTTTTTCAAAGTTCCAACAATAAAAAGTTCTGATACAGCACTTGCATATTATGTAGCTAAACGTAAAAAGTTTTTCCCGGATGATCAAAGTCTTATCGTTTATATTGGTAAAGAATACAGTAAGCTTATATTCCTTCAGGGAAGAAAATTAAAGCACATCGGAACAACTCTTGATATCGGAACAACCAATCTTCATACTTACGATGTATATTTTTCTAAAATATTGCTTGAGATGGAAAACGGAGGAATAACTTCTCTGGATAACATTATTGTTTGTGGCGAAGATGATTCAGAAAATCTTATTCTTTCATTTTATGGAACATTTCCTGAAGCAAATGTTAGCAGACTTGAGTTTGATGACCTTGACCTTTCCGATTTAAACGAAGAAACAAGAGCAAAATTCTCTTCTTACAGCGTGCCCATTGCAACGGCAACAGAATATTTTGATGAGCTTGCAAAAGAGCACAAGGGAATTAATATTCTTCCTAAATACATTGCCGAAGAACAGAAGTTTTTCCAATTCTCCTGGCACAGTTTTGCAATTCTTCCTTTATTGTTTATTGCTGCATTTCTGCTTACACTTAAGATGTTGCAGAACAATAAAGAATTAAATATGCTCGATCAGGATATTAAAGAGAAGAATGCGATAATCAGGCAGAATCAGGAAACCTTAAGCAAAATTTCGGAGCTTGAAGGTAAAATAAGTGGCTTTGGTCAAACGCAGGCCATTCTTGATTCGGCTGCAGTGGGAACCGGAGTATGGAAAAATGTTCTACGTGACGTTGCAAGCTTCTGCGGTGGAAAACAAAATATCTGGATTTCAAAGCTTGCCCGTGAAAACAGCAACTCAGTAGTTATTGAAGGTTATTCATTATCAAAATATTCACCAACTGATCTGGCCTACTCACTTGAGACAGCCAGATTAAACAGTATGATGAACGAGGCACTCCGTGAAAAGACTGCCTATAAATATAATTTAACATTTGACATTACTTCATATCAGAAGAAAAATGAATAAAAAATTACGAAGCACTTTAGTACTGCTGGCATTATTGCTAATAATCCTCATAGCAGGAGGAGCTTATCTTTATTTTGTACAGGGTAAATCTCTGGATGAAAAAAGAGCAAAACTTAAAGAGCTGGAAGCAAAAGCTCTTGACCCACAGGAATTATTAGCTCAGTACCAGGAGTTATTGGCAAAATCGAATCGTTTAGATTCTATTCTTGCTAACCGGGAATTCAACATTCCTAAAGATTTATCGTCCATTAAGTTCTTTAACTTTGTTAATAATGTAACTAATGGATTCAGTGATAAAACTCAGGTTAATGTTGAATTTCTAGATCAGAAACCGGAGAAAGAATTCTTTTATCACGAGTACAAGCTTTCCGGATTTGGCTATTTCAATGAAGTCTATGGTCTGATTTATGCAATAGAAAAAAGTAAGGAATTAAAAAAGGTAACAAATTTAACTTTGGGAAATTTGGTTCAGAAAAAAGAAGATGAAATGCCAATTTATTTGGTAAGTTTTACCGCAAATGTTAAGACATATTTTTCCAGAGATAGCAGATTTGCTCCTGCAACATTTGTCGAGAATAATTTAGGCGCACCAACATTGTATGACGCCTTCTATCCATTGATAAGAAATGAAATTCCGCCTAACGTTGATGAATTATTGGATGTTCAGGGCGCAACATTGCTGGCATTGATTCCCGAAGGAGCATTTATTGCGGATAGCAAGGGGAATACCTACTTAATTTGGGAGGGTGAGCAAGTTTATCTTGGATACCTGACAAAGATTGATTATCAAAACAGTCGTGTAAGTTTTATACTTAATAAAGGCGGTATAATTGAGAAATTAGATCTTGAATTAGATCGATCGGAATTAAAAAAGAAATAAAGCGAGAAGTAATATGAAAACTTTAATATACTCACTGCTCATAACAATTTTATTTATCGGGAATGTTCTGCCCCAGAAGTATTGGGAGAGAAGGTTTAAGGATGTTAATAATCCTGATGAACTTGTAACACTTTCTCAATCATTACCATTTAATGAAGCTGTCGCTTTATTGAGTAAGGTAAGTGAAAGCACAACAGGCAAAAAAATTGTATCAACATACAATTCAACTAATCCAATCGGACTTGAGATTGAAAGTATGCCTTATGATAGAGCAATGGTTCTTATTGTTCAGTACAATGGGTTAATTTTTGAAGAAAAAGAGGATGTAATAATAATCAGAAGACCTGGCGTGGATGAGAAAAAGCCCGAAGATATTTATGCCTCTGTCGATTCAAGGGAGGTAAAAATCTCTGCTGTATTCTTTGAAGTGAATGTTAATGAAACTAAAAAGGTTGGCATTGATTGGAAAGTTCTGCTATCTCAGAATGGCTTAAACCTTGGCTCTGAACTTATCACAGAACCAAGAAGCACACAGGAACAAAGATCAATTCCGTCCGGATGGAACACAACAGCATCGGGGGATTTTGATCTCGGTAGCTTTTATGGACAAGCAACAGCCGTTTTTAGATTTTTGGAGGATGAAGGTCTTGGAGATATAATAGCTTCACCTAATATTACCGTTAGAGATAATAAGCAGGGAAGAATTCAGGTCGGATCAGATTTCTCGGTTAGAACCAGGGATTTTGCAGGCAATACAGTTGAAAAGTTCTTCCCAACAGGAACAATTATAGAAGTAACTCCTCACGTTTATAATGAAAACGGAATTGATTATGTGCTGCTTAATATTCTTGTTGAAAGAAGCTCCTTCCAGCTAAACGAGCTGACCACTGAAATTAGGAAAACAAATGCCTCAACTCAGGTATTAATGTTAAATGGCGAAGAAACTGTGCTTGGTGGTCTTTTTGTAAATGAAGAAACAAAAACAAGAAATGGTATTCCATTTCTTAAAGATTTACCGTGGTGGGTGTTTGGTATTCGTTATTTAACAGGAGCAGATGTTACAACAACTGTAAAAAAGGAATTAGTAATTCTGTTAAAAGCTGAATTGGTCCCAACGCTTAAAGAGAGATTAGCAAATCCAATTACTAATCCTTTGGGTACTGAGCTGCAAAAACAACGTAGTGCAATTAAATATCATCAATTGGAAACTCAATCAACAAACGAAGCATTTCAGAGATAATGGAATCTATTTTAATTGTAGATGATGATATAAATTTATGTACAGTTCTTAAAGAAGAACTGGAAGAGGTTGGTTATAATTCGAACTATGTGAATAGCGGCGCAGAGGCTATGGAGTTCTTAAAAAATAATCGGGTGGATCTGGTTTTGCTTGATCTTAAAATGCCTTCAATGGATGGATTTGACGTTCTGAAAGCAATTGAGCAAAACCAGATCAAATCCAAAATTATAGTTTTAACAGCCTATGCTGATGTTAAAAGCGCAATTGATTCGGCTAAAATGGGCGCAACAGATTTTATCAGCAAACCATATGATTTTGACGAGCTTCTGATAACAATTAGGAAAGTTCTGCAAAGAGAATGATGAGTAATGAAAATAAGCCACCGAATAATTCTTGTTAATTTGCTTATCGTAGCAATTGTGCTTGGCAGTGCCGCAATTGCCTTCTATTCAATTATGTACAATTCCTTAACTGCCCAACAATCCAAAAGTTTAATTAATTCAGCAAGAAATTTTGTTTTTACTTATCGTTCTTTGCAAGACGATATTGATGATGAGTTTTTACGTCTGATTAATAAGTCACCGGACCTTTTATTTGAAAGAACCACACTTCAGTCCTCGGTAAATGATTTTTTCCTGAAAGCATCCCCGATCGACGATAAATTTATTATTAACAGCTCCATCAAAGAGTCTGTTATTTTACCTGGATTAAATTTTACGATAGAAGATTTTATAAAGAATAATCCCTATGCTGTTATCCACGTACATAAATCAGAATCCGGTCAGACATTTTATTTTGGAAAAGTCATTAACTCTGCGCTGTTAAATAACATGGCACAGAAAGTTGGGACAGACATTGCTTTAATTCTTGATAATTTAACTGCTGAAGTTTCTAATCCCGACAAAAACTCTACATTAATTTTCGAATTAAGCAAAGTTTATAACACTTTAAAACAAAAAGGTGATTACGAAGTATTTGTTGGGGAAACAGAATCATCAGATATTATTGCATCTGTTTACAACCTGGAAAAGCGCTCTCCTTATGGAAACAACATTTCCTTCTTAATTTTTCGCTCGCATAATGAAGCTAGCGATCTGAGAACCACACTCACATACATTATTATTTTAATTGGTGTTGTTGGGATTATTATAGCTCTTATTCTTAGCTACGTGCTTACTCATAATATGAGATTAAGAATTTCAGAATTGAGTTATGCAACATCTCAAACTACCGCGGGCAATTTTAATGCGAGAATAAACATCAAAGGCAATGATGAAATAGGAAACTTGAGTAAAGCTTATAATGTGATGTTGGACGAACTGCAAAAAAATCAAAGGGCTGTTAATGAATATGCAGAGTTTATTACGCTGATAAATCAAAATGCATCTCTTGGTGAAATCTCGAATGCTGCCTTAAGAAAAATATTAAACACCTGTAAATTTTTTATAGGCGCTTTGTATTCTGTTGATGAAGGTGAAATTAGTCTGATAAGCTCTATTGGTGTTGAGAATAAAATTCAGGATAAATCCAGGGAGCAAAATGAGTTTTATAAACGAGTAATTGAAACAAAAGAAATAATTGAAATTACCTCAGAAGCTACCCTGCCTGTTATCAAAACCGGTATGCTGGATATACAATTAAAATATCTTCTGATTCACCCTGTAATTTATAATAATAAAGTAATTGCTTTGCTTGAATTTGCTTCTTTGGAAAAACCAACCAGCGAAGCAAAAGATTATCTTGTTAAAATTCAGGAACAGTTGGCTATTGGAATTACAAACGCCAAAGCAGTTGTTCAATTAGAAAATTTTGTAAATGAACTAAAAAATCTTAATGAAGAATATCAGAAACAAAACATTCAGATAAAAAAACAAAACGAAACTTTACTCAAGCTCTCAGATCAGCTAAAAGTAAAAGCTGAAGAGCTGTCTCTTCAAAAAGAAAGAGCGGAAGAATCTACAAAACTTAAATCCCAATTTCTTGCAAGTATGTCGCACGAACTTCGTACTCCGATGAATTCTATTTTGGGATTAACAGAGCTAATACTCGAACGCGCAAATCTCGATACTAAAAACAAAGAAAGGCTTCAGGTTGTTTTAAAGAGCGGAAAGCGATTGATGAGTTTAATAAATGATATTCTGGACCTTTCAAAAATTGAAGCTGGTAAGATGGAAATACACGATGAGGATGTTCTGCTTGAAGAACTTATAGAGGAAGTATCTAACACCATCAGTCCGCTTGCTTTAGAAAAGGGATTAAATTTTAATGTTCAGAGAAAATGTAATACACGCATAATTGTTAATACAGATCGCGGAAGAGTAAATCAGGTTTTAGTAAATCTTTTGGGTAATGCAGTTAAGTTTACTGAAAAGGGTAAAGTTGAACTTTCAATTTCCATCACTTCTGATAGGATGTTAAAATTTGTAGTGTCAGATACCGGAATAGGAATTTCTAAACACAACCAGGAAGTTATATTCGAGGAATTCAGGCAGCTTGATGGTACAACTACAAGAAAATATAGCGGCACAGGATTAGGACTAGCTATCTGCAAAAAAATTATTGATTTGCTTGGCGGTAAAATCTGGGTTGATAGTACAGAAGGAAGAGGTTCAAGTTTTTCATTTACAATTCCTATTAAGTATGTGCAGGAAAAGAAAAAAGATAACTCACTGCCCATAAATCTTGATGTCCTCAGAAAGAATATAAAAAATCCGATACTTGTGATTGATGATGATTCTGAAGTAAGATATACAATAGGTCAGTATCTTATTTCCAAAGGATATGAAGTAATTTTTGCTGAAGATGGAGATAAGGGAATTCAGCTTGCAATTGAAAAACAACCGTTTGCAATTACACTCGATGTAATGTTGCCCAGCCGGGACGGGTGGAGTGTGTTGAAGGAATTAAAAGAAAACCCAAAGACAAAAGAAATCCCTGTTATCCTGGTTTCTATCCTCGGTGATAAAAATGTTGGCTATGGATTAGGGGCATTTGAATATTTCGTTAAGCCGATTTCTGCAGATAAGCTGCTTTCTGTATTTAATAAACTGGAAATGCTTGCAAAGAAAAGAATTCAAAAAATTGTAATTGTTGATGATGATGAACTGGAGTTTGAAAAGTTTAAAAGAGAATTTAAAGATGATAAGGTTTCAATCGAATATATCAAAGACAGTGAATTTGCTTTTAATAAGATAGCAGAGGTTCAACCGGATTTAATAATTTTAGACTTGATGATGCCAAAAGTAGATGGTGTTACGCTATCTCATAAATTAAAATCGAGTAATAAGACAAAGCATATTCCGATTATTATCAGCACAGCAAAGGATCTTAATGCAGAGGAAAGAAAATCTTTAACTGCTATTGTAGAAGATATTACGGTTAAATCTAATGGTCATCCTCTTGATGTATTAAAAATTGTTAGAGACAGGATTAAATTGCAGGAAGAAAACGAGATTATTCCGAGCGCAACCGTAACTCAGGATAATGATTCAACCGGCGTTCTTAATGAAGAAAATACCAGAGAATATTTCGGACAAGTTCTTATCGTGGATGATGATCCGGATACTTTATTTACCTTAAATGAAATTGTGCAGGCAGTTGGTTGTAAAACGTATATGGCTAAAAGCGGAATCGAATGCCTTAAGTTACTCGAACAGATTCATCCGGATTTGATTTTGCTTGATATAATGATGCCGGAGATGGATGGATTTCAAACTCTTAATAATATACGTGCAAATGCTGAACTCTCTGATATTCCAATCTTTGCTGTCACTGCAAAAGCGATGTCTGGTGATAAAGAAATAATACTTAAACATGGCTTTAACGATTATATTCCCAAACCTGTTAATCCGACTATAATTTCTGGTAAAATTGGTCAGTTATTTTCCAAAATTAAAACCGGCTAATGAATGAAAAAAATTTTAGTGATAGATGATTTGCCCGAAAACGTCTTTATGCTTCAGGATAGACTTGAGCACGAAGGCTATGAAGTAATAACTGCTTATGATGGTTTTGCCGGAATTGATAAAGCAAAAACACAATTGCCCGATCTTATTCTTCTTGATGTAATGATGCCGGAGATTACGGGATTTGAAGTTTGTAAAATATTGGTAAATGATCCCATTACAAAAGATATCCCGATAATACTTGTAACGGCTAAGTCTGGGGCTGAAGATACAAAGGAAGGATTGGAAGCCGGTGCCTTTGATTATATTAAAAAACCATTCAACAGAATAGAACTTTTGGCAAGAGTTAACTCTGCTCTGAAATTATCTGAAGCTCATAAGCTTTTATTAGAATCAGAAAAAAGGGACACTTACATTGCCACAGTAGTAACTGCAAATCATAAAATCAAACAACCCTTAACGTTGTTAAGCTTGTCATCAGCCGCATTAAAAAGAGAACTCGCTAAGGACGAAATATCAAGAGATGCAATTGAGAAAAGAATAAATTATATCGATATAGCAATTAAAGAAATTAATGATGTTTTAAATCAGCTAAATTCAATTAAAGATCCTGTGCTGGCAAACTATACTTCTGATATAAAAATGATCAGCGTTGAAGACAGTTTAGAAGATAAGTCAGAGAAGAAATCAGATTAATTTTTTTATTGTATCAAGCATCGTTTCAAATTCATAAGGCTTCATCAACAAGCTATTCACTTTAAACTTTTTCAGTTCTTCTTCATCAAATGGTAAACTTCCGGAGGATAAAATAACAGGCAGATTGAAATTTAATTTTCTGATTTCAGCGATACAATCAAGTCCGTTCATTCCGGGCATATTATAATCAATTATCAGCAAATCAATTTTTAATTCTTCTGTTAGAACTGTTAAAACTTCCTGCCCCGTTTTAACTTTTATAACATAGTAACCTGTTGATTCAAGCATTTCTGAAAGTAATTCACTCAACATTTCTTCATCATCTGCCAGCATAATAATCTTGTTCTTTAAATCTTCCTGATTCATTTTTTGAGGTTCAAAAACAGGAAGGAAAACATCAAAAGTAGTTCCTTCGCCCTTCTTGCTCGTTACTTCAACATGTCCCTTATGAGCTTTAATAATTCCATAAGTTACATAAAGCCCCAAACCCGAGCCGGTGTCTTTCTGCTTTGTTGAAAAGTAAGGTTCAAATATTCTTGAAAGATGTTCTTCTTCAATACCGGAACCATTATCACTGACAGATAACTGTATGTATTTACCACGATTAAGCAAAGGATGAACCAGCAGATTTTTTTCATCAATAAAAACATTTTTAGCTCTTACTGATATTTTACCTCTTTTATCAATTGCTTCCTTCGCATTTACACAAAGATTTAATAGTATCTGATAAATCTCTGTTCCATTTCCCAAAATGCTGTGCAAATTTTCTTCGATATCGCCTTCAATCGTTATGCTCGAAGGAAAGGTTTGGGATATAACTTTGAGCAGTTCATTTACTAAAATATTTGGCATTACAATTTCTTTTCTTTTGGCGGTCGGTTTTCCAAAAGAAAGTAACCCTTTTGTTAAATCTCTTGCACGCACAGAACAATTTTCTATGTTATCGATAAGCTTGTGTATGGATTCTGATTCCGGAACTCTGGCTTTCAGTAAATGGATGCTTCCAAAAATGCTTGATAAAAGATTGTTGAAATCGTGCGCCATTCCACTGCTAAGCTTTCCTATCGTTTCTAATTTTTGTGCCTGCAGTAATCTTGATTCAAGTGCTGTGTTGAGTTCGCGAGTGGTAATATTGCTTATCGCGAAAGACAACAAAATAGAAAATTGTTCAATATCGTTTATATCAAGTGAGTTGTAAGTGCCGCTCTTTTTGCCGAGAATTATTTTGCCAATTAATTTGTTATCGGAGTAGCACGGAGCTATACATAGTGCATCACAATCAAAAACCTGCGTTATTGCAAAACCGATGTTATTGTGATGATTAAGTGCCAGCAATGGGCGTTTATTAATATCAAGCCACTTGTTGATAAAAGATGAGTTAGATTTAATTGTTTTTTCAACTTCTTCTTTGTTGTTTATAGGACTTTTATCATCGTGATAAAGATATTCCCTAATATTTTCACCATCTTGAAAAACCACCAGGCCCAAATCGCTATTTGTAATATCAATACATCTGGTTAAAATATCTTTAGCTACAGATTGAACATCTTTCTCCTTAATAAGCATCGCAAGAATACTTTGTAACTCTTTTTGAAATAAAAGGCTTCTCTGGAGCTTTTCTTTATCGGATAAAGACTGTGCATCAAAATCCATTACGGGAAGTAACTCTATAAAAAAAGCTTCAGGTATATTATTTTGGTTTGAAGCAATGGGAGTGATTACAATGTTTTTATTTTTATCCGGAAGGGGAATTACAAACGCTTTTGATGAACCTGAAATTAAATCCTGATCGGGTGTGTTTATATTGAACAGGGATTTGAGTGAACTGCCTTTAATTTTTCCAGAGCCAATATCTTTTTTAAAACTTTTATTGAACCAGAAAACTTTAAATGATTTATCAGCAAGAGCAACAGATGTGTTTTGCAGCTCAAGAAGATCTTTTGTGTTATATTTGCTGATTAACTCATCAGACATTAAATGCTAAACTTGTTTTAATTCATACTTTTTAATCTTGGTATATAATGTTTTAGGACTGATACCAAGTTGATTTGCTGTTTGGGTTCTATCCCATCTGTTTGCATTTAAAACTTTGGCAATGTGCCATTTTTCAAGATCTTCCATACTTAAAATTTCTGAAGGTATTTCAACTATGCCCTGGGCAGTCATTTTGCGGTAAGCCACAGCATTTGTAATATTAAGATCTTCAGGTTGTATGTAATCTCCCTCCGAAAAAATAATTGCACGTTCAATTATATGTTCTAATTCTCTGACATTACCAGCATAATCATATTCCTCTAAAATCTGTGCGGCTTCGGGCGATAATTTTTTGGGCGATCTGACTGGAGATTTTGCACTTAAAAAGTGATTAGCCAGAGTTATTATATCTTCTTTTCTTTCTCTTAAAGGTGGTATTGTAAGAGTAATTACATTTAGTCTGAATAATAAATCTTTTCTAAAATTCTTTACATCTGTTTCTTCTAACAGATTACGGTTGGTGGCACCGATTACTCTGACATTTGAAGTTAAGTTTGTAACGCCACCAATTCTTCTGTACTCACCGTTCTCAAGAAATCTTAAAAGTTTTGGCTGTAGTGTTAAACTAAGTTCACCAATTTCGTCTAAAAACAGTGTCCCGCCGTGCGCAATTTCAACTAATCCTTGCTTGGTAGATTTTGCATCGGTAAATGCACCTTTTTCATGACCAAACAATTCGCTTTCAATCAATTGATCAGGAAGTGATGCACAATTAATTACAACAAAGGGTTTATCTTTTCTGTTTGATTGTTTATGTATATACTCTGCAAAAAGCTCTTTACCGGTTCCTGTTTCACCTTCAATTAAAACATTGGAGTCTGACTGAGCAGCTTTATTAGCAAGGTTTAAGACTCGCTGTATTGCTTTGCTGTCACCAATTATTTTTTCCGAATGCTTTTTGCTTATCTCCTTAGAAAGCAGGACGGTTGTTACAAGAAGATTTCTATGTTCGATTGCACGATTAACAGTTAATACAAGCTCATCAAATTCATAAGGTTTATTTATATAATCATATGCGCCATTTTTAATACACTGTATTGCTTTTTTCATATCCGATTGAGCAGACAGAATAATTACCTGAATATTATATCCACTATCTTTAATGAATTTTAAGACTTCTTCTCCCTGAACTTCCCTCATATTCAAATCCAGAAGCAAAACTTCATAGTTTTTAGATTTAATCGCTTCGATGGCATATTTACCATCATAAACTGCATCTACGGAAAAACCCTCTTCTAATAACTGCTCCTTTAAGAGGTAACAGAGAGTTTCATCATCATCACAAACAAGTATTTTGGAATTTTTCAAGTTTTCAGCCATTTCCCACCGTTAAAAAAATCTGGTTATTTGGATTAAAAATCTGCATTATTTATATTTGACGCCTTAATTTTAGGGCGCGTAGCTCAGGGGTAGAGCATCTGCCTTTTAAGCAGAGGGTCGGTGGTTCGAGCCCACCCGCGCTCACTTCTAAAAGCCACTTTTTGTGGCTTTTTTAGTTTTTTCTACAAAATTTTAAATATTAACGCTGAATAATAACATATATTAGTAAAAACAGCAAGTTTTACCGATTTATAATGACCTGTCAGAAAAACTTTCCTATTTTAGTGATATAACTAAAGGATTATACTTTTGGGTGAAATTGTATATAAAACCCTGATTAGATTTGCCTTGTCGATCCTGACGCTTTGGCTAGTTCATAATTATTTTGATGAAAAATTTTTCTGGATTTTAAGCGCACTGACTATATATTTTACGACAATTTATCCGGCGTATTCGTCGTATAAAAATTTTACCGAAAGAAATGAGAACATCATAAAATACACTCTTTGTTCTTCTTGCAAACATTTTGATGAGTCAGCAGTACTTTGCATTAAACACGATAAACATCCAACAGAAACTTTTATACCTTGTGAGGGACAACACTGGGAACCTAAATCAATTAATCAAATAAATTCTGATTAAAAAATTTTAGTCTTGAACGTATATGAATTAATTTTGGATGATTTCTAATCAAATAATTTTGGATTAAAAAAATTAAAACTAAACATCGTAATAATGTCAATAAAATTGCCGGCGCAGGAATTCATTCTACTTTAGTTGGAATTGTTACCAGCATTATCCTGGCAGCAATTAAAGCTGTAGCCGGAATTTTAGGAAACTCTTATGCATTAGTTGCAGACGCAATCGAATCAACTTCCGATGTATTTACATCTCTAATTGTTCTAACCGGAATAAAAATTGCCCAAAAACCCGCAGATGAAAATCATCCCTATGGACATGGTAAAGCTGAGCCTTTAGCCGGAATTTTGGTTGCTTCTGCTCTGTTTATTGCTGCAATAATAATTATTATTCAAAGTCTCCACGAAATAATTACCCCACACCATGCACCAGCACCATTTACATTAATTGTACTTGTTCTTGTAGTCATCACTAAGGAATTATTATTCAGGTTTGTGATTAAAGTTGGAAATACTATGGATAGTGTTGCAGTAAGAAACGATGCCTGGCACCATCGTAGTGATGCAATAACTTCGGGTGCCGCATTTATAGGTATCTCCATTGCACTAATTGGAGGCGAAGGTTATGAGCAGACAGATGATTATGCAGCTCTATTTGCATCCTTGATAATAATATTTAATGCCTACAGATTATTTAAACCTGCTCTTTATGAAATGATGGATACTGCTCCATCGCCACAATTGATTTCTAATGTAATAAAAAAAGCAAAGATGGTTGATGGTGTAATTGCCATTGATAAATGCTTCGCCCGTAAAATGGGTTTTGAATATTATGTTGATATGCACGTAATTGTTGATGGAAATATATCCGTTTACAGCGGACATGAAATATCCCATACTGTAAAAGATGTTTTGTTAAACGAATTTCCTAATATTTCTGATGTCCTCATTCATATTGAGCCGGCTACGGAGGAAAGGTTAACAAGAAAGCATATTCTGGATCAAAACAGTTTATGACATTTCTGAAATATTATTTAAAAACTCTGCAACCATTTATAAGTTTTGCTCATCTTACGATTGTAAATATTTAAGAACAAAATAGTTTATTAAAACTAAAGGAGTAAAAAATGAAAACAAATGTTGGAAGTGCAGACAGATTAGTTAGAATAATCCTGGGCGTGGTAATAATTGTCCTTGGGTTTGTATTTAATAGTTGGTGGGGGGCAGTAGGCATAGTTCCTCTGTTAACAGGTTTATTAAACTTTTGTCCGGCTTATAGCTTATTGGGCGTATCAACCAAGACCAAAGTAGATACTGAAAAGTTAAACACAAAGTAATTTTAGATAGAAGAGACCATCGCAGAATCAGATATTATTAAATATAAATTGTATGGTCTCTTCTTAATTAGTGAAATTATTTAGTTGAATTATTTTTATATCTCCCAAGCTGCTGAGATAAGCCTCTAAAAATGGCTTGTGTGATGGATCCACAATAACAAGCAGTTTGCTACCCGGCTTTAGAGAAGTTGCTCTTCTTATATTTGAAGCAATATTTAAATTTCGCACCTCCCATAATGCCGCTCTGGTTCTGTCCAGCCCGGATTCTAAATTTAATTTATAAAAAACGCCCCACTGTGCTTCTGCATCCTTTATTGCATATTCCTGAGAGTTGATGTATTTGAAATAAGGAAGCAAATTATTTTTCTTTATTGATTCCTTAAATATCTCATCTGTTCTCTTGTAAACATCAGAGTTAGCAGTTTTAAGATAGAGGCTATCGTTTATAATCTCCTGCATCAAAGAAGGTAAAATTTTTGAATAAATATCTTTATCCTGCTGATCATCAATTGGAATTAGTTTTTGCAGGTTGTTTTTTGCGGCTAATCTGATTGCAATTAAATTAATTTCGTTATAAGAACTTAATATCATTTCAAGTTTATCTTTTATCTCTTTAGGAATTATTGCGCTTTTCTTTTTCTGCTCTTCTGTTAGATAACTCCATTGCAAAACTGCGGAATATAAATCGAATGAAGCGATTTGATAAAGAATTAGTTTTTCTCTGATTGTACTTTGTTCCGCTTGATCAATAGAAACAAGTTGGTAAATTAAAGAGTCGGTAATTCTATTCGCCTCATCGAAATTAACTTTAAGCTTTTTCTGAGCAATCATTCCAAGCTCCATCGCATTTTTAATATCTTCATTCGTATCAGCAGAAGAGCTGCTTTTGAATAAGGATTGATTTCTTATGTAAGCCGGAGTTAAAGTTTGAATTCCAATCTGATCCGGAGAAAAATTCTTCAATATCGAAATCAATGAATCAAATGATTCTCTGCCAACATTATTTTGCAAAGGCTTCAGATGAGGACATCCCAATATCATTACTTCTGTTTTTTGTGTTTCTCTTGTCAAACTTTGAAGTACTTTGATTGGGTCTTCTTCTTTAACAGAGATTGTTATCTCTTTTTCTTTCATTTCCTTTAAGCAGGAACTTAAAAGAATTATGGATATTAAAGCTGCAATAATTCTTAATTTATTCATCTGTTTTATGCCTTATTTTCTTTAGTCTCTTTGGATTTAGCTTTGCTAAATAAGCCCGGAATTATCATCCCAACAAAAATGCCTATTACAAAAATTATAATAAGCAAAAGCAGTTTTGAAATATCAAAAGACCAGAATAAGAAGTGCATTGCCACTGCTTCAATATTTTGAAGACATGCAACGATGAACAAACCAAGAAGCACCAATCCGATAATTGATTTTGCATTCATAACTTTATACTTCTTTTAACTTATTAGAATTAATTTATTTCTTATTTAAAATAAAAATGCCATATCAAATTTGATATGGCATATTTCTGTTAAAAACATTGCTTAATCCGTGTAAGCAAGCCAATAGCCGCCAATGCTATAAATTTTGGAGTCTGCCCATGTTTTTACTTTTACCGTAAATCCATCTCTGGAAACCGAAAGAACCTCAACATTAAATCTGGTATTAAATTGTTTATCAGAATCAATCTGGCTGACTGAAACAATAACTTTTGGTTTTACATCATAAGGTTTTGGGAAGTTAACCTCCAGAGTGGTGGATCTTTCTCCGGTGTTTGCATCAAGATTGTAAGCAGCATCACCAGCTTTGGAAAGCCATTGCCCGCTTTGTGTTTGAGCAGAAGTTATAGCTGTAAAAGCAACAAAGAATAGAACAACAGAAAAAATTGATAGATATTTCATTTTTTCCTCCTGGTTTGGTTTAGTAATTAATGTTTTAGGACTGATTTAATATCAATATCTGATTAATTTTCTAACAAAATCTAACTTAACCTCAAATTATTTCCAAATAATGAGACAAAAATTTTGTTATTAATTATAAAGCCAATTCAGAATTACTGGCTTTTTACACTGCAAATCAATCCTTTTAAGTAAAGACTTTCCGGGAAGTTTGTAATTATTGGGTGATCTTTTGATTGATGGAGGTATCTTATTATCTGTATCGTTTTTCCTGAATCAAGCGCTGCATCCGAAACAATTTTGGTGAATAGCTCAAATGAAATATGTCCTGAGCAAGAAAACGTAAATAATAAGCCATCTTTTTTTAATAGTTTTAGAGCAAGAAGATTTATGTCTTTATAACCTCTGCTTGCTTTTTCTACCTGACTGAATGACTCTGCAAATTTTGGCGGGTCCAGTACTATTACATCAAATTCTTTCCGGGAATCTCGGAATGTTCTTAATACCGTGAAAACATCATCGTTAATATTTTCATAACGATTACTCTCAATTTTATTTAAAGAGAAATTTTTTTCTGCAAGATCTAAAGCTTCTTTGGATGAATCTATGTTGGTTACTTTTGTTGCACCGGATTTGATAGCATAAACAGAAAATCCACCAGAGTAAGAAAAACAGTTAAGCACATTTTTTCCATTACAATATTCAGTTAGGATTTCTCTGTTATCTCTTTGATCGATATAAAATCCTGTTTTGTGACCATTTCTGATATCAACAAAGAATTTTTTTCCATTCTCAACTATTTCTATTAAGCCATCCGGCTCCTGCCCCCAAAGCACGCCCTTTGATTGCTGTAATCCCTCTTTCAATCTTACATCAGAATCTGATCTTTCAAAAATGGTGGTAGGATTAAGTTGTTGAATTAAAATCTCAGTAATATCTTTTTTCCAAAATTCTGCGCCGGCTGACAGGAACTGACAAACCAGGGTTTGATTGTATTTATCGACAATTAAACCTGGTAGGGAATCACTTTCTGAGTTAATAATTCTGTAGGCATTGGTAGTTTCTTTGTTTATAAGATTATTTCTTAGAGAAACAGCATCACTAATTCTTTTAATAAAAAAATCTCTATCAACTAATTCATTTTTATCGAACGAATATAGCCTGACGGCAATTTGTGATTGAACTGAATAAGATCCATAACCAAGAAACTTACCATCAAAAGAAAAAACTTCTACTGTTTGACCGTTAATTGTCACATCTTCTAAAGAATTAATTGCTCCCGAAAAAATCCAGGGGTGCTTTCTTAGAACAGATTTATCTCTGCCTTTTTTAAGTTTTACTAAAGGCATTTTATAGAATTAGTTTTAACAATCAATTAAATTCCAAGTGCGATTCTTACACCTGCATGAATTGTAAGTAAATTAGTTTTTGATGTGGACGGATAATACCTTACCTGTCCATTAGAAACCTCTACAGAACCTTCCTTTAAATAAACAGCCTCTGAGCCAAACAAGTATCTTGCCTTTAAATCTAAGTAGATGGAATTTGGCTCTGTTTCCGGATCACCAGAAAGTAAAATTGAGATTCCTGCACCGGCTCCATAGCTCCATGCCCAATCATCAAAATTTGTAGAGCTTGCAATTTCAACATTATTATAATCACCCTTTACAGATGTTTGGGTGTATAAATATTCACCCCCAAACAACCCTTCAAAATACGGGCGAATTCTCCCTTGTCCTACTCCTACCTGAAATAACACATGAAAATTGAGAAGGTTATTAGTTCTTTCCACATCCAGATAAACATCGGGTATAGTTAAACTCCAGGGCTCTTTTCTTCTTTCAATTCCATAAATGTAATAACCAATGTTAAATCCAAAACCAAAAGGAGATTTAGGTTTTGGTGATAGAATTAGAAACTCACCGCCCAAGCCAAAGCCAACATTATCAACCTGTTCACCAAATTCTCCCTGAGGAATTGCGAGGGTGAGATTTATTGCCGCTTGCTGAGCGTTAGTTATTCCGGTATAAAGTATTGTTAATAAGATTGCGATAAACAGCAAATGATTTTTTGTTTTCATAATACTCCTAAATTTGATGCGAAATTTATAATCGGAAGCTCTTTATTTCACTTACAATTTGATAAGAGGTTAAAAATATATTTGGCAATTTAATAAGATTATATTTTAGTACTCTTTTAAATCTACTTGAGAATTTCAATCGGAATTTGCATTTCTACATTAGTGATAATAATAAAAAAGGGATCATAAACAGATCCCTTTATGAAAACCGGAGTTACAAATCAAATCTTAAAGATTTTGGTGCTATCTGAGGATTCTTCATTTTCATTTCTTGCTGCATTCTCTTCGGTGGCAATTCTCTTTGAGATACTTTCCTGTCTGTTTTTCAGAATTGATTGTTCGATTTTTAACTTCTCTCTTATCTTCTGATAGCGCTGTAGTATTTTCTGATTTTTATTAATCTCTTCCTGTAGTTTCTTTTTCATAGAGACAAGCTTAACAACATTACCACGATGCTCTTCATGCTCAACTTTAATCATACTGATTGCAGACTGTAGTTCAACCAGCTCATCCATTGATTCCGAAATCTTTTGATTTATCTCTTCAATCTTTTCTTCGTAACCCCTAACTTCCTTTTCGACTTTGTTGCGTCTGTCTTTTGTTTCAGTAAGTTTTTGATTCATTGAGTTTAATAAATCCTGAAGACTTTGTTCAATAGAAGTTTTCTTCTTTAGAAGCAGCTCTGTTTCAAGTTTTGTATTATCATTTTGATTGCGTTTTTCTACAGCCTGCTCTTCTAATTTTAACAACTCATCTCTTAACTGTTCTTTTTTCTCATTAAAAGATTTTAATAACTGTTCAAAAGAATCCAGTTCAGTCTGACGCATACTTAAAATGCGGTCAGTCTCTTCAATTGTATTTACTTTCTCAAAAAGTATCTGATCTTTTTCTTCAATCTCTTTTTCTTTTTTAGAGATGATCTGCTCAATTACTGCTTTTTTCTTCGTTATTTCATTCATCTCGGAGTTAAATCTCTGGAACATCTTTGTAAAACGATTTTCCAATTCATAATTGCTCTTTTCAATTTCTTCACGTCGTTGTTCCAGCAGCGGTAAAAGTTCTTTGGCTTTTTCTTTTTCTCTGTTGATTTTGTTTAATTCTTCCTGTTCAATAATTGTTTTATTATGTAAATCGGTTAGTAACAATTCCAGTCGATTTGTTTCACTAAGTATTTGTTTGTGTCTCGTCTCTAACTCGGCAACATCAATGTTAAGTTTAGTTAATCGCTTGCCCTTGATGCTTAATGACTCTTCAACAGCCAGCAATTCCTTTTGCTTTGATTCCAGTTGTTCAAATAGTTTCTGATGTTTTGCATTTGTGTCGTTTAATTCTTTAAGCTTATTAGCCAACTCGTTCTCAAGTCTTACTGATTCATTCTCCCTGACACCAATGCTGCTTTCAAGCACTGTAATTCTATCCACTTTTTCTTTTATCTGTTCAGCAAGCTGGTCTACTTTTCTTCGGGCACTGAATTCTGCGGCGCTTAGTTCTTCAATAGTGGTTTTTATTTTGTTGGCTTCTGCGTTCTGAATCTCAAGCTGAATCTGCAATTCTTCAAGAGCCTTCTTTTTTTCTGCTTCAGCATTTTCCAGTTCAGCAATCTTTGCGGAAAGGGATGAATATTTTCCATTTATTTCCTGATTAGCTTCTTCGAGAAAAGATTTTTTCTGATTCTGTTCCTCAGTAAGTCTGTTTATATCTAAGATAAGATCTTCATATTTAAGTTCGTTTTCCTTTATAAGACTTGAGATTTTCTCCAATCGTTGTTTTGCTTCTTTTTCTTCGTTTCGTAAGAAATCCAAAGCTGCCGATTTCTCCTCTAATAATTTTTCTTTCGCTTCAATTTTTTCGAGAAGCTCTGCTATGCGTGTCCTTCTTAATTCTTCTTCTTCTGCTAATACATTAAGTTGTGTCTTAATATCCTCAACTTGAGAAGCATTGATTTCGATCTGTTTAGACAAATCTTCCAGTTTTGCAAGTCTGTTATTTTCTTCAATATCTATATTCTGATATTCTTTTCTTTTTTCATCAAGTAAATACTGCTGATTCTTAAGCTCCTCTGCAATTTCAGCAATGCGCGATTCCTTTTCCTGTTGCAGCTCGAGAAGATCAGCAAGCTCTTTCTTAATAGCATAGGAACGAAGCTCTACTCTTTCAGCCTCACTGTTTAGCTCTTCAATCTTTAATGTTGCTTCATATTCTTTAGTTTCTAATGCTTTAATGTTTTCATTCTTTTGCTGAAGCAATTCATCTTCGGATTTAAGTTTTTCATTAAGCTCATTAATCTGAGCCTGTAATTTTGTTATTGTATCTTCGGTGTCAGCTTTCTCTTTTTTCAGATATTCGAACTTTAATTCCTGTTCTCTTATATCTGAAGATAACTTTTCCAGTGTTTTAAGCTTGTCCTGTTCCAGTAACTCAAGCTCACGAAATCTAAGTCTGTTTTTATCAAGAGTATCTTCTTCTTTTTTGAGTCTTTCATTTAATTCTTTTACTTCGTGAGATTTGTTCTGTTCTTCTTTCTCAAGCTCTGAAATATTTGCTCTTAACTGCTCAATCTTTAGTTCAAGTTGCTTTGCTTCATAAGAGATTTGTTCAATATGATCAAGACGCTCTTTTTCAACTTGCTCTAATTCGGCGAGGTGTTTTGTTTTTTCTTCGGTTATATCTTCTTCTTTGTGTTTAAAAGCCCCAAGCAGCTTTGATAATTTGGAAGATTTCTTTTTCTCCTCTTCTTCCAGCTTTTGAATCTCTTCTTTTATGCCCTCCACTTTTGTCTGATACTCAGTTATCTCTTCGCTCAGTTTTTCGATAGCAGATTTCTTTTCAATTTCTTCGTCGCGTAAATCAGATATAATCGTATCTAAAGAACCAGCCTGATTTTGCTTCTGATTTATCTCCTCTTCTATCTCCTTTAAAAATTCAACTGATTTGTTTTCTTCCTTTCTTAGCTCTTTAAGCTTTTCTGAAAGATTAAAAACCTCAGATTGCTTTGCATCAATCTCCTTTAGAATCTCTTCTTCCTTTTTATTAAGATCAGAAATTCTGGATTCAATTTCTTTTGCTTCTTTTATGGATTTTTTAAGTTTACTGTTGCTAATGGATTCCAGCTCTTTGTTTTTTTCGCTGATTGAATCCTTTAGCCTCTCTTCAGTCTCGGTTAATTCTTCAATAAACTGTTGGGAAGACTCGATTTTATCTTTCAGATCATCATAAGTTTTTTGCAATTCATTTATTTTTTCACTTAAACTTTGCTGATCAACAAAATCCTGACTTGATGATTCCGCATCATCAATTTGATTTTTTATTTTATCAATTTTATCTGTGTAAGTTAGGATGGAATTTTGTTCTTCAAGTTTGATTTGACGAAGGTTCAGGATTTCTTTTCCAAGCGATTCTAAATCAGATTTTGTCTGATTTTTCTGACCTTGTAAAGATTCAATTTCACCCGCCAGCGCAAGTTTTTTCTCGTTTAGCTCAGCAACTTCCATTCGCATTTTTTTCAAAATGTCATTAAGATGACGGATGTTATCTTCTTTTTCAGTTATAGCATTTAAACGAGCAAGAATTTCTTCTTTTTCTTGTTCAAGCTCTTTTATTTTTTTGGATTCAAATAATCCCATACTGGCTCCAAGCGATTTATTGTTAAGCTTAGATTTTACATAAAATGTATTAATTACTGAAAATTAAGTTAGTTATTGCGATTATAATTATCAATTTAACAAAATTTTACACCTGTAATTATTACTTGAAAAAGGCTTAAGCAGCTTAAAGTTCTCCCTGCCTGTAACGCTTTCTGAAATAGATTTTTTCAATCTGTCGTTCGATAATTAAATCTGCAAGTTTCTCGGGAATATACTCTTTGTTTTTAGATGAAAATAATTCTGCTAGTTTCTTTTCGCTGATATCAATTCTGTATAAAGTGTTGATTAGTAGATTATAATTGTTGTCCAGAAGATCTTTCATCTTTTGAGTTAAATATTTCCGGAATTCCTCAAGTTGCTCAAAATCATTGGAGGGGATTAAAGAAGTGAAATCACTTTTTATAAAATCTTTTGAGACAAATTTTTGTATGGAAAGGATTTCTTCTTTGTTCAGTTCTTCGTTCATTAAAAACCCGGTTTAATTTTTTTTATAATAACATAGCAGGTGTAAGTAAAAAACACTGCAGCAAATACATCAATTGTATAATGAACATGCTGCAATAAAACCGCAATGGCAACCAGCATTGTATTTATCAAAAAAACAGCTTTAATAATTTTCTTTTCTGAGACAAGCAATAAAATAAACAGTGTAGCAGTATGTCCGGAAAAGAAAAGATCTTTTGTTAATGTTTGCCCTGTTCCAAAAAACTCTACAAAAGGATCTTTAAGTATAATCATCGCTGCTGGTGGTTCAAGCGGAAGCAGATACATAGCTGCCATTCTTACTACAACCATTAAAATATAAAGTTGAATTGCGAATAATAATCTTTTAGGATTGTTCCATAAAGTTATTACCCCTGCAATTATCGAGATATAAATAAGTGCAAATATTAACCAGGTTAAATTGATCGGATTAAATAAATTTAAAATCGGATCGGATAAAACCACTCCCTCGCGAGCTTCTATAAAATTAAGGAAGTTTGCCAGAACTGTTAAAATTACAGCCAGAAGCAAAACAGTTATAACTAGTTCCGACTTATTTCTTTTTTCTGTTAAGAAATTTTTCCAGCTCATATTCCCCTGAAAATATTATAATTAAAATTTAATATGCCCAAGAAAATAGGGGAGCATACTTCTCCATGTTGGCCAGTCATGAGGTTGATCATAACCCCATAAATCCAACCAGTGCCTCACACCACGCGAGTTAAGAATATCAGACAACTGCCTTGAAGCATCAGGATCTTCATAATCTCCTTGTCCGCTTGCAATAACAATTCTTCCTTTTCTCATCTGATCAAACATATATTCATCGTTCCATCTTGGCAGATAATCTACTGGCGAGTTGAAATAAACATTTTCATCATAATATCCTTTTGTGTAGCTCTTTAAATCATAACTGCCGCTCATTGCAATTGTTCCTGAAAAAATATCAGGGCGGCGGAAAAAATTATTTGCAGCATGTAACGCTCCTAAGGATGCCCCGGTTGTAATTATCGGGACCAAACCCCGGCAGTGATTATGAATGAATGGCACAACCTCCTCAACAACGTATCGATTGTACTGCTGATGACGAATTGCTTTATGCGCAGGATGCATATGATTATTAAGCCAGCTTTCATTATTTATACTATTGATTGAGAACGCTTTTAATTTACCATCTCTTAAGTATCCGCCAATTGAATCGATCAGATTAAACCTTTCGTATTCAAGAAAATCTGCGCCAGCTGTTGGAAACATTAATAAAGCATAACCATAATGACCGTAAACAACAATCTCCATTTCCTTATTCAAGTTAGGGCTGTACCAGCGATGTATTTCTCTGCTCATTAAAACTCCTTATAGATTGAAATGTTAGATGTGAAAGTAATTAAATGAGTGAAATTTTAAAAATCAAAATCTTAATAATGATTTATTTACTTTCTTAAAGCCAAATCAATTGCCTTTTCAATAATCCGGGACATAACTTCATAACCTGTTTTGTTTGGATGGACTCCGTCTTCAGAATATTCTTTTTTAAGTCCATTTCGATCATCTGCCATAGAGGTAAAATAATCAACATAGATTAAATGATTCTCTTCACAATAATTTTTAATCCACTCATTAAGTTTTACAATTTTTTCTGCAGGGTTTAATCCGGGTCTCCAGGGATAATCATATGCAGGAAGAACTGAGCACAATATTGGTCTTATATCGTTTGCTATTGCAATCTCTACCATCGAAGCAATATTATCCTCAATCATCTCAAGTGTTGATGGACCCGTGTTTCCTGCGATGTCGTTTGTTCCGGCTAAGATTACCACAATCTTAGGTTTAAGATTAATCACATCCTGCCTGAAACGAACAAGCATTTGCGGAGTGGTTTGACCGCTTATTCCGCGATCGATATATGGCTTACCCTCAAAAAATTCCGGATAGATTTGTAACCATCCTTCGGTAATTGAATTTCCCATAAATACAATTCGTGATTCATTTTCAGATGGTAAACCAAGCTTACTGTTCTCAGCTTTATAACGAATTAGGTTTGCCCAATCATTTAAGAGTTGTTCGTTTTGGGCGAGTGTATTTTGTTCCATAATAAAAATCAGAAGAGTTATAAGTAAAATATATTTCGTTTTCATTTTTACACTAACTTTTTAGTAAACTAATGTTTGAATTGCATGTGCCGGAATTTTTACATCAACGGCGGCATAGCCAACATAAAGCTTGTAATTAATTTCTTTGTCGCTCTGATTCATAACTACCGAAACCATTTTACCATTTTCATTCGTAAAAGTTGTAGCTAACAATTGACTTCTGCTGCAAACCGTGCTTACTCGTTTAGCATTCGGTCTTATAAATTTTGAAAAATGACCGATGTAAAAGTATGAAGGTGTATAAATCATTTCACCAATTGCTGTAACTGCATGCACCGGAGCAAAACAAAAATTGCCAACGTGATTTGGTCCGCCATTTTCATCAAGCAAGATATTCCAATCTGTCCAGCCAACCGTACCATTATTAAAGTCATTTATCATCGATCGGCCATAACGTTCTGCATTCTTCCACGTCTGATATCCATCTGGTCTGAAACTTTCTGCACATCCTTCAGTAAACAAAAGATGTTTATCAGGATAAGATTCTTTTACTTTCCCAACATTGTTGTACATTTCTTCTCCACCGGACCATGACTCATACCAGTGAAATCCTATTCCCCATGCATATTTAGAAGCTTCCGGATCAGAAAAAATAACATCAGCCCGATGATTCATTAAATCACGATTATGATCCCACACAATAATTTTTTTGTCTGATAATCCTTCTTTTTCCATAGTTGGACCAAGAAAATTTTTAAGAAAATCTCTTTCCTCCTCAGCAGTAAAAATACAGGATTCCCATTTCTGAGTAGCCATCGGTTCATTTTGAACGGTAATTCCCCAAACAGGAATTCCTTCTTTCTCATAAGCTTTAATAAACTTTGTAAAATAATTTGCCCAAGCTTGATTGAACTCAGGTAAAAGTTTTCCGCCACGCAGCATATTATTATTGTCTTTCATAAATGCTGGCGGACTCCAGGGGCTTGCGTATAAAACCAGGTTCTTACCAGCAGTTTCATTTGCTTTTTTAATAAGCGGGATGCGAAAAATTTTATCGTGATCAATGCTAAATGTTTTTAAATCCTTATCTCCTTCATCTACGTAAGTATAACTTCCGGAGCTAAAATCACAGCTGTGAATATTAGTGCGGATAAGAGTGTAGCCAATACCTTTATCTGAATCATAATAGGCACTTAACAATTCATTTTGTTTTTCTAAAGGAAGTTTTGCAAACACCTCTGCAGAAGCATCAGTAATTGCTCCGCCAATTCCAAGAAAAGTCTGATAAGTTTTACCGGGATTCACAAAAACACAAATCTCAGTTTCCAGAGGCTGCTTTGCACTTTTAAAATTCAGATTATCAGTATTTGTTAATCTCAAATCCGTGCCTTCTGCAGTAGTGTAAACTATTACTGATTTGCCTATTGCAGTAACTGAAGTGTATTTCTTATTCATCTCAGTTGTAGATGAGCAGGAAGCAAAAAGCGTTAAGATGAAAAAAAGTAGTATTAAACTTTTCATTGTAAAACTCGTGGAGTAAAAATGATGCATTAATAAATTAAAGATTTACTGGTACTAAATTAGCCAAAGGCATAAGCCGCTACAACTATGCTGGTTGGGATAATTAAAGTTCTTTTACCAAACCGGAATATTTTCTTTCAATCTTAAATCCAAAACGATAGAAATACTCGGGTCTGAAAAATCCTGTTGTAATGTATTTTACTTTATCAGATTTAATTCGATTAAACAATTCATTCATCAACCCCTCGCTGATTCCCTTTCTTCTATACCGATTTGACACAACAATTTTTTCCATATGAACCGTTTCTTCATCACTGCGATAATAGAAAACACCGCCGATTATAAATCCTCTTTCAGAAACAGCAACAAGGTACTGATGTTCAGGTTTGAAGTTTACGGATAGATTTGCTTCAAGATAAAGCTGATGAAGTTTGGAAATCTCTTTTGGATTAATCGGACCTCTTATCGTATAAACATTTCCATCATCATCCTGTAATTGTACAACCAGATTTGGCTGCTCAGATGCCTCTGTTTTTATCTTAAGAAGTGCAGCCGAATCAGTTGGTTTAAGATGCGGATAACCTAATCTTGCTATATAATAAGTTTCTTTTTCATCCAGCTCAAATTCAAAGTGCAAAGAAGAAATTAATCTTAAAGATTCCTCTTTGGATATTTTGCGATGGCGTTGTTTTTTTACAAGCTCGCGTAAAACATCTTTAAACCTTTGCGGGGAGTTATAAAAAACTGTTTCAAGAAAAAATCTTGTACGTGCCGCAGGATATTCTTCTTCCAGATCAAAAAGGTGATAAGTTTCATAAAGCTCGTAAAGCATTTCTGCCTGTGCCGCCAATGATGCACTGTGATTAAGCTGATACCATCTGTGGAATCTTTTGATTGAGAAATAAAGTTGTTTGGGCAAATAGCCGTGAATTTTAAGATTATGATTAAATGCATCAATTCGTGTTATTACATCGGTTCTGATTTCGTAATCAGAATTAGAAATTTCTTTTCTGAATTTGTTGATGATGTTTAATCCTTCTTCGATTCCAACTGCTTCAATTATTCCTGAAAAGATAGAATTCCAAACGGAAGCCTTTTTAATTAACGGATATTTTTCTTCGGTTTTTTTGACAAAGCTCTCGTAAAAATTCATTATAAAGGAAAGAACAGATTCAGTTTTTCTACGATTGGAAAAGGTAGTAATTATGCATCCAGTTTGATAATCGTGTGGAGAAACCACAATGCCATCCGGCTCGGGATTGGCAAGTTCGGTTTTCATATTGGAAAGCTTCCAGAACTTTACATATGCAGAAGCCGCATTCCATACAAAATATTTCCAAAGGTTTTTCAGTTTTTCAAAAGCAATCTCATCATTTTTTTTGTATTCTCTTCTGATAAATCTTTCAACAGATTCATCGCCGACAAACTCTTCCGTCCATAAATTATAATCTTCCCACAAACCACCGAACTTTGCAGCAAGTTTTTCTCCTTTAAGTTCTGTTCCTGCAATTACTTTCCATTTAATTTCTTCCTCAATTAATTCTTTTGCCTCTCCCTTGTTAAGGTGAATCGAAAAATCGAATCCGCCCTGAAATCTTGTTTGCACAGTTACTCTGAAGACGATTCTCTTTTCATTTTCAGAAAATTTGCTTATCCAAACGCCGGAAGGCAAAATGTTGTTAAGTGAAATTAGCACACTGCCGGAGATTAGGAAAATTGCTTCTCTGATAATTTGCTTTTCACTAATCGCTTTTTTAAGATGTAACTGATCTGCATCTGAAATCGCCTGATCAAAAATTAGAACGTCTTCCCAGCGGTATTCTTCACCTGTTTCCGGATCAATAGCTACACGTTGATTTTCTCCAAGCCACGAGATAAACTGTTTTCTTAACTCAACTCTGCTTTTCTGCGATATAGTTCGAATATCTTTTGTGCTTCCGTAAAGTTCATACTGCAAAAAAAACTTTCTTATTCTTTCATAAGTTAAAGGATGATTAACTCCGTAACTTACAAGCAGTTCAAAAAGTGAGTGCACTGCAGTTTTGCTGAGGTGAGATTTTGATGTAATACCTGATATCTGTCTGACAAGTACATTTTCTATTTCATTCAGATTCTCATCGCCGCGACTGATATTATCTATCGCCCAGATAACTTCTTTGTTAAGGAAATTGTAATCTTCTGAAATATACTTTTCAAGCAGCTTTTGAAAAACCTCTTTTCTACAGGTCTGAAGTGCGGCAAGAAACATTTTTCGTCGTGCTTCAATATTATTGATAAGACACGGACGGAAAGCAATTTCAAGTGCAAGTTTGTAATGAGGGGTCTTTTTATCTTTTAAAATTTCATCAAAAAAACTTAGTGCAAGTTTGTTATCATCCTGTTTATCAGATTGTAAAAGTATTGTTGCTTTGTGCAAAGCAGGAATTGAAAATTCCCTGGCATTTAGTGCTTCGCTTAAAAACGTCTTAATTTTTGTTGAAGAAAAAACGGGTAAAACACGCTTTATAAATAAAAAGTCTTTTAATGAATCAGATTTTCTGAACCATTGATAAATTCCATCGCCGGTAAACTTTACTAAGTCAGAATTTCCAAGCCAGTAAAACGGATTGGTGAATATATCCTGTAAATCAATATATCTTGAGTTGATCTGATAAGAAAAACTTCCTATCTGAATTATATTTTGTTTTTCCTCTAAACATTTAATGATTAACGATGATTTAAGTTTTGGAATAGCAATTTCATTTTCCCTTAATTGTACATCTCTGCTTAAAGCACCTTTTTCTCTTAAAAACCAATTGGGAATTTTTATTTCATATTCATCAACACGAAGCGACAGATGATCCTTCTGATACATTGTTCGGATAATATCTTCAAAGTTCTTTTCAATCACTCTGCGTTTGTATGTTCCTTTGGGCGTAAGTTCGTGATACGCCTCACTGAAAGGTCTGTCAATAATTCTGAAATCAACAATGCGTTCAAATGGAGCAAGAAAGTTATTAACAGTTACAATTAAAGTGGAGAAGTATTCCTGCTTCTGCTGTTCGTCCATATTCTTTAAAGGAGAATTTTCGGATTCAGTATCCGGATAAATAAGCACAGTGTTAAAAGGGCGATGATCCCCCACAAGAAAAACCTGCTTTACAAATTCAAAATCACGAAAAAGATTTTCAATTTTCTGCGGTGCAATTGTTTCACCCCGTACATTTTTATAAATCTCTTTCTTCCTGTCTATAATTTCTATAAAACCATCCTTATCCATTCTCATTATATCGCCTGTTGCAAGCCATCCATCTGCATCAAATGTTTCATCTAAACTTTGATTGAAATAATTTATCATCACATAAGGACCGCGGATTAAAATCTCACCATCTTCTCCAATTTTTATTTCAATTCCTGGCAATGCTTTACCAAGCGAGTTCTCACGATATTGAAAAGGCGGTGTCATTGTAATTCCACCGGTTGCTTCTGTCATTCCAAAGCCGCTCATTAACTCAATGCCATAACGCTGAAAGAATCTGAAAATTTCGGGCGGCAAAAATCCTGCAGCAGATAGTCCCCACTTTAAATTACCCCCCGTTGCATTTGTAACTGCACTTTTTATTTTCTCATCGTCATCAACTTCAATATCAACACGGGCAGTAATGTATTCATACAACTGTATCCATTTTTTAGGAATTGAAATAAAGATACTTGGTTTAACAAGACGCATGTTATCAATCATTGTTTCAACAGAGGGATTTTCCATAAAGCAGTATTCAGCTCCCCAGAAAATTGCGCCTGTCATTTCAAGCCATCTGCCGAATGTATGGTACAAAGGAAGAAAAGCAAGATAACGATCAGTATCACCAATTCCCGGAATTGCCATTGCTCTGCAAAATCTTTTATAAACAATGTTAGTGTGTGAGAACATTATTCCCTTCGGCTCACCTGTTGTACCGGATGTGTACATTAAAGTTGCAAGTGAGTCGGGTGTGATTCTGTTTTCAGAAACAGGGTTTTGATGTGTGGATATTGCCTTGAACTCTTCAAAACTTATTACCCAATCATCTCCTGCGTTGCCCTGCAAAAGCACAACGGTTTTTAAATGAGGGGTTTCTTTTTTAATTGATCTGATTTTTGCAAGCTGTTTTTCATCATCTGCAAAAAGTATTGATGCCTTGGTTTGATTAAGAATAAATGAAACGTGCTCTGATACAGAGTTTGCCGGTATCATTGCATTTACAATTCCTGAAGTTAAACAGGCAAGATCCAGCATTACCATTTCAATACTGTTTTCCAGAAGGAATGCGGCAATTTTACTCTCGCTTTCTATTTCAAAAAGTATATTGCTGATTGCAGAACGATAGAGCGAAATTATCTCTGAAGTTTTCTGCCAGCTGTAATCAACCGTTTGATTTGATTTGATAACCCTGAAAAGATTTTTCTTTTTGTATTGATTAACACGCTGATTAAACAAAATATCAAAAGTGTAGCTGCTTTCAATAATTAGGTCGTGAATCAGTTTATCCCATCTTCTTTCATCGTAAATTTTTTGCAGAAAAGAAGAGTAACGAAAAAGATTAAGATAATCATGAATTATCGAAATCACTTTTTTATTCTTATCTGATAGAGATAAAAGATATTCACCAAAAGAAAAGAACAAATCTTTATCCATATTCTCCATAAACGGATTTGCAAGTTCGCTGCTGAAAAGCCCGTTAAAAATATTCTTCCATATCTCCTGAATGTCGGAATTATTCAATTGTCGCTTTTCAACTAACTTACTTAATTCAATTTTTAGATTGATTATAAGATTCTCAATTTCATTTGCTTCGAGTGAAGCAGAACCTGCCAGAAGCTGGTCTTTTAATTTTGTTACAGATGAGTTTTTTTGATTTATCATTTTTTACACTTTTTAAGAATTGAAATTTCTTTGAAGGAATATAATAATTTATTGGCGAGAAAAACGGATATAATATTAAAACAAGTAATAGAAAAATTTTATGGATGTTATTTTTTTTAATAAAATAATAATTGACGTAAGTTCTTCTGATAACATTTTGTTTAGAATTGAATTGTTCTTGGAGGGGTTAGAAATAATCAAATCAAATACTTATTTTTGGCTGAGACTGATAGTAACATTTAAGTACAATGAACAATTAATAATGAACAATGAATAATTAAAAATTTAGAATTATTTAATGGCGGATACCAAATTAAAACTCATCTTAGAATACTTTCATAAAGTTAAACAGGCTAATAAAGAACTTACCAAAAAAGAAGCTTTCAAGGATTTGTTAAATCGTCTTTATGCAGGTGATAAAGAAATTCTTATCCTGATTGATAAAATAACACTCGGCACAGAGAAGACAATACTTAATATACCCCGAAAAGATAAAATTCATAAAGGCAGCGCCGATACTCTTTACAATCATATTATTATTGAATTTGAAAATGATTTGAGAAAAACTATCGACTACTCAAAAGAACAATTAGCAGGTTATCTGTTAGGTCAGTTAAGATCAGGAGAAGGTTATAATTTCACTCTGATTGCCTCTGATTTTATCAACTGGAAGGTTTTTGCACCCGAAGTTACACAGCTTGAAAAAATTGAAACTTTGCAAGAACACGAGCTTATTCTGAATGAAGTTAAAAGCTCTTCTTTTGTTTTAAGTGAAAGAAATACCGAGGAGTTTTATTACTGGATTGACCGCTTCCTTTTCAAAGAGGAAAAACAGCGTGCAACTCTTAAAAGAATTGAGGAAGCTTTCGGATACCAAAGTAATATTTTCATTGAGTCTTTCCGTGAACTTAATAAATGGTTTAATGAAGCAAAAAAGTTTGGTGAAGTGCAAGTCTCGTTTGAGCAGTGGAGCAAATTTTTAAGCATTGCTTATGGCAGCTTTGATGCACGCGATAACATTTTTCTTATTCACACTTACCTCAGCGTTTTTTCAAAGATGCTTGCTTACAGTGTTGTCTCCAATGATGATTACATTGATGACTCCGAATTGAAAGGCATACTCGACGGCACAATCTTCCACAGGTATAATATTCGCAATTTTGTTGATAACGATTTTTTCCATTGGGTTAACAGCGGACGCAGTTTTAACAACTTAAAAAAAGTATTCCGACTGATTGCACAGGAGATTTCACATTTTGATTTTGAAAATGTTGATGAAGATGTACTTAAAGGTGTTTACCAGGAACTTATAGATATTGATACAAGGCATTCACTGGGCGAGTATTACACACCCGATTGGCTCTGCGAAAGAATAGTTAAAGAATTTGAATTTAAAAAAACGGATAAAATTCTTGACCCTGCCTGTGGAAGCGGTTCTTTTTTAAGAGCTGCTATTCACAGGATTAAAGAACTTAATCCAGATGTAAATGTAGAGGAATTGAATGAACAGATTTACGGAATTGACATTCACCCGCTTAGTGTGCAGATAGCAAAAACAACTTTGCTGCTTGCACTCGGTAAGGAAATTATAAACGCAAAGAAACCTGTTTACATTAACATAATACTTGCAAACACACTTCTTGCACCTGAAGGTGTGCAAAATCTTTTTGGCAATGAATTTCTTCTGAATATTGATAAAGAAAAGTATCACCTGACTACTCAGATACTTGAAGATGTTAAAATATTTGATGAAGCTCTCGCAATTTGTGATGACCTTGCCGAACAGACTATGGGGAAAAAGAAAGAAACAGAGGAAGTATTTGAAAATATTTTCAGAAAGCATTTTGCAAAGAGCAGAAGTAAATCGGGGGCAAACAAGCAGGTAATTGAAAGCTTTTATAAAATTTATACAGGATTAAAAGCTGTTAAGGAAAAAGGAAGAGACAGCATCTGGAAGTTTATTGTGCAGAACCTTTACAAACCTTATTTCCTTGCAAACAAATTTGATTATGTTATCGGCAATCCGCCCTGGTTTACTTACAGCTCGATTAGAAATGAAGATTATCAGAATATACTTAATGCACTTGCAGACAAGTATGAAGTTAAGCCTGTGAAGGTTTCAAACTTTCCGCATCTTGAAATAGCAGCAATATTTCTTGCTTACTGCAGCAGTTATTTTTTGAATGACAAAGGACAGATTGCTTTTGTTTTACCGAGAAGTTTTTTTAGTGCTGATCACCACGATAACACAAGAAGCGGTAAAGCCGTTGGGTTCAAACTTAAACAAATCTGGGATTTGAAAGATGTTTCTCCACTTTTCAGAATACCAAGTTGTGTATTCTTTGCTGATAAATATGAAAAGAAGAAGGTTACTTTCTCAGGCTTACAGGGAAATATATTCATTGGGAAATTACCAGAGCACAATTGTAATCTTTTAACTGCAAAAGAAAATATTGCTGAAGAAACAGTAAAATGGTATTATGTTAAACAGGGAAAAGCTTCCGCAATTTCAACAAGAAAAACAAAAGTAACTGAAGCAGAAAATCCTTACAAGAAACATTTCAAGCAGGGTGCTACAATTGTTCCCCGCTGTTTTTATTTTATTGAATTAACACAGGAAATTCCTCCTGATTTTGATGATAGAATTATTAATATTAAAACTTCGGAAGCTATTGAAGCGGATGCGAAGAAACCCTGGAAAGGATTGAAGTTTACAGGTAGAATTGAAAGCAAATTTATTTTCAGAACTGCATTGGCAAAAAGCATTTTACCTTTTGCTTTGTATAAACCTGATTTGGTTGTATTGCCGCTATTAATTGAAAAGAATAATGAAGGAAGAAAGGAAATAAAACTTCTGTCAGCGAATGATTTAATGCAGGAAGGTTATTTGAATGCTTCTAAGTGGTTTAAGAATACAGAGAGTACTTGGGAATTATTGAAGACAGAAAAATCAAAGAATATGACAGCTAACGACAGATTAGATTTTCAAAGGGGATTAACTGAACAAAATCTAAATGCACCTTATTTAGTTTTGTACAATTCATCCGCTAAAGATGCAAATGCAACAGTTGTAGAAAGAAGTAAATTGGATTTAACATTCTTTGTTGAGAGTAAGGGTTATTGGTTCTCAACTAATAAAAAGAACGAATCATATTATATAACAGCAATATTTAACTCTAAAATTCCAAATGAATTAATTAAAGATTTCCAGACACGAGGTTTATTTGGTGCAAGAGATGTTCACAAAAAGATACTCGATATTTACTTTCCACGCTTTGATGAAAGCAATGAGATACACCTGCAGCTTGCACGGTTAAGCGAGACAGCTCACGAGAAAGCAGCAAAATATTTACAGGACAATCCGCCGCAAAAAGAATTAACAGCCACACGACTCGGCAAACTCCGTCTCGACATAAAAAAACACCTTGCAGAAGAGATGCGGGAGATAGATAAGCTTGTTAAAAAGGTTGTGGGGTGAGATTAAAAAATTGCATCAATAAAAATCATTTATTTTTTCCATTTTAAAACTGACTAAAAATTCCGGTGGAAATTGACCACCTAAAAACATAAAAAATTAAGTTTTCCCTAAAGATTAAAATTTAATCCATAAGGAGGAAAATAAAGGTGATCACAATGGAAGATTGGGTAACGATAAAAAACCTGAAGTCAAAAGACGCATCATTAAGTAACAGGCAAATAGCCCGACAGTTATGTATCAGCCATAATAGTGTTAAAGCTGCGCTGGAAAGGACATTAGCCCCGGAGTATAATAAAAGGGGGAAAAGATAATCAGCACTGGAACCATTAGCGGGATATAACAGATTTGTTTGGGACGGAAGAAATGAAAATGGGAATTTTGTTTCAAGCGGTGTTTACTTTTATAGAATTAGTATAAAATCTCTTGAGAATAATGAGACATTTATAAAAACTGCTAAACTGATGATAATGAAATAAAAAGTTTATAGAAGAGATGACATCCGTTTGCTAACGGATGCCATCTCCAATAAAAAGAAATTTAGGCTTTTATTCCTGCAGCTTCTTCAAGCATTGCAGTTGTAACAGATTTTGGTCTTTCAATCGGGTAACCAAGACCGCGATCCCAGATAATATTTGCAACAACACCAAGCGCTCTTCCAACAGCAAACAGAACTGTGTAGAAATCATATTCCTTTAGTCCGTAATACCATTGTATAACACCTGATTGTGCATCAACATTTGGCCAGGGATTTTTTGCTTTTCCTTGCTCTAACAAAATTGGTGGAACAACTTTAAAGAGAAGATCAACATATTTGAATAATGGATCATCTGGTAAATGCTTTAAGCAAAATTCTCTTTGTGCCATATAACGAGGGTCTGTCTTTCTTAAAACAGCGTGTCCAAATCCCGGAATAACCTGACCACTTTTCAAAGTATCCCAAACGAATTTTTTCATTTCTTCTTCAGTTGGAATTTTGCCGCCCATCTGTTCATATACTCCGTGTAACCAGGCAAGTACTTCCTGATTTGCAAGTCCGTGCAATGGGCCTGCAAGTCCGTTTGTCATAGCAGAAATAGCGTAGTAAAGATCGGAAAGTGCGCTTGCAACCAAATGACCTGTATGTGCACTAACGTTTCCACTTTCGTGATCACTGTGAAGGATAAAGTACATTCTTGCAACATCATCATAAGGTTTTGCGATGCCCATCATGTGAGCAAAGTTTCCACCAAGATCAAGTTTGGGATCTGATGGAATGATGTTACCGCCTTTATATTTCAACCTGTAAATGAATGCAGCTATTTCGGGAAGTTTTGCAAGAAGATTTAATCCATCTTCATAAGTTGGAGACCAGTAATCATTTTTCTTCAGCTTGCCTGTATTATATTCTTTAACAAACTCAGATTCCCGCTGCATAGAAAGAATTGCCGTAGAAAACATAACCATCGGATGAGAATCTGCAGGCATTGCTCTTAAAATATCAAACACATATTTGGGAACTGTTGATCTCTTTTTAAATTCTTCGGCAACTTCCTGTACATCTTCTATGGAAGGAATTTCGCCGGTTAAAAGGAAAAAGAAAAATCCTTCTACATAAGGCATTTCTCCACCTGGTACTTTAGGTAGTTTTTCTAATACCTCCGGAATTGTAAATCCGCGAAAGCGAATTCCTTCAAAGGGATCGAGGTAAGAAATATCTGTAACCAAACACTTAATATCTCTGGCACCGCCTATTGCTTGCTCAATTGTTATTTCCTGAAGTTTTGTGTTTCCGAATTCTTTGAGAAGACGGGTTGTGCGTGGGCGCCAGGCTTCGATTTTATCCTGTACTTGTTTTTTCAAGCGGGACATATTCTCCTCCTGATATATTTTGAGAAAGTATTTTTTCCTTCTGGCGAAGAAAAACTGATTTTATTTGCTCTTAATATACAAATAAATATTAATTTGTTTGCGTCTGGCAACTAAGAAAACTTTATTTGTTATTGAAATAAAAGAATTATCTTTATAGTTTACTAATAAAGTAAAATCATTTTTAAACAGGGAGACACAAAATGAAAAACCTTACCCCCCCCCCCGCAAACAAAAGGAAATCAGTTAATTCAAAAAAGTGGTTTTAATCTACTGCTATTTTTATTCCTTTGGACTGAATCTAAAAAAATGATATTAAGCAAATAGTAGGGGAAAGAGATGTTTGACAAAGTAATATTTTTAATTATTTCTGTTCTATTTCCTACAATTATCAGCTGTTCGGATAATACAATAGATATAAAACCCCCAAAAGACCCCAGAACTTATAGCTGGTCAAAAGATACTATATGGTATTCGGGAACTTCACAAACATTAATTTATGATATATGGGGTAATTCTTCTAAAGATGTTTATTTTGTAGGTCATAGTAGTCGGTTTGATGGAAATATGTGGCATTACGATGGTAATAATTATACACCTGTGATGTTATATCAACCATATGAGTTGCGTTCTGTATACGGATTCAGTGCTACAGATATATATGCAGTGGGTTCAAGAATAATCGGCTATAATCCAAATCCGCCCCCTACATTTGAGAGTTCACAATTAATAATACACTATGATGGGTCATCGTGGAGAGAAGTTAATGTAGATGATGGAAAATCACTAATAAATATTTATGGAAATTCTTCTTCAGACATTTGGGCGGGAGGTCAAAAAAATACACTTTATCATTATGATGGAAGCAATTGGACAAAAGATTCGGTGAATGTATCAATTCCTCAAGGATTTGAGTTTCAGATAGGACACATAAGTTCTCATAATTCTGTAACATATTTAGGCGCAAATAGTGATAATAATCAGGGGATATCCATTTACTATTTGTTTAAGAGAATAAATGAAACTTGGACCGCAATAGATTCATTCTACGCAGGCAGTCTAATTGAAAACTTCGGTCCTGTTTTAAATCAGAGCAAAATTAACAGTTTTTATTCCTCTGGAAATTGGGGTGTTTATAAATTTAATGGTTCGAGATGGGTAAACGTGTTAAGAATATCTAACTCTTATATAAGTGGGATGTGGGGCAGCAATGATGATAATATTTTTGCAGTAGGTCCCTTTGGTACTGTCTATCATTATAACGGAAATAACTGGCAGAGAATAGAAGAGCTTAATGATTCTCAGA
>CAZCJF010000025.1:0-41505 GCA_964499095.1 uncultured Ignavibacteriaceae bacterium
GAATTAATTGAAAAAGTTGCTTAACTTAATGTGTACTTTTAGGGGGTAAGATCACTATATATGCACATTATTATGATAGTAATTTAAACTTACTATCCACTCATTATTCAAGTATTAGTAGCAATCCTGACTTTACCAAGATAAGCTTAATTACCCCACCCTCTCCAACTAATACTAAATTTATGGACATTTGGTTATACGCTGACTGGTTCGGGACTAGCGAAGGTTATTGGGACGATGTAAATATTTTTTCATTACAAAAAGAATATTCTGCGGATGCCACATTAGAAAAAAAACTTGAATTAGGGAATTATCCAAATCCCTTTAATCCAATAACCACAATAAAATATTCTTTACCCGAAGACGGGACTTTTAAATTATAGTCTATGATATTCTTGGAGCTGAGATTGAAGTATTGGTTAATGAAGAACAATTATCAGGGGATTATGAGATATTTTGGAATGGCACAAAATTACCCAGTGGCATATATTTCTATTGTATGCAATTTGAAGGTAAATACATTTCGAAGAAAATGACTTTAATTAAATAAATATTTATTATTTAAACGTACATTGTAATTATCTAATTATGAAATTTCATGTTTATTAAATATAAATTTCAATATTTTTTAAGATTATTTGAAAGGCGAATTAAAAATTTGATTAAATTATCTAATAATTTATATACTATTTTATTGAAGTCTCTTAAAAATTTCTGGTGGATATTTAGCTTTTTATTTCTTCTTATTTTGGCATTGCTTGTAATTCATAAGCCTTCTCATGGGGATGAAAGACACATAATTGATACAATAAGATTATTTAATAATAATCTGAACTTAGAAACCATTAAAAATTATCCGGAAGTTACTCCACCTTTCTTTTTTATTTTTTATGCGTTGTGGGCAAAATTATTTGGACAATCGATTGAAAGTCTGCGGATTCTTACACTTATCGTTTCTTTTATAACATGGCAATTGCTTTTTGTATTATTCAACAAATTCACCAAAAATGAAAAACACAGTATTTTACTTTCACTCTTAATCATAGCTAATCCCTATTTTTTTGGCACAAGCATTTTTGTTTTTACGGATATGCCAACTATTCTTTTTATACTTGCTGCTTTATTGTCTTTCTTTAATGATCGTTTTTTGTTGTATATACTTTTTACTTCATTTGCAATACTTTGCAGACAATATGCGATAATAATCCCTACCGCAATAATTATATATTCATTTTCACACTATCGCGCCAAAAATTATTTAAGCATTAAATATATAACCAGCTCATTGATAAGTTGTTTACCATTAATTATTCTGATTATTTTATGGAATGGGATTGCTCCAAGGATTGGGATTGAAAAGTGGATTGTTAATAATTCTTCAGTTTACAATATAGATTATATAAACACTTATATCAGTTTTTCAGTAATATATACATTACCTTTAATAGTGTATTACTTTTCAAAAATAAAATTTAACAGATTTAGTTTTATAATCGCGTTAATAATTTTTTTCTATCTAAGTCTATTTCCAATAAAACCCTCAATGGCGGCAATAATTCAAACTGATTATCGTACAGTTGGCTATGCTCATAGATTTCTTTCTTCTGCTGTTGGATTAGATAGTATTTTTATGAAAACAATTTTAAGCTTGTTGTTATTGATTGGAACTTATTTAAGTGTGGAGTTATTCAGAAAGTTTATTAGATCTTTTTCAAAAGAGACCAAGGATAAAAGTAATATTTTGATTTTGCTATGGTTCCTATTTTTATTTATTATGCCCTTTTCTTATCAAGTCTGGGAAAAATATTTAATTATGATTTTACCTTTCTTAGCATTAAGTATTTACAATTTAATTAATCAAAATCCCGATCAATAAAAGTTAAAATCATAATTTCACCTGAACTTTAAAAGGAATTTTTAGCTTTTCCCATTCAAGTCTTATTGTAGCGGTGGTATCTGAAGTTTTAGTGATAGTATAAGTTAACCATTCCTGCATATTCCCTTTTTCGGGTTTTACCTTAATACGTAACGCATCTTGAGATTCGTTGTATTCAAACGCACCCCATTGATCTGCAACTTTATTAAAAATTAAAGTCCATTCATTCTTACCGGGAATTGCAAAAAAACTGTAAGAACCTTTTTTTAATGTTTTGCCTTCAATTATAACATCACTACTAAAAATAAATTTAGTAGCTTCATCAGCTCCGGCGCGCCAAACAGAATTATAAGGAACAAGTTTACCCCAGATTGTCCTGCCCTTTACACCAGGTCTACTGTAAATAATTCTTATATCAGTTAAACCTACGGTTTGCATTACTTCTGCTTTTGGACTGATTCTAACTTTTGGTTTATTCTCTTGTGCAGATATTTGATTAGTAAACAAAAGAACTGTAAATAATAACAATAAAGTGAAGATATATTTTGATTTCATATAATCCTTATTCTTTTAATTAAAGATATTCAAATTTTTTGTAATTCATCAACAACTTTATCAATATCTTCAAAAGTATTATAAAAGTGAGGGGAAAATCTTATTAAACCTTCCCTAAGTGAACAAATAATTTTTTTCACACTTAATTTGTTAAAAATCTCTTCCGGATTATTGGGTTTTATTGAAACAATTCCTGCCAATTCACTTTCGGAACAATCTTTAATCAAACAACTCAATCCAATCTCGTCTAATTTGTTAATAAAATATTTTGTATTGGATAAAACGTTTTCATAAACTTCTTCAAATCCAAATTCATTAAATATTTTTAATGAAGTATTAAATGTATAGATGCCAAAAGTATTCATCGTGCCGCCTTGAAAAACATTTGCGGATGATTTTAAATGCATTTTATAGTCAAGCAAATTCCAGGCATTTTCAACTGAGAGCCATCCAACATTGGCAGGAATTAATTTGTTCTGAAGTTCTTTATCAACATAAATAAAAGCAAGTCCCTGCATACCCATCAACCATTTTTGTGTTCCGCAGGAAAGAAAATCAATTTTATAACTTGTAACATCAATTGATTGTGTGCCAATTCCCTGAATGCCATCAACACAAAATATAATATTATTGGCACGGCAGTAATTCCCAATCTTTTCTAAATCAGCTTTGTAACCTGACAGAAATTGTACAAAGCTTACTGAAATTAATTTTGTTTCTGCTTTTACAGAATTAATAATTTGTTCTGCGGTTACAATTCCGTTAGAGGATTTTACAAAATCAACCTCTACTCCGTGTTTTTTAAGATTTAGAAATGGATAAACATTTGCGGGGAATTCAACATCATTCAATAATATTCTGTCGCCTTTTTTCCAATTGATACTCTGCGCAAGAATATTCAATCCGTTTGATGTGTTATCAACAAAGGCAATCCTCTCAGCATTACAGTTTATCATTTTCGATAAGATATCTTTTGTTTCATCAACTACCTTCAGAAATCCGGTGTAATCATCCATTTTATCTTCGCTTTTTTCTTTAAGTAGTTTAGTCAGTCGGTCGATAACCGGTGTAGATACAGGTCCCGTTGATGCGTGATTAAAATAAATAAAACCTTTTTCCAGATGAGGAAAATATTTTCGTATTTCTACTTTATTCATCTTTGAAATTCGCTGTCATATTAATTAGATTTTCAATACAAAAATAAGAATGAAATATATCTCTTCTAAAATCACTTATTGGCAGGCATAAAATGGCATCACCTAAACCATCCAAACATAGAGAACTAAAACCAGAAGAACTAAGATGGATTTGCGACCCGGATATTTTTGAATTTGAATCTACCGAAGACATTGATCCAATTGAAGGAATAATGGGACAAGAGCGCGCATTAAAAGCGATCAGACTTGGTGTGGATTTACGCAGCCCCGGCTACAATATTTATATCGCAGGACTATCCGGATCAGGAAAGGCAACAACCGTTAAGCAAATGCTTGAAAAAATAAGCTCCGATTGCCCCCCTCTTTATGACTACGCATACGTAAATAATTTCAAAGATCCTGATCAGCCGATATTATTAAAATTCCCCAGAGGCAAAGCAAAAGAATTCAGACAGGATTTGCTTTCTGCAATCGACGTACTTAAACAACGAATACCATTAACACTGGAAAGTGATCTGTATCTTGCAAGAAGAAAAAACATAATAGATGAATACAATCAGCAGGAACAGGAGCTAATGAGATCTTTTGATGCAGAGTTGCGCGAGAAAGGATTTTCATTAGGTCAGATTAAAACCGGGGATCAGATAAGACCTGATATCATTCCATTAATTGATAACGAACCTGTTCCCATTTTTCAGTTAGAAGAAAAAATTAAAGAAAATAAAATTACCATTGAGCAGGCACAGGAGATAATCAAAAATTACAATAACCATCAGCAAAAACTTCAGATACTTTTTAAGAAGGGATTGAAAATAACTCAGGAGTTTCAGGAAAAACTTGCTATGCTTGAAAAAGAAAGTGCCGAGGTTGTTGTAAAAGGAATTTTTGAAGGGCTAAAAGAAAAATACAATTCTAATTCAGTGCTTCATCATCTTAACAATGTTGAAGAAAATATCTTAAATAACATACAGATCTTTAAAGGCATTAAAACCGAAGGAGAGATTACGCAGGAGGGATTGCTGATTGATTATTTCAGGGATTATGAAGTGAATATAATTTTAGATAACTCCGAAACGGATAAATGTCCTGTTATTATCGAGACAAATCCAACTTACACAAATCTACTCGGCACCATCGAAAGAGTGAATGACGGAAAAGGCAACTGGTACAGTGATTTTACCAATATTAAAGCCGGCTCACTTCTTAAAGCAAATGGAGGATATCTTGTATTGAATATTATGCATCTATTTGAAGAACCTGGTGTATGGAAATCAATGAAACGCGCGCTAACATACAATAAGTTAGAAATTCAGGAATCCCCGTTTCAGTTTTCATTATCAGCAACATCTTTAAAACCACAGCCAATTGATATTGATACTAAAGTAATTTTAATAGGAAGCCAGATTATCTACTCATATCTGACTGAACGCGAATATGACTTTAAAAAGATGTTTAAAATCAAAGCTGATTTTGATTATGAAATTGATATAAATGAAAATGTTTTAAGAGAGTATGCACAAGTGATCAAAAAATTAATTAAGAAAGAAAAACTTCTGGAGTTTGATAAAACTGCAATGGCAGAGTTATTAGAAATAAGCGCTTTGATGGCGGGACAAAAACACAAGCTTACATTAAGATTTTCAAGAATTGCGGATATTGCAAGAGAAGCTAGTTTCTGGGCACAGGATGACGGTTTTAATGTTGTATCTGCCGCTCATGTGAATAAGGCATATGAATTTGGTCGTGAACGACACGGTATGTTAGAAGAAAAAGTAACCGAAATGTTTAAAGACAATTCAATATTGATTGACACAAAGGGTGAGCGTGTTGGACAAATAAATGGACTGGCCGTTTACAATGCAGATTTTTATTCATTCGGAAGACCAACCAGAATTACTGCTACCGTTTCATTAGGAAGCGGCTCAATTATTAACGTTGAGCGTGAAGCAGGAATGAGCGGAAGACATTACAACAAAGGCGTTCTTATAATCTCAGGTTACTTCAGAGAAACATTCGGACAGGATTTACCATTATCATTCAATGCTAATCTTGTGTTTGAACAATCTTATGGAATGGTTGATGGAGACAGCGCATCGTGTACAGAAATTTTTGCTTTGTTATCAACATTATCCGGATTGCCAATTAAGCAATCAATTGCAGTCACCGGTTCACTAAACCAGAAGGGTGATGTGCAGCCAATCGGTGGAGTAAATGAGAAGATTGAAGGTTTTTATGATATTTGTAAATTGCAGGGAATAACAGGAGATCAGGGAGTTATCATTCCGGTTCAAAATGTTAAAGATCTTATGTTAAGAAAAGATATTATAGAAGCTGTTAAAAATAATCAGTTTCATATTTATCCGATTTCAAGAGTGGAAGAAGGAATAGAAATTTTAACGGGAGTAAAAGCAGGTACCAAAACCGCTAAAGGATATCAGCCTGGAAGTGTATTTGATCTTGTGGAGAAAAAAATCAGAGATCTTTACGCTAAATCAAGAGCATTCAGATCAAACGATAATCAATCAACAAAGAAGAAAAAGAAATGACATTTGTTTCAGAAAGTTTTGCGAAAACTAAAATCTTAGTCACTCTAGGCCCCGCAACAAAAGACAAAGAATCAGTTCAGAAATTAATCAGAACGGGGATTGATGCAGTAAGACTAAATCTATCTCACGGAAGTTATGAATCATTTGAAGAGCTTTATAATTCAATTCACACAGCATGTATTGAAGAAAAGACTCCGCTGGCAATTCTTGTTGATTTACAGGGACCGAAAATCCGGATTGGTGATTTAGAAACTCCATCTGTTTTTCTGGAAACAGGAAGCAATATTGAAATTACAATAAAAGATATTCTTGGAAATGATAAAATTATCTCGACTTCTTACAAACATTTGATTGAAGATGCTCAGCCCGGCAATACAATTTTAATCAATGATGGTTTGATAAGATTAATCGTTTTAGAAAAAAAATCTGATTCTGTTATCTGTAAAATTATCAATGGAGGTATCTTAACAGCAAGAAAAGGGATGAACCTTCCCGGAATGAATTTGTCTACTCCTTCTATTACAGAAAAAGATTTTAAAGATCTGGAGTTTGTGCTAAGCCATCGGGTGGATTATATTGCTCTTTCATTCGTTAGAAAACCCGAAGATGTTTTACAATTAAAAGAATGGTTAAAAGAGAAAGGACGAAACATTCCGGTAATAGCCAAGATTGAAAAAAAGGAAGCAGTGGATAACCTAGACTCAATAATAGAAGTTGCAGACGGAATAATGATTGCACGAGGAGATCTTGGAGTTGAACTTCCCGCACAAGAAGTCCCCGTACTTCAGAAGACAATCATTAAAAGATGTAATGAACTTGGTAAGCTTGTAATTACAGCAACTCAGATGCTTGAATCAATGATACAATCTCCTGTTCCAACTCGCGCTGAAGCATCCGATGTTGCAAATGCAGTTTGGGATGGAACCGATGTTGTGATGCTGAGTGGCGAAACATCAATAGGAAAGTTTCCCTTTCAGGCTGTAAAAATTATGAATGATATAATAATCAATGCTGAACAGCATCTTGAAGATAAAAGGATTATCAATTATAAACTGCCAAAAAATCTTCAGGAAAATTTATTTGATTCGGTTGGAAGAGCAGTTGTTGAAATAAGTAAACAAATAAATGCCCAGGCAATAGTTGTATTTACTTTTGAAGGCAGAACTGCAAGAATAATTTCAAAGTACAAACCAAATGCAAAAATTATTGCAATCTCAAATAGTTTCTCAACGATGAATAATTTATGTCTGCATTGGGGTGTAACTTCAGTTTATCGCGAAAAGTTTGACAAAGAGCATCTTGCAATTGATGATGCAAAAAAACTTATTCTCGATTGTGGTCTTGTAAAAGAAGGAGATCTTGTTATCTTTACTGCCGGTGCTCCCTACTCAGAAAAAAGCAGAGCAAATTGGTTAAGATTTGAAGTGGTTTAGTTATGCAGCACACGCAATACAAAGAAGCCAGATGGTGGCATAAAACGGAGAGAGATAAAATTCTTTGCACATTATGTCCGCGTTATTGTGAGATTGGCGAAGGACAGGCGGGATTTTGTTATATCCGCCAAAATATAGGTGGAAAATTATTTTCAGTTGGTTATGGTAAACCCACCGGATTTGGAATTGATCCGATCGAAAAAAAACCTTTAAACCACTTTTTACCGGGTACCAGCATTTTAAGCTTTGGTACTGCGGGCTGTAACCTTGGATGTAAATTTTGTCAGAACTGGACTATGAGTAAAGCTAAAATTGACGATATAAATTCTGTATCAGCATCTCCTGAAGGTGTAATATCACTCGCAAAAAAATACTCAACACCATCAATAGCTTTTACGTATAACGACCCGACAATATTTGGGGAATATGTAATTGATATTTCAAAACTTGCAAGTGAGGTAGGAATTAAATCTGTATTGGTTACGGCAGGATACATAGACAAGGATGCAAGAAAAGATGTTTACAAGTTTATTGATGCAGCAAATGTTGATCTTAAGGGATTTACAGAGAGATTTTATTTTAAAAATACATCCTCGCATTTAAATGATGTTTTAGACACTTTAGTTTGGCTGAAACGTGATACCGGAGTTTGGATAGAGTTGACTACGTTGCTTATACCTGATGAAAATGATTCTGATGAAGAAATAAAAAATGAATGCGATTGGATACTCAGGAATCTTGGAGAAAATGTTCCGCTTCATTTTACAGCATTTCACCCGGATTTCAGAATGAGGAATAAAATACCAACTCCGCATTCAACTCTTCTCCGTGCAAAAAAAATTGCTGAAAGCATGGGAATAAAATTTTGTTATGTAGGAAATGTTAACGATACAAAAAATCAATCCACTTACTGCCCCGCTTGCGGAAGTTTAATAATTAAAAGAAATTGGTACTCAATCGAAAAAGTAAATCTCTCATATAACAAGTGCACACAATGTGGTTATACTTTACCCGGTGTTTTTAATAATTAAAAATGGAATCATATGGAAAATCTTGAAAATAAAATTGTTTTTATTACGGGTGCTACATCCGGAATTGGGAAAGCTTGCGCTTATGAGTTTGCAAAACTGAAAGCAAATCTTATCCTCGGTGCAAGAAGACTTAATTTATTAGAATCAATTGCATCAGACTTAAAGAATAAATTTAACATCAACGTAATTACTATTCAATTTGATGTTAGAAATTATTCTGAAGTTGAAAAAAAATTTAATGAACTTGATGAACAATGGAGAAATGTAGATATACTAATCAATAATGCGGGACTTGCGCGCGGTTTAGACAAAGTTTACGAGGGAAAACTTAATGATTGGAATGAGATGATTGATACCAATATTAAAGGTTTGTTAAATGTTACACGAATAGTTTCTCCCATTATGGTAAAAAGACAAACAGGACATATTATTAATATTGGTTCAACAGCAGGACACGAAGTTTATACAAATGGTAATGTTTATGCTGCCACAAAGTTTGCAGTCAATGCATTATCACAATCCTTCAGATTGGATATGCTTGATAAAGGGATAAAAGTAAGCAGTGTTGATCCGGGAATGGTTTATACTGAATTTAGTAAAGTCAGATTTCACGGAGATGAAACAAGAGCAGATAGTGTTTATAAAGGAGTAACTCCGCTATCTCCGGAAGATGTTGCTGAAGCAGTTGTATTTTGTGCAACCAGACCGCCTAATGTAAATATAAACGAAATTATTCTGACTCCACTCCAGCAAGCATCATCAACTCAGGTGTACAGAAAGCAAGAACAATAAATATTATCTGAAAATACTTACATCGCCTGCACCTTCACGCACGATTAGCGGCTCTTCACCACTTAAATCAATAACGCTTGAAGGTTTATAGATTAGATTTTTTGATGCAAGCATTAAATCAACCTGTGAGTTAAAAATATTTTTTATCTCAACAGGATCAGTAACTATTTCTCCCTTTCTGGTTGTTGTACTTGTACTTACTACGGGATTCCCAAGCTGCTTAACTATTTCTATGGTAACCGCATGATCAGGCACTCTTATTCCAACTGTCTTTCTTTTGGACCACAATTTCTTAGGAACGATTTTAGCAGCCGGCAGGATAAAAGTATAGGGACCAGGTAACAATCGTTTCATAACTTTATAAGCGTAGTCAGAAACTTTTGCGTATTGGGCGATATCTTTCAAATCTGAGCAGATGAAGCTAAAAAGTTTTGTATCCGAATCATTTTTAATACGCGAGATTTGTTCTATCCCATCTTTGTTAAAAATATCGCATCCCAATCCGTAATAAGTATCGGTTGGAAATACTATTAGTCCACCCGATTTTAGTACATCTACGGCTTTATTTATAAACCTTTGCTGGGGATTATCAGGATGTAATTCAAAAAATTCCATAATTAACCTTTTTTGGATAAGTAGTTTGTGAGTTTATTACAAAAAAAACGCTTTAATTTTTCATAATCAAGTTAAATAGGATAATAATTAACTTTATTAACTAATAAAAGTTTAACGGATTTAATGATTTCTGATGAACAAAATTTTAATTTTTAAGTACAATTTTTATATATTTGGTGCTCAAAATTTGAAGCAGTATTATTTAAGGAGATTATAATGGCCAGAAGATGTCAGGTAAGTGGAGTAAGCCCTGTAGCGGGAAGTAATATTTCACACGCACATAATAAAACCAAGACCAGATTTCTACCTAATTTGCAAAAGAAAAGAATTTGGGTTCAGGAACTTAACAGATATGTGACGTTGAAACTAACAACAAGTGAAATAAAAACTATTAATAAAAAGGGCACTGCTCACATTGCAAAACTTATTCAGGAAAAGAAACTGAAATAATTAAGTCCAAATGTTTTATATAAAAAAAGGGAATCTTATGATTCCCTTTTTTTGCTTTAAATGCATTCTATTCCCGAACAACCCATACTTTTATTTTAGCACTAACATTCTGATGCAGTTTAAGGCTCACACCATAAATACCTAGTGCTTTAATGGGTTCTTCGATTTCTATTTTTCTTTTATCAATATCGTGACCTTTTTCTTTAAGAGCATCAGCAATCATTTGAGTAGTAACTGTACCAAATATTTTATCTTCTTCACCAACCTGAACGGGAATTGTAACAGAAACAGATTCTAATTGCGCAGCTAAATTTTCTGCAGCTTTCAATTCCTGTAAATTTCTTTTCTCAACAGATTTCTTTTCTTCTTCCAGTGCTTTTATATTACCAGATAATGCCTGGTAAGCTATACCTCTGGGAATAAGAAAGTTTCTGGCATAACCATCTTTAACAACAACAACATCGCCGATTTTTCCTAAAGATTCGTGGTCTCTTCTTAATATAACTTTCATTTTTTCTCCACTTAATTAAACTATCTGACTGTATCAGAAACATATGGAAGTAATGCCATATGACGAGCGCGCTTAATTGCTTTGGCCAGCTCGCGCTGATACTTTGAACTTGTACCGGTTATTCTTTTAGGTATAATCTTTCCTTGTTCAGTAATAAATTTTTGCAGAAGTTTTACATCCTTATAATCAATGTATAAAACATTGTTTTGGGTAAACCTGCAAACTTTTTTTGCTTTAATTTCTTTTTTCATTAAAACACCTTATTGTTTCATTAAATCTGATTCTTCATCAGATAAAAATTTATCAAATGTATCTTCTGTGTAATCAACTGAATCATCAACAGCAAATCCCGGATCATCTTCCTGAGCTGAACCATTAGTATCGGATCCGACTAATCTCTTGTTAAGGAACTGAATTCTTCTTGCTTTAATTTCAACGATACTTCTGTTGTGTCCTTCATCAGATTTCCAGCTTCGGCTTTGTAATTCGCCGTCAACTAAAATAGCGGAACCTTTTTTGAGTCTGTCTCTGCAGCTTTCAGCAAGTTTATTCCAGGCAACCACACCAACATAGCAAACATCTTCCTGCCATTGATTAGTGCTGTCTTTAAACTTTCTGTTGGATGCAATAGAAAAATTAACAACAGGTGTACCGTTAGTTGTCTCTCTGAAAATTGGATCTTTGGTTAAATTTCCAGCTACAATAACGTAATTTATTTCAGGCATTTTCAAATCAGCCATATTAAGTCCTCCAAACTAAATCAATTTATTATTGTTTATCATTATCTTCATTTTCAATTTCCTCTTCGTCCAGTTCTGTTTTATCAACTAGGACGTCAGGAATAATTTCATCCTTCAGTGATGCTGAAAGAGTTTTATTTTTTTCGATTTGTTCGAGTGCATCTTTGTTAAGCTTTAAAGTAACAAATCTGAGAATTTGCTCATCCAGAGTATAAGCTCTTTCCAATTTTGCCACAATATCAACCGGTGCATCAAATCTAAAGATTGCATAATACCCTATTTTACTTTTAGCAACAGGATAGGCAAGACGTTTTCTGCCCCAATTTTCTATTTCTCTTATTTCACCATTGTTATTGGTGATAAGGTCTTTAACGCGGGTAATAATGGATTCGATTTGCTGATCATCTAATGCAGCATTTATCAGAATGGCGCTTTCGTAGACACCTTTTCGCATGTATGTAATCACCTCCCTATGGACTTTATGGCCCTTACCAGGTAAGTAAGAGCAGGGTTAATAAAATATTTATTTAAAATCTTGACAAAACTACTTAATTAATGGTGCAATTACAAGAGATACAACAGACATAAGCTTTAGCAAAATATTAAGCGATGGACCGGAAGTATCCTTAAATGGATCACCAACTGTATCACCAACCACAGCAGCCTTATGTGCTTCTGAGCCCTTAAAATACTTTTGACCATTAACTTCTATACCTTCTTCAAACATCTTTTTGGCGTTATCCCATGCTCCGCCAGCATTTGCCTGAAAAATTGCCATAAGAACGCCTGAAACTGTCACTCCTGCAATTAATCCTCCCAGCATCTCCTTACCTCCTAAAATTCCTGTAACAATGGGAATTACAACTGCAAGTAAACCGGGGATAACCATTTGTTTTATAGCAGACTTGGTTGATATTTCAACACACTTGCCATACTCAGCTTTACCGTGAGCGGCTTCAAAAGTATTAATATCTTCTTTTGACCAATCTGATTGTTCTTTATCTTTATTTCTTCTCATCACTTCTAAGGCTGCTTTAAGCTGAGGAATAACATTAAACTGACGCCTGACCTCTTCTATCATAGCCATCGCTGCTTTTCCTACTGCCTGCATTGCGAGTGCGGAAAAAAGAAATGGTATCATTGCACCTATCAACAAGCCAGACATCACTACTGCTTTGGAAATATCAATTGATTTGATTTCTGCAGAGGTCATATATGCGCCAAAGAGTGCAAGTGCTGTTAGAGCGGCTGAACCAATTGCAAAACCTTTACCGATAGCAGCAGTGGTGTTGCCAACAGCATCTAATTTATCTGTACGGGATCGAACTTCTTTCGGTAATTCAGACATTTCAGCTATTCCACCCGCATTATCTGAAATAGGACCGTAAGCATCAACAGCAAGTTGAATTCCAAGAATTGAAAGCATTCCGACTGCAGCGATTGCAATTCCGTACAATCCGCCAAAACTAAATGCAACAATAATTGCAAAAGCGATAACCAAGATTGGCAGTGCGGTTGACAACATCCCAACACTTAATCCTGAAATAATGTTTGTTGCAGCACCCGTAACTGATTGACGGGCTATTCCTTTTACAGGGGCTTTTCCGCTGCCTGTAAAATATTCTGTAATCATTCCAATCATTGCACCGGAAATGATACCAACAACAGTAGCTATAAAAATTCCGAGTGATGTATATTGATTTCCTTTTACCGGGTCAGCCCATTCATACAGTGGGTCCTGATAATACCAGCTTGATGGTAAAAGCCAATTAATTAAAAACCAAGAGGCAACAATCATAATAGAACCAGCGACAATGTTGCCAAAGTTTAATGCTTTCTGAGGATTACCTCCTTCTTTCACTTTTACAAAGAAGGTTCCTAAAATTGAAGCAAGAATTCCAACGCTTGCAATAACTAATGGAAGTAATACTGCACCTAATCCACTGAATTTTTCAGAAAACTCTGGAGTTATAAAAAAAGCAGCACCAAGAACCATTGTTCCAACAATAGAACCCACATAAGATTCAAACAGATCTGCGCCCATACCAGCAACATCACCAACATTATCACCAACGTTATCAGCAATTGTAGCAGGATTTAATGGATGATCTTCCGGTATCCCTGCTTCTACCTTGCCAACTAAATCCGCTCCAACATCTGCAGCTTTAGTATAGATTCCACCACCAACACGGGCAAACAAAGCGATAGATGATGCACCAAAAGAAAAGCCGGTAATAATTGTAATAACTTTGTTAAGATTTTCATAAGAAGACATTCCGAATAAATCGCCGTAAATAATCATCAATCCACCAAGACCTAAAACTCCTAAACCAACAACTCCCAAACCCATAACCGAACCACCGTTGAAAGCAATCTCTAAGGCTTTGCTTAAACTTGTTCTTGCTGCCTGAGTTGTACGAACATTTGCTTTAGTTGCAACCCGCATTCCGATAAAACCAGCAAGTGCTGAGCAGAAAGCTCCAACAACAAATGAAACGCCTACCAATGGTGATGACTCAGCTGAATTCGCTCCACTATAAGCCAACAGAACAGCAACTACAAAAACAAAAACAATTAAAACTTTATACTCAGACTTCAAGAAAGCCATAGCACCTTCTGCAATGTGTCCTGCAATAAGTTTCATTTTCTCATCACCCGCATCTTGTTTTGCAATCCATCTGGATCGCCAGAACGTGTAAAGTAAAGCTATTACTCCGAATACCGGAACGAGATGAAATAATAAATCCATGATATTCTCCTCAAATCTGAGTTAGTGAAACTTCAATTTAATTTTCTAATTTATTTAATCGGCTATAGGAGTTGAGCATTTTATTAAATCCGCCTTCGATAAAATCATCAAGTAGGATTGAGCATTTATCAAAAACCTGTTTAAGCTCATTTAGTTCATTTACTGAAAAATCAGATAAAACATATTCGGGTAAATTATCGGGCAACTTTTCTGAACCAATGCCAATTCTTAGTCTAGCAAACTCATCGTTATTAAGATGATAGATAATTGAGCCCAGCCCATTATGTCCGCCATCGCTGCCTGATTTTCTTAGTCTGATCGTTGCAAATGGTATATTTATATCATCTACAATAACCAACAAATCACTTGATGTTACATTAAAATTTTGTAAAACATCCAGAACTGCTAAACCAGAGTTATTTACATAAGTTGTTGGTTTAACTAATAAGAAGGGATTATTATTAATTTCCCCTTCAGCAAAATAAAAGTCATATTTTAAAGATCTGAATAGCAGTGATTTCTTTTCAGAGTAGTGATCCAGCAACTGGAAACCAACGTTATGCCTGTTGAAGGCATAACGATTACCCGGATTTCCAATTCCGATAATGGCACGCACTGAATGCTATTCTTCTTCTTCCTGAGTTTTACCTTTTGCGATAACTTCCGGTTCTTTAACTTCTTCACCCTCAGCAGGAACAGCTTCCTTCTCAACTTTTGGATGAGTTACGGACGCTATCATAGACTCCGGTGAATTAAGAATCTGGATATTATCAAAATTAACATCACTTACGTGAATTGAACTGCCAAGCTTTAAGTTGGTTACATCAATTTCAAGATGTTCCGGAATATCAGCCGGTAAACATTCAATTTCTAATTTATGAAGGATGTGTTGAAGCACACCACCTTCTTTAATTCCAATTGGATTACCAACCAACTGAACAGGTACTTCAATCTGAATCTTTTCACCTTTTTTGAGACCAAGAAAATCTATATGAACAATTTTATCTGTTACAGGATCAAACTGAACATCTTTAATTATACATTCTTGTTCTTCCTGTCCTTCAACATTTAGCGATATCAAACTGGTTTTTGATGTAAAAACTAGAGGATGAATTGCTCTTTCAGAAATTTCGATAGCCTGTGGTTCGTGATGCTTGGAATAAAATATTGCAGGAACCTTTCCTTCTTTTCTCAAAGCACTTCTTGAGGCTTTATCGATTTTTGTTCTTTTCTTTGCTTCTATTACTACTTTTTCCATTATAACTCCGGGTCTAATTATCCTTTATCTATATTAAATAATGAACTTATTGATTCGTTATTAAATGTTCTTAAAATTGCTTCTGCAAACAATGGAGCTGCAGATAGTATTTTTATTTTATCTGATGCTGATTCATCAAAGTGGATTGTGTCTGTAACATAAATCTGATCAATACAGCTTTCATTTATTCTGTGATACGCTGCACCAGAAAGTAATGGATGAGTTACAGCGCCAAAAATTTTATTTGCACCTTTATCTTTAAGTCCCTTTGCAGCAGCCACGAATGTACCTGCTGTATCAATTAAATCATCAACCAGCAGAATATCTTTGCCTTCAACATCACCAATAATATGCATAACTTCTGCAAAGTTTTGTTTTGGTCGTCTTTTATCAATCACAACTAAACCTGAATGAAGCATCTTTGCATATGCACGAGCAATTTTTATCCCGCCAACATCGGGTGAAACGACTGCAAGATTTTCGGATAAATCATTTAAATGATTGAAAAACACCGAAGAACCATACAAGTGGTCAACAGGAATATCAAAAAATCCCTGAATCTGTGCAGCGTGCAAATCCATAGTAACAACCCTATCTGCTCCTGCATTTGTTAGCAGATTAGCCATTAACTTTGCTGTTATAGAAACTCTCGGCTGATCTTTTCTATCTTGTCTGGAGTATCCAAAATATGGTATAACGGCTGTAATTCTTCTGGCTGATGCTCTTTTAGCGGCATCAATCATTATCAGAAGTTCCATTATGTTCTCAGCAGGAGGATTTGTAGATTGAATTAAAAATACTTCTCTTCCTCTGATATTTTCCCCATATTTTACCCAAATTTCACCATCACTAAAGCGTTTAGATTCCAATGTTCCCAAAGGTTTTCCTAAGGCTTCAACAATTTTTTTTGCCAACGGAAGATTTGAGCTTCCGGAAAAAACTAAGAAATCACTAGCTTGCATTTAAAAATATTGCTTAAGTAATTAAAAATAGGCGTCAAATATAACCAAACAGGTAGGTTATGTCAATAAATCCAATACTCTAAAAAATGACGCAAATCAGTCTTTTCGTTTCTTTAGAAGGAAGAATATAACAATTAAAAGAACAGAGCCAGCTAAAATATAAATCCAGTATGGTGTTTCTTTCAATTTGAAAGGCTTAAAAGTAACTGAGATAGTTTTACCCCTGCCAATTTCTGCCAGAGTGTAAGACCAGGTTAAAATATTGCCTGATTTTTCCGTTGCATTGTGTGTTATAATTTCTCCACGGATATCATATTTGTAAGTAACTCTGAATTTTGATGCATCTATGCCAAATCCTGTTGTAACCGGTGGAATAAACTGACTGAAAATTTTTTGCCCGGCTGCACCATCTTCCAGTTTAAATTGAGACTGTGCAAAAGCATTTAACGTGTTTAGAGAATCGATAAGAGTAAAATCAAGCTCAATATAGGCATGGATTGTTGAATCAGTAGTATCTGAATAAGTTTGAACGTTTAAAAATTTAACAAATGGAGAAGAAAATTCATTTTTTATTGAATCAGGATTGAAAATTTCAAGCTTCATTATCTGGGATAAACTTGTAGTATCTGTATAATTCATCCAGTAATCAACTTGCATTTTTCCGGATCCATCTGGATAAATTATTACATCCTGTTTGTAATTTAAACAGCCATTTAGTCCAACTAAAAATATAAATAGAATCAATAATTCTTTTTTCATTGGAATCTTTTTATTGTTTATAAAATCTCACATATCAAATTTATAGAAGAATTTTTAATTATTCATTATTTTTACAGCCCAAATTATGAGGAGAGATTATGCCAACATATGAGTATAAATGCATTAATTGTTCTTATACTTTCGAAATGTTTCAATCTATCAAAGCTGAACCAATTAAAGTATGTCCCAAATGCAATGGGGAAGTTAAAAGGTTAATAGGACCGGGAGCTGGACCAATATTTAAAGGGAGTGGTTTTTATCAAACTGATTATAAAAACAGTGCTAAATCAACTACTAACACAAGTTCTTCAGAAAAAGCAAAACCTGCAGAATCTAAATCAACTATTGAAAGTAAAGCCGAAACTAAACCGGATAAAAAATAATCCGGTTTATTAAAAATCTGCGCCTATCGAAAAATAAAATTTGGGTTTTGAGAATGCATCGATATTGTATGCCCACGCCACATCAAATCTTAATAAGAAATACAAGAAATAAAGTCTGGCACCAACACCTGTTCCTATCAGTAAATCTTTTGTAACTAAACTTCCGCCGTCATTTCTTCCAAAAAGCTGTAAAGATTTTGTATTGTCCCAGGCTGTTCCTGCATCTATGTATGCTACACCAAGAATATTACTTAATAATATGGGCAGTGCACCAGGGACTAAGTATCGAATCAATGGAAATCTTAGTTCATAATTCATCAATACGTATTTTGATCCGATCATCTCTGAATAATCATAACCTCTTAACGGAAGTGCTGCAGTTAAAAAAGCGTAGTCACTATTTGACTCAATTGGAATTTCTGAAGTAGCAAAAGAACGGTTAATCCAGTTTTCAATACCACCAAGGAAAAATCTTTGTGCATTTGGACCGCCGGATAATCCTCCTGAAAATCTCATTACAAAAGAATAGTCTGTCCAGAATCTCAGGTAAGTTCTGTAATCTCCAGCAAAAGTGTAGAAGCCAAGGTTTTTATTTCCTATTCCCGGATTGCCGTATGCTTCGAATCTGTATCTGGTTCCTTCAATCGGAGAGGTATAACCCCACAGAACATTATCGTGCACAAAGGCAAGAGAAGGAACAAGAAATGATGTTTCTTCTTCAGGTTCGGAATAATCATCCAGGTTTTCACTGCGAACGTTAAGCCAGCTGATTCCTCCCTCAAATCTGTAAAATCGGTTTATAGGTAAACTGGCAGAAAGATTAAGGCCATAGTTTCTAAATCTATAAAAATTGGAATAACCGCCTCTTAGTAAATTTACAAATCGTGCGGTATGAAATCCCTGAATTCCATAATCAATTCTTCCACCAAGGTAATAATATGCTAAACCGTAATCGCTGTTTTTTAAATCTATCTGAAGACCTGTTACGCCTACCAATCTGTGATCGCCCAGCATATCACTAAATGAAATTATTGTAGTTCCGATCAAACCGTAAAATGTGCTGTAACCTGCGTTGGCATAAATTAAATCAGGTCCAAAATTAATTTTATATTTATTTACTCTGTAGTTACCGTTTTCATCAAGATTGTCTTTAGGCATAAATAAAGAATCATTAGCATAAACGATGTTTTGTGTTGTATCCCTTGAACCAAAAATAAACTTTGAATAATCTTTTTGTGCAACAGATTTGGCTGAATCAACATTTATAACATCGCCGGTGAATATTTTTATCTGATCTTCATCTTCTTTTTCAGGAGTTTCGAGAACAATGCTTTTATCATCCAGGATTTTAGGAATCTCTTTTCCTTTTCTTCTTTGCTCTTCTAGCTTTGAGATAAAAAGCGTTGGTTTCAGAGTATCTAATTCTGTTTTGGGCTCAAATGGGTTATTCATTAAAAACAAGGTGAAGCTAGCCTCGTACAGAGAAGAGAAAACTAATTTTTTTGTATCCCTTGAAAGCGTTAACTGATATAATCCGCTTAAAGAATTTGTAATTGGTTTAATTGGTAAATCAACTATTGAAGAATTCCCGCCTTCCGGAATTAGTGATTTGATGTAAATATTATTTATTCCGTTTATATCAGAAATAAACATTAATCTTTCTCCGTTTGCTTCTTCACGCGGAGAAGTTTCATCACTGTAAGGCAGATCAGTAATTCTAACTACTTCACCTGTTTCAATAATGTATTTATAAATATCCTTTTGCGTATAGTCGTGATTCTGGATCATAAACTTTGTAGGGATATCTTTATTTGTCAGATAATCTTTTCTATCGGAAGAAAAGTAAATCGCTTTGTCGTCATTGGACCAGGATGGATCGAAATCACTGAATATATCATTAGTCAGGTTTATCAGATTATTAGTTGAAAATTCATAAAGATAAACATCTGATTGGCGAGTATCCTGTCCGATAAAAGCTAAATATTTGCCATCGTTTGACCAAGCCACACTTTGTATTGATTCTAATTTTATCGGAAGAGTCTCCCGTTTTTTACTTTCTACATCTATTATGTAAATGATATCGTGTCCGGATCGTTTAGCTGAAAGAGAAATCTTTTTTCCATCAGGTGACCAGGTTAAACCGGGAGTAAGAATATTAAGTTCTTCAAAATCAGGTGATCTGTTGCCTTCAACAACTTTATCCAAAACTTTTCCATCAAGAGCATCCATAATGTAAACATCAAAATAAAAATCTCTGTTTGAAATGAAAGCAATCTTATCGCCCTGTGGTGACAGAGCCGGTGAAGTGTTATAAAATCCATCATCCTTTTTTGGATCAGTTAATTTTTTTGCGAAATCTTTTGCATCATCACGAATTGAGATATCCGGCCAGAAATTTTTCTTGACTTCTCTTCTCCATCTTTCTCCCAATTCCTGAACATCGATTCCCAACGTGGCTTTAATACCTTCCTGAACATTTCCAATACCTTTTATTTTGTTAAGAAGTTCACCGATTTTTTCTCTGCCATATTTATTAGCGATATAATAAAAAACCGATTGTCCGCCACGGTAAGCAAAATAACCATCGAGTCTGTTTATTTCCGGAAGATACTCGCTTATAGCAGCTTCACGAATGAACATATCTGTATCCACATCCCAGCCTAATGATTCATACTCAGCTAAACCTTCGCTGAACCATATTGGAAATTGAAGAGATATATTGCCGGAGATGATATTTTGAATAGAACCGCCGTAGAACATATCATTCATTACGGCGTGAACAAGTTCGTGATGAATTAAATGTCGGAATTGTTTATATGATCCTGTGAATTGTATTACAACACGATTTTTAAATAATTCAGTAAAGCCCTGAATACCTTCACTTAAATACTGATCGATAACATTTGTTTCCTGAAAATCATTCTGTGAATTGTAAACTATAATCGAAATTCTGTTGTTGATTCTGTAATTAAAAGTTTTTTGGATTGATTTAATTGCTTCTTCAGCTGCATGGGCTGTAAACTCTGTTATGGTTTCTCCGCCATTGGCAAAATAAATATCAAAGTGATCTGTCTGAATATAAAACCAGTCAAAGTCTTTAGTATGCACCTTGTTCTTTCCAAATTGCGCAAAGACTGAACTTGCTGATAATATCAGAATCATAAATATCATTTTTATTTTTATCATAGCAATGCCTTTTAATCTAAAATTATAAAATCCAATTCTGATTTTTCTTCATCAACCCGAACAAGCCGGACGTGAATTTTATCTCCTAATCTGTATTGTTTTTTATTTCTTCTTCCGATAATCGAATATTTCTTTTCATCGTAAATGTAATAATCATCATCAAGGTCTCTTAACCTTACTAATCCTTCTGCCAGCATATCTGTAATTTTAACAAAAATTCCAAAATTTGTAATACCAGAAATTATTGCCGAAAATTCATTACCCTGATGGTTCTTCAAATATTCTATTTGCTTCTGTTTGATGCTAAATCTTTCAGCTTCAATTGCATTTCTTTCGCTTGCAGAGATGCTATCACATATTTCTTCAAGCTCGGATAACGAATATAATTTTTTACTATTTTCATTAAGATAACTATATAAAAGTCTGTGCACTACTAAATCACTATAACGTCTTATCGGCGAGGTAAAATGAGTGTAGTGCTTAAACCCCAGCCCATAATGCCCGATGTTTTTAGGTGAATAAACAGCTTTTGCCATAGAGCGAATTGCTAATTCATTAATAAGTGCCTCTTCTTCTTTACCCTTAACCTGATTCAAAAGTTCCTGAAATTGTTTTGATTTTGCAGAAGCAGATGGGTCAAAAAAATATCCCAACGTTTTTACGAATCTTGCAAACTCAATTATTTTTTCATTATCAGGTAAATCATGAACACGGTACACAAACGGCAGTACCGGGCCTGCTGCCGGCAGCGCAATATGTTTTGCAACAAGCTTATTTGCCAATAACATAAATTCTTCAATAAGCATATTGCTTTGTTTCATTTCTTTTAAGGAATATGAAACAGGCACTCCGTTTTCATCAAGTTGAAACTTTACTTCCGGAGTCATAAAATCAAAGCTGCCCTCTTTCATTCTTTTGCTTCTTAAAATTACCGCCAGCTTATTGAGTGCGATTATGTCTTCAGCAAAATCACCGGATTGTTCATCAATTATTTTTTGAGCTTCCTCATAAGTAAATCTTCTTTTGCTGTTAATTACTGTTTTGTTGATTTTATAATCCACAATCCTGCCGCGCGGTGTCATCTCAACAATAACAGAATATGTTAACCTGTCTTCAAAAGGTACGAGTGAGCAGATATTGTTTGATAAATTTTCAGGAAGCATCGGAATAACTTTACCAACAAAATAAACGCTGTTGCCTCTTATCAAAGCTTCTTCATCCAAAGCAGAATCTTTTCTTACATAATGAGAAACGTCAGCGATATGAATTCCTACAGAGAAGTTGCCATTTCCAAGTTTTTCTATTGAAAGTGCATCATCAAAATCTTTTGCATCATCAGGATCAATTGTAAATACATTTTTGTTTCGATAATCAAGTCTTTCTGATAAATCTTTTTCAGTAATGCTAAGTTTAATTTTTTCTGCTTCGCGTATTGCAGCAGGATTAAACTTGTACTTCAGATCAAATTCTCTTGCCATCGAAATGATTTCTGTATCGTGGCTTCCTGATTTACCAAGCACTTCAATAACTTCTGCTTCAGGATTAAGCATTGGATTATCCCAAACAAGGTTACCAACCACAACTTTATCTCCAGGTTTTGCTCCGGCAAGTTTTGATTGGTCCAAGTAAATATCACGATGAATTGATGGATCATCAGGTGAGATAAAATAAAGAGCTTTTGATTTCTTTAATACACCGACATATTCATTTCTTTTTCGTTCAATAACTTTAACAATCTGCCCTTCAACATTTTTACCTTTTTGTTTTGCAAAAACTTCAACTTCAACAACATCGCCATTAAATGCAGCCCCTATATTTCTGGAAGCGATAAAAATATCACCCAACTTATCATTTTGCAGAACAACAAAACCATATCCATTTTGATTTAATTCCAGTACTCCTCTTAAACGATTGGATTGAGGAATTTTGTTTAACTGAAATCTTTTCCCGGTTTTTGTCAGAAAGCCTTCTTCACAAAGTTTATGAAGTGCTGCTTTCAAAGAGGCGTACTCGTGATCAGCCATAAAGCCGAGTTTTTTTGCAATCTCTTTGGATTTGTATCCGCGGCTCTGATTACGATTAAAAAATGCTTTAAGTTCTTTTTTCATTAAAATTCAAAATTATATTTCATACCTAATTCATTAAACAAAGGACTGTTAATAGAGTTCAATTGATTCTCTGATTCTTTCCTTTCAAGCCTTAACTGAAGTCTCTGTGTAACTGGATATTCTATTTTGATATTTGCTCTGCTTAAATCCTGCAGAATATCTGTAGATCCGCCTATTTCATATCTGAATTTACCTGCTTTACCAATAAGACTGAATTTTGTTTCGGTTGCAGTTTGCCTTAACTGAAATCCTTTTATATAATCATCAAAATATTTATTAAGCACGCCGCCAATTACAGAACCAGCCAGAGAAGTTGCAGTAGAGGCTACAGCATTTCTATCCTGTTGTGAAGCACCATCAGTAAACTTTCCGGTAATGATAAAGAACATTGCATCAGAAGCAGACTTAGAAGGATCTTTTTTGTCCTCTTCAATTGCCTGTCTTCCGATATAAACTCCAATGTTATTTTCATCAGAGATGAAATTTTTGTTCAGTTCACTTAAAGGACCTTTTAATTTTATCTTAACAGCAACCTCCTGTTCCGATGAACCTGTTCCGTTCTGACTTTCCAGCGGATAATAATAGTCTTTATAAGTTGCAGTTATATCAACAATCGGATTATCAAGTTTTTCAAAACTAACGTTTCCTTTTGCATCAAAAGATTTAATGAAAGAAAGTTTTGATCCTTCAATCAATTTCAGCTCTCCCCCGCTGCGCGATTTGCCCTCTACTGATTCAATAAAGAAATCACCTTCCAAAACAAGATCCAGATTCTGATCTAATTTTTTAGAGAGATTAATTGTTATTTCTGCTTCTGTATCAAGCTTGATATCAATAGTGTAATCAAACTTTGCGGATTCAGCTACTTTTTTATTTTCTTCAATCGTTCGATTCGAAACCTGGATAAGGCTATCAAGTTCTAACATTAACTTGTCTTTTCCTGTGCTGTAATCATAATATCTGTATATAAATCCTGATGAGCTGCTGTATGCTGAGCTGGCAAGTGGAATTGTCAATTCTGCAACGGTAACATCTATGGGTAAAAGCAAATATGATTTACCTTTGTGTGATGTATAAACAATATTTCCCCGTGTTTTCAAAGCTAAATCACCGTAAGCCATCGGACTTGCACTTCTGGAAATTTTATCGAGAACCTTTAAATCTCCATTGAGTGTTATGTATGTGGAATCAAGCGAAAAGTTTTTAAGTATTATTGCTCCTTCACCTTTAAGCGTTCCACCATATGTTGTACCAAATTCATTTTTAAGCTCGATTGTTTCTACTGTTATCACTTCATCATCAATCCAGATTTTTGTATTCAAATCGTAATTCAGATTATTATTCTTCACCTTAATCTTTGAATCTTTAATACTGAAATAACCAATCGCGATAGGTTTAGAAATTGTACCGGACAGATAAATATCAGTTTCTAGTTTGCCTGATTTAAATTCCAGATATGGAATTACTCCCGCCAGCGCACTTAAATTGTATTCATCTGATTGGATGGTAAGATCAATCATACCTGTTGCATTTAATGTGGAATCTTTTTTTGATGAGAGATTAAGTGGAATTTTTCCCTCCACAATCATCTGCGGATTTTCAAAATTTCTTAAAGAGTCTAGAAATTTTATATCAGTGTTTAGAGAATTATCAGCATAACTAAACTGAGATACGAGTGAACCAAAACTACCATTTGCAAAGTAAATATCATTTACGTTTGCTGTTAAAGTAAATCTTGGGTCAGAAAAATTACCAGAGAAGTCTCCGAATATTTCAATATCAGATTTAAATTCTTTTTGCGGGGATAAACCAATTAAATCTTCTGCAATTCTTTTTCCACTAAAGTTTTCCACAAAAAGAGATGCATTGTGTTCCCCTTCAGGTCCGAAATTTCCTGATAGTGTCAAAGTTCCATCAGCAGCGTAAAGTTTGAAGTCATCAAAGTTAATTGACTTATTGAAATAAGAAATAAGTAAAGGATCTCTGTTTGTTATTTTGAATTTGTTGTATAATAAATCCAGAGTATTGATATTCAGATTTAATGAGTCATAATTAAAAAAGGCAACTGCATCTAATTTAGCTTTTGCCTTATCTTCATAAGCCGCTGATGTACTAAAATTTATCTTATCATCTACAAGAGAAATTTCTGAAACTAAATCATAAATGTTTGCACCGGCATAAATTCTTTCAGCCGAGAGTTTTAAGAATGCTTCAATGTTTCCATCGTTCAGGTTGTTAAGATTATTTGAAAGTTTGCTTTGTAATTCGGTATTTACAGAAAAGTAAAGGTCTTTTTGATTCCAGTATTTCAAATAATCAAAGTATGCTTTCATATCAAAATTGAGAGAATCCTGAAACGAATTGATATTTCCGGTGATCAATCCATCAAGCTCAATCTGATTATTGCCAAAATTAATCTTTAACTGTTCCTTAAAATCAACAAGGTAATCGATCTTGAAAGAAGAGATTGGTGCTTGCTGCAAATCGTATTGTGTAAGATTTAAATTACTCTTTAACGAGTCCGGATAAAAAATCGGTCCAATTCTTTTATCAATTGTATTTGAGATGATCTGAGCTTCTTTAGAAAAAACATCTCCAAGCGAAGAAATAGTATAATCACCTTTAAGTGTTAAATCAGCTATATCAGAAATTAAGTTGATTATTTTTTTACCGTTGTCATTTCTTCTGATATCAAGTATAAGGCGCGTGCTATCAATATTAAAATCACTAAAATGCGAGTTCTTAATATCCGTAACCAAAAATAAATCCATACTATCCGGATTAAATCCTTGTCCGTCTGCTTCTAAAGTTAAATTAAATTCTGAATTTAAAGACTCACTGTTCACTAATTTCCCAACGTTTAACTGATTTACAATTCCATTTAATTCATATAAAGGATCGTCTGGATTTGAAAAATCAATGTTAGCAACAATATTCGCAAAAAGTGAATCCGATTCTATTTTAATCTCATTCCTGATTATGCCATCCTGTGCTTCAGTAGAAATAGTTGTTTCCTTAAGAAAACTCTGACCGAACCAGGAATCATTAAAATTACCATCAACTCTTAACTTCATCTTTTGTGGATCTGTGCCAACGCCAGATATCATAATCTTTGAGTTTAGATTTGTAGGAATAGAAATAAACGGACTCAGATCAACTCGTTTTGTAAACAAGTTGACATTATAAATCATATCTTGTTTTGAAAAATCCAGAGCAGCATTTCCATTCAAATTTCCTTTACTGGTAGATATTGCAAAAGTTGATTTAAAGTTTTGTGGATTGCCGTTATAGTTTAAAGTATCAAATCTGATAACACCAAATTCTGTAAGATCAGGAAGTGTTAATCCTTTAAACATTTTATTTAAATCTGCAGGATTGATATAAGAATCTTTAAAGCTCATATCAATTAACATTTTATCGGCATCAAGCAGATTTTTAAGATTTGCTTTCGCTCTCAACGAAGTATTATCGTAATTCAAAGAGATAGTTTCAACATTAAGATTATTTAATGTTCCCGAAGCTTCAAGTTCAGTAAAAATATTTCCGCTAAGCATTTTTAAGGGCGGAACGAAAGTAGTAATTTCTTCAAAGTTCATTTTATTGGCGATCAAAGAAAATCGCAGCGGAGCCTCGCCAAGTTTTTCAGTAGAAAAGTTTTTTAAAAAATCGATTTGAGTTATTCCGGCACTTAGTTCAATATCGGATTGGTCTGTAATAATTTTTAATTGCTTTACGCCGGTAACATTTGGAGAAAGAAGAAATGTGCCTCCCAGATGTTTAAGATTAAAAAACTCAAAGTTTGGTTTGAATGAAATGTTATCAATTGTTAAACGATATTCATATTTATTAAGATCAGCAAAAGCATTAAATGCAACATTTAAATCTTCAATTCTCAAATCCTCCATCGTTATGTTAGGATAAAATTGCCCGCTTCCTGCTTTATCGTATCGCTGCATTGAGAAATCAACATTGCTTAATTTAAAATCAGCAACTTCAATCGTGAATGGAAATTCAGAACTGGTTGTATCTTCAGGTTCTTCTGATGAAGGGAAAATCTTTAACAAATTCAGATTACCATCTTCCTCTTCAATCAGTTTAATTTTTGCGTCAGCAAGTTCAAATTTTCTTACATAAATATTCTTAAACAGGATTTTAAGCGGACTTGTTTTAAGTTCTATTTTCCCTGCCTGCACAACTGTATCTTTATTCAAATCAGTAAGAGAAACATTTGTGATGAGAAGAGATGTAAATATCGTTCCATCAATATTTTCTATTGAGAGTTTACCATTAATACTTTCGTTAACAGTTTCAACAATTGTATCGCGCAGCCAGTCTTTAAAGAAAGATGTTTGGGAAATCCCGAATAAAATCATCAGGAGCATAAAAATTCCAACCAAAGTGTAAATGAATGCATTTACACCATAGCGCAGAATTCTTCTTCCTCTGCCAATGATTTTTTCAGTTTCCTGTTTTACTTTTTCTTTAGACACTACTTGCTGTAATTGTTAATTATTTTCTGAATAATTTTTGAAGTTGACTGATCATTTACAAAATCTATTGTTTTAACTTCACCACCGTTTGCTTCCACAACATCTCTTCCCACAATTTTATCAATTGACCAATCCGCTCCTTTAACTAACACATCCGGAATTAAATCTTTTATTATTTCTGCGGGAGTATCTTCCTCAAAAAAAGTTACGTAGTCAACCGGTTTAAGATTTGAAACAACAAAAGCTCTTTCATTCTGTAAAAGTATCGGGCGTTTATCCCCTTTAATTCTTTTTACAGATTCATCAGTGTTGAGTGCAAGAATAAGCACATCACCCATTTCTTTTGCTTTAACCAGATAATCTACGTGACCTGAATGAATTAAATCAAAAACACCGTTCGTAAAAACAACTTTCTTACCTTCATTTTTAAGTTGCTTTCTTATCTGAATAATTTCTGTTCTGGATTTTATGATACTCATTTATTTTCCCTGATAATAGTATCAAAAAGTTTATCTATCTCAATTGGAACGATTCCAACTTCTTCGCACACAATCCCACCTGCATAATTTGCAAGATACGATGCTTCAATTATGCTTGCACCTGCAGCAAGTGCCATAGTTAAAGTAGAAATGACTGTATCGCCGGCACCGGAAACGTCTGCAACTTTTCTTGCTTTGGTAGGCATTCGTTTTTCAGGTTTACCTTTTTCAAACACTGCGATGCCGCCTTCGCCAAGAGTTAATAAAATATTTTTAGCATTAAGTCTTTTTAACAACTCGTTTCCTGCATATGTAATATCTGTATCTGTTTTTATTTTCATTCCAAGAACATCTTCGGCTTCTTTTCTGTTTGGTTTGAAAACAGTAACGTTTTTATATGAAAAGAAGTTATTAAACTTTGGATCAACTGTAATTAGTTTTTTATTCTTGTTTGCCAGATCTATTATCTGTTTTATCAATGAATCTGATAGAACTCCCTTATTATAATCCTGCAGAATAATTCCATCAACACTTTTAATAATGCTCTTCAGATAATCAAAAATTTTCTTCTGTATAGATTCACTGATTGCTGCCTTGCTTTCTTTATCAATTCTTACAATATGCTGACTATCAGCTATAACTCTTGTTTTGGCTGTTGTCGGTCTCTGATCGTCTTCAAAAATTCCGTGATGAGAAATGTTTGCCTCGTTTAGCAGTGCATTAAAAATAGTTCCAAAGTTATCGTAACCAATCACACCAATAGGTTCTGGATTGCCGCCGAGTTTAGCAATATTTAATGCACAGTTTGCAGCTCCGCCAAATCTGAAGATTTCATCTTCAACTTCAAGAACCGGAACAGGTGCTTCTGGCGAGATTCTTTTCACATCGCCCCAATAATAGATATCAAGCATCATATCACCGATGATGGCTATCCGTTTGTCTTTGAAGTTTTTCTTTAACTCTTTTAATCTCTTTTCAGATATTTTTATCATACTAAATCCAGATTTGTTTAAATACTTGATGCAAAAAATAACTATAAATAATGAGGGTAAAAAGTGAGGAAAACTGAGGCTGTACAGAATGTTAAAGCTGTACTTACCACAAGCTTAAGAACTATTGGGACAAGTGTATTCTTATTCCTGCATTCGGCAGACAGGTTTATTTCAGAATTAAAGGACGCTATAAGTTTTAAATAGTGACTCTGAAAGAAGTTCACACTGACATTTTTAGTTAGACAACATACCCTGAAGCTTGCAAATAAAATGTAAGAGGCTTCAATAAAGTTATGATTTTATATTCAGCCTCTCATTAGTTCAAAAATAACTTAGCAGTCAGCTATTTTTAGAGAGTACAACATTCTTCAGTAAATTATAACTGAAAGTTAATTTGCAGTCCAGGCATAGCGATCCATTGTTTAGAAGAAGTTGATACTACTTCCTTCATAATTTTTGTTGAAAGTAAAATGTTGAACTGATCATTCAATGCTAATGTTATGCCGGGACTAAAATATAAAAATCCCGTCATCATATCTGATCTTTTATCAATCTGAGTGTAGGTACCAATTGGAAGTGGAAAAAATAATGGAAAGCTGAAAGAACCCGGTTCATACCCTAAAAGATTTTGCGTAAAATATCCACCAATAATAAACCAGTTAAAAAAACCGGAATCGTTCGCAGAACTTATTGTTAATGTTGCAAATGGATTTATATTAGTTACACTTCCTTTGTCAGCGTAAATATCTAACGTCTGCTCAGTATCACCCCAAATGTATGTGGTTTTTGTTTGTACTATTGTTATCGCAGTAAAATCATACTCCTGAACTGTGAAACCAAGATCAAGTCTTATCTGACTATCTTCACTTTGACCATGTAATCCCAATCCAAAATTTCCACCCATCAAACTCAAGCAGCCGTTGCCTGAAGTGTTAATTCCACCAAACAGAGAAACAGAATTAGAAACTTTAATATCCAGATCTAAACCCGCAGTATAACTAAATGGATTCCATTCCATGTTTTGCTGTCTCGGGCTATAATATGTGCTATCATTGATTTTGAAAGAGCCAACATATTTCCCATCTGTTCTACCGGAGAGTTTACTTTTCGATGACATAACAGAAAAACGAGGAGAGATTGTAATACTTCCACTTTCTTTATTTACATTGATGTGTGTCGGCGGGGGAACAATTGGAGCACCTACTTCAACATCACCTAAATAAATTGTTTGTTCAACTGATGCACAGCCGATAAATATCAGAACAAGAGTAAGTAAAAAATTTACTTTTAAAAAATTGAACACTGTACTTTTCATAATTGCACCTTTAATTTATTATCCCGGTGGCATAATAAAACAGAGCACATCACTAATTGTCAAAAAGATGTCATAGAAATGTAAAAAGGAGAGTTACAAAAGCTTCACAACTACTTTTTAATTTTTGCAAAGTCATTACTTATTTTAAGTCGCACCAAACCTGATGATGTGCCTATCCAGAGATGCATTCCGTCAAAAAAGAGTGATAAAATATTTGATGTGGTTATGTTCAGTTCACTTAGGTCAATTGGAGTAACTTTTTTTGTGCGGCGATTTATTAAATACAATCCTTTGCCGTATTCCTCCTTGTCATTTTTTTTAAATTCATATACTCCTGCCCAGATGTAGTTACCGGTACGTGCAAGACAGTAAATGCCATTACCGCCTAATCCGTTTGCTTTAGAAATTCTCTCCCACTTTAATTTTCTGTCCCACACATAAATTCCGCCAATATTGTATTCGGGTAATTCTTTGGTTATAAATTCATCGGTTCCAAACCACACAGCATTTTTTTCAAATACAAAATCGGTAACGGAAACAGAGTTTCCCTCTCCATTAAAATTTCTTCCCTTGTTATTTATGTAAGTCCAGGCTGATTGATCATCAGGAGTTTTCTTTGCGTTGAATTTATGAGCTCCGAATTCTGCACCAAGCCAAACAGCACTGTCACCATCAAAAACAATGTTGTTAAAATTATTTGTCTTTTCATCTCCGCCTATTACACGATTATAATCGGTGAACCTGTTTGTTTTAACATCAAGCACAGTTACGTTCCGGAATCTTCCGATCCAAAGTCTGCTGTGCTTTTCATCGAAGTTCAAACTTCTAATCCAGTTGCCAAACTCTCCACCCTGAGCAAATTTTCTTTTAGTCCATTTTTTAGTTTTTTTGGAGTAGATGAATAACCCTTCATTAGCGCCGGCCCAAACAAAATCTTTGTTTGCTGCAACACAATGGAATAAATCATTATCAAGGTTATCACTTTTGCTTGAGTAGTTTGTCCATTTGTTGTCTTTATAGGAATACTCATAAATTCCCTGCCCGTAGGTTGCAACCCAAAGAGAGCTTCCTTCTCTTTTAATATCAGTTACTCTTGCCCCTTCAAGAAAAAGTTTTGATTCAATCTGTGCGAATGAAAAAGAGATAAATAATAATGAAAGAATAAATGAGTTTTTAATTCTGAAAAGAATCCGCAGAAAAGAAAGTATTTTGCTAAATGCCATCAATAGTGGTTAATTCCGGTTTAAGATTATGATTTTCTGATTCCTGAAACTTTACGCTAAAATAATTTTCAAATCCCTTTAAGATTGACATTGCTAATTTAGAATAATCGGCTGCATAATTCAGTGCACTTTTTAAGTCGATTGTAGTATCAGAAATTTCTTTTAGTATTGATTCTTTTTTTGCTTCATCAAGATTAAGATAATCAATAATCTTCTGGTGATAAGTTCCGCAAAGAATAGAACCGTGCTGAAGAATTACATTCCCAATTTTTCTTTGTGCACTGCCGACTAATTTCTTTCCATTCAAGTTCAGTTCACTTTTTGCGGATACAGCAAAACATACTGCGCTGATATCAGATTTATAAAATTCTTTAAAGTCCGGTTGAGAATGTTCAAGCTCAATTCCCTTTAAAGACGCATCATATTCAATCAAGCCATTGCGCAATGCAATATTGATTTCATTATAAATATTTTTTGCAGATGAATTGATATCAAGCGGATAAATTACGGAGTAAGTCAATTCCTCTGAATGCAGAATTGCTCTGCCACCGGTAGGACGTTTAACCACATCAATATTATCTTCTTTTGCTTTTTCAATATTTACATCGGTAAGTGATTGATTCGCACCGAGAGAAATGCAGTAGGGTTTCCATCTATACAATCTCAGTATTGCAACTTCGGGCTGATAATTTTTTGCAAGTGCAATATCAAAATCCATATTGTACCTGCCGTTATGCTCTCCGGAATCTATAAACTTCCAGATCATCTACCGATTATTCCACGTTTGCTTGTACGAATAAAGGAAATGATATCCTGCACATATTTATTCGATCCAAATTCTGCTTCAACTTTAACAAGTGCCTGGGATACGTTTAATCCGGAATTATAAATTAAGTCGTATGTTTTTTTGATTGTAGCAATATCCTCTTCACTAAATCCGCGCCTTCTTAATCCGACTTTGTTTAATCCTTCATACTTAACAGGAAATCTTCCGCTAAGAACAAATGGCGGAACATCTTTAACAGCAATTGAGTTAGCACCGATCATTGAATGCTTACCAATTTTACAAAACTGATGAACAGCAGCGGTGCCGCCCATAATTACCCAATCTTCAATATGAACATGCCCGGCAATCTGAACAGCATTTGCAAGTATCACATTATCTCCAACAACGCAATCGTGTGCAACGTGTGTGTAAGCCATCAGCAAACAATTTTTACCAACTTTGGATTGACCCGTTTCTTTGGTTCCTCTGTGCAATGTAACGCATTCGTGAATTACAGTATCATCATCAACATAAAAGTAAGTAATCTCGTTACCAAATTTTAAATCCTGTGGTCTGTGTGCGATGGAAGCATTTTGGTAAATCTTTACACGATTTCCGATTCGTGCACCATTATATAAAACAGCGTGCGGACCTATCTCACAATTATTTCCAATTTCAACATCATCTTCAATTATTGTGAAAGGATGAATGATAATGTTATCACCAATTTTAGCTTTTGTGCTTACAATAGCGGTAGGATGAATATTGTTCATAATTACTCTTCAGGTTTTTTTGGTCTATCAACAACACCAGCCATAAAATCAGCTTCTGCTACAAGAACATCATCAACATACACTTTACCAGCCATAACAAATATTTTGGATTTCTTTTGTACAAGCTCAACTTCAATAAAAAGCTGGTCACCGGGAACAACTGTTTTTCTGAACTTAGCATTATTGATTTGCATGAAATAAACAAGTTTTTCTTTGAAATCAGGTAATGAGTTAAGCAGCAGGATACCACCGGTTTGTGCCATCGCTTCGATAATCAAAACACCCGGCATAATAGGCTGACCGGGAAAATGACCCATAAAGAAGGGCTCATTGTAAGTAACAGATTTGACACCAATAACTTTTTTCTCAATTTCCAGATGAATAATTTTATCAACAAGCAGAAACGGATAACGATGAGGAAGTATTCTTTCTATTGCATTGATATCAAATACAACTCCCTCTTTTTTAACAAACTGAAATTTCTTCACTAATTTTTTCTGCTGATAAAGTTTACGTATTTGCTTTGCAAACTCTACGTTAGCCTTATGTCCCGGTCTTGCAGCTAAAATCTGTGCTTTAATTGGTGCGCCAATCAATGCGAGATCGCCCATTAAATCCAGAAGTTTATGTCTTACCGGTTCATTTTTATAGCGAAGTTTTTTGTTGTTTAGTATTCCATCATCACCGAGCGAAAATTTTTCTTTAATTCCAATTCTTTTACCAAGTGCATCCAGTTGATCCTGATTTAAATTGTGGTCAACAATTACAACAGCATTATCAAGATCGCCGCCTTTAATTAATCCCTGATCCGCAAGAGATTCAACTTCACTTAAAAAGCAAAAAGTTCTTGCTGATGCAAACTCACTTACAAATTCTTTTTCAAGATCAAATAATCCTGTATGCTGGCTGCCAAGAGCAGGGTTTTGATAATCCACCATTACCGTTATTCGGTATTTATCCAAAGGGAGAGCAACAATATCAACCTGTCTTGCTTCATCAGAATACATTACTGTTTCTTCAATTATAAGATAATCTTTTGGTGCATCTTGTTTTTCGATTCCGGCTTTCTGCAGCACTTCAACATAGGGCAATGCACTACCATCACCAATTGGTGGTTCGATTCCATCAAGCTCAATAACTATGTTATCTATTTGCAAACCAACGATAGCGGCTAAAACGTGTTCAACGGTGTGCACTTTGGCTTCACCAATTCCAAGCGTTGTTCCTCTGGAAACATCTACAACATTATCTGCAATAGCCGGTATTTCCGGGTTTCCACCAAGATCGACACGTACGAATTTAATTCCGGAATTTATTGGTGCAGGTTTAAAAGTCATTGTGCATTCAGTGCCTGTGTGTAAACCAATGCCACTCATTGTAACAGGTTGAGAGATTGTTCTCTGAAGTTCAATCATAAATAGTCCGTTTTTTTGGATAAATTTAATTGAAAAAATAGTAAGATGAGTAACTAAATACAATTTTGGGGATCACAAGATTGGATAGATGAATAAAGATTATTTCTTATCGATGAGTGCTTTTAATTCTTTAATCTGGTTTTCAAGTTGTTTTATGCGCTCGACATAATCAGGTATAAATCGAACCTGTGCCTGCATTTTCTGATGCGCTTTTATTTCCATTGCGGGAGATCCGGAGTAATAGCCCGGTTTCAAAATAGATTTTGAAACGCCTGCCTGCGCAGTTATTACAACATTATCACCGAGTTCAATATGTCCAACCAATCCTGCCTGTCCTGCAAGTATACAATGCTTTCCGATTTTAGTGCTGCCAGAAATACCTGCCTGGGCCGATATAACCGTGTCATCACCAAGCTGCACATTGTGTGCAATCTGAACGAGATTATCAATCTTGCAGCCGCGCTTAATTATGGTTGAACCAAGTGCTGCTCTGTCTATGGATACATTGGAACCAAGTTCAACATCATCCTCAATAATTACATTTCCGATTTGCGGAATTTTCTGATATACACCTTTTTCATCTGTTGTGTAACCAAAGCCATCACTTCCCACTACCGTTCCCGAGTGGATAATTACCCGGTTACCAATAACGGAGTTTTCTCTAATGCTTACATTTGGAAATATTAAACAGTCATTACCAATAACAGTGTTATCCAATATCACTGTGTTGTGAAAAATTTTTGTGTTATCCCCAATTTTACAATTTGAGCCAATCACAACATTTTTGCCCAATGCGGTATCTTTTCCCAGAGAAGAATTTTTCCCGATTGAAGAAGTTGGATCTATACCTTGAAGGTAAAATTCCGGAGTAAAATATTTTTTAAGAACAGCAAAAAAAGCTTTCTCCGGTTGGGCAACCTCAATGTAAGTAATATCATTTCTGGTTTTGGGAAAATCATTTTTAACTATAATTGCTGATGCTTTAGTTGAGGGGAAAAATTTTTCGTAAGCGGGTAAATAGAGAAATGTTAAATCTCCCGGTATTGCTTCTTCAATTTTACCCAGATTTGTAATTTCAATACTTTCATCACCAACCAGCTTTCCGTTAATAAAAGAAGCAATTTCCAGAAGTTTAATTTTCATTAAGATACTCTTATCATTTGAGTTTTAATCTATCCAGCACCTTTGATGTTAAATCGTACTGTTCTTTTGCGTAAAGAATCATAATATCACCGCTTCTGTCAAAAACATAATCATAATTATCTTCTTCAGCAATTTCTTTAAGTACAGTAAAGATTTTATTCTGCACAGGTTTCATTAATTCGTCCTGCTTTTGAAAAAGTTCTCCTCCGGTGCCAAATTTTTTCTCTCTGAATTGAGCAATCTGGTTTTCAAGTTTTATCAGTTCAGATTCAGTTTCTGCTCTGGTCTGATCTGTCATGATAAGCTTACGCTTTTCATAATCATCAAATTTTGTTTTCCACTCATTTTCCAGTTTATTAAGCTCAGACTGCCATTCTGAAATAAGTGCATCAAGTTTTCTTCTTGCGTCCTGCACATCAGGCAGATTATCCATAATTGCATCAGAATCTATATAGCCAATTTTTAACTGAGCAAAAGAAATTGTTGAAGTGAAAAACAGAACCGATAGGATAATTAACTTTTTCATTGATAGCCTTTAGAATTTTTTATCAAAAATGATGATAAAAAAAATAAAGTTCTCCCCAAAAATAAATGGAGAGAACTTCAAATTTTTACAGAAATATTAACTTCCTCTCTTTAAAGTATCCAACACTTTAAATGTTATATCAAATGCAGAGTCAGCGTAAAGAAGAATAATGTCCCCACTCTTATCAAAAACAAACTGCATATTTTCTTCTTTGGCAACTTTTTGAATAGCTGCATAGATTTTAGTTTTAACCGGAGCAAAAAGCTTTTCTTGTTCTCTATAAATCTCGCCAGTTCCTTGTGTAAACTTGGTTCTGCGGAACTCCATTATATCCTGTTCCATTTTAACAATTTTCTGCTGCGCCTCAAGCTTTTGCGGTTCTTTCATTGTTTCTGCTTGTTTCTGATAATCAGCAATAGCCTGCTGATATCCGAGAGTCATTGAATCCAACTGGGCAGACCATCTGTTTGTTAAAGCATCCAGATCTCCCTGAGCTTTTATTGCTTCTGAAAACTGAGTAAGAATTACTTCAGAATCTACATATCCAATTTTTAACGGAGATTGTGCAAATGCATTTATTCCAACTAATAAAAATGCTAACACAAAAACTATTTTTTTCACTATTATCCTCATTGATTAATTATTTGTTATATCAAGTTAATTAAAATCCTTTTCCAAACTGGAAGTGGAATAACCAGGATGGATCCTGTCCATCAACAATTTTCCGGTCAAATCCATATCCAATATCAAAACCAATTAAACCAATTGGATTAATCAAAATTCTTGCACCAAATCCAACTGATCTGCGGAGATCAAAAATATCTGTTTTCTTAAAACTTTCAAAAACATTACCTGCTTCTGCGAATGCCAAAATATAAAGTGGGATTGGTTCAAGTGTAACCGCCAATCTTAATTCGGCACCAAATTTTGCCATCACGTAGCCGCCGGTTAAATCACCATTAGCATTAATAGGGCCAATGGATCTGTCATCATATCCTCTTAAAGAAGTTGTTGCGATAATCAATCCATTTCCACCCATCCAGTATTTTTCAAATGGATTAATGATTGTTCCTCTCTCAAGCTCTTGTATAAATCCAAGGTCAGACATTGTGTATAAAGTTAGTCGGTTGGAATTAAATAATCTTCTGTACCACTCAGCTGTAAATCCAATCTTAAGATAATTAACATCACCCGGCAAAAGAGCACCGCCAGAAAATTCTGCATCAAGAAACAGAGAAGAACCAGTTGAAGGGAAAATTGGATTATCAATATTTTTTCTTGTAATGGTTCCACCAACAGTAAATTGATTGTACTTCCCTTCAGGATAATACGATAAGCCTTCAATAATATTGTTATACTGATATTTAACTCTTCCCTGAATATAGAAGAAATCATCCGGCCATTTTAGTCTTCTTCCAACTCTTAAAGTAATACCGGACTGCCGTAAATCATAAATATACTGCTGTCGTGTATCAAACATTTCAAATCCAACTGATGTTGGTGTATCAAACATCCACGGTTCCGTAAATCCTAGCGTGAATGTTCTGTACAAGTTACCAACACCAAACTGCCAGTTAAAACTTAGTATCTGACCACCACCAAGGCTGAAAGGTTCTGCTATTGAAAAGTTTGTCAGAGTTACACCAATTGCACCGCTAAAACCAAAACTACCGCTGTAACCAACTGAGGCGTTAAGGTAATCACTTGATTTTTCTTCAACATTAAATCCGATATCAACAGTGCTGTCGCTGGCTAATTTAGTGGTTATCCCTTCAGCACCATATAATTTTTCAACATTGAAATACTGTAAGTTTGCTAAGTTTTGAACGCTTCTAAAGAGCAATCCACGATTGAAATAATCACCAGGAACTGTATATAGTTCTCTTCTTATTACTTTTTCTTTTGTTTTATCATTACCATAAATATCTACTCTGCCAATTTTAAATTGATTTCTTTCTTCTACTCTGATTGTAACATCAATTGAATCATCACCAACTTTTGTTTCTCTGGTTTGCAGATTAAAAGTTAAATATCCATTATCGAGGTAAAGTGCAGATACATCGGATTGTTTTTCATTCCCTCTAAGATTCTGTTCAAACTTTTCTACATTGTAAACATCACCGGGTGCAAAGTCCAATCTTTCTGATAAAACTTCTGCCGGATAAACAGTGTTACCTTCCCAAAAGATATTACGGATTTTATATTGGTTGCCTTCGTAAACATTAATTAAAATTTTAAGATCCCGATTATTGTTAGAATAAATCAGTGAGTCGGAGAGTATTTCTGCATCGCGGTAGCCATTTTTTTGATAGAATTTTATTATCAGTTCCTTGTCTTTTTCATATTTGATTGGATCAAATTTTGAGCTGCTCCAAAATTTCCACCATCTGGCTTCGGATGTTTCATCCATTTCACTTCTCAAATCTCCATCATCAAAAGCCTGATTTCCTTCAAAGTCAATTTTTCTAACAATTACTTTATCACCTTCAGTAATTATTATTTTCAAGAGCATTCTATCTTTAATCTTACTAATCAGGTTGGAAGAAAGGTTATCACTTAAATTATACTCTGTTTCGTATTCATCGGATAAGTCTTTTGTGTTTCTCCATCTAACAAGTATTAAATCTTTTACTGTATCCGCTGAAAAGTAGTTGTAATATTTGGTTTCAAATTTGGAATTAAAGTAACCTTCTTCCTCATAAAGTTTATTGATTCTTTGAATGAGTTTAGATACTTCCTGCGGTTTTAGAATTGTTCCTCTTAAAAAAGTAATTTTCTTTTCGATATCATCTGTATCAATTTTATCATTACCTTCAATTACAACTTTTTCAACTCTTGGATGTTCCTGAACTTTTATTACCAGAAAAACTCCGTCTGCAACTTCTTTATCAACCAGTATTTGCACATCAGAAAAAATATTTAATGCCCATAGATTTTTAATTGCATTAATAGTTTTATCTCCGGGTATCTGAATTTCATCACCGACTTTTAATCCGGAAGAAACGATAATAGTATTGATATCGGATGATTTATTTCCATCTACGGCAATACCCAAAATTTTTAATGTATTTCTTTGTTCCTGGGCGTTTGTAAGAACCGCAGAAAAAATAAATAGAAGAAACAGAATATGTGTCAATACTTTAACTGGGGAGGAAATGAACATTATGAGGACCTTTTTCCTTTTCATTCTTCTTAATTTGTTCGCTAACTTTTCCGAATCTTCTCTCTCTCTTCTGAAAAATCCGTATTGCATCATACAAATCTTTTCTGGAGAAATCGGGCCAGAGCGTTTCAGTAATTACAAATTCAGAATAAGCAATTTGCCACAAAAGAAAATTACTTACCCTAAATTCACCACTTGTTCTGATCACCAAATCAGGATCGGGCATGTTTTTAGTCGTTAAGTTATCAGAAATTAAATTTTCATCAATTTCATCCGGCTCTATTTTTTTGTCTGCCACATCTGCAGCTATTTTTTTAATAGCTTTCAGCAACTCCCATCTTCCACTATAACTAAGAGCAAGATTTAGAACCATCTTTTTATTTTTTTTGGTTTTTTCAATATCTGCTAATAGTTGTTTCTGAACCTCAAGTGGCAAAGCATTGGTATCGCCAATGGTTGTAAGACGAATATCATTGTCATTAAGTTCATTAACTCTATCGCGCAGACTATTAAGGAGTAACCGCATCAGTGTAGAAACTTCGTCCTTTGGTCTCTTCCAGTTTTCTGTGGAAAATGTGTAAAGAGTTAGATATTTAACACCAATTTCAGCACAAGCCTCTACAATTTCTCTGACTGTATCAACTCCCCTCTTGTGGCCAGCGACTCTTGGTAAGCCTCTTTTTTTAGCCCAACGACCATTCCCATCCATAATAATTGCTATATGTTTGGGAATTTCACCCGACTTTTTTAAATCATTTACAATTTGCTCATCGGATGCAGAGCTTTTGTTCTTCAATATCTAAATCCTGTATTTGATTGAGCGTGCAAAGTTAATTTTACATTACACGAATGTCAAGGTAACTTGATGCTGCTCATTTGTGGTCTTTGGCAGTTAAAAGGGGTGATTAGTAATTATTTAAATAACAAGGGGGCTGAGTTTGTTAAATAATCTTATGAAAAAAGGACCCGGTTAGAGCGGTTCTCTCTTCTGGCATTCACAGGTATTCTTTCTGTAATCTGGAAAAGCCTTATATTTTTTCTTGTATCCGGATCAAGTTCATCAATAATTGATTTAGCATTCATTAACTTGTTACCTGGAACTCCAACAAATAACAAAACTTTCTTATTCGAGCCTCTTGTTTGTCTTTGAGCAAGGTATGCTAATTTGTTTTTAATAAATGCCGGATCATTAAAGTCCTGATCTGTTAATGTAATACCAATTGCATAATTATCTTTTTGTTTTGCAATAACATCCACATCGAATCCACCTATTTTTGATGGTTCGGGCAAATAAGTTCCAAATTTGCGGAAGACGGTCATGTAACCCTTTTTCCAAAATTCTTCAACCAGTAAATCAACATCTTTTCTTCTATCTGTATTCATTTTGATCTCCTTAGGATGCAAGAGGGATTATAGGTATCACGGGAGAAAACCTCTTTTTATCCAATACTTTTATATTTGATATTTTACCATAGTTAAATTTTTTTATTTCATTGGAATTAAAAATCTTTCCATAAATAACTTTTGAACCGCTTCTCTCAACAGCAATGTAATATGGTTCAATCATCGTTTCTGTCATTCCATAAATAAATCTTACTCTGTTTCTGTTTTTTATTGCTGATTTGAATATTTCTGTTTTCATATTTACTCCGTATTAATTTAGCCAACGAATTACGCCTGTAACTTTTCCAACGATTGAAAATTCATTGATGTTTTTTATAACTATAGGTTCATAATTTTTGTTCTGAGGAATTAATTTTATCTGTTGATTTTTAATCTCATAAACTTTTACAGTTACTTCATCATCAATTCTTGCTACAACTATATCTCCATTGTTAGCATTTGTTTGTGGATTTATTATAACAAGATCTCCTTCAAATATTCCGGCGTCAATCATACTATCGCCTTTTACTTTAAGAGCAAAAGCATTTTCTGATCTTTTTATGAAGTTCGGATCAATTGCTATCGCTCCCTCGATATTTTCTTCAGCAAGAATTGGGGAACCTGCGGCAACCCTTCCAACAATCGGAATTTTATTAATTCCATCAATATGGAAAATTTTATTTGATTCTATCTGAGAAATTTCATCTCGAGTTATAGAAATGCCAC
>CAZCJF010000026.1:0-39668 GCA_964499095.1 uncultured Ignavibacteriaceae bacterium
TGGCTTTGTCTTTTTAATCTGCATTGCTGTTATGGGCGGCGGGTTATCGGCAACGCCGTTATAAGGCAAACACTAAAAATGAGGTATAAAATGAAAAAAAATCTTTCGTTCTTTGTTCCTTTTCTGCTCGTGGTTGTTTTAATTTCTGGTTGTGCTACTTCTGGTGTTAAGGAAATGAGTAATACAAATCTTACTACTGGAAAAGTTAAAATGGAAATTAAAAAAGGTGAAACAACACAAGCAGAGATTCTCCAAATATTTGGTTCGCCAAATATTGTAACTAAAAACCGCTCTAATGATGAAGTCTGGAATTACAACAGAATGTCTTATGAATCGGCTTATGGTTCTGATTCTGGTGGATTCATATTTTGGGGCGGTAGTCGTGCAGTTTCATCTGCTACGACTAAGTCGTTCGATTTAATTATCATATTTGATGAAAACGACGTCGTAAAAGATTATAGCATTATTGCAGCGTCATTTTAATTAACAACAAAATTCGCGAGGTTAAAAATGAAAAACACAATTACGAATTTCTCAATATTTCTTTTACTAACATTTTTAGTTGGTTGCGCCGCTGGGCCACAATTGTCTCAAATGCAAATTAGACAACTTACTACTAAAATGATCGAAGGATCTTACGAAAATGTTTTTCGTGCTACTATGACAATACTTCAAGATCAAGGATATGTTATTAAAAATACTGATATGAATAGCGGTTTGATTGTTGCAAATATTGATAGAGAAACTTCTGGTGGCTCTCAATTTATGCAAGCTCTTTTTTTGGGCCGAATCACGGACAAGAACACAGTAATTGAAGTAAGCGCTACAGTAAACAAATTAAACGAAGAAAATCAAGAACTTCGGCTTAATTTGCAAGAAACGAATTATTCGGGTAGCGGGGCTAAGCAGAATATTAAACAAATTTATGACGAAAAAGTTTATCAAAATTTATTTAATGATATAACATTAGAAGTGAAACGTAGAGAAGCGATGAATAAATAACATTATTGCCTTATAACCTGTTCTTCAAGCCGACCGCCTTTTTAGTGTGGTCGGTTTAGGTTGTTCAAGTTAGCTTAAATAAACAAGGTTGCTGTTCAAGTTTGTTCTGTTTAAAAAGTTTTTATAAAATTATTGGCGTTGGTTTTCAAAGCTGCATAGCTGTGTTGGGCGGCGGCTTAAAAACAACGCCGTTAGCTGCTTAAATTATTCTATTAATCTTTACTTGAGAAATGAGTATTTTTATTGAGAAAAATTCGGAGAAATATTGAAAAATTTTGAATTCAGTAATACAGTATTGACAAGTGTTTTAAATGAACTTAATGAAGCTGAAGAATTCATTAAAATAGCTGTATTTCAAATCCATTTAGATAGTTTATTTGATTTATTAGAAAATAAAATCAGAGAAGGAATTGAAGTTGAAATTTTAACACTACCTCACGATAGTATTAATGAATCATTGAGGGATGAAGTAATATTAAGATTAAATGCCTTACAAGAAGCTGGCGCAACAATAAAATTTTGCAAGTGGAATGTCGGTGATCCTGAAAGAACAACCACAGCAATAGGAAAATGGTATTCTTTTCACGGTAAATTCATAGTAACAGACAAGTGTGCCATTATACTGAGCGCTAACTTTACAAGAATTAATGAATTGGATGCGTGTATAATCATTAAAAATGAGCAAAGCATTATCACAAATTTTATCAATAAATATGAAGAATTATTAACTCTATTTGTTACGGAAAATGATGGTCACGATGGGAACATTCGTGAACAAGTTATTAATACAAACTTACCAAATGTGAATAATGTTTTTGATTTACCAAGGATAATACAAACAACTATTCATAGTCGTAATTGGATTAAACAATATCCTGCTTCTTTATGTCCAGATGATATTAATATTGAAGAAAAATTATATTTAGTTCCTTTTGATATAAAAGGAAGAACAATCTATGAACAATTATTAAACGATGCAGAAGAATTTATTTTTGTTTCCGCTGAAAGTTTTACTGATCCCGAATTTGGATTGTTTTTACGAAATTTAAAGGCATCAAAGCAAATCCAGATAAAACTGCTAACCGGTTCAACGAGTATGGACTTTTCTGATCGTATTCAAAAAATGTATAGGGAATTATTAGCAGAGGATATTCAATTATATACTATAGAAGAAGATTTGCACGCCAAATTACTTATTACAGATAAGCATTTACTACTTGGCTCAATAAATCTTAATAAAATGAATCTTGGCTTTAACATTGGTAATAATTTCTGGAGAGGAAATACTGAAACGTTTTTTGTTACAACAAGCACTGCCTTAATTCAAGATGCAAAAAGTAAATTTGAAACTCAGTTAACAAGAAGTGTTCAAATGGAAAGGAAACTATCTGAAAAAATCAACAAAGAAACTGCCAACACTTTAAATAAAATATTTAATATTCGTGCTAGAAAAGAAGTTAAAGATTTATTTTCAAGATTTGTCTTGATAAAAGAAATTGAGGTTAAAAAGGATGCAAAAAAACTTGCAAAAACCATTCAAAAATTAATGCAACATTATCAAATAAGAATTGCAAATAAGGAAATCTTTTTTATGGCAGTAATACTATTTTATTTGCAAGATAGAAAACATACCTTAGCAGAAATTAATAATAAAATTTCAAAGGTTGACACTATAGATAATTTATCTGTATTATTGGAAAGATTATCCGATTCTGAATTCATTGAAATGGAAGAAGATTTTTATAAAATTAATATTGATGCATTATTTTAAAACGGAGGAATATTTTGGTTTGTGAAATTATTAAAGATGATTGTGTTCATTATTTAGATAATACTGCATACAGCTTTGATTTAACTTTTTTAGATCCTCCATTTAATCAAAACAAAGAATACAATAGTCACAATGACAATATGGAACCATCTGAATATTGGAATTGGATGAATTCTGTTTGCAATAGGATTTTTAACAAAACCAATGAGGGTGGTGCTATATATTTTATGCAAAGAGAAAAAAACGTTAAAGAAGTGTTAAGCACTCTCGAAAATACCGGATGGACATTTCAAAATCTTATAATATGGAAGAAAAAAACTTCCGCCGTTCCTGCTAATACTAAATTTGGAAAGCATTATCAAATTATAGCTTATGCAACAAAAGGAAACAGACCTCGAGTATTTAATAAACTTAGAATTGATCCACCTCTATTGGTTACGGAAAAATACAAAAGAGAAAACGGAATGTATGTTACCGACATTTGGGACGATATTCGCGAATTGACTTCTGGTTATTTTGCTGGAGATGAACCGCTACGCCTTCCAAATGGCGAAAGGTTTCATAATCAACAATCCCCTATACAACTTTTATTACGTATTATTTTATCATCTTCATTACCTGGGGATTTTGTTCTTGATCCATTTTCCGGAACTGCTACCACTAATATTGTAGCGCGACAATTAAACAGAAATTCAATTTGTATTGAGAAGGATGATATTAATTTTCAATTTTGTCAAAAGAGACTTAATGAATTTCGCGATGTTGATAGAATTGATCGTTTTAAAGATGATTATAAATACACAGAAAATTTACAAGAGATTTGGGGAGCAATTGATATTAAAGAGTTAAACCCACCTCAATACACATTGTTTGAAAAAAAAGTTAATTATAAATAGAGTATCTAAAAACGCAGCTAACAAGTGCTTCAACCCGACAGCGTTTTCGCATTTGGCATTTTTATAATTTTAATGTTGGTCGTTCCGTTTTGGCTAACTTGTTCGAGGTGTTCTTACTAAACAAAGTTTTTAAAAATTATTGGCATTGTGCTTCTAATCTAAGTGGCTGTTCTGGGCTGCGTGTTAAGCACAACGCCGTTATATAGCTAATTAATTTATGGATTAAATTATGTCTGATACAAAAAAATGCCCTTACTGTGCAGAGGAAATTTTAGCTGATGCTAAAAAGTGTAAACATTGTGGTGAATATTTAGACGACTCTATAAAAAAGAATGCCCAATCAAAGAATAGCAAAATAGAAAATGTTTCTACTAAACCAATGAACAGAGGTTGTCTTATTATAATTGCCATTGCTATAGGTTTTCTGATTATTGCATATATAGTAGATAATATTTCAAAAAAATTAAATACACAATCAACTGTCAGCAAAGTTGAGGTCACACCAAATATTGAACAACCCGAAAAATCTATACCATATGAAATAGTTAGAGAATGGCAAGTACCTAATGGGGGTTATAGAAAAATTATTGTTATTTCTTCCAAATATCGTAATGAACAAGATTTACGCTTGCTTGGTTTAAATTTACTCTACGATACACGTTATGATCGCAATGCTTTTATTGATGTATTTGATAATAAAAAAGCTGCTGAATTATCTAGTAATATTGCTAACTTAAGCGAAAAAGAAGGGGCTTTATTTGATCAACATAAAATAGGACAATACACAAGGAATATAAATACCGGTTATAATCGTTTTGAAATTTGGGTCAATGGACTTAACTCAGATAACATCACGATAGATTATACCAAATAATAAGATTTATATAATATTATGAATTATTCAAGTTTAATTATTAGCATTCTCGCCCTGCTATTCACAGTTTATAGTTTTTGGTGGATGAATTGGAGAAAAGGAAAACTAAGAGTTAGTAATTTAAAGCATTTTGGTATTCATAATAGTGAAAAAAAACTTTTAATAGAATTGCCATTGGTATTCTTTAACACCGGAGCAATGCCAGTTGTCGTAGAAAGTTTAAGATTAATTTTACTCGATAAAAATGACAAACAGATCTTTTTGCATTTCAATGCTATTCGTACTGAGCTTATGAAAAACGAAGGGAGATATTTTTCTACACCTTTTTCAATTAATAGAGGAGATTCAAAAAAGTTAGTTTGTGAATTTCAAAAAAATCCAAGTGAATTTTCTTTTGAAGTTGGAAGCTATAAAATAATTTTAGAAGGTAAGCTTAATTCAAAAAGTAATTGGATCGTTTTACGCAAATTTATAATTATAATACCACAGAATAAATTAGAAAGCTTACGAAATAAATATGAAATATTGGAAGAGTTAAAATAAACGCTATATAACCAGCCAATCAACCCGACCGCCTTTTCGCATTTGGCAGTTTTTAAATTTTTGGCTTGGTTGTTCCGTTTTAAGTTTGTTGTTCTAAGTATTACTATTAATTAACATTGTTGCAAACTGCACTTTTGCTGACGCAAGTTAAGTGCAGTTTGTTTAATCATTGGCATTTGTGTTTTACTTAGCTTCCTTGTTATGGGCGGCGGGTTAGGCGCAACGTCGTTAGGTGCTTAATGAAATATGTAAAATATCTTAGTATCGTTTTAATCTTTGCGGCATTTTTTGCTTGCAATAAAAAAACAAGTTATATAGTCTCAATATCAATCTATAATTCTGATGGAAGTATTCCTTCCGATTCCAAATTGGAATTATATGACCTCGTTAAAGGCCAAAATGTTCTTGTTATTGCAAAAAACAAAAATCAATATGAACTGGACATTTCAAAGTATGGGTTATACTTTTTAACATTGTCGAATGACAAAAATGAATCTTGTTTTATTCCGGTATTCTCTAATGGAAATATGGATTTAACAATTAAAGCATATTTACCATCTTTAAAACCAAGGAATAATTTTGCTCCTAAATATGAGATATTACCAAGGTTTGTCTTTTCAGATACTACATCAGCAGCCAGCAAAATATCTAAAATTTATTCTAAATATATTTCTGCTCATTCCGATTATATGGACTCGCTTTATTTTTATAAAATCAATAACATTGATAATGGCAATTATATAAATAAAAATAGGAGTGAGATACTATCACAATTAAAAGCAAATTTAAAACACGAGAATATCAAAGAAGTAAGAGAAATGTTATATGTTAATTACCTTCAAAGTTGGTTTATGATTAAACCCGACCCACTTGATTCTGCAATATGTACCAATGCGCTTAACGAAATCAAACCCACATCTGCATTCTGGTCATTCGGCGGTCATCTAATTAATTATGCTATTTGGGCAACAAAGAATAAAAATAAATACATCAATTACGTAGACGAGGTTGTAAAAACTACAAATGACCCGAATGTAAAAGCTGAATTGTTATACTCAAAAATTATGGAATTGAGTCTGGAAAATAAAAATGAAGAAATGATGAGGACGATTGATAAATTAAAAAAGGAATGCCCAAATACATATAAAGCAAAAATTGTTGAATCAGAATTTCTTAATACAGCGGTTGGCAAAGAGATTCCTGAATTTTCTTTTAATTCCATTGACAATCCTGAGCAAACTTTTACGAAATCTAAAATGCTTGGTAAAACTTATTTAATAGATTTTTGGGGGACCTGGTGTGCACCTTGCATAGCCGAAATGCCAACATTGCATAAAGTTTATGAGAAATATAAATCAAAGGGATTGGAAATAATAAGTGTAGCTGCCGACGAAAAAGAAAATGTTATTGCATTTAGAAGCAAAAAATGGGCAATGCCTTGGCTAAATACTGTTTTATTAAAAAATGCAAAATCAGATGAGATCCTGAAAATATTTGGTGTTTATTCGTATCCTTCTGCCTTTTTGGTTTCTAAACAAGGTATAATTTTAGCTCGCAATGAAGATTTACGCGGAGAGAATTTAGAAAATGTTATTAAAAAATATTTAGAGTAAATACGCACCTAACCCGCCAATCAAGCGGACGCCGTTTTCCCATTTGGCATTTTTTAATTGTTGGCTTTGTGTTTCCGTTTAATGTTTCTTGTTCAAAGTTGTTCAGTAAAAAATATTTTTAATAAATAAAAAGTTGTTGGTATTGTTCGGCATCCTTGTTCCTGCCTTCGTAAAAACTTCGGCAGGCAAGCTGGGGCGCCGCTTATCGGCAACGTCGTTAGGGGTAACCGTAAAAAGACATAAACATAAAACATATGGCATATTATATTGACTTATTTTCACCAGATACATATCAAAAGTTTTCGGACTCTGATAAAAGTGTTTCGGGATTTCAAGACAGACAAAAAGGCGTTGCTTCAACTATGAAGCCTGGCGATAAACTTATTTGTTACGTGACAAAATTATCTCGTTGGGCAGGTGTTTTAGAGGTAACAAGTAATTATTTTATAAATGATACTCCCATTTTTACTCAAACCGCAGACCCGTTTGTTGTTAGATTTAATGTAAGTCCAATTATATGGTTATCATTGGAAAATGCTGTACCAGTTGACGAAGATATTATTTGGAATAATTTATCTTTCACAAAACACTTACCAAAAAAGAGTTTAGCTTGGACTGGTATGGTAAGAGTGAGTTTGAGAAAACTTGATGACCAAGACGGACGATATCTTGAACGTATTTTATTAAATCAAACAAATAATCCAACTCTTTATTCTCTTGACGAATTAGACCCAAAAAAGTTAAAAGCACCGACAGTAAAGACACAGGACAGTAAACAAGTGACTGTTTCAATACCTGAAAATGAAGAAGTTCCCACAGCAACCGTAAATCAACAGCAAACAACACAACGTGATTCAATAAAAATACAAGCATTACTTGCAGAAATTGGCGAACGGATGAATTTAAAAATTTGGTTGCCACGTAGTGACAGACAAAGGGTTTTAGAAGTTTGGCATCCAAAGACACAATGTTTACTTGAACAACTTCCATTAAATTATGACGATGCAACATTGAAGACAATTGAAAATATTGATGTTTTGTGGATAAGAGGTCGTTCAATTGTTCGGGCATTTGAAGTTGAACATACAACATCTATTTATTCTGGTATTTTAAGAATGGCTGACTTAATGGCATTGCAACCAAATTTAAATATTAGTGCCCACATAGTTGCTCCAACAGAAAGAAAAGAAAAAGTTCTTCAAGAAATATCAAGACCAGTTTTTGCTTTTCTAGAAAAGGGTCCTTTATCTGAATCGTGTACATTTATTTCATATGAATCAATTCAAGAACTTTCTAATGAAAAGAGTTTAGAGTATATGAATGACAATGTCCTTGAAAAATTTGAGGAATATGCAGAAGAAGCAGACAGATAGACAAGAACGGCAGCCCCTAACAACGGCTATACCCAATAAGGGTTTTAGTGGTTTTCGAGCAGTATCACCCGCATCGAATTTTGTATCGGTAGATAGTGACGCTCTTCGCAATCACTTACTGGGCATAGCCGCAACCGTTAGGCATTTACAAATAAGTTCTAATATTTTAGGTATAACAAAATGAGATTGAATGTGACATTTTTATTATTATTCTCATCTCTACTTTTAATTACCTCAAATCTTTTGCTTTCACAAGATACTCTTTCACTTGCCGGAAAGTGGCGAATTACTATTGATGGAAATTTTAAAGATTGGCCCCGAAAAATTGGAGAACAAGAAAAGTGGTTCCAATCCGAATTGCCTTCTAATTATTCAAACAAATTACTAAATGATCTTTACTTCAAGAATGCAAACTACAAATTAAATGACTGGATAAATCTTCCTGGTTCAACTGATGAAGCGCAAATTGGTATTCCTCTGGTGGAAGCAAAACCATTTACAATCGGACTTGAAAGAAAAATTTCTTATGACGGAGCATTTTGGGTACAAAGAAAAGTAAATATTCCTCAAAATTGGCAAAGCAAAACAGTTTATTTTTTGATGGAACGTACGTTAATTGGCAGTAAAGTTTATTGGGATGGAAATTACATTGGAGAGGATTATGGCTTAGCTTATCCTCATAAGTTTTTAATTGATTCAACAATTTCTGCTGGTGAACATACAATTACAGTATTAATCAATAAAGATGACTTACGTTATCAGCAATACGGTCATCACGTTGTTAATGGAAATGGTATCTCCTGGAATGGTATAATTGGTAGAATTGAATTGATTGCCCGAAATTCAAATTGCCATATAAACAATGTTCTGATCTTCCCCAATATCTCCTCAAAAAGTATTGATGTAAATCTTCAATTAGCGATAAATAAAATTAAAAAAGGTGAGGTCGTTTTCTCAATTCGGGAAAAAGGTGAAAAGAATTTTAAAACATTGAAAACCATAAAGCTCGATGAGACTAATCTTAATGCGAATTTAAGTATTCCTGAACCCATCGATTTATGGAGTGAATTCTCACCAAATCTCTACGAACTCAAAACTGAAATTCGGGAAGGGAATGAAATAATTGATTCACAAATATCTTCGTTTGGAATGCGGAAGATTTCCACTTCAGAAGGAAATATAACTATTAACGGCAACAAAATATTTATTAGAGGCACACTTGATAATGGTGTTTCTCCGATAAATGGTTACCCCGATATGCAAAAAGAAGATTGGCTAAAGAAGCTTGGGATAATCAAATCTTATGGAATAAATCTGATTCGTTTCCACACAAATTGTCCGCCCGAAGCTGCATTCGAAGCTGCTGATGAGCTGGGTTTGTATTTTCAAGTAGAACTAAGTGGAAGTCCATATTCGGAACTCAACAGAATATTAGATACTTATGGTAACCATCCGTCATTTTGTATGCTTTCACTAAACAATGAAGCATTTTCACATAATGAACAAACTCAAAAAATTATACTAGATGCGAAAAAGAAGGATAACCGCCATTTATACACTTGTACAACCCATCCTGTTAAACCTAATTGTGTTGACGATTTTTACGTATCAGCCTGGGGCAATTATCCAATAAATGATTGGCCAAATTATGATAAAATTGTTGGAATTACCTGGGGCGGAGGCGACAATGTAACCGCCAGCAGATTTAATACAGATATTCCAAACACAAAATATGATTATAAAAAAGATTTAAATGGAATTAACGCACCGATAATTTCACACGAAGTCGGTCAATGGGTGATGTATCCACGCTTTAGTGAGATTGAAAAATATACCGGTGCATACACAAACACAAATTATCAAAGATTTAAAAAACTTTTCGAGGAAAATCATTCAATAAAAATTGCCGAAGAATTTGCAAATGCTTCGGGAAATTTTTCAGCAATATTATACAAAGAGGAAATAGAATCAGCTTTCCGAACTCCGGGTTTCGGTGGATTTGAATTACTCGGATTGCGTGATTATCAAGGGCAATGGACAGCAATAGTTGGAGTTCTTGATGTCTTTACTGAATCAAAAGGTATTATTTCTCCTGAAGAACATAGAAAATATTGTAATGCTATTGTTCCACTCGCCCGCCTGGAAAAAAGAATTTTTTATAACACCGAAAAATTATCTTTCGATGTTGTTATTGCTAATTATTCGATTAACGATTTACTAAAGCAAACACCAGAATGGCAACTGCTTGATGCAAACAATGGAATTATACATAAAGGTAAATTGAATACCCGTAACATTATAAAAGGGAAATTAACAGAGTTCCAAAAAACTGAAATTGGTTTAAAAGGAATAAATAAACCATCTAAGTTGTTATTAAAGGTTCTAATTCCTGATTTAGATATAGAAAACACCTGGGATATTTGGGTTTATCCATCCAAAACAATCACAAAACAAAGTAATGTAAATATTATCACTACAAATCAGTTATATCAGTTGGATGATTTGCTTTCAAAAGGAGAGAAAGTATTGTTGATTTTAGAAAAATCCGATTTGAAGGACTCAAGGGAAAGTTGTTTTGCAACAATATTCTGGAATTCACTTTTTAAGTGGCCTCAAAAATCTCACACTCTTGGAATTTATTGCGATCCCAAACATCCTGCATTTAATGAATTCCCAACTGATAATCATTCCAACTGGCAATGGTGGGATGTAGCAATGAATGCTAATGTAGTGAATCTAAATTCCTTTCCTAAAGAATTTGAGCCGATTATAAATGTTATTGATTCATATCACTTTAACAATAAATTAGCTTATTTATTTGAATGTAAAATTGGTGAAGGAAAATTACTTGTAAGCACAATAGATTTAATAAACAATTTAGAAAAAAGACCTGCTAGCAAACAATTAAAACAAAGCATTCTGGATTATATGGATAGCAATTTATTTGATCCTAAAGAAAACATAACTATCGATATCATTTACGATTTGATTATTAAAAAGGGATAATACCTAACCCGTGCCTCAAGCCGAAAGCGTTTTCGCATACGGCTTTTGTGCAGTTTAAATGGTAGTTGTTCCGTGTAATCTTTCTTGTCAAAGGTTAAACTGTTAAAAAAGTTTGTTCTATTTGTTAATTGTATATTGTTAATTAATTATTGTTGTGCTGGGCTTCGGCTTAGGCACAATGCCGTTAGGCAGTTTAAGTAAATAAAGAAGTTAAAATAATGAATAAAATTCTATTGTTTTTTCTATAATATTCGTAACACAAATTTTAGTTGTGGTATAAGTATAAGAGAGGATAAAAAGATGCAGCCTTTCGATAAAGAGCGTGAAGAGACAGCAATCCGTGCAGTTGAAAAATCTTATGACACTGCCTGGCACAAGGGCAACATAGAAGGTTTAATGGAATGTCTTACAGATAGTATCATTGTGGTTAATCCATTCGGTCAATCAGCATTAGGTAAAATTGAATTCCGAAAAATGTTAGTTGAATTCCTTAATGGTTCGGGTAAAAATACAAAACACATTAGCACAATTTTAAGAGTAAATTTTATAACTGATAATGTTGCTATTGTTGATGGCAAAGCAATAATAAATGATCCTGATATAAATAATAATTTAAATAATACATCTCTTAGTCATTACTTTACAGATCTTTTATTGAAAGAGAATGAAACTTGGAAAATATATGCAATCCGAGCATACACATTCATTACCGAAAAGCCAACTGTTGAGGAGTAAATATTTTTTATAATAAGTTGTTTAATTCAATCTGAATGTTATACTTTTAAAATGTGTGAATTAAAATATTATCAAAAACTGCCTAAACAGCTTCTCAACCCGACCGTCCCCGAATTAAGTTCGGGGCAGGCTATTTTGGTTAGGCAGATTTGAGAATTTTGATATTGTATTTTTTTGATTTCGTCTTTCTTCTCGCAAAATAATAATTGATTACTTCTTGTTTCTCAGGTAATAAGCCCGCAGTAAACTTTGTTTTTATATATTTAATTCCTGTCTGGAATGTTGCGATAGATTGGATGTTAGTTAGCCTCCCCGTAGCTTTGATAAATCAAATTAAGGAATTATATGCAAGCTGTTATCTGCACTAAATATGGTCCACCCGAAGTTCTTCAGATCAGAGAAGTTGAAAAACCTTTTCCTAAACCAAATGAAGTGTTAGTAAAAATTTTAGCAACAACTGTTCATATCGGCGATACAAAAATTCGTCGTCTCGAACCGGGATTGGGTCCTGTTAAAGATTTTTTCTTCAAACCATTAATGAGGGTTATTGTAGGTTTTACCGGACCAAGAAAAAAAATTCTGGGGATGGAACTTTCAGGAGAAGTAGAAGCAGTTGGTGATGATGTTACAAAATTTAAAGCTGGCGATCAGGTTTTTGCTTCTACGGAATTCAGATTTGGTGCTTATGCACAATATTGCTGCATTCCCGAAAATGGTATTCTTGCAATCAAACCAATTAATATAACACACGAAGAAGCCGCTCCTATTTCTAACGGCGGAATAACCGCTTTGATTCATCTTAGAAAAGCAAATATTCGGAAAGGTCAGAAAGTATTAATCTATGGAGCTTCCGGTAGCGTTGGCACTTATGCAATACAAATTGCAAAATACTTTGGTGCGGAAGTTACCGCTGTTTGCAGCACTGCAAACCTGGAATTGGTAAAATCGCTCGGTGCAGATAAAGTGATTGATTACACTAAAGAAGATTTTACAAAAAATGGTGAAACTTATGATGTTATTTATGATGCTGTTGGAAAAATTGAAACTTCTAAACGAAAAAAATCACTCTCTAAATCAGGGCATTATTTAAATGTTCTTACTATGTCCGGAAACATAAAGTTAAATGTTAAAGATCTCTACTTTCTAAAAGAACTCTGCGAAGCAGGAAAACTTAGAACCGTTATAGACAGATGTTATCGAATGGATGAAATAGTTGAAGCCCACCGATATGTTGATAAAGGACATAAAAAAGGTAATGTAGTAATTACAATTGATCATAATAGATTAAGCTAAAAGGATTATGGGTTGATGCTTTCCTGGTAAGAGTTTGATTAGCCGAATGAAATCGTGTCAAGTATTTCAAATCAATTTTCTAAAGCGAAATCTCTTCTAATATTTTTTAAATAAATATTTCAGAATAATGATTATTGTTTTTGATAAGTTTAATTCATATACCAGTCATCAAGATTGATGGAAACTGAATTTATCTTGATGGTCAATTAGTATTATATTCTCTAAGTAAACAAAAAATATATTATATGAATTATGATGAATTTGATTTAACCCAGCATATGCTTGGTGAAGCTGATATAACAATGGATGTAGAGAATTTTATTATCGGACTTTTTACAGGAGACAGAGGTCTCTATAAAATTTCGTTGCCAACTACATTTGAGGAGAATTAATAATTAAGTTAAAAGGATTATTTCATTTAATACGGTTCGAACTCCCTCTTGCGGCAGGTATTTGCGTTGTGATGGGTCAGCTGTTAGCATTAGGAGAATTTGCCTCTGCAATTATTTCCTTATTTGGATTCTTTTCTGTGTTTTTTATTTCTGCTTCAATCTTAGTAATGAATGATGTTATTGATGTGGAATCGGATAAAGTAAACGCGCCCCATCGTCCTATTCCATCCGGAGAAGTAACCCCAAATGAAGCACTAATTTTTTCAATCGTTTTACTTTTTTCAGGTATTGTGCTCAGTTATCTGATTAGCTTTCTCAGTTTTATGATAGCAATACTACTTGCCGTAATTGGATATTTGTACAATCGTCATTTTAAGAAAAGTGGTTTATTCGGAAATATTCTAGTTAGTTTTTCAGTGGGGATGACATTTGTTTTTGGTGGTGCAACAGTTGGTTTACCATTAAACAAAATTGTTTTATTCTTTGGGCTGATATCTGCTCTAATTGATTTAGGTGAAGAAATTGCAGCAGATGCTATGGATATAAAAGGTGATTTACTGATTGATTCAAAATCAATCGCAATAAAGTTTGGTAAAAAAACAGCATTAAAAATAAGCGGCGTAATTTTTTTGATTGTTGTTTTGCTTACTTTCATTCCAATTATACTGCAATGGTTTTCTATTATTTATTTACTGCCAATTCTGATTATGGATTTTTTTATCATTTATCCCGCTGTAAGATTACAATATTCAAAAAATGATGAAGGTAGAAAATTTATTCGATGGATTTATCTTGGTGCAACTTTTGGCATTATAGTTTTTTTGATAATGAGATTGCTAAAAATGTAAATTAGAAAAAAGTATTTACTTAATTTTTTTATGAACCTTCATTAATTAGTCTCAAATGAAATATTACTTTAGTGCTCCCTGGGATAAATTACTCTTTTTTACTTCCTTTGTATTTGTAGTTTTGATTTTACTGCCGATTGTTTACCTACCATCTCCAATAGGTTATGGATTAACAATACTATTAGTCTTGAGTGCATTACCTTTTATTATTACCGGTTATACTATCCAGGATAAAAAACTATTTATACATAGACTAGGTTGGAAAAATATTTATGAATTAAGTGAACTGGAAAAAATTGAAATTAATGAAAAATTCTTTGAGATTATTTGGTATTGGTGGTGCTTTTACTTACTCGGGAATTTTTTCAAATAAATTACTCGGCAAATACCACGCTTATGCTACCTGCAGAAAGAACAGCGTTATTTTATACCTAAGAAAAAAAATTATAGTTGTAACTCCGGATAGACCTCAGGATTTTGTTGAAGCTATTAATAACCTAAAATGAATCGCTGAAATAAAAATATTTTTCTTTTTTATCTTCCTCCACTTAGTTTTGTACTAAACTCTTAAATTTTTATTTGACAGAGGTAAGTATGAAAGCTCAGCTTGTCTCATTTGTAATACTAATCATTTCATTTTCAAATCTTAATTTCCAATGCCAATCTTTACAATCTGATAGTTTTGAAGGATTAAAAAATATTAATGGTGCTTTAATCTATTTTAAAATTGTTGGAAATGGCGAACCGGTTTTAATAGTTCATGGAGGCCCGGGACTTGGGCACGATTATTTGTTTCAACCTTTCAGTCAACTATCAGATAACTTTAAATTGATTTTTTACGATCAAAGAGGAAGCGGATTATCTGATGAAATCGAACCGGAAGACTCGGTAAATATGAACACTCTTGTTGAAGATTTGGAGCAAACAAGAAAGGAATTTAAAATTGAGAAACTAAATCTTGCTGGACAATCATGGGGCGCACTGGTTTGTATAGAATACACTGATAAGTATCCTGAAAATGTTTCAAAGCTATTATTACTTGAACCTGCACCCGGCAGCACTGAATACCTTGCGGAGTTTCAACAAACAATAATGAATCGATTATCACCAAGCGACAAAGAAATGATTATCTATTTATCACAAAAACCAGCATTAAGATATGACCCTGTTTCATTTAACCAATTTATGAATTTGCGGTTCAAGGGTTACTCGATTGATTCAACTTTTACGACTAAAATGCATATTAATTACTTTGACAGTTTAAGAGTAGTTAAATTTTTTTCAAGCTCAGCAAATTTCTCACCTTACTTGATGAGTTTTAATCTGTACAAAAAGATGAAATCTATAAATTGCCCTACACTTATTATCCATGGTGAATATGATCCAGTACCACTTCTATCGATTGAAAGGATGGCAAATGCAATTCCATCTTCTGAGTTGCATATTATTCGTAACTGTGGGCATTTTGTTCATATAGAAAAACCAAAAGAATATTTTAACTTAATAAGTACATTTTTGAACAGTAATAAGAAAAAGTAATTTAATGAGGATGAAATAAATGAAACCTGTTAAAATGATAATTGCATTTTTTATTTTATTTACTGTTAATAGTTGTTCTGATCCTTCATCAATAAACGGTGAACCTGAATGGGTAACCACTTTAATTAATGAATTCAAATCTCAACCAGTTGGAAACCCGCCGCAATCAATTTGGCAATACAGCTATAATGATCAAATAGTTTACTACGTGCCTCCGCAGTGCTGTGATCAGTATAGTACACTTTATAATAAAGATGGAAATATTATTTGTGCACCTGACGGTGGTATGACCGGCAGCGGTGATGGTAAATGTCCGGATTTTTTTGAAGAACGGACAAATGAAAAGTTAATCTGGAAAGATGAAAGGGTAAGAAAATGAATCGACTGATATCTCTGATAATATTTTTTCTACTTTTTTATGCAGGGTGTAACTCTTTGATTAGCACTGATGACTCTGATCTTACAAAAGAAAGAACTATAGAGTTGGATAGAATTGAATACTCAGCATCTGTTGAAAAATCAGTTTTTGATCTCAACGATATTCTCAAGATAACTTTCACAGTCAGGAATAAAACTGCTCAAACAAAACAATTTAGTTTTAGCAATATTCAGCAGCTGGGATTTGATTTGATAAATGTATTTGGCAAGACAGTTGTTTCTTATCCAACGATTGTTTCTCCTGCATTAAGCAGTTTTTCAGTTTTAACCGGAGAAACAAAGTCTTTATACATTCAATCTCAATTTAAAGACTGGAATGGAAAAACTATTGATCCCGGCACTTATGCACTTATTGTTTTTTTGTTAGATAACAATTCACCACGGCTTTCTCTTAAAATCAAAGTTGAATGAATTACTAAATAATATTCCTAAATTTGAAGTAGTAAAAATTAAACATTGATTAACCACGTGAAATTTTTTTATTCATTATTCCTTCTTGCAATCTTATTAACCCAATTCTCAAATTACCCGCAATCATTGTTTAATGAAGAACCTTTGGTTAGAGTGAGAATCATTTACTCCCTTGATTCATTAAATATAACTTTCAATAGTGAATGGAAATTATATGATTCAACAAGTAAATTTTCTTTGGATTTCTTTAAAAGCGATTCAATCTCATTAAGCATAAGTGACAATTTGATTTTTCTGAAAAATCCAAAACCTGATTCAAGTATCACATTAAATAAAATTTCCTTAAAAAGATTTCTTGAAAGTGGAACGCTGATAATTAAAAATGTTCCTTATGGAATTGGATGGTGGTGGGAAGGTAAAGAAGACAGAGTTTATGAAGGTGATTTTGATATTTATATCAATGCAGATAAAAAGTTTGATGTTATAATTACTTTGCCACTCGAAAAATATTTGTGTGGAGTTGTTCCTTATGAAATTGGCAACGATGCCCCTCTCGAAGCACTTAAAGCACAAGTTATTGCGGCACGCTCAGAAACAGTGGAGGCTTTAATTACAAAAAAGTACAGTGGAGAAAATTTTGATCTTTGTGCCGATGTTGAATGTCAGGTTTTTGCGGGCAATAACAAACGCACTTTAATCACAGATCAGGCGGTTTATGATACAAGAGGTTTGTGTTTGTTTTATGGTGATGATGTAATTGGTGCTTATTATGCATCAAACTGCGGCGGAATGTCAGAGAATGTAGAAAACGTTTGGCCGGAAAGGTCCGGTGCTGTTCCCTACTGGAGCTCGCATTTTGATTCTGATGATGAACTGAGTTTTAATCCAAATGAAAATCCAAGCGAATGGATTGAGAGCAATCCGGATGTTTATTGTAATCCCTACTTTCATCCTGAGCTCCCGGAATGGAGTAAAAAAAATTTTCGATGGCAAGTAGAAATGAATTCTGAGGAATTAACTACTAATCTAAATGAGATAAAAAAGATTGGACCGATAAAGGAAATTATTCCAATTACAAGAGGAAATTCCGGCAGAATAATCAAAGCTAAATTTATTGGTGAGATAGATTCTCTTGAATTAAACTCGGAGCTTGAAATCAGAAAAATTAAAAAACCTCCATTCAGAAGTTCTTGTTTTGTAGTGGATAAATTTGTTCAATCTGATGGGACAAAAATGTTTTTATTTAAAGGTGCTGGCTGGGGTCACGGAGTTGGAATGTGCCAATCCGGTGCAGTTGCACGGGCTTATTCTGGACAGACTTTTACTGAAATTTTAAATCATTATTTTCAGCAGACAGAAATTAAAAAAGTTTATTAGATAATTTTGTGAAAGTTATTTTTTATGAAATCATTAATACTTATTATGTTATTTGCAATGAGTGCAATCAATAATCACGCACAGCAAATTTCATCCCCGGATGGTAAACTTATTCTTTCAATAAAACTTACTGATGACAAACAATTAATTTATAATCTCTTTAGAGAGGGTAAAGAAATAATAAGGGATAGCAAACTTGGTATTGATTTAATTGATCAATCTGATTTTATAAATGGTTTTAAAATTGACGCCGTGGTTACTTCTAATTTTTATGAAGAATGGAAACCTGTTTGGGGTGAAGTTGATAAAATCATTAATAATTATAATCAAATGCAGGTAACTTTAATTCAACCAAATGAAAGAAGAAAAATGACAGTTACTTTCAGATTGTTTAATGATGGACTTGGATTCAGATATGAGTTTCCTGTTCAAGATAATCTGAAATACTTTAATGTTGCAGAAGAGAATACTCAATTTGCTTTAACAGGTGATCATAAAGCTTTTTGGATTCCCGGAGATTATGATTCACAGGAATATACTTACACCACTTCGCTGCTTTCAGAAATTGATGCAAGCAAAGGTGCAAACTTTGATGACATAATTGTAAAATCTTTTCCGGGTAAAGATGTAGTGCAAACACCTTTGATGATGAAAACAAAAGATGGGCTGTATATAAACATTCACGAAGCTGCTCTACTGGATTATCCTGCAATGTACCTGAGAATCGATAAAAGTAATTTTACTTTTCAAACTCATCTTTGTCCGGATGTATTTGGAACGAAAGCATATCTTCAAACGCCTTTCAAAACTCCATGGAGAACTATAGTAGTAAGCGATAAAGCAGAAGATATCTTATCATCAAAAATGATTTTGAATCTGAACGAACCAACAAAATTTGAAGATGTAAGCTGGATAAAACCGATGAAGTATATTGGTATCTGGTGGGGTATGCACGTCGGAACAATGTCCTGGAATTATGCTGATATTAATAATGTTAAACTTGATGAGATTGATTGGAATTCACTTACACCAAATGGCAGACACGGCGCAACAACTGAAAATACAAAACGCTATATTGATTTTGCTGCAAAACACGGATTTGATGGTGTACTTGTTGAAGGATGGAATGCTGGATGGGAAGATTGGTTTGGTCAGTGGAAAGAAAACGTTTTTGATTTCGTAACTCCCTATCCTGATTTTGACATCAGGTATCTTTCTGATTACGCAAAGCAGAAAGGTGTTGAACTGATAATGCATCACGAAACATCTGCCTCAGCAACAAATTATGAAAGAAGATTGGATGATGCATTCAGACTGATGAAAGAGTATGGATATAATTCAGTTAAAACAGGTTATGTGGGAAAAATAATTCCACGCGGTGAGCACCACGATGGTCAGTGGATGGTTAATCACTATACAAGAGTTTTGGAGAAAGCAGAAAAATTCAGAATTAGCGTTGATTCACATGAATCAGTTCGTTTGACGGGATTACATCGCACATATCCAAACTGGTTAGCCGCAGAAGCTGCACGAGGTAATGAGTTTAATGCCTGGAGCACCGGTAATCCGCCTGAGCACGAAACAATCCTTCCCTTCACACGCTTTATGGGTGGACCGATGGATTACACTCCTGGTATCTTTCAGATAAAAATGGATTATTATAATCCTGAAAGTAAATATCAGGTTCATACCACACTTGCAAAACAGCTTGCACTTTATGTTACGATTTACAGTCCAATTCAAATGGCAGCAGATTTGCCTGAAAACTACGAGAGATTTCCTGATGCATTTACATTTATTGAACAAGTTCCGGTTGATTGGAAGGACACAAAAATCTTAAAAGCTGAGCCCGGTGATTATATAATAATTGCACGCAAAGACAAAAATTCTGATAACTGGTTTTTAGGTGCAATAGCGGATGAAGAAGCAAGAGATTTTGATATCAGATTAGATTTTCTGGATAGCGATAAATATGAGATGACTGTTTATAAAGATGCATCTGATTCTCACTGGGAAAAAAATCCAATGAAATATGAAATTGAAACTAAGAATGTAAAAAAGAACGATACAATAAAAATAAAATTAGCTCCCGGCGGTGGTAGTGCATTGATATTTAAACCACAAAACTAAATTGATGGTCTTTTGCTGCTACTACAGCTGAGATTTTCTAAAAGTATGCGATACCAATAATTGGTAAATTTATTTGTATCTTTGGTTCAACAATTTACTCCTTGTTAACCAGATAAGTTAATTCCGATACAAATCCAGAAGAAGAAAATAAACTTGCCTGACACTCTAATAGAAATCCTGTTAGAAAATCCAGCCTGTTAAATCTTACAAAGAGTAACAAAAACAATAAGTATAAATTTCTAGAAAGTTAATGAATGAATTCATTTGAAATGCTGGGCTTAGATCCTGACACAATTAATGCAATAAAAGACATTGGTTTTGAAAAGCCAATGCCTGTACAAGAAAAGATAATTCCACTAATGCTGCGTGATAAATGCGATGACATAATTGTTCTTGCACAAACCGGAACAGGCAAAACTGCTGCATTTGGTTTGCCGATAATTCACAAGACAGATACAAAATTAAAACAAGTTCAGTACCTTATAATTGCCCCAACGCGGGAATTATGCCTTCAGATAGCAGATGATCTTAAGGATTTTGCTGCGCATAATAAAAATATTAAAATAGCTGCTGTCTTTGGCGGATCAAGCATGGACCGACAAATTCAAAAAGTTAAACAAGGTGCACAGATAATTTCTGCCACTCCGGGAAGATTACTTGATCTGATTAACCGGGATGTTGTTAATCTTAATAACGTTAAAGCCGTTGTTCTTGATGAAGCTGATGAGATGCTTAATATGGGATTCAAAGAAGAACTGGAAGCAATTCTGGAAACAACTCCCAAAAACAGAAACACTTTTCTTTTCTCTGCAACAATGCCTAAACAGCTTTTAAGTATTGCAAACAGATATATGAAAAATCCTGTTGAAATTACACTTGGAAAAAGAAATGCTGGAGCAGAAAATGTTGAACATATCAGCTACTTTGTTCATGCTCGCGATAAGTATTTTGCGTTAAAAAGAATTGTTGATTTTCATCCAAATATTTATGGAATTGTTTTTTGCCGTACAAGAAATGAGACTAAAGAAATTGCTGAAAAACTCGTTCAGGATGGATACAATGCAGATGCTTTGCACGGCGATTTATCACAGGCACAACGTGAGGCAGTGCTGAATAAATTCAGAACCGGACATTTAAAGTTACTGGTTGCCACAGATGTTGCTGCGCGTGGTTTGGATGTTGAAAATCTTACGCACATTATAAATTACGATCTGCCTGATGAACTTGAAATTTATACTCACAGAAGCGGTAGAACCGGTCGAGCCGGTAAAACTGGTATTTCTATAGTCATTGCCAATCTGAAAGAAAAGCATAAACTATTTTCGATTGAAAAACAGTTGAATAAAAAGTTTATCACCCTGCCTGTTCCATCAGGTAGAGAGATTTGTGAAAAACAGTTGTTTAATTTGATTGATCGTGTTGAAAAAGTAGAAGTAAATTTAAGTGAAGTTGAATCATTTCTGCCAAAGATTTACGATAAACTTGAATGGATGGATAGAAATGAACTTATACAAAGATTTGTCTCGATAGAATTCAATCGGTTTCTGGATTACTATAAAAATTTACCAGACTTGTTAAATCCAAAAGACGATAAATCAGGTAATAAACAGTTTTCCGGTAAAAGTAATGGACACTATACAAGATTTTTCCTTAACCTTGGTGTTACAGATGGTCTTAAACCAAATCAATTGATTGGGATGATAAATGATTTTACCGGTATAAAAGATATTGCTGTTGGTCAGATAGAAATTCTTAAAAATTTTTCTTTCTTTGAAGCTGATAGTAATTATGAATCGGTTATTATAGATGGATTTAAAGGACAGTATTTGCGTAAGCGGGAAATAAACATTGAGATAGCTGAGAAACGACGAAGTAGTAAAAAATCTTTTGATAGAAGTGATAGGCAAAAATCTTCCGGAAAGAGGAAGAATAATTTTGCACAAATCAATGATAGAAAATCCGGAAAAAGATCTGGCAGGAAAAGTAACCAATATGCCTGGGAACGAAAAAAGTAACTGATCTATTTACTTAAAGATTCTGTCATTCCCACAGAAACAGGAATGACAGATCTAAATAATTTTTTTTGTGTATAAGTTTTAAGTTTATTTTATATAAACGTTATCAACAGTATTAACATCAGGAATAATATCACTTCCTAAAATCAAAGCATCAAAACTTTTCACACCATCAATTTTTATTTCCACTTTATCCTTACCTGATTTCCAAATATCTGCAGTTTTATAAATCTCTTTAGCCACAACATCATTATGCATAACCTGAATTTTAACAGGAAGAGGCAATCCTCCAATATTTTTAACTTCAACAGTAATCGAGTTCCTTCTACTTTTTACTTTGTTTATCGTCATATCAGGATATGAAAATTGATAAAACCAAGGTTTCCAGTACCAAGATAAATCTTGTTTAAGCACATCATTAAAAGTAAAAAAGAAATCAGTTGGAATAGGATGTTTGCCATTCCATCTTTCCATGTATGCATGCATTCCCTTCAGAAATAAATCATCACCCAATGTGTTACGCAAAATTTCATAAGCAATTGCGGGTCTTGTATAAGAAGATGTTCTGGAAGTTCTCCAATTAATAACCGGAGTTGGAATCATCAGTGGTAGTTCATATTCATTTCCGGCAAATTCTTCGTAAGCTGAAACGTTTCTTTCACGCACATTGTTTCCTTCAACATATCCTTCCTGAAAATCAAACGGAAGCATAACTGCCCAGCCTTCATCCATAAATGGATATTTGCGTTCATTTGTTCCCATATAAAATGGCAGATACTGATGTGCAAGTTCGTGTGATGTAACACCAACTGTTCCTTCAAGAGTTCTTGAACTGCCGTCATTTACAATCATTGGAAACTCCATTCCACCCGCACCATTGAATACAGTAGCAGAAGGATAAGGATAAGCAACTCCCGGTATTTTGAATGAGAAAAATTCCAGAGATTCTTTAACAATTTTTGCAACATCATAAAAATCTTTACTCGTTTCTTTATAGGCTGCTGCACAATAAACTCTTCGATCGGAATTTTTATCCGGTTTAAAGCTAACTGCATCCCACAAATAAATGTTGCTTACACCAAAAGCAAAATCAGGGACATTTTTTGCGGTGAAAATAAAAGTATTATTACCTGTATTATTTTTATAAATCTTTTTATTTCTGTCTTCTTTAGTAATTATTCTTACCACTTCATCTGATTGCCAGGCTTTGTTGTATCTATCCAAAAATTCCTGCTCAAGAATTTCATCCGGATTTTGCCAAACACCGGTTGACCAGATATGAAATCCGGCTGGCAAAGTATAATGAACCGTGAAATCGCTGAAGTCATTATACATTTCCATTGTACCTGAATAATCCATTCTATCCCATCCATCTATATCATCATAAACAGCTACCTGCGGATACCAGTAAGCTACAAATACAGAAGTTGAATCATAGCTGCCGAATCTGATTGTAGGCACATCAGGTATTTTAGTTTCCCAATCAATTGAAAGCTTGAGACTGTTTTTAGGAGATAATTTTTCGGGAAGATTTATTATCAGATTTGTACCAATTACCATCGCTTTGTTTCGATCCGACAAGTCAATTTCAGAATCAGCAACAAAAAGTTTTTTAAGTTTAACACCATCAGTTATTGCTTTTTCATTTAAATAAAAATCTCTTTTTGCAGTGGGTTTACTTATGTTGTGATAAAGTCTGATTACTATTTGACTTAATGAATCAGGACTGTTGTTGTAGTAAGTAATCTCTTCAGATCCGTCTAAAAGCTTTACAGCAGGATCAAAATTAACTTTAATATTATACTCAGAGCGATTCTGCCAGTAGTTTACTCCCGGTTTGCCGTCCATTGAACGAGTATTTTTTTCATAAGCCGGTTTTATATTAAGCGGGATGTAGAAATTATTTTGAGCCAGTAAATTAGCTGAAACAATTACGATAGTTAGAATAATACTAATCCGTTTCACCTGATTTCCTTTCTTTAATCGAATAATGAGTTATTGTTTTTATCAAACTTATTTTTTCCAAATCTTTTGTAGGCTAGCACTGTTGCTTCCCTTCCACGCGGAGTTCTTTGAATAAATCCTTGTTGAATTAAAAATGGTTCATACACTTCTTCGATCGTTCCCGGATCTTCATTTACTGCAACTGCAAGTGTGTTTAATCCAACAGGTCCACCATTATACTTATCAATAATGGCAAGAATGATTTCTTTATCCATTTCATCTAATCCGAATTCATCTACTTCAAGTGCGCGCAAAGCTTTACGAGTAACTTCCACATCAATTGATTTTTTATCTTCAAAATCAGCAAAATCGCGGGTACGTCTTAAAAGTCTGTTTGCAATTCTTGGTGTGCCGCGCGATCTTTTGGCTAATTCCAGTGCAGCATCTTTATCGATTGACAGGTTCATAATTTTTGCTGATCGATTGACTATTTTGTGAAGAGTTTCATCATCATAATAATCCAATCTGAATTTAATCCCAAACCTGTCTCTCAAAGGAGATGTAAGCATTCCGGCACGTGTGGTTGCACCAACCAAAGTATATTTAGGCAAACTAATCTGAACTGTCCTTGCATTTGGTCCGCTCTCGATCATGATATCAAGTTTATAATCTTCCATTGCAGAGTAGAGATACTCTTCTACAATCGGACTTAGTCTGTGGATTTCATCAATAAACAGGACTGAGTGTTCATCTAAATTTGTAAGTATGCCTGCCAGATCACCTGGCTTTTCTAATACAGGACCCGAAGTAACTTTAATTTTTACGCCAAGTTCATTTGCGATAACGTGAGCTAAAGTTGTTTTACCTAAGCCCGGAGGACCTGTAAGCAATACGTGATCAAGTGCTTCTTTTCTTTTTTTTGCGGCAGCAACGAAGACGTTAAGATTCTCTGTTATCTTATTCTGTCCGTTAAAATCTTTTATAAATTTTGGACGGAGAGTTTGATCTAATTCTTTGTCCTCTGCAGTAGCTGCCGGATTTGTTGTATTGGACTTTCTCATTTAATTACGTTACGAGTTGTTTATATCTGAATTTAAGTTTGTTTAAGGCTATCACCATCAAAGACATTATTGTAATCATCGTTAACGCACTAATTATTGTGTGCGAAACTTTAAAGGAATTTCTGAACAACAGAATTAATCCCGGGTTCCACGCACTTCCATATAATATCATTAAGTGTACGACATAAATTAGAAGAGTATTTCTTCCCAAAAGAATAATTATTCTTGGAATCGATTCAATTTTTTGTGAAATATAGGATACAAATGAATTAAATATCAAAACAAATCCTACTCTGAAAAATATGGTTTCGAGCGTGTAAGAAGTAGTTGCATAGTAGTAATTAAATAACTTTCCGGTTATTAACAAAGATATCTCAGAAACTAAAATTAGTGCGAAACCAAATAATGCGAGATTTAAACTAAACTTATTTGTTTTAAAAACAAGCGGGTTTTTTGCCAGATAACTTCCCAGCACTCCTCCTAAAATAACATAACCAGCCCAGGGGAATAATGGAAACAGCGAACCGGTTTTATCATAAAAATATCCTGCGATAAATTGGGGAAATATCTTCAACCAATCTACTCTGGAAACGAATGGAGTTGAAATGAAAAAGAAAAGAGCTGCTGCAGAATACACAATTGTATCACTGATCTTAAGTTTTTCAGACAGAAATGCAAATACCATTACCAGCAACAAACCAAAACCAATAAGTTGAAGAACATCAACTGCTAAAAAGATATCCATACTTTGTTTAGTTACACTTGAAAAATCAAAAACTTTATAAGTGGGAAATCTTAAAAGATATCCTAGCCCGACAAGCAACAAAAATCTTTTAAATCCTTTCATCACTCGTGGATTTTTCTCAAAAGGTTCATCTGCAAGGCGAAAAAGATAAGTAAAAACGGTTCCGGCAGTAAACATAAAAATAGGAGCGGTCATTCCACGCATAAACAACCAAACTGCATATGCAGGATACTCTGTAAGCCTATATTCAGGTGCCAGAAGAACATCAACCGTATGCCCCTGAACCATTTGCAGAACAGCAAATGCCCTCATCAGATCAATAAAAATTATTCGATGTTTTTTTTCGCTGCGAACCATTAAGTAATCAGGATTTCTTATTCTAAAATAACCAAATGGAATGTAAACAAAAAAGCCCCGCATTGCGGGGCTGAATGAGATTTTAAAGACAATTATTTTTTGTCATCATCCACAACTTCGTAAGAGGCATCCTGCACATTCTCTTTGCCTTCATCAGGTTTTGCCTGTTGCTGTTGAGAAGTTTGTTGTGCCTGAGGACCTCCTGCCTGAGAATAAAGTTGTGAAGCTACTTCGTTCCAGGTTTTGCTGAGAGACTCAGTTGCAGATTTTATTTGCTCTGTATTATTTGTCGAAAGAGCATCTTCAACTTTTTTAATCTCAGATTCTAATCTGGATTTAATATCAGGAGAAACTTTATCTTTTAGTTCTTCCAGTTGCTTCTTTGTCTGGAATACTAAACTATCTGCCTGATTTCTGGTTTCAACGGCTTCTTTCTTTAGTTTATCCTCTGCAGCATGTTCTTTAGCAGCATTTTTCATTTTCTCTATTTCATTTTTATCCAGACCGCTAGAGGAAGTAATTCTTATGCTTTGCTCTTTTCCTGTAGCTTTGTCTTTTGCACTTACATGCAGTATTCCATTTGCATCAATATCAAATGTTACTTCGATTTGTGGCACACCACGTGGTGCTGGTGGAATACCATCAAGATGAAATCTTCCCAAAGTTCTGTTATCTGCTGCCATTGGTCTTTCACCCTGAAGAATATTTATCTCAACAGAAGGCTGATTATCCGAAGCAGTTGAAAATACTTCGCTTTTTTTAGTAGGGATTGTTGTGTTCGCTTCAATCAATCGGGTCATTACTCCACCAAGAGTTTCTATACCCAGTGATAGAGGTGTAACATCAAGCAACAGAACATCTTTTACATCTCCGGCTAATACACCACCCTGAATTGCAGCTCCGATAGCAACAACCTCATCCGGATTAACACCTTTGTGTGGTTCTCTCTGGAATAAATCTTTTACAAGTTGTTGTACCATTGGTATTCTTGTGGAACCACCGACTAAAATTACTTCATTGATATCTTTTGGAGTTACACCGGCATCTTTCATTGCCTGCTCACAAGGTAGCTTTGTTTTTTGAACCAGATCATCAATTAACTGTTCAAATTTTGAACGAGTTAAATTAATGTTAAGATGTTTTGGTCCATCCTGTGTAGCAGTAATGAATGGTAAATTTACTTCTGTTGAAGAAGAAGATGACAATTCTATTTTGGCTTTTTCAGCAGCTTCTTTTAATCTCTGCAATGCCATTGGATCTTTACGAAGATCTATCCCTTCCTGTTTTTTAAATTCATCTGCAAGATAATCAATCAACCTTTGATCGAAATCATCACCGCCTAAGTGAGTATCACCATTAGTGGATTTAACTTCAAACACACCATCACCAAGCTGCAGGATAGATATATCAAATGTTCCACCGCCTAAGTCGTAAACAGCAACTGTATGGTCACTTGTTTTTTTATCCAATCCATAAGCTAATGCAGCTGCGGTTGGTTCGTTAATAATTCTTCTTACTGTCAAACCTGCTATTTCACCGGCATCTTTTGTTGCCTGTCTTTGAGCGTCATTAAAATAAGCGGGCACAGTTATTACTGCTTCGGTTACTTCCTGACCAAGATAATCTTCTGCAGTTTTTTTCATTTTCTGTAAAATCATCGCACTAATTTCAGGTGGTGAGTATAATCTGTCACCAATCTTTACGCGTGCACTGTTATTATCTCCGGCAACAACTTCATAAGGAACTTCATTCTTTTCATTTCCAACTTCATTAATGAACCTTCCCATAAATCTTTTGATAGAAAAAACAGTATTTTTTGGATTAGTGATTGCCTGTCTTTTGGCGGGCTGCCCAACCAATCGCTCCCCGGTTTTTGTAAATGCAACAACAGAAGGAGTAGTTCTTCCTCCCTCTGAATTTGGTATTACAACGGGGTCATTGCCTTCCATCACAGCAACACAAGAGTTTGTAGTCCCTAAATCGATTCCTATTATTTTTCCCATTATTTATCTCCTTTATTCTTAAATTTATTTTTTAATTATTTACTAAAACAATAGGAGTGCCAGATAAAGTGAAACTTGGTAACTTATTATATAATGATCATTTAAGGGAATATCCATCCAATATTAAAAAGTGTTTGACTAAGAAAGCTACGACAAAATGACTTATCATTACAACTTTTAGACAGATAGGGTGACATTATGGAAGAAATTAGATATTTTTGAACTCATCATTTGGAGATACTGTGTTTAACCTCGAAAACTTTGATATTAAACTTAATACAGAATTTATTGGCAGATCCTTTATTTATGCTGAAGAAATAGAATCCACTAATTCTTTTTTGATGGATAAAAACAGTGAACAACATAAAAACGGAACGGTGGTTCTTGCTGAAAAACAGACAAAAGGCAGAGGCAGAAAAGATAGAACCTGGTATAGTGCCCCCGAATCAAATTTGACCTTTTCAATATTATTATTAAAAGACAAAATTCTTTTTCAGAATGTAAATCTGATAAATTTTGCGGCATCATTAAGTGTTGCAGTTTCCATCGAAAATCTTTTTCAAATAAGAGCTAATCTTAAGTGGCCAAACGATGTTCTTCTTAATGGTAAAAAAACATCCGGAATACTTATCGAATCATCATCTCAAGGATCAAAATTAGAAAGAGTGGTTGTAGGAATTGGTGTGAACGTTAATCAGAATTCATTTCAAGGTCAGTTTAATTTTCCTCCAACATCTATAAGAATAGAAACAGGCAAAACTGTTGAGAGAGAAAAATTATTGGCAGAAATACTAAACAATTTTGAAATCTACCTGGAAAGAATTAAAACTGATAAGAAAGGCTTGATGGATGACTGGAAATCACGCTGCAAGATGATCGGAGAAAAAATTTCAGTCATAGAAGATGATAAAGAAATTTTTGGAATATTTGATGATGTTGATGATGATGGATTTCTTTTACTTAAAGTAAAAGATAAGATTAATAAAATTCACTTTGGAGATGTAAGCGTTAGATAATTTTTTTCTTATCTGTTTTTTAAGTTAGTAAATCCAGCACTTTTATCAGATTAGCTCTTAAATCTTTGCGATGAGATATAAAATCCACAAAACCGTGTTCAACTAAAAATTCTGAACGCTGAAAACCTTCCGGCAAATCTTTCCCTATAGTTTGTTTGATTACACGTGGTCCAGCAAAACCAATCAATGCTTTAGGCTCAGCAATATGAATATCGCCTAACATTGCATAACTAGCGGTTGTTCCTCCGGTTGTTGGATCAGTTAAAATTGATATGTAAGGGATTCTTGCTTCAGCTAATTTTGTTAAACGTGCGCTTGTCTTTGCCATCTGAACCAGAGAATAAGCTCCTTCCATCATTCTTGCCCCACCACTTGAAGAAATTATAATTAGTGGGATTTTACTTTTGTAAGCTTTATCAATTAATCGGGCTATCTTTTCACCTACAACTGATCCCATACTGCCACCAATAAATTGGAAATCCATACATCCAAAAGCAACTTCACGTCCATCAATTTTTCCCGTGCCCGTTCTTACTGCATCATATAAGTCAAGTTTTTTTATGGTAGAAGTAATTCTATCTGAATATTTTTTGGTATCCACAAATCCAAGAGGATCTCCGGATTTCATTTTTTTATCCATCTCTTTAAAAGAGTTTTTATCAAGCAGGATAGATACATAATCGAGACTTGAAATTCTGAAATGATAATCGCATTTGATACAGGTCCACAAATTTAACTCAAGTTGTTTTTTATGAATTATCTCTCCACACGATGGACATTTTTCCCACAGACCAGCAGGCAACTCTTTTTGCTGAGTATCTGCAGCAATATTTTGTTTGGATCTTTTAAACCAAGGCATATTAATTCCGTATAATTTCTGCTGTTATTGAAATAACTTTATTTGGTTCACTTGTATCATTTGAAACAACTGTAATCATCTTACTTGTTTTACCCTGACGTTTGGCTGTATCAAAATCCACTTTGATAGAACCACTATTACCAGGTTGGATATTTTTTTCACTAATCACTGCTGCTGTGCAGCCACAGGAAGTCTTTACTTCTTTAATTATCAGCGGTTGAGTCCCTGTGTTTTGAAAAGTGAATGTGTGATTTAATTTAGAACCCTCTTTTACTTTACCAAAATCAAATTGAGTTTCTGGAAAGAAAATTTTTGCACCCGATTTATTACTTCCCTCATCTTTAACAATTATGTTGCATTTAATTGTAAGGTTAACTACAGGTTTATTTGGATCATTAGTTTTAAAGTTAACATTTTTTACTTGTGGACCTTTTCTGCCCTTTGAATTAAATGTTACTTTTAGTTTTGTTGATTCACCTTGTTTTAACTCAGTTTTATCCGGTTGTGCCGCGGTACAGCCGCAGGAAGCTCTTACATCCGAAATTTTCAATACATCGCCGCCGGTGTTTGTTATAACAAAAGAATGATCGACTATATCATTCTGATTTATATCGCCAAAATCATATTCTGTTTGCTGGACACTAACTTTAGGTTCAATCAGTTGAGGTAAAGCGTTAACGAATAACATTAAAAAAATTACAATTACTTTTTTTATCATAATTTTTTCTCCTTAACAATAAATTCCTTTAAATAATTTGGTTCTAAAAAATCAAAATCATAAACTAAATTTTCACCACCGAATTCAGCTGCCCATCTGGCAACGAACTCAGGATCCGGTGTGGCTATGTTCATTACATCTATTTTAAATGTGTCTTTGGAAATATTGCCAAAAACATTTAATCCATCATAGATACTTTCTAATTCGGAATTAGGTATGATTTTTAATTCTTCCTGAAATATATCATTATTAGCTTTAATTTGAAACTTCCCGCAATAGAGTTCATCTTTTCCAACTTTGTTTGCAATGATAAATCTACTGCCTACCGGTAAGTATTCAGAAATTTGTAATGCAAGCGCTTTAAATGTTGGAACAGGAATTATTGGAAGATTTAATGGTTGTGCAACTCCTTTAGCTGCCGCCATCCCAATTCTTAAACCAGTGAATGAGCCCGGTCCGGCTGAGACTGCGATAGAATTAATTTCATTTATTTTGAGTTCTGCATTTTGAAGCACTGTTTCTATCAACTCAAATAGCTTTTCTGAGTGGGAATGTTTAAGTAATATTTTTGAGGAAAAATATTTTGTTTTATTATAATAAATACAAACTCCGCAAATAGAGTCAGAGGTTTCAATCGCTAATATTGGTTCTAAATTTTTCATACTGATTTAAATTCAAATTTTCTTGTGTTTTCATCAATCATCGTAATCGAAATTTCTATTCTGTTAGCAGGCAAAACTTTGGGAAATAAATCTGCCCATTCTATCAAACAGACTGCATCTTCATCATTAAAATAATCCTCTATACCCAAATCCAAAAGTTCAACTTCTGAGTTAATTCTGTAAAAATCAAAATGATAAAATTTCTTTTTGCCGGTATGTTCATTAACAATTGCAAACGTGGGGCTGTTTGCATTATCGATATCAAACACTTCTAAAACTTTTTTTATGAAGAAAGTTTTTCCTGCACCAAGATTGCCATTTAAGCAGATAATCATTCCATCTGTTATTAGTTCAGAAAATTCAACTGCGATGTTTCTTGTGTCATTTTCTGTAAAACTAATTCTTTCGCAGGGAAGAACCATTTTATTTTGGATCCAATGTTATTACAGGTAAAATCATTTCTTCCATTGAAATTCCACCGTGCTGAAAAGTATCTTTATAGTGCGTAAGATATTTATGATAATCAGTTGGATAAACGAAATAATAATCTTCTTTTGCAATAATATAATTAATAGTCACACCCCGTTTGGGGAGTTTGTATTCCAAAGAATTTTTTATGAAGAGTGCATGCTTATCATCTACCTTCAGATTTCTGCCATACTTAAATCTAAGATTTGTAGAAGCCTCGCGATCTCCCAACACTTTTGCTCCTCTTAAAGATCTTATGCTTCCGTGATCAGTAGTGATAACAATTTTTACATTCTTCATTCTGGCGAGTGCTCTGAAAATATTTAACAGTGAAGAATGCATAAACCAGCTGTTAGTTAAAGATCTGTAAGCTGCTTCATCCGGTGCAATTTCTTTAAGAATATCTGAATCTGATCGGCTGTGAGCAATCATATCAAGAAAATTTACCACAACAGCTGTTAAATGATTATTCTGATGTGAATGAATATTCTGTTCAAAATTTTTTCCAACTTCGGGATCGATAATTTTTATGTACTTGAGTTCATTTTTTAATTTAATTCTTTTCCTATCGAGCAGATTTTGCAGAAGCTCCTTCTCATACTTGTTCATACTGTTTTCATCATCATTGCCCGAAATCCATAAATCGGGATAATATTTTTCAATGTCTGATGGAAACAATCCGGCAAATAAGGCATTTCGTGCGTATGGTGTTGAAGTGGGAAGAATAGAGAAGTAATAATCTTTTTCTATTTTGAAAAGATCTGTAATGTGTTTTTCCATAACGAGCCATTGATCTAAACGCAGGCAATCGAGCACGATAAAGAAAACTGATTTACTATCATCTTTCAGATGCTTTAAAACATATTTCTCTGCAATAGATGGTGTTAAATTCGGTGCTTCTTCGGATTTATTCCCGGCTATCCAATCCTTATAATTTTTCTCTATAAATTTTGAAAACTCTCTGTTAGCTTCTTTATATTGTTCCGTAAGCGATTGTTCTAAACCGATTTCACGATGCTGATCAAGTTCAATAGACCAGTTTACAAGTTTAAGATAGATGCTTATCCACTCAGTAAAATCAAGATCAGACATTAAAGATTGAGTTATCTGATTGAAATCAGTTAAATAGTCTTTGGCTGCGTACTGCCCGCTTATTTTTTTCCCTTCAAGAATTTTTTTACATACCAATAAAACCTGACTTGGATTTACCGGTTTGGTCAGGTAATCTGATATCTTGCCTCCGATTGCTTCATCCATTAAAGTTTCTTCTTCAGATTTGGTAATCATAACAACGGGGATAGCTGAATTTATATTTTTAATCTGCGCTAAAGTTTCCAACCCGCCCATTCCTGCCATCATTTCATCAAGAAAAATTAAATCATAATTTTTTTCTTTTACAGAAGAAATTGCATCGATGCCATTTGTTACTGTATCAACTTCGTAACCCTTCTCAGACAAGAAAATTATATGCGAGCGGAGCAGCTCAATTTCATCATCAACCCATAGAATTTTTTTTCTTTCCATCTTTTCCTTTAATTAAAAATTTTTATCACATTAAATATGTTTTAATTGATCGAAATATTCACATCAAGTCCAGCTTCATTAGTAGTGGTTGGAGGAATTCTCGAAGCTCCTTCAGGCTCAACTGTATATCTTTTATAAAAAATAGATAAAGTGACTTTTGCACTAATTGTGTATTTGATTCGTGGTTCAATTGTTACTCTGGTTGTACCATCCTGCGGAATTCCTTCCTCCTTAAAGTCTAACATATTATATCTAACTGCTGCATTTCTTGAATTAGAATATGCCAAACTGAATTCAATATCATTTTTAAGTGAAACACCAAATAATGGTAATTCAAATCCTGACTTCGAATACTGAAGAGTAAAACCAATATCTTTTGAAAAGTTTTCTGTAATGTTACTTGTAGTTACTCCAAGATCATAACTTGTTCTGGTAGAGTACTTAAGATTTCCGGAAAGATTGCCGCCCCAGAGTTGACCAAATGTTAAGTTCAATCCGACAAGCGGCGCAAAACCGTATTCAATTTTTTGCACTTGAACTTCTTCCCTTCCATCTCTGCTTAATTTCCATCCTTCTGTGTAAGTTGATGAATAAGAATGATCCAGAGAAATTCTATCTGCAATAGATTTAAAGAAGAAAAGTTTTTCCAATCCATCCCAGCTTATTCTCCAGTTGGGTCTAGGAATATATTTTCCATAATCACCAAGAAAATCAAGATTAGCAAGAAGCGGCATACTTTCAAATCCCTTTACAAAAGCCTGACTAAGGCTGCTGTTAGGATCTCTCGGATTATATAATTCTGCAACCTGCTTAATTCCACTTTTGAATGCTGAAAACATCAGCACAGGAGGAAGCGTTAAAAATGATCTTGATATCGAGCCGGAAGCTGTAATACTTGATACAAAAATATTTCCATCATTATCAACTGAGATAGTAGAATTTTTATTTAAAGACCAGCCTGATCTCCACGATATATCAATTTTTGCTCCTTCCCACAGAGGTCTGGAAGTTTTTAATTCAATGTTATTCTTTTGAGAGAACACATCATTAAGATTTGTATTTGCTCTACCGACTCTCGGTCCGACATCGCTGCTTAGTCCAAACATAAAGCCTCTTGGCGGACCTGCGTCTTCATTGTAAAAGATTCCCCAAAAGTTTTTAAAACCTGTTCCCTGTGCTTTCAATCCTGATTTGGATAACTGATTATCATTGGTAAAGTTTATTTGTATCATTTCATAATCAAACAAAACATATTTTATTCCTGCAATCAAATAATTTAGACCAACAGAAAATGGCGATGGTCTGTCAATATTCATTTCAAGTGAATCAATTTGTGTTGAATCAATTGGGATTGGATTTCCGAGAGAATCTACCTGATTCTGGAGCATTTGTCTTTGCAGCTGTTTTTCTCTTTCAACAAGCTGCTTTGATTTAGGATCATCTTTTTTAATATCTTCTTTAAATAATGGATCAAACAATGATTTCCATCGCATTGTTAATCCTAATTGTGATCTGTTATTAAATCCTGCACTTCTTCCGATATCTTCCTGTCTGAAATCAAAATTCCATTGATAGCCTGCTGAATACGAAGCGTTTAGAGTAAAAAATTTATTAAGATCAAAAAGGCTTGGAAGTCTTGGAGAAGTTCTTAAATCAAAATTTTGCTGATATCTGTTATCTTTTCCAAAAAATACTCCGCCAAAAATGTCTTTCCAGATTTCACTTTCAGTTCTTGGTCTTCCATCTGCATCTGTTTCCAGATATGCAAGTGAGGAACTGATATTTAAAGAATAACTTGTGGTTAGATTTAAGAATCCGCCTTCTGTTAACCTCCACGAAAAATTTAAACCTCTTGAAGTAATAAAATCCCTTGAGGTAACTTCATTTATTGGAGTTATCTGTCCAGTAGCGGGATTTAATCTGGGACGAGATATACTTGTGTTTGCGTTACGCTTTGCAGTTAATGTTAAATTAAAATTCTGTGGAGTAAAATAAATTTTAGTCCCGCTGTAATCTTTAAGCAATGCAAACAATACACCAATAACAGGAATATCTATCGGATTAAAATAGTATTCAGGACTTAAAGAAATTCCATAAGTTAAATTAGCATTCCAAATCCAGCTGTTATTCGATAGAACTGTGGGACTTCTGCTAAATGTTTTATTATAGTTAAATCCAAGTGTAAGTGCATTAAACGTATCTCTTATCAACCAGTTCTTCGATGGAATTTTTATTTTGATATTTGAAGCAGACCAGGAATCTGAAATAGATTCTGTTTCTGTCTCTTCTCTTAATTGCTCCGGAGATTTAACAGTGCCTGTTGTATCATTGGCAAATAACTGTTGCTGCCGGTTTACTGCTTCATCTACTTTTACATCGCTTCCCGGAATGTACAGAGGTTTGCCAATCTGTTCTGTGTGGGAATAATTAATTCTCAGGTTACTCTCAGGCAAATTTACTGGCAGAAGTTTTAAAAGATTCACATCTGTGGATATAGACCAGCTTGTCTGATCTATTCTGCTTCCAAATCTATCTGCTAATCTATGGAAATAAGGATTTCTTTTACTCATATTGAATGAGACTGTTGCGAAGTCTGCAAGCTTCATAGCAGTAGAAAAACTATAAGCCCATCCGGGTGAATCATCAGCTCCAACAACTCTCAATTCGTTCACCCAAACCTGACCAGAAAGCGGTCCGGGATTAAATGAATTATTTAAGTTTACCACTCCAACCGATAAGAATTTTACAGATGTTAATGTTGGATTACCTTTAAGCACGTAAAAGTGACCTGGTCTTCCCTGCACAGGAATTCTTACAATCTGATTGAGTGAATCTTTTAATTGTTTGATTGCAGTTAGTTCATCAAAGTTGATGGTGATTTCATTCCAATCAGGTAAAACCGGTTGGCGATATTCATAATAGTTGTTAGTATCACCGCCAAATCTGAAATAAACTTCTGCGGAATAATTATATGATCCTCCTAAAGTATCATTGTAGGAGATAGAGCCGGGGAAATTATTTTTATCTCCATGAATAAATAACTTCATTTGTTTATAACTAAATACATCAAGCGGTCTGAAAAGATATTTTACTGCTTCTCTTGATTCACCATCTGATAAGCCGTTTAAAATTAACGCAAGTGATTGCTCGTTGCGTAAAATATTTTCATCAGGTCTTGTTCTGTCTCTTTCCTGAAAAACTCCCGGCGGGCTTGTGTAATCGGGATTTTCTTCAAGAGATACAACTGAAATTGATAGTACGGTATCATTATTAACCAATTGTTTGGGAAGATTTTTCTGCCACTGGCTGCCAACTAAATTGAACTCAGTAATTTTAAAGTGAACCATACTATCAACGCCTTCAACAAAAAGACGGATAGCTTCAACATTCGAAAAACTTGGACTGCCGACAGTTGATGAACTATCTTTAAGCGGAATTCTGAAAAGATACCAGCCAAATTCGGTTAATCCGCCGCCTGCAATAAATGGATTGTTTCTGCTAACAGTGTCTAAAGGAATTTCATATCTGAAATAACTATTCTCTCTATCAACGTTACCGTTTCTGTTCAAATCTTCTGTATCCGGAATTCTGCCAACATCAGTTAAGATAGCATTGCCTTGTGTTCCGTTAATATTAAAGTAATCGAACGGATATGGTGCACTGCCACGCTGGAAGAAAAAATTATCTCCGCTCGGATCTGATTTTGCACTTCCTGTGTTAGCCCTTTCCTGATCATCAGTCCAACCATCAATCCCTGTATCTTCTTTGCCTTCCACATCAATTGCATCATTAAAATCTTTATCTTCTGTGTCCAATCTGTTATTCGGAATTACATCTTCACTAATTCTTCCGATATCTATATAAAGTTTTGAATTAACCGGTGCCTTTTCAATGCGTGCCCAGAATTCAATAAACTCAATATTTTCTTCAACCAGGTTATTTGCAGCTGATGATAAAAGTTTTTGTGTACCTCCCCACGATCTTTTTTTATCTGAAAGATTAGGATACCAGTTATAAGTGCCCGGCGTATCAGGCAAAAAGACAAAATCCATTACTGTTACCTGCTGATCAGCTTTTGCTACTTTCTTTCTGTCTCCATAAATCTGCTGAACAGTTACAAAGGATGGTGTCTCGGTAAACCAGAATGCTTTACCTTTATGATCCATCATCTGACGATAGGTTAAGCCGGGATTGAAAATACTTTTATCAGGCGGACTGAGATCTTTCCAGGCGGTGTAAGAAACACCGATTGGAATGGTTCGCTTTGCTCCTTCAAAATCATCTATGTATGCAATACTTTTGCCACCGTCAGAGCTTATTGTACTTTTCTTGGTGTTTGGATCAGGGTCGATATAAGCAAACTCACCGGTAAAGTTGAAGGTTGACATCTCACGAGTTGAAAAAACATTATCCAATAATTTTGTTACTACCGGAAGTTCTGCACTGGTTGAAAAATCCAGACCATAAATTGTATTGCTTAATGGTTCTTCCCCAATTCTTACTTTATCACTAAGAGTTTGCTGATTAAGATTGAGGATTGAAAATCCAAGTTTTGTTTTCTTGGAAAACTCATAAATACCTCTTGCACCTAAAAGAGTTTTTGATGCCAGTTGGAAAAGATCGTTCTGTTCATAAGTAATTTTCAAATCCGCGCCCGGAACAAGTGCTGCATCATTTATTATGGTTAACTGACCGGTATTATAATCTACTATATAATCGCTTCCGGCAGAAAGTTCTCGTCCATTCAAAATTACCTTAACTGAATTTTCAACGACATTAAATCCGAGCGAATATACTGATGAGGAAGAACCTTTGCTTTTACCAACAAGGACCCATTTATCTCTTATCTTATTTTGTTGTGCAAAAGTTTTTGTTGTATCGTACACATCATCAAATTTATAATCATCAGGCAAACCATTTGGCAGATTATCACCGAATGGCTGCAGAGTTGGAAAGATAACTTCGCCTGTTTCGGGGAATATTGTGATTGATGGACGATAATCAAACTGATTGTCGGGCTGCTCAGCCTGGCTGGAATTGAGTAAATCCAAACCAAATGCATTTAAGAATCTTATATTACCAACTTCACTTACAGGCTCCTGTCCTTCAATCTCACGTTTGATATTAAACTCAAATCCTTCGGGTTTAACATTTCTTACACCGGTAGGATAAATATTTTTTAATTGCAGCTTCCACGCAGTTGTAAATTTTGGTTGAAGGTTAGCCGGCTTTATCATCTTTAAGACTAATCTTCTTGTTGTGTTTGTATCGCCCTGAGCTAAAAATTCTCCGTAAATTGCATCATCATTTGGTCCTGTGCCCTGTTCCTGTCTGTAAGCAACTGCTAATATTTCCTGTTCATTGATTGAAGTTTTGAATGTTATAAATCCTGTTTCTGGATGAAGAGTATAATCAACGTCAGGGGTTAATAATAAAAATCTGCCAACTGCAATTTTACCCTCAACGGGAACAACATTAGAGTCTCTCAAAGATTCATTATAAGATTCACCAACATTTATTCTTGGTAAATCTATGTAAACATTTGCATCTCTCTCTTTTGACCTATCAGTAGTAATCTGGTTAATAGATTTCCAAACCTGAATATCAACAACCTGTAAATCTCCTCTGACTCTCGGGGTTGGGTTACCATAGTAATCATTAAAAACATTTAAAGTGGGAGATGCATAAATGGTATCAATAAAGTAGTGATTAGTAGAATATTCATAAGCACGTTTTGAAAAATTAACTTCTGTCGTTCCACCCGAAACACTTACTTCTTTAGTTTCTCCTTTTTTCTGGCTTGCAATCGTTGTAAGAGTAAATGGACCCATTTTAAATAAAGCTTTAATACCAAAAAGGGCTTCACTACCACCAACTAACGGAGAAGTTTGAAGAGATACGTTTCCCGCCTCGACGCTTTGAATGATTTCATCTTCATAACCGGTGTACTTGATTTTTAATTGATTCTCATATTCGAAAGTACGCTCGGTATTCCAGTCGGCTGAAATATTAAGTTTATCACCGATTGTACCATTCACATTTATCTGAACCTGTT
>CAZCJF010000027.1:0-38696 GCA_964499095.1 uncultured Ignavibacteriaceae bacterium
GAAATTGTTTTAGAAGATAATTTATTACCAAAAGAATTTTCTCTTGAACAAAACTACCCCAATCCATTTAATCCAAGTACTAGAATCAGTTGGCAGTCTCCAGTCGCAAGTCATCAAACATTAAAAGTTTATGACATTCTTGGAAATGAAGTAGCAACACTTGTTGATGAGTTTAGAGAAGCAGGGAAATATGATGTAATCTTCAATGGATCTTCACTTGCAAGCGGTGTTTACATATACAAACTGCAGGCTGGAGATTTTGTTAGTTCTAAGAAGATGATACTTTTAAAGTAAATTTATCTTTATAATAAAAACCCGACTTTCACATCAAGTCGGGCTTTTTATTACTGCTTAAATCAAGATTACGCTACAGTTATTTCCCTTTCAAGATAAACATCCTGAATAACATTAAGCAATTTTACTCCTTCAGCCATTGGGCGCTGGAATGCTTTACGTCCAGAAATCAATCCCATTCCACCTGCGCGTTTGTTAATTACTGCGGTTTTAGCAGCTTCAGCAAAATCGTTTTCACCGCTTGCACCTCCGCTGTTAATCAATCCTGCACGTCCCATATAATTATTAATTACCTGATAGCGTGTAAGATCAATAGGATGATCAGTAGTTAAATCTGTATAAACTTTTTTATGGGTTTTCCCGAATCCTTTAAGGGCGTTATATCCGCCATTATTTTCAGGAAGTTTTTGTTTGATAATATCGGCTTCGATAGTTACGCCAAGATGGTTTGCCTGTCCGGTTAAATCAGCAGATACGTGATAATCTTTATCTGATTTAAAAGCACTGTTTCTTGTGTAGCACCATAAAATTGTAGCCAGACCGAGTTCGTGTGCAAATTTAAATGCTTCACTTACCTCAACAATTTGTCTGCTGCTCTCTTCAGAACCAAAGTATATTGTTGCACCAACTGCTGCTGCACCCATATCGTAAGCCTGTTCTGCGCCGGCAAACATTATCTGATCAAATTTGTTTGGATAGGTAAGAAGTTCGTTGTGATTTATCTTTACAATAAAAGGAATTTTATGAGCATATTTTCTTGCAGTCATTCCAAGCACACCCAGAGTAGAAGCAACGGCATTACACCCGCCTTCAATAGCTAGCTTTACTATGTTTTCCGGATCAAAGTAAGCCGGATTTGGTGCAAATGAAGCTCCAGCGCTGTGTTCAATTCCCTGATCTACTGGTAAAATGGAAACATAACCTGTACCAGCTAATCTGCCGTGATTAAAAATCCATTGTAAGTTGCCAAGTACACGATTATTTCTATCGCTTTGGGCAAAGATTCTATCTACAAAATCTGGTCCTGGCAAATGTAACTGTTCTTTAGGAAATTTTGCTTTGTATGATAAGAGAGAATCAGCTTCGCTTCCTAGCAGCTCTTTAATTTTATTTAACATTGTTTCTCCGTTTATTAAGTGGTTAATATAAGTTGTTCATATTTGCTATGCTAAAATAAGCTAAGAGGCAGGATATTTCAATTTAAAATTAAAATTGCTTGTTATGAATTATTTAAAAAAGAAAAACCCGGTCAGCTCCGGGTTTAATTTGTCTAAAAGTTCAGGTATGCTAGTTAAAGTTTTGTTCATCCAAACCGGCTATTTTTATTTCCTCGACCTTGATTCGGGTGACACCTTTTTTAACAAAGCCAAGTTCTAAAGCAGCCGCTTTGGAAAGATCAAGGTCTCTGCCGTGAATGTATGGACCACGATCGTTAATTCTAACTATAACAGATTTATTATTCTTAAGATTTGTTATTTTTAGCAACGTTCCAAATTTAAGTGACTTATGGGCGGCTGTGAATGACATTTGGTCATAAACCTCACCATTTGCAGTTTTTTTACCATGAAAACCCGGTCCGTACCAGGATGCTTTCATTGTACCCATATCAACAAAATCTACCAGAGAACGATCAGCTACTATTGTTTCTTCTGTGGATGGACTGCTAATCTCTGCCGCTGGCGACTCGTTGATAGTTTCGTCATTTACAACAAGGGTAAAACCCACAAGTGCAATCAAAACTAATGTAAAAAATATCTTTGCTAAAGATCTCAATAACACCTCAAATTTGTTAAACATATCGGATTACAAGTACAAATTTAACTTCATCAATCTGATCTGACAACATCTTCTTGTCTCCCCCGGGCATACTACTGAGTTTGCAAAATATTCAACTATAATGGTTTAATAGTCGAAATATTCTAATTTTATATCGTAAATAATGTAAAAACTTACTCTTTTGACGAGTCTTTGGCACTTTTGTTTGCTAACTTTGTATAAGGGTCAAATTAATCGGAGCTAAAAATGAAATCGTTTCTTAAGAATGGAAGATTATTTACACCGGTTGTCATCCTGGTATCATTTCTATTGGGGGGCTCCGCTCGACTTCCTTCAGTGGATGAAAATGATAATTTTTATCTTTCAAATTACTCTACCTACTCAGTAGGCGATTTAGCCAAAGTTAATCTTTATTCATATTCCAGATCAGACAAAGATTTCAACTTTAGGCTATTAAAGATTATTGATCCAATAAAATTCTTTTCTTTTCTAGACCAAAACAGCAGCCGCTATGCTTTTGATATTTGGGGTAAGGACAAAACACTTTTATTAAGATATACTTCATTAATTAAAGAATGGTCTCACAAACCCAACATTTTACAGGATTACTATTCTCAGGAAGTAAATGTTGGCAAAATTGATGAACCGGGAATTTATATCGTACAGGCAATCAGAAACGATAAAGTTGGTTACTGTGGTGTAGTTGTTACCAATTATGCAATGGTTTATAAGAATAATCAAAAACAGCTTTTGGCCTTTATAGCTGATGCTAAATCAGGTGATTTTATAAAAAATGCCCACTTCGATTTTTATCAGAATGGAAAATCTTTGGGCACAAAATCCTCTGACAATGATGGATTATTATATGTTGATTTGGCAGATTTAAAAGGAATTGAAAACAATAATCTGCAGCTTTTCGGACATACCGGAGATGAAGTAATTCTTAGTGATCCCTACTTTTATTTTAACCGCGGAAAGAATGAATATCTTACGGCATATATTTATACCCAACAGCCAGTTTACCGCCCGGGGCAGGAAGTAAATTTCAAAGCTATTTTCAGAAACAAAAAGGGTAATGAAATTACAAATGTACCTGAAACAAAATTTAATATTTCTGTAAAATCTCCTAAGAATAAGGAAGTCTATGCCGGAGAAGCTGAAACCAATGAGTTCGGTTCCTTATCAGGCGGTTTCTTTCTGGATGAAAATGCTGACCTCGGGTACTACTCAATTATCTTTATAAAAGATGGGATTAGTTACTATGGATCTTTTACTGTCGAGGAATATAAAAAACCCGAGTACAAAGTAAGCGTAACAACTGATAAACCGCAGTATGCAACCGGAGATAAAATAAATGCTGTGGTTTCTGCTGACTATTACTTCGGTTCTCCGGTTAAAAATGCAAATGTTCAAATAAATATTTACAGACAAAATTACTGGCGTCCATGGTGGTACTGGAGTGAATGGGCATGGTTTTATAAAGGATTTAGAAATGATAAATTCTTCGGTGGTCAGCAAGAACTGATTTATCAGCAGTCCGGTACCTTAAATGATTCAGGTAAATTTGAATTTACTTACAAAGTTGAATCAGATAAAAATTATGATTATCAGTATATAATTTCTGCACAGGTTACTGATGCATCAAGAAGAGCCATCAACGGATCAACACAAACTTTTGTAACCAGAGGATCTTTTACAATTTCAACCTCTCCGGAAAAATATTTTTACCAGCAGGGGAAAGAAGTCAAAATACGCGTTAATGCGTCTGATTTTTCTGATAAGCCAATTGAAACAGATTTTAGAGTGATTGTTAATTATCCTGATGATCATAAAAATGTAAAAATTAAACCGCGTAGCGATACAATTTGGGCAAAAACAAATGAAGCAGGTTCATCAGTTGTGAAATTTATACCTGAAGATAACAGAACCGGATATTTTAACTATCAGGTGATTGCATTCGATGAGAAGGAAAGAGAAATACAGGCTTCCGGTTCATTTTATGTGGGTGATGTGAATGATTATTATTATCAAAGAACCAGTGCCGGACTTGAGATAATAACTGATAAAGATTCATATGATAAAGGAGATTCTTTAATTGCGTATGTATTCCTTCCCAATAACAACCAGGAACTTTTACTTACATATGAAACGGATAAGATAATTTCTTATAAGAAGCTTAAACCCACAAACAATAGTTTTGAAATTAGAGAAAAACTAACGAATGAATTTTCACCAAGCTTTAACATTTCTATCAGCTTTGTTAAGGATAGAATGTTTTATCAAGCAACAAAGCTTGTCGGAGTTCTGGCTAAAGATAAATTTTTAAATATCACGCTTATCCCTTCTAAAAAAGTTTATAAACCCGGTGAAAATGCCGAGTATGAAATTTTAGTAAAAGATTATCTTGGCAACCCTGTTAAAAACACAGAAGTTAGCTTTGGGATAATTGACGAAAGTATCTATGCAATTAAGGAAGATGAAACACAACCGATAGAAACATTTTTCTATTCGCCGCAATATTCATATTTAGCGAACTACAATTCACTTCAATCAGGTCATTTCAGTTCTTACAGCCGACCGGCTACTTACATTGATAAAAATTATTTTTCATACAAGCAGGATAATAAAACTCATAAAGGCAGGTTAATTGGCAAGATTAAAATTGAAAACGAAGAGAAAATTCCGGATGGACTATTTGTAATCCTTACTGGTGAAAAATATTACTACACTACTAAGGTTGATTCGCTTGGTAATTATGAAATAAATAATGTTGCAAAGGGTAATTATGAGTTATTTATTTCTGCTGGAATGGGCGGAATGATATTGATTGATAAAGTATTTGTCTCCGGTGAGAAGAAGCTTGATCTGACAATCAATGAAAATCAGAAACAGCAGCTTGAATCAATGACTGCACAAAGTATTGGTGGAACATCAGAAGAAAATGAAAGAGGAAATGTACTGGGTAGACAGGATGCTGCTTTCCCAATGGTTAGTGAAATGAGATTAGCGGACGGGTTAATAAAAAAAGAGGCAAGGGATAAATCTTCTTATCTGCAGGCAGATGTTCGATCAAATTTTGTTGATGCATTAATATGGAGAGCTAATGTTGTTACAGATGAATACGGAAAAGCAAATGTGAAATTTAAGATTCCTGATAATCTAACCACCTGGCGGACAACAGTTCGTGGAATTACAAAACAAACAGATGTCGGTCAAAATATTGATAAGTTTATAAGCCGAAAAGATCTGCTTGTTAGAATGGAAACTCCGCGTTTCTTCAGACAGGGTGATGAAGTAATTATTTCGACCATTGTGCACAACTATCTTTCTTCTGCTAAAACAACCAAAATTGAATTCACTTCCGACAAGCTGAAACTTATTGGTTCTAAGATCAATACAAATTGGATAAAAGATTTTGGCTTCAGTTCCAAAAAAGTTTATGAAGTACAAATTCCTGCAAACTCAGAATTAAGAATAGATTGGAAATGTAAGGTTGATTATCCTGCCGGTGAAGCTACATTAAAAGCATCAGCACTTACGGATGAAGAATCAGATGCTATGGAGATAAAAGTTCAAATAATTCCAAATGGAGTTAAAGTAATTGATCCTCTCGTTGCTGATTTCCCGGAAGATGAAGTAAAGGAGCAGCTTGAGTTTTTCATTCCGGCAGATGTTGATTTAAGAAGTGCAAATTTTTCATTTACATTAAATCCTTCATTAGCAGGAACAATGCTTAAATCACTTGATGATCTTGCAGGTTACCCTTATGGATGTGTTGAGCAGACAATGAGCAGATTTCTTCCTACCATAATAGTTGCGAATACATTTAAAGAAATTAATGCGCCGCTTAAATCTAAAACCATAGAAGAACTGCCTAAATATGTTGAAGCCGGACTAAAACGCTTGTATGATTTTCAGCATTCTGACGGCGGCTGGGGATGGTGGACTAATGATCAAACGCATCCGTATATGACTGCGTATGTAATTTATGGTATGAGTCTGGCAAAAGATGCAGGGTATAAAATAAATGAAAATGTTTTTAATTCGGGATTGAATAATCTTAAGTCACAAATAATAAATGCTAAACCCGATATTGATGAAACAACGCTGGCTTATATGCTTTATTCACTAAGCACCGCAATAAAAAATCAGAATTTTGAAAAAGAAACTTACTTGGAAATAATTGATATTCTTACGAGAAAAAATTTGAAATCCTATCCTCTTTCATTACTCGCTATTACTCTGAAAAATATGAATGAGTTGTATAGGGCAAAAGAGCTAACAGCAGAATTATTAAAGCAGGTGAATGAGGAAAAATCGTTTGCATTTTGGGGTGGACAGGAATGGCATTACAACTGGCAAAACGATAACGTGCAAGGAACAGCATTTGCCGTAAAAGCTTTACTGAATATAAACGGAAACTCTCAACTGATATCTAAAGCTGTTAACTGGCTGCTAAAGAAAAAACAAGGTTACTCCTGGCGCTCAACTCAGGAAACAGCAGTTGTACTTTTTGCATTAACAGATTATCTGAAGATTACAAAAGAGTTAGATCCGGATTATTCCGTTAAAGTTTATCTTAACGGAAAACAAGTTGCACAAAAAGAATTTAATCCCTCTGATATTTATAAAGAAGCTAAAATATTCACTTTTTCTGATTCTGATCTTAAAAAAGGAAAGAATGTTATTCGTATTGAAAAATCAGGTAAAGGTAAATTATACTTTTCAGGAATTAATGAATTCTTTACTGAAAATATTTCAGATATCAGAAATGATAACGGATTCAAAATTAAAAGGGAATACTATGTTCTTGAAACCGGGGAAAAAGATGGCGGAATAATTTATTTCAAGAAAAAGTTTGATGGCACAATAACAAGCGGACAGGATATTTTTGTGAAGACATTTGTTGAATCCAAATCTGATAATCTTGATTACTTTATACTTGAAGATATGCTTCCATCCGGATTTGAAGTTGTAAAAGATATGGATAAATATTTTATTGATGGTGAAAATAATTACCAGACATATTATGATTATAACTACTACGAATTTTTACCATGGCGATGGCATTATGCCGATAGAGAATATCGTGATGAAAAAGTTGCTTTCTTTGTAACAACTTGCCAGAGCAAAATGGAATTCTCTTATATCATCAAAGCTCAAATTCCCGGTGAATATAAAATTATGCCTGCACAAGGTTATTTAATGTATTATCCTGAGCTAAACGGATTTAGTGATGTTGTGAAAGTTAAAGTTGATGATGTGAAATAATTTCTTAGTGGTCTTTGTGTGAAACCTTCTGGTTGCATTTCACGCAAAGAACGCAAAGTAAAAAACGCAAAGATGCGGAGCTTATTTTAGAAGTAACATCTTCTTAGTCTCGACGAAAGAACCGGCTCGCAACTGATAAAAATATATTCCACTAGGGAGATTCTGACCTTCGTCAGAATGACTGTTGAATTCATTTTCATATACTCCCGGTGCTTGTTCTTCATTTACTAATGTTGCTACTTCGTTGCCAAGTATGTCATAAACTTTTAATGAAACAAAAGTCTCTTCTCCTTTGGATAAGGCAGGAATTGCATATTTTATTTTTGTTGACGGATTAAACGGGTTAGGATAATTCTGCTCAAGCTTATAGTCAAAATCTTTTAACTCTTCTGTTTCTAACGATGTTAGAATTCCGTAAGTAATTCCTGATATTTTACATCCCAATAAATGGGAATAATAATTTCTATCCCACGCGGGTAAATAGTAATCGGTAAATCCAAGTTCAGGAGTTAAGCCGATACCGTAAACTGCATCGATCCCAAATACGTTTTCAAATTTTATATATCTTCGGCTGGTACCTAAAATAACCGAGCTGGTATCAAGAAATTTATATACTACCGGATATCCTGCGGAATCACTAAAACAGTAGTTGATTATTGTGGAATCTTTGACATGGAGGCTATAGCTATACCATAAATATTCTTCTTCGCAGGCAACATCATAATAGTAAACTCCTAAAGTATCTGCTCGTAAATAATTTTTGAAAAAATATAAATTTTCAGGTAGTATTTTATAATACAACTTCCCATTACTTAATAAAGTATCGGAAATAACCACATAGGAAATAGTATCATTTTCTGAATCTCCTGAAGGGCTCCACCATCCCTCTACATAATCCCAACGATTTCCAACTTCAAAAGGAGATTGAGCTCTGCTATCTGTTATAAACAGTAGAGTCAGTATTGTAAGTAATATCTGAAAAAAGAATTTCATTATAATTTAAAAGTTAATCTCTTATTCTAAATAAAGAAAAAAACATTGTGAAGTCAATTTATCTTGTGAAAGAAGTCTTGGTTGAATTGCCACAATATTGATATTTCTTAATTGCGAGAAATCATTTTCTGAACTAAGGATTAGTTAACGAATACCAAATAATTATTACAGCCAAAATCAATCTTATCATCTAATATCAATAAATCCTAAGTGGAACATTTTTTGACACCTGCCTCTTTTCAGAGGAGCGACAACTGATTTTTTCACACAGATGTCAGATGTAAAATCATTCTATTTAAATCAAACAATGATAACCGATTCAAGCAGACCACATATTGCCGTAGTTGGCAGAAGAAACGTTGGCAAATCTTTGCTTGTTAATTTGCTGTTAAATCAAAATGTTTCTAAAGTTTCAGATAAGGCGGGTACGACGACAAATCCGGTCTCCACAAAATATGAACTTATGCCCTATGGTCCGGTTGTAATTGTTGATACAGCAGGAATTGATGATGAGGGAGAGCTGGGAAGACAGCATATAACAGGAACCATTAAAATTCTTTCCGCTTCTGATTTTGCATTAGTTGTACTTGATGCACGCGAAACATTGCATAGTAAAGAACTTGAGTTGTTTAATTATCTGGATAAAATACAGATCAATTATATCGTTGCAGTAAATAAGATTGAGTTTGGGGTAAACCCTGCTTTGCTTGAAGAACTTAAAGAACTTAGAATTACTCACTTCGAAGTTTCGTGTAAAGAAAAAGCGGGACTGGATGAACTTAAAAGAAGAATGATAAGAATGCTTCCTCAGGATAATGAACCACCGTTAATAAATGATATTATTACTTCAGGCGATGTTATTGTGATGGCTGTACCACCAGACGAGTCTTTGCCCAAAAGAAAACTAGTTCTTTCACAGGTACATATTATCAGAGAATCATTGGATGAGCACGCGGTTGTGGTTGTGTGCAGAGAGAAAGAACTTCTTAAAACAATAAACAACTTTAAATCTTATCCCGATCTTGTAATTGTTGATAGCAATTTTTTTAGTAAGATTTCACAGGATATCCCCGATAAAATTAAACTTACAACATTTTCTTTAATACTATCCAGACATAGAGGTGATATTTCTTTGTTTCTAAAAGGATTAAAAAAAATCAGTGAGCTAAATAACAATGACAAAGTTTTAATTGCTGAAGTTTGTTCTCATCACCCAACAGATGATATTCCTGAAACATCTAAAATATCCGATTGGTTAAAATCATATACTAAAAAGGATTTGAAGATAAGTTTAGTGCAGGGTTATGAATTGCCGGATAATATTTCGGACTATAAGCTAATTATTCACTGTAATGGTTGTTTGCTAACTCATCGTGCTCTGCAAACACGAATTAACGAAGCCCGGTTGATGGACGTTTCTGTTGTTAATTATGGTATGATAAATTCCTTTATCGATGGCGTAATTCCACGCGGACTTTTACCATTCCCCGAGGCAATTTCTGAATGGCAAAAAGCGGGATTATCTTAACAAAAAATATAAGTTGTTCTATCTCACAAAACCTTTCCATCTTTCAATAAATTACTTCTCAAAAGCAAGAAAAGTTAATTGCTAATTGTTATCTATTGATTTGAAATTATCAATTAAAAACATCTTTTATCAAAAAAAATCTGGCATTTACTATGAACAATGGGGGCGACTATACGAAAATACCCGAGGAAAAAATGCACAGTAAAATATTTGAAAATTACCAACCGAATGACAGAAGCTCTTTAATCCCACTTCTTCAGGACGTGCAAAACATTTACGGTTACTTACCAGAAAATGCTTTAAGAGATATTTCTGATTTTGTAAAAGTTCCGCTTAGCCGTGTTTATGGTGTGGCTACTTTTTATAATCAGTTTAGATTAACTCCGCTTGGCGAAAACATAATTCGCGTTTGCCGCGGAACAGCATGTCACGTAAAAAATTCTGCTAACATTCTTTTTGCTCTGGAATCAGAACTTGGAATCAGTGCAGGACAAACAACACGGGACAAAAAATTTACTCTCGAAGTAGTTAACTGTATAGGTGCTTGTTCAATCGCTCCGGTTATCCTGGTTAACGATGATTATCATGGAAGAATAACCGTAAAAGATGTTCCAAAAATTTTAAAGAAATATCAGACAGTTAAAAAAACTGAGACTGCTGAGGCAACAAAATGAAAGATTTTAATCAACTCTGCTGCGAAAAATGCTGGCATACTACAGATAAACCTTGTGAACATTTTATTCAATGCTGCACCGAAGGTCCTCTTTGCCATCACGATGATAAGTGTGAGCATGAGATCACTTCGCTTCGCAAACGTTTAAAGTATGAAGAGCACGATCATCCAATCATAATGATTGGTATGGGAACTTGTGGACTTGCTTCCGGTGCTGCAAAAGTTAAAGAAGCAATTGAAGCTGAACTTAAAAAACTTAACATCGAGGCAACGATTGAAGGAACAGGGTGTATTGGTTATTGCGCTGTTGAGCCAATCGTTGATATCAAACTTCCTGGCAAAGACAGAATATCCTACCAGGAAATTACAGTTAAAGATGTTCCAAGATTTATTAAAACCACTCTTGTTGATAAAGAAGTTTTCAAAGAAAAAGTACTTGGCAGCCACGGAAAATCAAACGGAGTTATCAGTTTAAAGGAAGTTCCGTTCTTTGAGCATCAGCAGAAGATTGTACTTGCCAATTGTGGTGTGGTTAATCCCGATTCGATAGATGCATATCTTGCCAATGGCGGATTTAAAGCATTTGATAAAGTTTTACGTTTGATGAAACCTGAAGAAGTTATCAGGGAAGTTTTGGATTCAGGTTTAAGAGGAAGAGGCGGCGGCGGATTTCCGACCGGAAAAAAATGGGAACTTGCCTTTAAGCAGCAATCAGAACAAAAATATTTAATTTGTAATGCCGATGAAGGTGATCCCGGAGCGTTTATGGATAGATCACTTTTGGAAAGCGATCCTTACAGAGTGATAGAAGGAATGATGATAGCTGCTTACGCTATCGGCGCAAGCGTTGCATACATTTATTGCCGTGCTGAGTATCCTCTTGCAATAGAAAGACTTCTTAACTCAATCGCTAAATGTGAAGAGTATGGAATTCTTGGTGATAACATTCTTAACAGCGGATTTTCACTTCACATAAAAATTAAAAAAGGTGCGGGTGCTTTTGTTTGTGGTGAAGAAACCGCACTCATCGGATCAATCGAAGGTAAACGCGGAATGCCAAAACCTCGTCCACCTTATCCTGTTGCTGCAGGATTATTTGGCAAACCAACAGTTATTAATAATGTTGAAACCTATGCTAATGTTCCTCCCGTTATTATGATGGGTGCACAAAAATTTGCATCAATCGGAACAGAAAAATCAAAAGGAACAAAAGTTTTTGCATTAAGCGGTAACGTAAAGAATACAGGATTAGTTGAAGTTCCGATGGGAACAACATTACGAGATGTTGTCTTTAAAATAGGTGGCGGAATCCCTGATAAAAAAGAGTTTAAAGCTGTACAAATCGGTGGTCCATCGGGCGGATGTTTACCAGAAAGCGTGATAGACACTCCTGTTGATTATGAATCACTTAAAGAAGTCGGTGCGATGATGGGCTCAGGCGGGTTTGTTGTGATGGATGAAGATACTTGCATGGTTGATGTTGCAAAATACTTCTTAACATTTATTCAGGAAGAAAGCTGTGGCAAATGCGTTCCTTGTCGTGAAGGGACAAAGAGAATGCTCGAGATAATCGAACGAATACCAAAGCGTTATGGAAACGATGGCAGTAAGCTCGATCAGTTACAAAGATTTAAAGGAATGATCCACTTGCAAAGATTAGCAGATGTTATTCGGGATACTTCGCTTTGCGGACTTGGACAATCAGCACCAAATCCTGTTTTATCGGGGTTAAGATATTTCCGCCACGAATATGAAGAACATTTGTATGATAGAAAATGTTCATCAGGTGTTTGCAAAGAGTTATTAACATTTACAATTGATAATGAGATTTGTTCAGGCTGCGGATTATGTGTTAAAAAATGTGCTGCTGAGGCGATCGTTGGTGAAAAAGGACAGGCACATTACATATTGGATAACAAATGTGTTAAGTGTGGAATGTGTTATGAAGTCTGCCGCTTTGAAGCGATAAATATTAACTAGTTCTAATAATTTTTTGTTTGCCCCGACCTTTAGGTCGGGGTTAAGTGAAGCCCTGTATAAAGGGCTTTAGCCCAATTTTGAATGTGGCTAAAGCCAAATTATCCTTATAAACCTTACCACGACTTAAAAGTCGTGGCAATAAATGAAAGACTTGAAAAGGAATATCGGAGTTATAAATGGTTCAATTAACAATAAATGGAATTAAAGTAAACGCAGAAGAAGGAATGACAATTCTTGATGCTGCTAAATCAGTAGGAATATCTATACCAACATTATGTCATTTAAAGAATCTTGATCCAACAGGAGCTTGCAGAATTTGCGCTGTTGAAGTTGAAGGCTTTAGAGGATTGACTCCTTCGTGTGCTTATCCTGTTGCAGAAGGAATGGTTGTTACAACTGATTCACCTAGAGTTCGCAAAGCAAGAAAAACAATTGTAGAACTTCTTGTAGAAAATCATCCGCAGGATTGCTTGGTTTGTGTACGCAATAAAAATTGTGAACTTCAGGATTTATCTGAACGATACGGTGTACGTGAACATCGATATGTTGGTGAAACAAAATCTCACGCAATTGATATATCAAGTGCATCAATGGAACGCGATCCTGCAAAATGTATTCTCTGCGGAAGATGTGTACGTGTTTGCCACGAAGTACAAAAAGTTGGCGCAATAGATTTTACAAAACGCGGATTCACATCAATCGTTACAACTCCTTATAACAAAGGATTAAACGTAAGTGACTGTATTCTTTGCGGACAGTGCATCATTGTTTGTCCAACTGCTGCATTGCGCGAAAAAAGTTCTGTTAAAGAAGTAGCTAATGCAATTTATGATAGAAAAAAATATTGTATTGCTCAGGTTGCGCCTGCGGTTCGCGCTTCACTTGGGGAAGAGTACAATATGCCTCTCGGTACAGATGTAACCGGTTTGCTTGTAACTGGTTTAAGAAGATTAGGATTCAAAAAAGTATTCGATACAAATTTTGCTGCTGATCTAACAATTATGGAAGAAGCAACAGAACTAATTCATCGTGTACAGAATGGCGGAAGCTTGCCAATGTTTACAAGCTGCTGCCCAGGTTGGGTAAAATATGTTGAGATGAACAGACCGGAAGTTTTAGATCACGTTTCTACTTGTAAATCTCCACACGAAATGGAAGGTGCGGTACTTAAAACTTATTATGCAAAGAAAATGGGAATTGATCCTGCTGATATTTATGTTGTTTCCATTATGCCTTGTACAGTAAAGAAGTACGAATCAAATCGTGTTGAGCTTTCTGAAAATGCTATGCCTGATGTTGATGCAGTTTTAACAACAAGAGAGCTTGTTAGATTTTTTAAGATTGCAGGAATTGATTTTAATGATCTTCCTGAAAGTGAATTTGACAATCCGCTTGGTGAATCAACAGGAGCGGCAGCAATATTTGGAACAAGTGGTGGAGTAATGGAAGCTGCTTTACGCACTGCCTACTTTAAAATGACAGGAAAAGAACTTGATAATGTTGAGTTTGAAGAAATACGTGGAATGGCTGGTGTTAAAGAAGCAACAATTAAAATTGGTGATCTTGATGTGAACATTGCAGTTGTAAATGGAATTGGAAATGTTGGACCAATACTTGACCAGGTACAGAATGGAACTTCCAAACATCATTTTATTGAAGTGATGGCTTGTCCCGGCGGATGTATTAACGGCGGCGGTCAGCCGATTCATCAGAAACCAGAAAAGGTTATGAAGCGCGTTAAAGCTCTTTATAAAATTGATGAGAATGCAAAGTATAGAAGATCGCATGAGAATGAATCAGTTCAGACTCTGTATAAAGAATTTTTTGGCGAGCCTAATTCACATAAAGCTCACGAGATTCTTCATACAGAATATTTTGATAAGAAGAAGATTTTAAAAAACTAAGATTAATTAGTTGTCATTCCCGCGAAGGCGGGAATCTCTTAATAAATTAAAAGATTCCGGGTCAAGCCCGGAATGACATCAAATAAAATGAATCACGCAATAGTTACAACAATAACAGACAGATGCAAAAGATGTTACTCTTGTATTAGAGAATGTCCTGCTTCGGCTATTCGCGTTATTGATGCGCAGGCAAAAGTGATTGAAGAAAGATGTATTGTGTGCGGACATTGTGTTAAAGTTTGTTCACAGGATGCAAAACAGATATTATCAGAAATTGATGAAACTTATGAGCTGCTTAAATCGGATACCGTTGTAGCAATAGTTGCACCATCATTCGCTGCATCTTTTCCGAATGAATATAAAAAAGTACCGACGGCATTAAGACAATTAGGATTTACTCAGGTAATTGAAACCGCATTTGGGGCAGATTTAATTGCAAGTAATTATATCGAAGTAATAAAATCAGATAATCAGAAAACGGTAATTAGTTCAGCCTGTCCCGCGGTTGTGAGCTTTATTCAAAAATACTATGTGGATCTTATTCCAAATCTTGCTCAGGTTGTTTCTCCAATGATAGCGCTTGGAAGATATTTAAAGAAAGATCTGGGTAATGATGTAAAAATTGTTTTTATCGGACCTTGTGTTGCCAAAAAGCACGAAGCAAAAGATGAGGATGTAGCCGGGGTGATAGATGCCGTTTTAACTTTTACAGAACTTAAGCAAATGTTTAATGAGCAGAATATAAATGTTGATGAGTGTGTGGAAAGTGATTTTGACGGACCGCAAGCAATGATGGGTAAAGCTTATCCGCTTGCAGGAGGCTTACTAAAAACAACTGATGTTAGTGATGATATACTTGAAAAGGATATTATTGTTGTTGAGGGAAAGAAAAAGGTGCTCGAGATAATTGAAGAGATTGCCAATAATCATATAAATGCAAAGTTTACAGATATTTTATTTTGTGAAGGATGTATCAGCGGCCCTGCAATCGATACCAAATTGAATTATTATGCAAGACGTGAAAAAGTAATCAACTACATTGATGAAAAAATTTACAATGTTGATAAGCGCGTATGGAAAAGTAATCTTTACAATGCAAGAAAATTAAATCTGCACAGAAAATTTAAAGTTGATAATCAACGCAGACCATATCCATCCGAAGAAAAGATAAAAGAGATACTAGCACAGACGAAGAAATTTACTCCAAAGGATGAATTGAATTGCGGGGCTTGCGGTTATCCAACTTGCAGAGAATATGCGGTAGCAATTGCAAAAGATCTTGCAGAAAAAGAAATGTGTCTGCCTTACGTACTTGATGAACTTAAAATTGCTTACGATAATCTGAGCAACACAGAAGAACAATTACGTGTTGCAGAAAAGCTTGCTTCGATTGGTCAGCTGGCTGCAGGAGTTGCGCACGAAATTAATAACCCGCTTGGTACTATTTTACTTTATGCTTCAATGTTAAAGCGTGATCTTGAAAAAATTTATGACAATGATCAGCACACTGAAGATCTGGAATTAATTGTTGAAGAAGCGAACAGATGTAAAAATATTGTTGCCAATCTTTTAAATTTTGCGCGGCAGGGAAAACTAAATCTTACTGAATTTGATTTAACAGAATCCATTACCGAAGTTCTAAGACCATTTACTTTCGATTCAAAATACAGAGCAATCAATTTTAAGTTTAATATTAAAAAGAATGGTTATAAAATAACCGGAGATGAAGATCAGTTAAAACAAGTTTTTATAAATGTAATTAAGAATGCCTGCGATGCAATGAGTGAAACCGAAAAGAAAGAGTTAACCATCAATATATCATCAGATCAGAATAATTTTATTATTGAGTTTTCTGATACGGGAAATGGAATAGATAAAGAAAATCAGAAAAAAATATTTACTCCTTTCTTTACAACAAAAAATATTGGCAAAGGCACAGGGCTTGGCCTGGCAATTTCCTACGGCATCATAAAGATGCATAAAGGTAATATTACATTTTCATCAGAAGAGGGTAAGGGAACAACATTTAAAATTACTTTGCCCAAAAATCAAAACAGCAAACACATTGAAACCTAATAACGGAAATACTTATGGATTATAAAAAGAAAATTCTTTTAGTAGATGACGATTTAGATCTTCTTGAACAAAATAAATTACTTATTGAATCTAAAGGTTACGAAGTAATTACTGCAAGCAGCGGTAAAGAGGGATTTGAGGTATTCAAAAAAACAAAACCAGATGCCTGCGTTGTGGATTTGATTATGGAAGAACACGATTCGGGTTTTATTCTCTGTTACAGGATAAAAAATGATGAGCACGGAAAGAACATTCCCGTTTTTATTTTAACATCAGCAACGTATGATACAGGATTTAAATTCGGTGCTGAAACAAAAGAAGAAAAAGAATGGATAAAGGCTGATGCACTTATCAATAAACCTGTAATCATTGAAGAGTTTGTTCAGAAGCTGGAAGCATTTTTTGAATTAAAGAAATAACTGTATTGTCATTGCGAGTCCCGATGAAATCGGGAAGAAGCAATCAGTTTGGCAATAAATTTTAGCAAATAAAATATTAAAAACTCATCCCCAACCCCTTCTTTTAAAAAGAGAAGGGAAAATCATTTTAAAAGTCTCTCTCTTAGCAAAAGAGGGATTTAGGGTGAGTTTAATTCTACCGTAAAGAATAATGAACACATACAAACCAAAAGTTCTGATTGTTGACGATGAAAAGGGTCTTCGCATCGGTGCGCAAAGACTGCTTGCCGGAGAAGGTTACGAAGTTACAACTGCAGAGAACGGGACTGATGGAATTAAGCTGGGAACCGAAAATGAATTTGATCTTGCAGTAATCGATCTTAAAATGCCTGATGTTGATGGACTTGAAGTCCTTCAAAAAATCAGAGAAAAATTTCCCAACACAGTCTGTTTTATTGCCACTGCTTATGCAAGCTATGAAACCGCAGTAGAAGCAACCCGACTTGGTGCTCACAGTTACATACCAAAACCATTTACTCCCGAAGAGCTTTTATCAAATCTTAAGGAGGGATACCAAAGAAGATTAGTAAATATAGAAGCAGAAAAATGGCGTAAGGAACGTGAAGAACGTTTGCTTGAAGTTGCGTTTGAAAAAACCAGAATGAACACAATTGTAAATGCTATTACAGAAGGTGTTCTTGTGGTTAACAAAGAAGGACTTGCTGTACTTTACAATCCTGCTGCATTAAGATTTATGGAATTACCGGGAATTGCAGTGGAAGAATATATCCTTGAAAAACTTCATCAGGAAATTCTTGATCTTTTTAATAAGATTGTTAATGATACGTCAACTGAGCATAAATCCTATACTGTTCAATTAGAGTTAAAACCAAACAGAGAATTTTTTATTGAAGTTACCGCTTCCGCTGTCCGTCATCCGGGTGAAAATATAGCAGGAGTTGTGTTTGTGTTTAAAGACATAACCGAGCTTAAAAAAATTGAGTTTGTCAAATCACAATTTGTTTCTATGGTGTCGCACGAGCTTAAAGCACCAATTGCTGCTGTGTATGGATTTTTAAAACTGTTTAATGACGATTCGATAAAACTTACTCCTGAACAGAGAAAAGATTATGAGATCAGAGCAATGGTCAGGCTGGATGGATTGCTTAAAATGGTAAACGATCTTCTCGATATTTCAAGAATGGAATTAAAAACAGTGCATCGTGAAATTAAAAAAGTTTGTTTGCACGAAATCATTTCTTCTATCCTTGAACTCTTTCAAATTGATATTAATAAAAAGGGTATTGAGGTTGTATTTGATAAAGACAATTCTGCACATTGTATCAATGCAGATGCTGATGAAATTTCACGTTTGTTCACTAATCTTATCAGCAACGCAATAAAGTATAACCGTGATCAGGGATTAATAAATATTAACCTTTATCAGTCAGAAAACTATTTAGTTACAGAAATTAAAGACAACGGAATCGGTTTGAAGCCTGAGGAGAAACAAAAACTCTTTACAGAATTCTTCCGTGCTAAAAATGAAAAGACAAAAAATATAAGTGGAACAGGTCTGGGACTTTCTATCGTCAAAAGAATTGTTGATTCATACTCCGGAAAAATAGAAGTTGAATCTGTTTATGGCGAAGGAACAAAATTCAAAGTGTATATCCCCGCATCAACTAACTAAATTATTGCTTTTACAAGCTAATTGTTAATATTTATTATCATTTAGCAAATAGCAAAAGATAACAAATAGCATATCTTATTTGAGAAGAAAAACTTCTTATTATCAAGAAAAATAAAGCAGAAAAATACTTAACACTCACACTAATTAAACTAAAGTAAATATTTAGTTTAGTAAAACATGGCATTTAACATGAAGTTTGGTGTTTCTAAAAAATTTCTAGAAAATATCATTTATCAATTTATCTATAGGGGATAAACCATGGCCAAAATTGCAATCATAGACGATGATCCTGATATTGTTGATGCTAGCAGTCTGGTATTAACATCCAAAGGATACGATGTTGTAACAGCCACAAATCCTGATGATGGCTACAAAATAGTTATGGAACATCATCCGGATCTAATAATACTTGATGTAATGATGAATGAGCCGGACGATGGCTTTTTCCTTGCACAAAAATTCCGCAGGATGAACATTGATACACCAATTATTATGTACACATCAGTTTCAAAAACATTAGGTATGGAATATGGGGCGGGAGAGTTGGTTCCGGTTGATGAATTTGTTGAAAAACCAATTTCACCTGAAACGTTAATTGAAAAAGTAGAAAAATTATTAGCCATACATTTAAAGGAGTAGAGAATGTTAGTAGTAGAAAAAAATGCTCTCTCCGAAGAAATAGAGGGCTATGTTAATCAATATGGAAATGACCGCTCTGCTTTACTGATGATTCTTCATGAAATTCAGAACAGGCACAGACATATTTCTGAATTTGCACAACAGGAAGTTGCACGCTTACTAAATATTCATCCTGTAGAAGTTTACAGTGTTATATCTTTTTTCGCTTTTCTTAATTCAAATCCCAAAGGTAGAAATCTTGTAAGAATATGCCAGACTATCTCCTGTGATATGCAGGGCAAATCTGCTATTGTTCAGGCAATTGAAAGAGAACTGGGTATAAAGATTGGTGAAACAACAAAAGATAACAAGTTTACAGTTGAGTATGCTAACTGTTTAGGATTATGCGATATGGGTCCTGCAATGGCAATAAACGATCAGGTGTATACAAAACTTACACCCGAAAAAGCTGTTGAACTTTTAAGTAAAGTGAAGTAGAGGTGAATATGGAATTAACAAAACAAAAAAGAAACGGACCGGTAATCTTTTCGGAGTATAAACGAGGAGATGCAATCAAAAAAGTTATTACAATGTCTCGTGAAGATGTACTGTTTGAATTAAAAGAATCAAAACTTAAAGGACGCGGAGGAGCAGGTTTTCCAACATCAACAAAATGGATGTTAACTGCTGCTGCAAAAGCTGATGAAAAGTTTTTGGTTTGTAATGCTGATGAAGGTGAACCCGGTACATTTAAAGACAGAGTTTTATTAATTGAATATCCTGAACTTGTCTTTGATGGTATGGTCGTTGGAGGATATACAATTGGTGCTGAGCATGGAATTTTATATCTCCGCGGCGAATATGAATATTTATTAAAATCACTTCAGGATTATCTTGAACAGATGAGAAAAGTTAATCTGCTTGGAAAAGATATTCTTGGCAAAAAAGGATTCAATTTTGATATATATATCTTTTTAGGCTCTGGGGCTTATGTGTGTGGTGAAGAAACCGCACTGATTGAATCTCTTGAAGGACATCGCGGTGAACCAAGAAATCGTCCTCCTTATCCTATTTCAACCGGATATCTTGGAAGACCAACTTCCGTAAATAATGTTGAAACTCTTTGCGCAGTTTCTCATATAGTGCTTAAAGGAGGTGCGTGGTTCAGTAAATTTGGTACAGATAAATCAAGCGGCTCAAAACTGTTTTCTGTATCTGGCGATTGTGAGAAGCCGGGAGTATATGAATTACCATGGGGAACAAAAGTTTCTGAACTGCTTGATATTGTTGGAGCTAAAAATACTAAAGCTGTTCAAATAGGAGGTGCTTCGGGTGTCTGTATTCCTAAATCACAATTTGATAGAACCCTTGCATATGAAGATGTTGCTACCGGTGGCTCTGTTATGATATTTAATGAGAGCAGAGATATGCTTCACGTATTAAAAAACTTTATGGAGTTTTTTGTTGATGAATCCTGCGGGCAATGCACTCCTTGCAGAATTGGTAATACAAAACTTCTGGAAGGTGTTAAGATGATTGAAAACGGAACATACACCTTTGCACATATTAATAAACTAAAAGATTTAAGTAGAACAATGCAGCTCGCTTCTAAATGTGGATTGGGACAATCAAGTCCGAACTCATTTATTTCTATACTTGAAAACTTTAAAGATGAAATCTTTAACAGCACTAACGGAGGCAAAAATGGAAAATAAAAAAATTCAACGCGCACCCGTTAGTCAAAAAGCCCATGTGATACCAAAACCGGAACATCCGGAGTACCTTGGCGGTTCTGTTACCATTGAATTAAACGAGAAGAAAGTAACCGTTCCGTTTGGCACAACAATTCTTGAAGCATGTCGTCAGAATCAGATTCACATACCATCACTTTGTCATCACCAGGATCTTTGTGTTGCAGGCGTTTGCCGTATTTGTGTTGTTGAAGTAGAAGGTATGAGAACATTACAGGCATCGTGCGCTTTTCCAATAACAGCTCCGATCAAAGTTAAAACAACTTCGGATAAAGTTAGAAGAGCAAGAAAGCATATTATAGATCTGTTATTAAGTGAACATTACGGCGAGTGTTATTCCTGTTTCAGAAATAACAATTGCGAACTTCAATCACTTGCTAAAGAATATGGAGTTGATCATTATAACTTTGGACATATTGAAACTCCAAGATATGAAGTTGATAATTCATCTTACTCTGTAGTAAGAGATATGGATAAATGTATCCTTTGTAAGCGATGTGTAAGAACTTGTATCGATCTTCAGGAAGTTGGTGTGCTGGAAGCTATTGAAAGAGGGCATAACACTCATATCGGAACATTCCTGGATAAACCTTTGGCAGAAGTTATTTGTATAAACTGCGGTCAGTGTATCAACAGATGTCCCACCGGTGCATTAAGAGCAAACGATCCACGTGATGAAATCTGGGCAGCAATTGATGATCCGAAAAAACACGTTGTTATTCAAACCGCACCATCGCCAAGAGCAGCTATCTGTGAAGAGTTTGGTATGGAACCGGGTACATCACTTACCGGAGAAATGAATACAGCTTTGCGTAGAATTGGATTTGATGTTGTATTCGATACAAACTTTACAGCAGACCTTACAATTTTTGAAGAAGGTACTGAATTAATTTTAAGATTATATAAAGCTCTTGTTAAAAAAGAACAAGTTGCCTTACCTCAGTTTACATCCTGCTCACCTGGCTGGGTTAAATATCTGGAACATTTTTATCCGGAGTATATTGATAATCTTAGTAGTGCTAAATCTCCACAGCAAATGTTTGGTGCTTTAATCAAAACTTATTATGCAAAGAAAAAAGGCATCGATCCTAAAGACATAGTATCTGTTGCTGTAATGCCTTGTTCTGCTAAAAAGTTTGAGTGTAACCGGCCTGAAATGATTGACTCTGGTTTTAAAGATGTAGATTATGGTTTAACAACACGTGAACTTGCACAAATGATTAAAGAAGCAGGAATCTACTTGCCTGAAATGCCAAGATCGAATTTTGATGATCCGTTTGGTGAAGCTTCCGGTGCAGGATTAATTTTTGGTGCAACCGGCGGTGTAATGGAAGCTGCTTTAAGAACAGTTGTTGAATTTGTTACCGGGACAAGAGTAGAAAATATTTTTGCAAATGCAGATATTATTCCTCTACGAGGATTTGAAGGAATTAAATATGCAGAGCTTCCTATTAAAGAAGTAGGGAAGGTTCCTGACCTTATCAAACATCTTGTACCGGACTGGAATTGGTTAAAAGGTGCAACATTGAAGGTTGCTGTTGCTCATGGAACGGCAAATGCAAAGAAGATAATGGATGATATCAAAGCCGGGGGTAAATTCAGCGAATGTCATTTCATCGAATTTATGGCTTGCCCCGGTGGTTGCATCGGTGGCGGCGGTCAGCCAATACCAACTACTGAAGAGATAAGAAAGCTTAGAGCAAAAGCAATTTACGATGAAGATAAATCATTACCGGTTAGAAAATCTCATGAGAACAGACACGTCATAGAAATTTATGATGAATTTTTAACAGATGGACCTTGTGGACACTTATCTCATAAACTTCTCCATACGCACTACGTTAAGAGAGGTAAATATATTGCGTAAATAAGATGTTACTTCAGGCAGATGTTCGTAATTAGCATCTGCCTTTTTTATTTTTACACAGAATCATAAGAGAGTTTAATGTTAAATCTTATCCCGGCCTGGGCTAAGCATTATGAAGAATTCTGGTTAACCATTCGCAGAAGAAATCTTTGGTTTATAAAACTGCGATATGGTGCGGTAATAATGCTGTGTACTCTCATTCTGTTCCCCAAATATTTTCTTGGAATCAACTTATCTGATACACAACAGACCGCATTACTTTTAATCACTTTATCTATACTGATCTACAATATTATTTTCCACTACATCAGAAGATTCGTCAAGCACGATGAGAATGAATTTAATCCATTGCATCTTTCAATACTTCAAATGGTGTTTGACTTAGCTGCATTAATGTTAGTGGTTTACTTTACGGGAAGCTCCGAATCTCCGATACTTTTATTTTTTGTGATTCATATGATTGTGGGCAGTTTGATTTTACCGGGTTTTGTTATTTATGCCTTTGCAATTGTAGTTGTACTTGTCTTTTGGGCAATAACTGTTGGAGAATATTATTCTGTTATTCCTCATCATCATATTGAAGGTTACCTGCCATTTTTACTGCATCAAAATTTTAATTATGTGCTTGCAATTAATGTCAGTTTGGCATTTCTTGTTTTTATTATTGTGCTTATTGCAAACAGAATGGCAAATCAACTTTATAAAAGAGAGCAGCAATTAGTAGAATCACTGGAAAAAATAAATTCTGCTGAAAAAGAAAAACAGAAGTATATTTCTGGAATTGTACATGAAATAAAAACTCCCCTAAGTGCAGTTCATTCATATCTGGATTTAGTTTTGCAAAAATTTCTAGGACCTCTTGATGAAGTTGTTGAAGAAAAACTTATCAGGGCAAGAAGACGATCAGAAGAAGCAATTGACCTGATTAATAACGTACTAAAAATTTCAAAATTAAAATTAGAAGATTCTATTGTAAGAGAGGAAATTGATATTGCCCCGATTCTTGCCAGAGCAATTAAATCAGCAAAAGTAAATGCTGATGCTAAAGGTGTTAAACTAAATCTTGTTAATAAAAGGAAAGATAAACATAAAATCGAAGGTGATCCCATACTCATTCAGATTGCTGTTTCTAATATTATTAGTAACGCAATTAAATATAATAATATGGATGGAGTGGTTGAGATTACTATTGATGAAGACAGCGATAATTTAATCCTAAAGGTTTGTGATAACGGAATAGGAATTCCGAAATCTGAGATTGAAAAAATTTATAACGACTTTTACAGAGCCAGTAACGTAAAAAAAATGGGAATTGAAGGATCCGGTTTGGGCCTCTCGGTTGTTAAACAGGTTGTAGAAAGACATAATGGAAATATTGAAATCCAAAGTCCATCACATCTTTCTACAAACAAATATCCGGGCACCTGCGTTAAAATTACTTTGCCTTTTGTGAAAAAGTAGTTTTAGCAGTTTTGTATATAGTTATACTGAACCCGATTCAGCATCCTTAATCGTAAAAGAATTTATATAACTAATTTTATTATAGCCTGTTCGATTAATCAACGTTACTTTTTTGCAGTTGCCTTCGATTGTTTCTTTTCTTTAGGTATTTTCAGATCGATCAGTTTTGATGATACTCCTTTAATCAAGGATACTTTTCTTGCCAGCTCTGTCATTTTATCCCTTTCACCTGCAAGTTCAAGAATAAGTAATCCCTGATCACTGCAATTTTCCATCACTCCATCGTGAATGCCTAATCTTGTTTTGATCATGCATCCCCAGCCGGTTAAAATTTTCTGAACCTGAACAGCAGCTTGTTTTCTCTGACCTATGAGAATTAACAATATGGTTTTCATTTTTGTCCCCTTAAAATGTGGATGAATTACATGACAAAACTAATAAATAAGTAAGTAAAGTGCTTTAATTCATTTAATAAATTCGACTTTTTAGTCGTGTCGAACAACTTTTGTCGAATAATTAAAAATTAAGATTTATTTTTTCATCAGTATTAAAATATTTCTGGTGGCACTTATATTGTTAATTGTATACAGAGGTTTATATGAAAACATTAATTACACTCATAGTTATTTCTGCAGGTTTGGCATTTAGCCAAACAATAACTGATTCATCACAAATAAGGAAAGAGAATCAGGTGCGTGAGCAGAGCAAATTTCAAAACCAGGAAATGAAGCAAATCCAGGATCAGGTTGGACCCAAAGACAATCCTAAAGCACAGGTAAACAATGAGCGAAAAAGGAAGGATGTATTTATAGATAAAGATGGTGATGGTATTTGTGATTCCAGACAAAGCGGCATGAGTTTTAATAAGCTGAGAAAACGTCTGGGCTCCGGTCAAAAAGGACCTGGCGGACCCGGCGGAACCGGAAGCGGTCATAATGGCGGTTCGGGAAATATGAATGGCGGTGGCAGATAATTTCCCGGACTTTTTTATGCAAAGATTAATTAAAACTTCAATTTTCTTAGTTATACTTCTTCTTAACTCATCAAAAGCACAATTTAATTTTTACAGCTACTATCAAGGTGTCTTTGATGATAATATTTTTAACACCAGCAATAATGTTTCAGACTTTATAAACATCCTTTCATTCGGAACAGCATTCAATAATGAATCTGATTTTAACAATGTGCAGCTATATTATGAGGGTAATGTAAGTATGTTCAGAACCACTACGGCAAAATCATTTAACACACACAGGATTGGAATTGTGGAGACTCATTTATTTTCTGAAGATGACAATCCATTGAATGCAGGAATAAATTATTCTTTCAGGAACAATCAGGATGAATTTGATATTTTTGATTTTAATCAGTTATCTGCTTATATAAATTATCGTCACTCTGTTAGTGAAACCGATTTTATTTTGCCGGGATACATTTTTAATAAAAACAATTATAAAAACTTTACTCTGTTTTCACATAATGAGCATAAGTTTTTTATCAACTGGATTTCAAGTTTTGAATCCAGAACATCTCTCACGTTAAATGCAGAATATCTTATAAAAAAATATGATGAAGTATATGATTACCAAAATTATTTGAATGAAGCCTCCCAGTTAAAACTGAGATTGAATATGGGACAATCGCTGAGTGATTTAACAGGGGTAAATTTATCCGTTACTTACAGAAAAAATTTTTCTGATGGAAGCAGATATATTATCAGCGACTCACTTATTTACTATGAAGAGGAAATATTCAATGATATATATTCTTTTGACGGAATTGAATTAGGCGGCGGCATTAAACATTTCTTTAGTGAAGATGTAGAACTTGTGCTGGAAGGAAAATATCTGATAAGAAATTATTCCGCTTTGCCTGCTGTTGATATTTCGGGGATGGAGTTGGATGTTATGAGAAAGGATAACTCCTTTGGATTGGGTGTGGGATTAACTTTCGATATCTCAACTTTATTAAATGGTCTGTCTTTATCAGCAACGTGGAATTATTTTAATAATTCATCAAACGATTATTACTACAAATATTCAAATCAAATAATTTCTTTCTCCCTTGGCTACGATTTTTAAATCATAAAGCTGTCATTGCAAATCCCGGAGGGCTGAAGCAATCTGTTGTTATTTAACAATCTTAATTTGTTTTGATTGCTTCACTTTTCCAAAGTGATGCCTATGGCAGAAGACACACTCGCAATGACTAATTGATATCAACCAAATTTTTTAATTCCATATTTCTGCATCTTATAACGAAGATTTCGCTCGGTTAAACCAAGCATTCTACCGGCTTGCGATTGGTTACCATTTGCTTTGCTCAGTGCATCATAAATTAATTTCTTTTCCAGTTCCTCAACTTGTTGAGTAAGCGTTAAGTTTTCATCAGCAGGAATTTCCTTTTCAGCTTTAAAACCTTTGACAACATTCGGCAAATCATTAACTGTAATTACATTACCACGGGAAAGAACAACTGCACGTTCAATAATATTTTCAAGCTCACGCACATTCCCGGGAAAATTATATTTTATCAATAAATCAATTGCTTCTTTAGAAAGAGTTAAATCTTTCTTTTGATTTTCTTCACAATATTTTTTTACAAAATGTTCGATAAGCGGCAGAATATCTTCCCTTCTTTCTCTAAGAGGTGGAATGTGAAGAGAAACAATATTCAATCTGTAATAAAGATCCTCTCTGAAACTGCCGTCTTTAATTTTTTGTTCAAGATTCTGATGAGTTGCGGCAATTATTCTAACATCAACATCCAGACTTTCAGTGGAACCCAATCTTTCAATTTTATGCTCTTGTAAAACTCTTAGTAATTTAACCTGAAGATTCAGAGGTATATCTCCGATTTCATCCAAAAAAATTGTACCACCATCTGCAAGTTCAAATCTTCCTTTTTTACTTTTCTCAGCACCGGTAAATGCACCCCTTTCATGTCCGAATAATTCGCTTTCCAATAAAGTCTCGGGAAGAGCAGGAATGTTTACCGCTATAAAGGAATTATTTTTTCTGCTGCTGGCATAATGAATCGATTTTGCAAGTACTTCTTTCCCTGTCCCGCTTTCACCGGTTATCAGCACAGTAGCTTTGCTATCCGCGGCGCGTGAGGCAATGCTGAGAACTTCTTCCATTTTTGGTGATTGAGAAATGAAAGAATCTATTTTAAACTTTTCCTGAAGCTGATTTTTTAATATCTGTATTTCTGATTTTAAGTTTTTGTTTTCTATTATTCTTTCAATTAGCAATTCCAGCTCATCAAGATCTACAGGTTTTGATATGTAATCAAATGCCCCAAGTCTCATAGCTTTTACGGCATTTTCAACCGTTCCATAAGCAGTTATTATAACAAAACTTATTTCAGGATTTATCTTCTTTACTTCTTCAAGAACTTCAAGCCCGGTTTTATCCGGCATTTTAAAGTCAGAAAGGATAATATCAATAAGATTTTTTCTTGCCACTTCTATCCCTTCGTTTCCTGAAGATGCAGTGTAGATGCGGTAACCTTTTTTCTCAAGATAACCCTTAAGAATACTTCGTTGGGTATCTTCGTCATCAACTATTAAAATAGAATATTCTTTCATAGCATTGGTAAAATTATTTTAAATGAAGTTCCTTGATTTGGTTTACTTGTTACTGCAATTGATCCGTTGTGCTGAGTAATTATCTTTTGTGATATACTTAATCCCAATCCGTTTCCATCTTTCTTCGTTGTATAATAGAGATCAAATATTTTCTTCTGCTGATCCGTGGATATACCAATTCCATTATCAGTTACAAGAATAATCAAATCATTTTTATTTTTTTGATATTTAAGAATCACTTCTCCATTTTTAATAATAGCATCAAATGCATTCTGAACGATGTTTAACAAAGATTGTTTGATCAGATCAGGATCAATGTGAATATTAAAATTATCTTCGCCTTGTAAAATAAACTTAATACCTTTTTGTTTTGCCTGTCCTTCGAGCAAGCGATAAATCTCTTCGAAGAAATATTTTGTCTCTACTTTCCGGCGATTGATTTCGATTGGTTTTGCATAATTTAAAAACTGCGTGATGATTTTATTTATTCTATCTACCTCAGTCTTTAGAAGTTTTGTTATCTCTGCATACTCTTCCTGATTTGATGCTGGCGTAAATTCTTTATTTAATCTTTGCGCAATCATTCCGATAGCATTCATTGGATTTCTTATCTCGTGTGCTACACCTGAAGCAAGCTCACCCATAGCTGAGAGTTTTTCGTTCCTTTTCGACTCTTCTTCAAGTCTTTTAACATCAGTCAAGTCTTTTATTACCAAAGTGTATTTAATTCCTTGCGATTCATAATCAACCAGCGGAGAAATGCTAAACAACAAATGCTTCGCTTCTCCGTTTAATGTTAGTTCTTTTTCAAAAGTTTTTTCATCAATCTGGTCATTGTTAAAATTAATGAACTTTAAAACTCCTTCACTGATTATTTCATAATTATTTCCGATAAGTTTTTCAGAATTAATATTAAATAACTTTTCTGCTGATTTATTAAAAAGGCTTACCACTCCGTTTTTATCAAGCACGAGTACTGCCTCGCTCATATTTTCCAGTACCGAAGAAGTAAGAGTTTTAAACTTGTCATACTCTGAGGAAATTGCTTTAAGATTTTGTGTTGTGAATATTATGCTTAAAACTATAATCGAGATTGCTGCCAGAATCAGAGAAATTATTATTAACCTTCGCAGCATTCTTGCTTCAACATTTCTGATATCTTCTAAAGAAACGCCAAGTCTGTATAAACCAATTACATCATTCTCAAATAAAAATCTTTTTGTTACCTCGTAAACTTCACGTTCTGAAATACCAGTAACTCTTGCATAAACAGAGTCATTTAATAATGCTTTTTGAAGAAACAAGGACTCACTTATTGATTCCACTGAATCAATAGTTTCGCTGGCTGCAAGAATCCCGATTGAGTCCTGCAACATTATATATTCTATACCGTGATGGTCAGACATTTGTTGAAGGATTACACCAATACCAATTTTTTTCCTAAACTCTAAAAATTTTTCTGCATTTATATTAACAACAATTGCTCCTTTGTTGTTGGATCTGGAAACAGCAACAGCAAATCTTTCTTCATCAACAAATTCAGCAGGCTTTAAACCGATTATCAATTCATCAGTTTGCCCGGTTAATATTTCTTCAAGTTCATCATAACGATTAATATTTTCTTCGCCGTGTATATGCCCTGGTTCGGGAACTCTGTTTGATAAAACCCGTTCACCTTTGGGATTAAAAAGATTGATTCTATAAAGATTATTCTCATTGGCAATTCTGATCAGCTCATCTTTTGAAATAGATTTTACAGCATCAAGTCTTTTAATCATACGTGCATTATCAAGCAATCTTTCTGCGATAAGATCTTCTATTTCAAAACTTGAGTTAAGCGTGTTTTTGCTGCTTTGAATTACTGATTCAAGAAGAGTAGATGAATGTTCATAGAGAAGCTGAAAAATTTCTTTTTTGCTCTGATTAAGTTCTATATAAGAAGAGATCAACATAACAGCGGCAATTAGTGCTGTTATAGATAACACTGCTTTGGTTGAAAGTTTAAACTTCAATCTCATACTGCAAATTACTTTTTTAATTTTTATATGAAAAGAAGCAATTCAAAATTTAAAACTTATCATTTCGTCTATGTAGTCGCAGCAATTCGTCAAGATAGTCGAGACTATTTAAAATCATTGCATATGAATGAAAAATAAAACAAAAAAATGCGGCACACACTTTGGATAACATCACCCAACAGATAACAAACAACAAACACAATAAATAAAAGGAGTACTAAAATGAAAAAACAAAATCTTATAAGCATTATTTCAGCAGTAGTGCTTATGGCCGTATTATTCTCTTCTACAATCCTTGCACAGACAGATCCAAAGCAAGAGAAAAACCAGGTTAAAAATCAGGTTAAGACAGAGCTTAAAACAAAGCTTCAACCAAAACTTCAAAATCAGGAAAAGATAAAAGGTTTTTCTGATCTGAATGGCGATGGAATTAATGATAACGCTCCGGATGCAGATGGAGATGGAATACCAAATGGAAAAGATGAAGATTACACTGGTTCAAAAGTCAGAAAATCAGGAAAAGGTTTTATCGATTTGAACGGTGATGGATTGAATGATAACGCTTTTGATGCAGATGGTGACGGAATCCCAAACGGAAAAGATGAAGATTATGTTGCACCAAAAGATGGAACCGGTCAGAAAAATATGAAAGGCAAACTGAATCAAAATCGAACCGGCAGAAATAAATATGGTCCCGGTGATGGAACAGGTACAGGCGTTGGTCCTAAAGATGGATCTGGTTACGGAACAGGAAATGGAACTGGTGATTGCACAGGAACCGGAATTGGATCTCAGACTCAAACCAAAAGAGGCGGAAGAAGATAATCGTAAAGTAAAATGAGTAAAAAGACGGTACAAATTACAGTGCCGTCTTTTTATTAATTTAATTTCATCATATCTGATTCTACTAATAACTTATTAATGATTTTAATCATTATTTTTTTTATGTTTCTTATGTAAGGGGATTAAAATGTATACCAGGCTATTTTTTACTCGCATTAACACTCTTCAATTATTTTCAGTTTGTAACAAACTGATGCTTTCGGAAAAGTATATTTTTACAATCAATGCATTAAATCAAAAATTCTATATTAATTATTTCAGGGGTCGTCTATGAAAGCCAAAGTAATTTTTCTTTTCGTTTTCTTATTAAGTTCATTCATACAATTGAGCTATTCTCAAACAAAAGCAGGTGCAGATGCACTTGGCTCAAGAAAGTATGAAGAATACAAAACACCGCAATTCTGCGGCTCATCCTGCCATTCTGATTTTTATCAGCAATGGAAACAGGCAATGATGTCGCAAGCATACACCCATCATTGGGATGAGATAGAATACTTTAAACTCGCAGTGCCGCATGCAGAAAAAGATCCTGTAGTTGCAGAAGTAAAAGCAGGATGTAATGGCTGCCACGCTCCAATTTCTTTTTTAGTTGGAGATGTTCCACCTCCAAAACCGGAAATGAATTCACGTGCAAATGAATCAGTATCCTGCGATGTTTGTCATACTGCATATGGATTTGCGGGTGATACGCCGTTTAATTTCAACTTCATTTCAAATCCCGGCGATGGAAAAACAAAATATGGTCCACGCGGTACAGGTAACTCTCCTGAGCATAAAATTATTAAATCAGATTTTTTAAAGTCCGCAGATTTCTGCGGAACGTGCCACAATGAAAAAGATCCTTATGGCATCTGGGTTAAATCAACTCATCTTGAATGGAAAGAAGGGCCTTACTCTAAAGAAGGAGTGCAATGCCAAAACTGCCATATGACACAGGCAGAAGGTTATACCGCAGCGATGGGAAATAAATATCCGGATGCATGGCAGCATTTATTTCATGGTGCACATGATCCTGGAAAAGTTAAAGGAACAATTGAATTAAGAATTCATCCTGATATAAGAGAAGTTGAACCCGGTGAAACAGTCAAGTTCACAGTTGCTTTATTCAATCAGAAAACAGGACACAAATTTCCAACCGGCTCTGTTGAAGATAGAATTGTCTGGATGCACGTTGAAGCGGTTGATGCAAAAGGTAATGTATATCATCTTCCTGTAAACAAAAAAGGATTTGAAGGCGAGGAATACACAATTGGTGCGGATGCTTTAGCTTATCAGGATATGGGAATTGCTTTAGGTGATGCAAACTTTAAAGGTGTACAAAGAGATGGAATTCCAATCGGTGATAGAATTTTTAGAATGGCATATTTTGATCCGCAGGGAAGAATGACAATACAACAGTGGAATACAAAATCTCTTGGTGTTGATTACAGACTTGGACCACGTGAAACGAAACTTGAATATTTTACTTTTAATCTTCCTGATAATATCGCCCCAGGTGAGCTAAAAGTAACGGCGGTACTAAACTATCAAAAGTTAGTTAAACCTGTTGCAGATTTTCTTGGCGTTCCGGAAGAAGAATCTGAAATCATAAAAGTAAATGAGCACTCAACTTATGTAACTGTATTACCATAATTAACTGATTGTCATTGCGATCCCCGATTTATCGGGGAGAAGCAATCTAATAATAAAATAGATTACTTCGTCGTGCACTCCTCGCAATGACGTCTTAAAAATAGAGGACTAAAATGAAAAACACATTTACAATTGCGATTCTAGCTCTAGTCGTCATCACTTTTCTTGCGAGTGATATCTTTGCAATACCTGCTTTTGCAAGAAAATATAATATGAGTTGTAAAACATGTCACTCACCATTTCCAAAACTGAAAGCTTATGGAGATGAGTTTGCCGGAAACGGGTTTGTTCTTAAGGATCAGGATGCCCCAAGATATTTTGTTGATACGGGTGACCCTGAACTATCTTTAATTCGTGATCTTCCATTAGCGCTCAGGCTTGAAGGACACGTAACTTACAATCACAACAAAAGTGAGCAATCAGATTTCAGCACTCCGCTTTTATTTAAACTATTAACCGGAGGGGCAATCACTAAAGATGTTGCTTACTATGTTTACTATATTCTTGAGAACGGAGAACGCGGTAAAATTGAAGATGCCTGGATAATGTTCAACAACTTATTCGGGAGTGAGCTTGATGTTACGATCGGACAATTTCAATTATGCGATCCATTATTTAAGCGCGAACTGAGATTAACAAGGGATGATTATTACATTTACAAAGTAAGACCCGGTGCATCAAATGTTGATCTTACATACGACAGAGGCATTATGCTAAGTTATGGATTTGAAAGCGGTACGGATATCTCGCTTCAGATAGTAAATGGAAGCGGGATTGGAGAAGGTTTTGCAACAGGAAACTTTGATGATGATAAGTACAAGAACTTTATGGGACGAATATCGCAGGATATTGGCAAGCATTTAAGGATTGGTGCAATGGGCTATTACGGAAGAGAAGCCAGAGGGTACACCGCAGACAATAATGATATCTTTTCTTTCGATAATAAATTATGGATGATTGGTGGTGATGCAACAATATCTTTAGATCCTGTTGAATTAAATATTCAATATGTAGAACGAAATGATAATGATCCTCTTTTTTATAGTAGTGCCGACGTTGGACATATTGAAAATATCGCAACTCGCGGAGCTTTCGCAGAACTGATTTATCTTCCCAATGGTGATGACAGCAAATGGTACGCTGTTGGTTTATTTATTTGGATTGAATCTGATCAGTCAGATTTAAATTACAAAACACTTTCCGGTCATATTGGCTATGTGTTTAAAAGAAATTTAAGATTGGTATTGGAAACGAAGTATGATTTTAAAAGAGAATTTGCAACTCTAGGGGTTGGATTTATAACTGCTTTTTAATTATTTACGTCACCCTGAGCGGAGTGAAAGGGTGACATTACATAGTTACTATTAATAAGGATAGTTTATTGATTTTTTAAAAAAATAGAAAAATAACAAATGAAAATTAAAATCATATTAAGTTTAATATTTATAGTGTCATTTTCCTTAGCTGCCCAGCAACATTGCAATAAAAACAAATCAAAAGAAAGCTGCAAGGGCGGAAAAGGCAATTGCGTACAGTCAATTGGTACAATTAAATATGATCTTTCATCAATTGAAAGAGATGGTTTGATTTATATGAGACTGGAAGAAAAACTTGCCCGTGATGTTTATTTAACATTAGGAAAAACTTACAAACAGAAAATGTTTGTTAACATTCCGGTAAGTGAACAGCGGCATATGGATGCAGTTAAAGCTTTGCTGGATAAATATGAAATTGCTGATCCGGTAAACGATAATGAAGTAGGTGCGTTTACAAATCCAGAGTTCAAAAAACTTTATGATGACTTTGTTTCAAAAGGACAAACATCATTTAAAGATGCAATGCTTGTTGGTAAAGAAATTGAAGAGATGGATTTAAAAGATCTTGATGAAAGAATTGCACAGACTGATAATCCTGATATTATATCTGTTTATGAAAACCTAAAACGCGGATCAGAAAATCATTTAAGAGCTTTTACAAAGCACTTGTAGTATAGGAAAGTCATTGCGAATGAGTCCTCGAATGAAGCAATCTAAAATAAAAAAGTTGAGATTGCTTCGGCTAATTGCCATCGCAATGACAGTTTAATGATACATTTGATAAATAAAAATACGCTTTTAGTTGTAACACGTGATGACATCCGATTGCAATAACATCTCAAGTAATTTTATCGTAATTTTGTGCAGTCGAAGAGAAAAACAATTTAAGGCAAATCAAATGACCTCCGCTAAAAAAGAATTTCATTATTCAACCACACCCGAACCGCACAAAGAAAGAACGCGTGCAATTTTAAAGGCTCATCCTGAAGTGCGAGAACACATCGGAAGAAATCCATACAGTTTTTTAGTAATACTTTTTGTTGTTGGATTGCAATTGACAATTGCGTATTTGCTTTCATCACAGCCGTGGTGGCTTGCATTGCTTGCAGCATTTTTTATCGGGGCATTTGCAAATCACGCTTGCTATGTTCTTATTCATGAAGCAGCACATAATCTTATCTTTAAGAATAGAGCGATGAATTTTGTTTCAGGAATTCTTGCAGATATCCCGAATGTTCTTCCCAGTTCAGTTTCATTCAGAAGTTACCACTTAAAACACCACTCATTCCAGGGTGATTATTATCTTGATGCTGATCTCGCAAGCAAATGGGAAGCAAAACTAATCGGCAATTCTTTTATTGGAAAGGCGTTATGGGAAGTTTTCTTTCCCGTTTTTCAGGCAGTTAGAACGCCACGACTTAAAGAAATACAATTTATGAATGCCTGGACACTTGTTAACTGGATTGTTGTTTTTGGAATCGATTTGCTTGTAATAATTTTGTTTGGATGGACATCATTTTTATATCTGGTTTTCTCTTTTTTCTTTTCAATTGGATTTCATCCTCTTGGTGCAAGATGGATACAGGAACATTTTCTTATTGCACCGCCTCAGGAAACTTACAGCTATTACGGTCCGTTAAATATTGTGGTGCTCAATGTGGGATATCATAATGAGCATCATGATTTCCCATCCGTACCCTGGAACAATCTGCCAAAAGTAAAAGCAACTGCACCTGAGTTTTATGATAATCTTGTTTATCATAAATCGTGGACAAAACTTTGGCTGAAATTTTTGTTTGATCCCAACCTATCACTTTACTCAAGAATTGTAAGAGAAAATCGGGGAGGCTTATCTGTTGAGTGAGTTGTTTCTATAGAAATTAAATTTATACATGCGATACTCGATTCTGGTTACTTGATCCTTATAAAAATAAATAAGAATATTTTCCCAGCATCCAGCATCCAGCATCCAGCATCTAGTATCCAGTAGCAAGTAACAGGAGAAAATATGCCAGCAAAACTTATGTGTGATTTTTGCGGAACAGAAATATCTGCTGATTCGGAGTTCTGCTTAAAATGCGGAACGATATTTATTGATGATGTTAGCTGCTTCAATCATTCCGATGATGATGCAAAAGGTGTGTGCGCAATCTGCCACCAGGCTTATTGTAAAAAATGCGGACTGCGTGTTAATGGAATATTTTTGTGCAACGAGCATTCAGATTATGAAATTTATGAAGGTATGGCTCGCGTTTTTGGATCATCAGATGAACAGCAGGTTAATTTTTATAAATCTGCTTTAGAGCAAAATGATCTGCATCCGTTTATTTATGAAAGAAAAACCTCTCCGCTCTCGCTTGGCGGAGTTGATTACACCTTGTTCAGAGCAAGCGGTGATCCAAACGGAAAGTTAATAAATGAAATTAAGCTGATGGTCCCTTGTTCAGAAGTTTTGCATGCAGAAAAAATAATTGATGAATTAGAACAAACAAGCTCTGATTAATTGTAGCACAGACTTTAGTCTGTGTTTATGGAAAAACCTTAATTCTCAGACTGAAGTCTGAGCTACAGAAGAAAATTATGATCTACAGAAATTTTGGAAATACAGGATTAAAAGTTTCAGCACTTGGCTTTGGTGCTGGTGAGATTGGCGATTATGCAGTTTCAGAAAGAGATTCCGAAAAAATTCTTAACACAGTTCTGGATTTAGGAATTAATCTAATTGATACTGCCCGCGGATATTACGCAAGCGAAGAAAGAATCGGCAAGTACATTTCTCACAGAAGAAATGAATTTATCCTTTCCACAAAAGTTGGATACGGTATTGAGGGCTATGCTGATTGGAGTTATGATATAATTCTTGCCGGAGTTGATAACGCTTTAAGATTAATGAAAACTGATTACATAGATATTGTTCATCTTCATTCCTGTGATTTAATTACTTTGCGGCGCGGAGAAGTAATCGAAGGACTGCATAAAACAATTGAGCAGGGTAAAGTTAGATTTGCAGCTTATTCCGGGGAGAATGAAGAATTGCAGTTTGCTGTTGAATCAAATTCATTCGGCAGTGTTCAAACATCAATAAACATTTGCGATCAGATTGACCTTGATGGCTCAACCAAGATTGCAAAAGAAAAGGGAATGGGAGTAATTGCAAAACGCCCGATTGCAAATGCTCCGTGGAGATTTTCCGAAAGACCCGTTGGACACTATTGTGAAGAATACTGGCACCGCTGGAAAACAATGAATTTACCTGAACAGAAAAACTGGCTGGATACTTTTCTTCGTTTTACAGTTTTTACAAACGGAGTTGATACAGCAATTGTTGGAACAACAAACATTGAACATCTAAAATCCAACATAAAAATTGTAGAGCAGGGTCCGCTTGATGATGAACTTAATCATTTGATTAAAGAAAGTTTTAAAGAGCACAATAATAACTGGCTAAGACAAGTTTAACTGCACTTGTCATTCCCGCGAAAGCGGGAATCTAAGTTAAACTACTTAGGAATGGATTCCCACTTACGTGGGAATGACATTTGAATAGGCATTTCCCTGCTTTGACTAAATTCCTTCAATAATTGCTAAATGACAATACCTTCTCACAAATAGGAATAGCCTTTCTTTAAGCCTTCCTAAATCTGATAATAGACCCTTAAAAAGTGCTTTTAATTGATTTAACCCCGTAATCCCAATGGCACTAAGATTGAGATTTTGCCCTTAATAACACATTCTAACAAAAACTATAGAGTTTTTTATGATAAAAGGAACAATAAAAGTAGACGCCAAAATTTGCAAAGGATGCGAGCTTTGCATAGTTGCCTGTCCGCAGGATGCACTTGCTTTATCAGCAAATTTTAACGATAAAGGTTACCGCTTTGTGGAACTGATAAGCAATGTTTGTACAGGCTGTACAAACTGTGCCCTTGTTTGTCCCGAAGCTGCAATAGAAGTTTTTCGTGAACCAAAGCCGGTAAAAAAAACTCAGGCTAAAGTTTAATTAAAGAAAAGGTTTTAAATGGAAACTAATAAAAATAATAAAGAAGAAGCCCGCTTAATGAAAGGCAATGAAGCGCTTGCTGAAGCTGCCATTCGTGCGGGTATTGATGCTTATTTTGGTTATCCCATCACTCCGCAATCAGAAGTGATTGAATATCTGATGCGCGAAGTTCCAAACAGAAAAGATATTAAAACGGTTGTACTTCAGGCAGAAAGCGAAGTTGCTTCCATCAATATGGTTTATGGTGCTGCCGGTGCCGGTGCAAGAGTAATGACTTCATCATCTTCACCTGGCATAAGCCTTATGCAGGAAGGAATTTCTTACATTGCCTCTGCACAGTTACCATGTTTGATTGTTAATGTTGTTAGAGGTGGTCCCGGTCTTGGTACCATCCAACCTTCACAAGGTGATTATTTCCAGGCTACAAAGGGAGGTGGTCATGGAGATTATCACCTTATTGTTTTAGCTCCTTCTTCTGTACAGGAAATGGCGGATTTTGTTTTTGATGCTTTTAAACTTGCAGAAAAATATCGTAATCCTGCAATGATTCTTTCTGATGGAGCTCTCGGACAGATGATGGAGAAAGTTATTCTTCCGGAAGCAGGATCATTACCAAAGACGCCGGCTCCATGGGCAACAACAGGAAAAACAAAAGATCGTGAGCATAATATTATCACTTCTCTGTTTATTCAGCCTGAGGAGATGGAAAAAGTAAATTTGTTTCTACAGAAAAAGTATGAAGCAATACAATCAGAAGTTAGATATGAAGAGATACAAACAGACGATGCAGAAATTCTGCTTGTTGCATTCGGTCTTTCATCGCGTATATGCCAGAAGACGGTTGATCTTGCAAGAGAAAAAGGAATTAAGGTTGGATTATTAAGACCCATCACTCTCTATCCTTATCCTTATGCAAGAATAAAAGAGTTAGCTAACCAGGTTGAGTTTATGTTAACAGTGGAAATGAATGCCGGACAAATGGTTGAAGATGTTCGTCTTGCTGTTGAAGGAAAAG
>CAZCJF010000028.1:0-36940 GCA_964499095.1 uncultured Ignavibacteriaceae bacterium
TAAACGCTGAGACATCAAACTTTTTCTTACATCATCTCTAAGTTCTCTTTTTATTCTGTCGATGCTCATCCCGTAAATTTTTTCGATGTTAGCAATTGATCCGTATTGCTGTATGAAAATATTTATCTGATAATCAATTCGCTGGTTCACTTCATCTTCGGATACATTTATTGAATCAAGTTCTGCCTGGGCATACATAAGTTTTTCTTCAATCATTGAATTGAGAATTTGCTGCTGCAATCCCGGGGTTTTGGGATCAATTTGTCTTTGAGATGCAAAAATACTTGTTTGAAATTCTAATTCGCTCTTTAGAATAATTTCATTATCAACAACAGCAATTATCTTATCAAGCACTTGTTGTGAAAAAGCGGGCAGTGAAAAAATAAGTAAAAAAATTATTGTTTTAATTTTCATCTTTTAATCTCTATCTCATTATTTGAATATAAATCTTTAATATAATCTTTAATTAATTGTCTATGTTTTTCTGCAAGAATTCTGTCTGTAACCGATTTTTTAATTACCTCTAATGGTGGGGTTGAATCCTTATTAAATTTCTTGAGCAATTGAATTACTGAATAATATTCAGCATTTTCTGAAATTACAAGACTAATTTCCTGAGGGTACAAATCTCCAACTATTCTCGCTAAATCTCTTGGGTATAAATTATTTTCTTCAATAAACTCCGACTTTTTTGAATAAACGAGATTTGAATCAGAGCTAAATAAATTTACTGCTTTCTCCCAATCACTTTCTATTGCTAAAGTTCTAAACTTAATTGCTTTATCTTCATTTGAAAAAGAAATTTTGTTTATTAAGTATGAATCAATTTTAAGCTTAAAGTAATTTTTATTTTTCTCATAGTAGTCTTTCAGTTCATCATCATTAATCTCTATTTCCTCACCTTTGGCATAATCATTAAGTAATAATGCTGCTGCAAGTTCCTTCCCTGAGGTGTTGATCAGCTTACTGTAAATTTCACCATCAGTAATTCCCTGCTCTTTTGCTTTTTGATAAAGTAATTCGCGATAAATCCAATCTGAAATGATTTGCTCTTTTTCACTGCGGGATAAATTAGTTGTATCAACCAGAGAAGCAAATTCTTCTCTGGTTAGATAAGAGTCATTAACACGTGCGATAAAATTTTCTTTTTTTGGTTTTTCGGTACAGCTAAAAAATATTATTGCACCTAAAAGAAATAATATCCCATCACTTTTAAGGTTTAAATGCTTTTTGCAGCTCATCATAATAAATTTTGGGAGAATATTTCTTTTTGAGCGAGGCTATATACTCCGCTTCCAATCTCTTGCTTTCAGCCTCCTGATATGCACCGGAGATTTCTGCTCTGGCTTCTTCAAATGTTTTAATTCTTGATGGGTCTTTAACATCCAGTCTTAAGATCGAAAAGCCGCCGGGATTTGGAATCGGGTCTGTATAATCTCCCACATTTTCCAGTATGTTAACCGCTTTAGAAAATTCAGTTGATCCAACAGCCTGTAAATCGTACTTACCTTTTCTATCTTTATATGACTGTCGTTCGGTTTTAGCTGCGAGAGAATCAAAATTTTCACCGGCTTTTAGCAAACTGTAATAATGTTGAATAACAGAATCTTTTCTTGCAAATATCTCAGTGTACCCAACTCTATCCGGCCAAACATAATTTTCTTTAGTCTTTTCGTAAAAATCCAAAAGCTTTAAGCTATCTATCTGAACTTTATTCCAAACTTCTTCTTCCTGCAGTTTGAAAATAAAAATACCACTCTGATAATCCTTCATCAGATCGGCAAATTGTTTATCTGTCTGATCAAGCGTTAAAGCCTTTTCTTCCAGAAACATCTGATCACTTAACTTTTTGGCGCCTTTTCTAAGCAGGTCTTCGGTAATAAGTTTTCCTGCAAATTCAGAATCCATTCTTAATTTTGAATAAAAATCATTTACGGTCTCATTCTTTCCTGCATAAGTAAAAATCGGTTTTTCACCAATAACATCAAGTCCTTTAATATCTACGCCAACAACTGTAGAATCATTATAACCAACTATTTGCTGAATAACAGTTTCATTAAGGCTGTAGTTATAAACTTTTCTTAAACTGTCCACAAGTTCACTGTAAAGATCATTATATCTGTTTCTTTTAAGTAAGTTCTTAAGATTTTCTCTGTCTTCATCATAGCTTGGATATGGCTCCTTTTCTGTAAGTTTTATTACGTGCAAGCCAAAGCTTGTTTCAATCACGTCAGAAATTTGTCCAACTTCCAGATTGAATGCGGCTTCATCAAATTGCGGCACCATCATTCTTCTTTCAAAAAATCCAAGATCTCCACCTTTGTCTCTTGAACCCGGGTCATCAGAAAATCTTTTTGCTACTTCAGCAAAATCCTCTCCGTTTTTCAGAGCCGTAAGTACGCTATCCATTTTTAATCTTACAGCATTTGTGTCTTTAAAGCCAGCTTCACTTCTAAAGCTGCAGAGAATGTGGCTTGCTCTTATTTTTGGAACGCGCTTTCTGACATCAGTAACTTTAATTATGTGATAGCCAAATTTGGTTTTAACAACATCAGGGTAAATTGAACCTTTGGGCGTTTTATAGCAGGCATCTTCAAATTCAAATGGTAATTGACCAGCAGTAAAGTAAAAAATGTCTCCGCCTTTTGGTTTAGAAAACTGATCCTGTGAATGCCTTTGTACCATAGTTTCAAAATCAGCACCTTTTTTTATGCTGTCCAGAATAGCATAAGCGAGTTTTCTGGCTTCTTCATCGCTGCTCATTTCGGGTCTTAACATCAAATGGCTGGCTCTTAATTCTGTTTTTCTTTTTTGGTACCAATCTTCAATAGCTGGTTCAACAAGATATTTTTCAAGTATGTAAGAAGCGCCTACTTTCTTTTTGTAATCAAGTAATTCATTATTTAATTCAGGATTATTTGGATAACCTCTTTCATTGGCGTCTTCAAGTTTCATTTTAAAGTTTAGATAGAGATCAGCAAAATTTTTATAGTTCTGGAAACTATCTTTTGCAGCAGCTTCATAACTGCCGGCATTTTTTGCATAAGCATTTTCAAACTCACCTAAAGTAAATTCTTTATCCCCATACTCCGCAATTACTATTTTTGAGTGTTCAGGTGAACAAGAAATGAAGAGTAATGTTAGAAAGGTTAAAATAAAAACATAAATCCTAAAAGACATTTTTATCTCCTATAAAGTGATTACAAATTTAGAAATGAATTTTATCAATAGAGTGTCTGAAAATCAAGGTAAATTAAGTTTAATATACCCATCTTCTTACTTAAAGTACTTATTTAATTAAAGAAACTTTAATTGCTTTTGTAAAATTCCCGGAACTAATTCTTAAAAAATATACACCGCTGGACAAACCTTTTGCATCAAGAGTTAATTCGTGAGTGCCCCGCTCAACCTGATCATCCAATAAAACCATTATTTCATTTCCCAAAATATCATACAATGCTAAATTTACTTTTGATTCTTCTGGTAAAGTAAATCTTACTTTCGTGGTTGGATTAAATGGATTTGGATATGCTGAAATCAAATAAAATTTATTTGGAATCTGCTCATCTTTTACATCAGTTAAGACTTGATTAACGGCTGCCAAAGCATTTACAATGCCCCAACCATAAAGATTATCAGGATTAGCACTATTTGAAGCAGTCTGTCTGAGAATATCTCTTACTTCCATCGGACTAAGTGAAGGATTAACGGACAAAAGCAAAGCGGCCACTCCGGATACGATTGGACAGGAGTAAGAAGTTCCTCCAGGCCATCCGATTGCATAACCATTAAGAAACGTTGTAGCTATATAGGGTCCCATTCCCATAGCCATTAAATCTGGTTTAATTCTTCCATCAACAGTTGGACCCACACTAGAGTAAGAAGCTCTAACCCCTAAATTATCCACCGAACCAACAGTGATAACACTATCACCATCAGCGGGTGCACCTAAGGTATTGTGCTCTGGATTAAAGCCGCTATTTCCAGCAGAGTTTACTACGATAATTCCCTTACCTGCAGCAATATCTGCTCCTTTTGTAATTAAAGCTGTGTTTCCATCCATATCTTCCCAGGTGTAACTTTCAAATGGTGGATCAAATGTAAGATATCCAAGTGATGTAGATGTTATATCTACTCCAATACTATCAGCCCACTCCATTGCAGCTATCCAGTTATCCTCTTCAGCAGGAGTTTCACTGCCGGGATCATTCTCTGTTCTTGCCAGGATAAAGTTTGCACCAAATGCAGGACCAATGAGTTGTCCTTCCTTAAAACCTCCGAGCAATGAGAGTGTTGCCGTTCCGTGTGGATGAGCACCCATCTCTGTTGTATCTGCAACAAAATCATACATTGCTATTATGTTCATATTTTGAAAAACTTCGTGAGAAAGGTTTGCAAAGCCGGCATCCATAACACAGATGGTAACACCTTGCCCGTAGTATCCTAAATCATGCACCTGAGGTATGTTACTGATTAAATTCTGAGTATAAGATGATCCATAATTATAAGTGTGCACTCCATCTGGTTGATAACTTGATTTGGTTAAAGATTCATTAGTATAAGTATTAACTGAAGGTTGTTCAATCAAAAATCTTGTAACGACATCTATCTTTTTAACAAATGGCTGCTCAGAAATTTTTTGGATAAGATCTAAAGTTGCATAGCCACTTACAGCATTAAACCATTTGGATTTATGCTTAATTCTAAATCCATTTTCACAAATTACTTTCAGATAATTCTCTTCAACGGGTAAATCAAAAAAGTCAATTGCATTTTTCTTAGCCAGAACTTTATTTCTTCTTTGTAAAGATTTTTTTGATACCAGGGACTCAGGATTTGAATAATATTTTTCAATGTCATTTCCTTTGTCCGTAAAATAAATCCAGACTAAATGTTGTTCTTCTGTTTCACTTTGTGATAATTTTAATTTTAATTTAGGCGTGATTTTTTCAACCGGAGTTTGAGCAAAAGCCGGAAGTATTAACAGGATTATTAAAAGAAAAAATATTCTTTTCATGGTTTGTGCAATTCTATTTAACTCTTGTTCCGGGGTTTACATTATCTGGGACTGATAGCACATTTAGTCCTCCATCGGAAGTTTCGACTGCCAGAATCATTCCTCTGGACTCCAATCCCATTAATTTTGCTGGTTGTAAGTTAGCAACTATTACAACTTTTTTCCCAACCAAATCTTCGGGATTATAGCTTTTTGCTATTCCTGCAACAACCTGCCGTTCCTCATTTTCCAATCGTACTTTAAGACGAAGTAGCTTCTCACTTTTCTTAACTTTTTCTGCTTCAATTACTTCAGCAACCCGAAGTTGAATCTTCATAAAGTCATCATAAGTAATCAGTTCATCTTCTTTCTGATTTTCTATTTGTGTTTTACCAAGCTTGTTTACCTGTGCTTCAATTTTTTCATCTTCAATTTTCGGGAAAAGAATTTGTGCCTGATTTAATTGATGGCCCGATTTGAGTTGAGGTTTATTACTATCTTTCCAGTCAACAGGTTTTTCATTTAACATCTTAAATAATTTCTCCATAGAAAATGGCAACACAGGATAAAAAAGTTCTGCTAAAGTATATATTGACTGCAAGCAAATGTTTAAAGTTGTTCCACATCTTTCTTTATCCGATTTTACAGTTTTCCATGGTTCGGTATCGTTAAAGTACTTATTTCCATCGCGGGCAAGATTCATAATCTCATTTACGCCATCACGAATTTTATATTTTTCAAAAAGATCCGCAACACGCACTGGATATTCAGAAATTTCTTTAAGCATTTCTTCATCAATTTTTTCAAGCTTTCCGAGTGATGGAACTTTTCCATCAAAATGTTTGAACACAAATGTAAAAGTCCGGTTGATAAAATTACCAAGTATATCCGCAAGTTCGCTGTTGTTTCTTAACTGAAATTCTTTCCAATAAAAATCTGTATCCCTAGTTTCGGGAAGGTTAGCTGCGAGAGTATAGCGCAATAAATCTGGATCAAACAAATCAAGAAACTCATCAACATCAATTCCCCAACCACGACTTTTAGAGAATTTCTTTCCTTCAAAATTCAGAAACTCATTCGCAGGAACATTCTGAGGAAGACAGTATTTTTCCTGATTGCCTTCATTCCAGGCCATTAGTATTGCGGGGAAAATTATTGTATGAAAAACAATATTATCTTTTCCGATAAAGGCAATATACTTTGTGTTTTCATCAAGCCAGTATTTCTTCCACAAATCAGGTTGATTGACTTTCTGTGAATATTCCTTTGTTGATGAAATGTATCCAAGCACTGCTTCGAACCATACATAGATTACTTTTCCATCAGCGCCGTCAATTGGTACTTTAATTCCCCAATCCAAATCTCTGGTGATTGCTCTGTCTTTTAATCCATCCTTAAACCAGCCGCGGCAATATTGAAGAACATTTTCTTTCCAGCCAAATTTTTTGTTCATTTCATCAATGTATTTTTCCAAAGCTGATTGATAATTTCCTAAAGGAAAGTACCAATGAGATGTTTCTTTAAGTACCGGTCTTTCACCGCTTACTTTACTTATCGGATTAATCAGTTCAGATGGATCATATAATGAACCGCAGACTTCGCATTCATCGCTTCTTGCCTGTTCGTTGCCACACTTCGGACAAGTGCCTTCAACATATCTGTCGGGCAAAAACATTTTGGCTTTTTCATCATAGAACTGGAGTGATTTTTTTTCAATCAGTAATCCTCTTTTATAAAAATTGAGGAAAAATTCTCTTGCCGTTTCGTGGTGTATGGTAAGACTAGTGCGTGAGTAGTTATCGAAACTCATTCCGAATCGTTCAAATGCTTTTTTATTCTGCTCGTGGTAACGATCAATAATAACCTTAGGCGAAACTTTTTCTTTATCGGCACTTATTGTAATTGGTACACCGTGTTCATCTGAGCCGCAGATGTAAATAACATCATCACCATTTAATCTTTTGTAGCGCACATAAATATCTGCGGGAAGATACGCACCGCTTAAATGACCAAGATGAATTGGTCCGTTTGCATAAGGTAAAGCAGATGTAACAAGAACTTTTTCTTTAGCCAATTTTAATACCAGATTTAGTTTTTTAAAGAATTTGGATTGGAAATATAATCAATTTGATTAGTAAAAATGATTTGAATTTTGGTAATATTTTTTGATAATCGGATAAATCATAAATAGGAAATTTGTTAGATTTCTTAACAAATCTAAGGAGTTTATATGAAAAGTTTATTCACTTCAATTATCGCTGCCTTTATATTCATAAATATTTCTGCTCAAACTATCCCAACATTTATCACTGACAGTCTGGATACTTATATTAATCGTGGACTTCAGCAATGGCAAATTCCCGGCGCTGCTGTACTTGTTGTAAAAGATGGACAAATTGTAGTTGCGAAAGGTTATGGAGTAAAAGAACTCGGAACAAATGATAAAGTTGATGCAAACACTTTATTTATGATTGGCTCAAATACAAAAGCATTCACAGGAACAGCATTGGCACTACTTGAGCAGGATGGGAAACTTAATCTTGAGGACAAAGTAGTAAAGTATCTTCCGGATTTTAAAATGAAAGACGAATGGGTTACGCAACATCTGAATCTTCTTGATATTGTTTCTCACAGAATGGGACTTGAAACATTTCAAGGCGATTTTATGTATTGGACATCCGATTTAATTGCCGATGAAGTAATTCAGAAATTCGGGATGCTAACTCCGAAATATGATTTCAGAACAAAGTATGGTTATACAAATGCTGGTTATGCAATTGCAGGAAAAGTAATTGAGAAAGTTTCCGGACTGACCTGGGCAGATTTTCTTAAAGAGAAAATTTTTAAACCGCTTGAAATGGACAGAACAGTCCCTTTATCTGTAGATTTTATGAAAGCAGAAAACATAGCCAGGCCTCATACATTTGTTGATGGTAAGATGAGTGTTATTCCAATTCAAAATATTGATAATCTGGCTCCTTGCGGAAGTATCGGCTCATCAATAAATGATTTATCTCATTGGCTGATTGCACAACTCGACAGTGGACGATATAATGGAAAAGTTGCTTTACCCTTTGAGGTAATTCAAAGAACCAGAAAACCTGAAACAATTCAGGGTCGAGTTCGACATCCATTCAATAAAGGACATTTTAATCTTTATGGTTTGGGTTGGGGTTTGATGGATTACGAAGGAACCGAGATCGTATCTCATACCGGCGGAGTAAATGGGTTTGTTACATCTGTAACTCTTCTGCCTGAGATAAATCTCGGAATAGTTGTGCTAACAAATACAGATCAAAATTCATTTTTTCAATCATTGAAGTGGGAAATTATTGATGCATATCTGAATCATCCATATAGAGATTATGACAACTTTATATTTGAGAGATCTAAAAAGCAGAGAGAAATTCTTGATAAAACAATATCATCCTGGAAGGATTCAGTCTCTATGAATCTGAAACCTGAATTGAGCTTAATTGAATTTGAAGGAAAATACTTGCACGATGTTTACGGTTTTGCAGAGCTAAAAATCACTACTGATAATTCTAATCTTGAAACTGAACCTAAACTTGAACTTACATTAGAGCATCATTCAAAACTTAAAGGTAAACTTGAATACATTGGCAACAACAGATTTCTCTGCACATACTCAGATCCTTTGTATGGTATAAAAGTATTTCCGTTCCAAATTGAAGAGGGAAAAGTAAAATCTTTTGATTTATATGTTGATGATTTTATTGATTACGAAGCTTACAATTTTGTTAAGCAATAATTTTATCTGTGTCTCGATTCAAGTTCTGTAATTACATCAGATAAATTAATATCATTATCCTGTAACATTACAATTAAATGATAGAGCAGGTCTGCGGACTCATAAATAATCTCGCGCCTGCTTTTATTTTTAGCAGCAATGATAACTTCAGTTGCTTCTTCTCCCACCTTCTGAATAATTCTATCAGAACCAGATTTAAATAATTCTGTTGTGTAAGATCCTCCTGGCAAATTTTTCTTTCTCTGATAAATCAAATCATTTAAGTATCCGAGAAACTTCAAATTATTTTTTTCTAATCCGAAGCAGGAATAGTTACCGATGTGACAGGTTGGTCCTTGTGGTGTTGCATAAATAATGATTGAATCATTATCACAATCAGTGATAATATCTTTTACGAACAAAAAATTTCCTGAGGTTTCTCCTTTTGTCCAAAGTGCGTTTTTAGTCCTGCTGAAAAAAGTAACTTTATTAGTTTCAATTGTTTTCTTAAGTGCTTGCTCATTCATAAATCCAAGCATAAGTATTTTATCAGTTTCTGAATCAACAATGATTGCGGGAATCAAACCGTTTAGTTTACTGAAATTTAATGTTGAAATGTCAATCATAATCTTACATTTACTCCTTTTTGAAAAAGAAAAGATTTTAATTCTGAAATTTTTAATTCCTGATAATGGAACAAACTTGCAGCCAGACAAGCATCAGCACCAGCGTTGAAAGCATCAAGAAAATGGTTTTTATTACCAGCACCACCTGAAGCAATAACAGGAATGTGAACAATCTTCACAAGATTTGAAATGAATTCAATATCATATCCACTTTTAGTTCCATCTTTATCCATTGATGTAAGAAGTATTTCACCTGTACCAAGCTCTTCTACTCTCTTACACCACGAATAACCTTCCCAATCAGTTTCTTCTCTTCCACCTTTGATAAAAACTTTGTAATTGTCAGAAATCTTTTTTACATCTATTGCAACGACAATTGCTTGTGAACCAAATCTTTTTGCTGCATCCGAAATCAGTTTTGGATTTTTTATAGCTGAAGTATTTAATGAAATTTTATCTGCACCATTGTTAAGCAAATCCGATATGTCTTTAATGTCTGAAATTCCTCCTCCAACAGTAAAAGGAATTCTAATAACAGAAGAAACATCTTTAACTAACTGAATTAATGTTTTTCTCTTTTCAATTGATGCAGTTATATCAAGAAAAACAAGTTCATCTGCACCTTCCTGATAATATCTTTCAGCCAACTCAACTGCTGAGCCCGCATCACGGAGATTTATAAAGTTAGTTCCCTTAACAACTTTACCATCTTTTACATCAAGACAAGGAATAATTCTTTTAGCCAGCAATTTTTTTTAACTCCTTCAAATCAATTTTGTTTTCATAAATAGCTTTACCTACGACTGCAGCGTAAATATTTAATTCTCTCAATGCGATTAAATCCTGCAAAGAGCTTATTCCGCCGGAAGCAATAAAATCTGCAGAAGGAAATTCAGAAAGAAGATTTTTATAAAGTTCGAGATTTGGTCCTGTAAGCATTCCATCTTTTTTGATATCTGTGCAAAGAAATGTTTTTACATTTTTTGAAAGACAATATTCTATGTGATCGCTTAATCTTACTTCAGAATTTAATGTCCATCCTTTAACCATAACATAAACATCTCTAACATCAACTGAAGCAATAATTTTTTCAGGACCAATTTCCAAGATAATTTTTTCAAACTCTTGTTTATCAATTACGGATATTGAACCAATAACTAACCTATCTACACCTTTATCAATCAGCATCGTTGCATCACTCAGATTTCTTATTCCTCCGCCAACCTGAATTTTAAGTTTTGTTTCTGCTTTTATTCTACCAATCAATTCTGTGATGAATAGTTTTCCGGATTTAGCACCTGACAAATCAACAATGTGCAGCCATTCAAAACCAAAATCAGAAAAGGTGCGAGCCATCTTAAACGGATCATCGGAATAAACTTTTGCAGAATCGTATTCGCCTTTTTCAAGTCGTACAAGTTTGTTATCGAGAATATCAATTGCAGGAATAATTTTCATAAGCTTAAAAAGTTTTTAATTATCTGAATTCCCTGTTCAGCGGATTTTTCCGGATGAAACTGAACGCCAAAAAAATTTTTATATCTGATTGATGACGAAAAGTTAATCTCATAATTACAAACTGAAGTTGTAAATTGATTCTCAGGCACATAATAAGAATGAGCAAAATAGAAAAAAGAATTTTCAGGAATGTTTCTTAATAGATTTTCGTCTCTGAAATTATTTATACTATTCCATCCCATATGTGGCACTTTTGATTTTGTTGAATCAAATTTTTTCACATCAACAGGAATAACATTCAAACAATCGGCATTACCTTCTTCGGTTTTTCTGCAGAGTAATTGCATACCAAGGCAAATTCCAAGAAAAGGTTTAGTTAATTTTTTAATTGGTGATATCAAATCAAGTTGCTGAAGTTTACTCATCGCACTTGAAGCTTCGCCAACTCCGGGCAAAATAATTTTTTCAGCATTTGAAATAATTTCTTTATCGTTTGTCAAAACAAACTCAGCGTTTAAATCTTTCAGAACATTTATCACTGAAGCTGTATTTCCGGCACCATAATCAATTAATGCAATCATAATATTCCTTTCGTTGATGGAATACGATTATTGTTTCTTTCATCAAATCTTGCAGCTTCATTTAATGATTTTGCAAATGCTTTAAATATTGATTCAATTTTATGATGATCATTTTCACCTTTTGCTTTAATGTAAATGTTGGCTTTCATTGAATCTGCCAATGCTCTGAAAAATTCTTTTGTTAACTCAGTTGGGAATTCACCAACTCTTTCTCTCTTGAATTTACAATTGAAGTTCAGATAACTTCTTCCGCCAAGATCAATTGTACAAAGTGCAACCGAATCATCCATCGGAAGAAAGAATCCATATCGCTGAATTCCTTTCTTGTCACCAAGTGCAGTTCTTATTGCCTCACCGAGTGCAAGACCGGTATCTTCAACTGTGTGGTGTTCATCCACATTCAAATCGCCTTTAACTGAAATTGTTAAATCAATGTTTGCGTGCTTTGCGATCTGTTCGAGCATATGATCAAAAAATCCAATGCCTGTGTTGATTGAAGATTTGCCTTTACCATCAAGATTTAATTTAACCTTTATGCTTGTTTCCTTTGTTACTCTCTCAACAGATGATTTTCGATTCTTTTGATTTGGTTGTTTCATTCAAGTTCCTTCAAAGCTGATATTAAATTTTCATTTTCAGATTTATTTCCCACAGTTATTCTGATGCAACTTTTTAACCTATCATCATCAGTTCTCATTCTTACTCTTATTGATTTTTTATTTAAGTGTTCATATACCTTTTGGGCATCATTTATTTCAACCAAAATGAAGTTTGCATCAGATGGATAAATTGTTTTCACAAAGTTCAGTCTCGAAATTCTCTCAATTAACAAATGCTTTTCTGATAAAATCTTTTTAACCATCTCATCTTTCAACTGATGATTTTTTATTGCACTGAGCACAGCATCTTCAGTAAGCTTGTTGATTGAATATGGTGCTTTTACTTTAAAGAAAAGATTTATGATAAACTCAGTTGCAATTGCATAACCGCATCTTGCTCCAGCCATTCCCCAGGCTTTGGAGAAGGTTCTTGAGACAATCACATTATTAAATTCAGGTAAATATTTTATGAAAGATTTATCCTCTGCAAAATCAATATATGCTTCATCAATAAAGATTATACCTTGAAAATTTTTTGACAGTAATTTTATTTTCTCATCATTCAAAAGATTTCCGGTTGGATTATTAGGCGAGCAAAGAAATATCATCTTTGTATTTTCATCAACCAATTTTAGTGTTGAACTGATTTCCAGATCAAAATTTTCATCAAGCGGCACACTCCTGATTTCAATATCATTAATATCACAGGCGACTTTGTACATACCATAAGTGGGAACCGGAATAATCACATTGGATTTACCCGGCTCACAAAATATTCTTATGGAAAGATCAATTATTTCGTCGCTTCCAACACCAAAAAATATTTTTTCAGGATTAACTTGCAGATATTCAGATAAAGCAGCTCTTAATTTTTTTTGATGAGGATCCGGATAACGATTAATATTCAAATGATTATTCTCAAAAACGCTTCCAAAGGAATTTTCATTAGCATCGAGAAAAATCCCATCCTGAAACTTATCTCGTGCTGATGTATAAGGTTTTAATTCTAAAATATTTTTTCTTACTAACTGTTCAATGTTTTTCATTTCAACCTCACTTTTACAGCTTCAGCGTGTGCCTGAAGAGATTCCGTTTCAGCTAATGTGATTACAGTTTCAGATAAATTTTTCAATCCTTGTTTGCTGATTGATTGAAATGTTATTGCTTTCAAAAACATTTCAACACTTACTCCTCCGGTTGATCTTGCGAAACCATAAGTTGGCAGCGAGTGATTTGTGCCGGATGCATAATCACCTGCACTCTCCGGTGTAAACTGACCGAGAAAAACTGAACCTGCATTAATCACTTTATCTGCCAGAGTTTCAGCATTTTTAGAATTTATAATAAGATGTTCCGGTGCAAAGCGATTTGAAAATTCAATTGCCTCATCAAGTGAATCTGTTTTTAAACAAAAAGAATTTTTTAACGATGCTGCTGCAAAATTTTTTCTTGGAAGATTTGCCAACTGCTTTTTTAATTCTTTAACTACTGAATTAAATAGAACTTCATTATCTGTCACAAGAACCGCAAGCGAATCTTTTCCGTGTTCTGCCTGAGATAATAAATCAGCAGCAACGAATGCGGGATTTGCGAATCTGTCTGCAATAATCAAAACCTCACTTGGTCCTGCAATCATATCAATTGAGCAACCTTCAGGATCAATACTGACCAAGCTTTTAGCAGCAGTTACATATTGATTTCCCGGACCAAATATTTTATCAACCTTTCTGAAATTTTTATCTCCATAAGCAAGTAAAGCAACTCCCTGCGCACCACCTATTTTAAGAAATTCAGTTATACCGCAAAGTTTTGCTGCATACAAAATTGCAGGATGAATTTTTTCTGAAGTCGGAGAGATTGTCACAACTCTTTTACATCCTGCAATTTGTGCCGGAACACCAAGCATTAACATTGTAGAAGGTAATGGTGCTGTTCCTGCGGGAATGTATAATCCAACATTTTCAATCGGAAGGAATCTTCTCTCACATCTGACACCTGATAATGTTTCGAGCGAATAATTTTTCGGGAATTGCTTTTTGTGAAATTTACTGATGTTTGAATAAGCCAGCTCGATAGCCCTTTTAATTTTGTGATTAAGTTTTCTTTCTGCTTCCATGAATTCATTTTCAGTTACATAAATTGATGAGGATGAGAAATCATCAAATCTTTTTGCATATTTTAATGCTGCACTTAAACCATTGGATTTAACATCCTTAATAATTTTTCGCACTGATTTAGCAACAAACTCTGAAGAAAGATTTTTTCTTTTTATGAGTTTATTAATCTGTGCTTCGGATAAATTTTTAAGGTAATATTTTTTCATAGGATAATATTCTCAATTGGTAATAATAAAATTCCTGATGCTCCTGCAGTTTTCAGGTCATCAACAATCTCCCAGAATTTTTCTGATGGAATAACAGCATGAACAGCGAGCGAATGATTATCCGCAAGAGGTAAAACAGTTGGACTTTTTAATGATGGGATAATTTGCAAAATAGTATTTAAAGAATCAGCAGGAATGTTCATCATCAGATATTTTGAATTACGAGCATTTAATACAGACTCAATTCTTGATAGCAGCTTTAAATATATTTGATATTTATTCGACTGAGATTTCAGATTTTTATTTTTAATCAAAACTGCTTCAGACTCGAGTACGCTAATCGATGATTTCAGTTTATTTAACTTCAATGTGTTACCAGTTGAAACAAGATCACAGATATAATCTGCAATACCAAGCGAAGGAGCTGCTTCAACACTACCACTTATGTTAACAATTCTGGCATCTATGTTATTCTGTTCAAGAAAGTTTTTAAGGATATTGGGAAATGATGTTGCAATACGTTTACCATTCAAATCATTTGTACTTTTAAGATTATCATTTTCTGGAATAGCAATTCTTAAACTGCATCTGCCAAATCCTAGTTTTTTTACCACCTTCACATTGGCTTTTGTTTCATTGAGAACATCTTCACCAACAATACCGAGCTCTGCAACTCCATCCTGCACATATTCCGGAATATCATCATCACGAAGAAACAATAAATCAAGTTTGAAATTTCTTACACTTACAACTAAGCGATCGTTAAACTTTTCAATATCAAGACTACAATTCCTTAAAAGCTGCAAAGAGCTTTCTGATAATCTTCCGCTTTTTTGAATGGCTAACTTAAGATTTCCATTATTACTCATTTAAACTCCTTTAAAACATAAAACCCGACTTACGCCGGGTTTAGTTCAATTACTATGTTAATTAAATTAAATACAATTCACCGGCGTTTCCTCATAAAGCTGGAATGATGATGATGTCGGTGATATGTATTATTAAAATTTTTCATTGCTTGGGCAAAGATAAAGATATTTTTACAATTGTCAACAAAATTGCAAAGATCAATTTATAGTTTCGTTCTAACATCCAATTGCTCTGAAATTTCTTTCAAAAACTTTTCCTAAGTTTGAAAAGTAAATATTAAATATTATTAAACGGAAAATTCTATGAAAAATCATTCAAAGTTCGATTTTCAAACCAAATGCGTTCATTCCGGTATTGATGAATACGAGTACGGAGCTGTTGTTCCACCAATTTATCAGACTTCCACATTCAAGTTTAAGAATGTCAAACACGGTGCATCGCTGTTTGCTGGCGAAGAGAAAGGTTACATTTACACAAGAATGCTCAATCCAACAGTTGAAGCGATGGAAAATGCAATTGCAGAACTTGAAGGCGGACACAAAGCACTTGGCTGCGGCAGCGGAATGGCAGCAATCAGTACAATTTTTATAACTCTTCTTCAGTCAGGTGATCATGTTGTTTGTTCATCGGCTGTTTATGGTCCTACAACTACAGTGTTAAACACAGTGATGAAAAAGTACGGAGTTGAAACAACATTTGTTGATTCATCAGATAGTGAAAATGTTCGCAAAGCAATTAAACCAAACACAAAAGTTGTTTATATTGAAACTCCCGGTAATCCAACACTTTGTATTTCTGACATAGTGGAAATTTCAAAAATTGCTCACGAGCACAAAGCTACAGTTGTAGTTGATAATACTTTTATGAGTCCGGCTCTTCAAAATCCTCTCTTGCTTGGGGCTGATATTGTTATGCACAGCTTGACAAAGTTCTTAAATGGTCACGCAGATGTAGTAGGAGGAGTGATTGTTGTAAAAGATGAAGAAACTTATCAGCAGTTCAGAAAAACATTAAATCAGCTTGGTGGTGTAATTGATCCTTTCAATGCTTTTCTTGTACATCGTGGACTTAAGACACTTGCTATCAGAATGGAAAAGCATTGCCGGAATGCACAAAAAATTGCTGAATGGCTGGAGAAACATCCGGCAGTTAAATGGATCAGATATCCGGGATTAAAATCTCATCCTCATTATCAAACTGGTTTAAAGCAACATAAAGCACCTGGTGGAATGATTTCTATTGAATTGGCTGGTGGAATGGAAGCAGGAAAAATTATGATGGATTCTGTTAGATTATTTCAACTTGCTGTTAGTCTTGGCGGAGTAGAAAGTTTAATTCAGCATCCGGCAAGTATGACGCATTTTTCAATGGGAAAAGAAGCTCGCGAAGCAGCTGGAATTACAGATGGTCTTGTAAGAATTTCAGTTGGAATTGAAGAAGTAACTGATTTGATAGCAGATTTAGAGCAGGCACTAAATAAAGTAAAAGAGAACATTCCGAAAGAATTTGAATTACATGTTTGAAAATTATTAAAATTTAAATTTTATAGAGGGAAGTTTAATCTTCCCTTTTTTTTATTTAAATGGCACCTTAATTGAAATTTAGTGTGAGATAGATTAAAGCTAAGGAGTCTGAGATGAGAAGAATATTTTTTTTACTGCTTACAATTCTACTCTTAGATTTTGCACAATTATTCCCCCAAAGAAATATTAAAGATCGAGATAAAGTCATTGATTCCGGAAGAATTTCAAGACTTGAAACAGATAGAAGGAAAGACTTACACATCTTACCGCCCCGGAATAAAGAAAAAGAAAGAGTAAAAGATATTAAAAAGACAAAGGTTGAAATCTTATTACCGGTTATTCAGCAAGAGTCAGGGAAATGTATTTTAGAACCAACACGCCCGTATAATTATGTGTACAACGAAATCATTCTAACCAAATATAATCTTGCAATGAAACATTTTGAATTAGGCGACTATTATCAGGCAACAATTTATTTTACTGAATGGTTGGTTGAAAATCCCAATGATATTGATGCTCTTTATCATCGCGGATTGAGTTATTATCAAATGGAATGGTATGGATATGCTATCGAAGATTTCAAAATTGTTATTTTATTAGATAATCAATTTGCCCTTGCTTATTACTACCGGGGATTATGCAGATTTTACAGAGATGAGAGAAACTTAGCAAAAATAGATTTGGAAATTGCTTATGAGTTAGGTTATGAAATTGCCGGAGTATTTCTTAAAAAATACTTTTAACTTATAACAGTTTACTTAGTACTTACCGATATTTTCCTGCCACTTACCGATTTTAATTTTTCAAATCATTAAGTTTGTATTAGCTTTCCATCAGAAAAGAGACACTTTAAACAAGGAGTAGAAAAATGGAAGAGCAAAAGAACACAGCAGACAAAAGATTTTGGCTTGGTGGATTGTTAATATTCATCGGAATTGTCTTCCTTTTTAATTCATTTGAAATAATTGATTTCCACTTTGCCAGAATTATCTTCTCCTGGCCATTCTTCTTATTTGTAATTGGGTTGTTTGTACTTTTTAATACAGAAAAGAAGGTGCTCGGTGGATATTTAACAGGAATTGGATTTTTATTTTTGATTCCCAGAATCTTTCCTCAGGTTGATTATGATGGAACGATTGTAATAGCCATACTTTTAATCTCGCTAGGATCATATATAATCTTCAAACAGAGAGATAAAAAATCAGAAACAGCCGCTGATGAATTAGGACAAGTTAAGAGAGATACGATTGATGATGTTGCCATTTTTGGCGGCGGCACTAAAATAGTTACTTCCGATAATTTCAAAGGCGGAAATGTAACAGCAATTTTTGGTGGATCCGAAATTCATCTTAAAGGATGCAAATTAGCTGAAGGAACAAATTATATTGACATACTTGCAATTTTTGGTGGCTCAACTCTAATTATACCCAGCGACTGGAATGTTGTGATGAATGTTACCTCAATATTCGGAGGCTTTTCAGATAAAAGCATAAGAGATCCAAATGCACAGGTAGATAAAAACAAGACATTGATAATCAAAGGTCTGGTTATTTTTGGCGGCGGCGAAGTTAAAACTTATTTATAAAATTTTTAACGGATGTTTAACAACCCAATATTAAAATCTGGTAAAAGTATTTTACTTTATCTTTTATTCGTAATTGTATTTGCGGTTCTTTATGCAAACCTGGTTAGTTTTTATAGTAAACTTTCTCTTTCAACCATTTTAACCGATGCAGTAATTTTTAATTTACTGCTCGGGGCATTAGGATTTAGTTTCTGGTTCTCATCAAAATATCTTTCCATTGAGAACACCCCGATATCAAAAATAATTTTGATTCATATTGCGGGAGGTTTATTAATAACAATTATCTGGATGATTATTGGTTATTTTTCGCTTGTTACTGTTCTTAAAGATGTTGATGATTACAATAACTTTTTCATCGCAACTATCAAATCACGTTTTATAATTGGTTTACTCTTTTATTTTTTGATGACAGCTTTTTATTACATCGTTATTTATTACTCCGGATTTCAGGAAAGGATAATTAAAGAAAAAGAATTAAAAAATCTTGTAACAGAAGCAGAACTAAGATCACTTAAATTTCAGATAAATCCGCACTTTATTTTTAACAGCTTAAACTCAATGAGTGCTTTAACCGAAATTGATCCAAAGAAAGCCAAGCAGATGATAATTAAGCTGGCAGATTTCTTACGTTACACATTAGCAAATAATGACAAGCAGACCACTACTCTTAATGAGGAATTAAAAAACATAAAACTTTATCTCGATATTGAAAAAATAAGATTTGAAGATAAGTTTGATTATGTTGAAGAACTTGCTGAACAATGCGGCAAAGTTCAGATACCAAGTATGCTGTTGCAGCCACTTTTTGAGAATGCAATTAAGCACGCTGTTTATGAAACACTGGAAAAAGTAATTATTAAACTTACCTGCACTGAGCAGGATAAATTTCTAAAAATTTCTATAAGTAATAATTTCGAAGGCGAATCCCATAAAAAAGGTGCGGGTGTTGGATTGAAGAATATAAGAGATCGGCTTGCACTAATTTATCATCAGGATAATTTGATGGAAGTAAAAAAAGATAATGGATTTTTTACCGTTAATATTTATATTCCTTTACCAGAAGAATTAAAAAATTAGTATGCCAAACAAAATAAAAGTAATTATTGTTGATGATGAATCACTTGCAAGACAGATAACAAAAAATTATCTGGCAAACAGAAGTGATATAGAAATACTTGCAGAGTGTTCAAATGGATTTGATGCCATAAAGAGAATAAATGAGTTAAAACCTGATTTGATATTCCTCGATATTCAGATGCCTAAATTAAATGGTTTTGAAATGATAGAGCTGCTTGAAGACCCTCCGATTATTATCTTTACAACAGCTTATGATCATTACGCAATAAAAGCATTTGAAGTAAGTGCAGTGGATTATCTCTTAAAACCTTTTTCTGAAGAACGATTCAATAGTGCTCTGGAAAAGGCTTTAACTCAGCTTGGAGACCGATTCAAACAAAACTCTGCTATTGAAAATATTATTAAACACAGAGATGAAAAAATTGAGTTTCTGGAAAGAGTTGTAATTAAGGACAGCGGAAAAATAACCATTATACCTGTTGAAGAAATAAAATGGATTGAAGCTCAGGATGATTATGTTCTGATTAACTCTGAAAAAGGAAGATACTTAAAACAAAAAACGATGAAGTATTTTGAAAATCATCTGAATGAGAACCAGTTTGTACGCATTCACAGATCGTACATTATAAACTTAGATTTTTTGCAGCACCTTGAACAAACAGATACAGAATCTTACAGGCTTGTTTTAAAGAATGGCAAGGAATTACCGGTAAGCAAAGCAGGGCTTCAGAGGCTCAAATCAACATTGTAAACTATCACACAAAATTTTTCGGATATTTCCTGATTATTGCATCTGCAATGATTTCTGCACTCTCCTGATAACTAAATTTTCCGGTATTAATCACTAAATGATATAAAGAAACATCATCCGGATCACGGAAGAAATGAGATTTAAGATATTTCTTCCTGCTCGCATCTTCTTTAGTTATATATTCCATTGCCTGGGATTTACTAAAACCAAAAACTTCCTGCACATGTTTTAATCTATTATCCAGTGGTGCTACTAATCTTACGTGAAAACAGTTGGGCATTTTAGAAGTAATAATATTACTCCCCCTTCCAACAATAATTGTTTTTCCGTATCTGGCAAGCTGAAGGATGATTTCGGTTGTTTTATGAACAATTGTCCATTCAGAAGGTCTCACTCCAAGCAATTCACTAACTGCATCATTAATATGGCTGTATTTATTCTCACCTATATAACTGGAAAATGCTTTGGGTAGTTTAAAGTCTTCTAAAACTTTAGTTAAAAGCTCTTTGTTAAAATAAGTCCAGGGTTCATCAGGCTCTTTGGTTTTTTTTTGTAAAATGTTAATCAGTCTTTCGGAAACTTCGTAAGAACCTGAACCTGTTTGGCGTGAAATTGTAATGCAGGGATAGACTTCTCTTTTTGTTAATGTTTCTGAAGAATGTTGAGTAATGTACCTTTTACATTTTTCGTATGCTCCAAGGGCTAACATTTTTGCACCCTCCTCTCGAAGAAAAATGACTGTTCAGGTTGATGCTATTTTTAAATAAACAGAATAATCTCTACTGATTATTATAAAAATATTTATTAAAAAGTCAATTTGTTAAAGAACTGATATTAAACCGAGAACCAGCTTTTAATTTTATTTAATTCCATATCATTATGATTTATATGGAAAAACTCATTTTTAGATTTATCATACACGTATTCTTTTTCCCATTCATAAATATTCTGCACAATTTCTTTTATTCCGTTTATCACTAATTTCAATTCATCATCAGTCATAGTTGGATGGATTGACATTCTGACCCAACCCGGTTTTTCAGATAAATCTCCCTGATCAATTTTATCAGTAATTATTTTCGAACGGTTAGGATCAACGTGCAAGAGATAATGTCCATAAGTTCCTGCGCAGGAGCATCCACCCCTTACCTGAACTCCGAATCTGTCATTTAATAATTTTACTATAAGGTTGTAATGAATGTTTTCAACATAAAATGAAATTGCACCCAATCTGTGCTCGATGTTTCCTGCTAAGATATGTAAACCCGGTATTTGCTTTAACTCTTTCAATGCTGCTGAAACAAGTTCTTCTTCCCGTGCCCTTATTTTATCAACACCCATTTCTTCTTTAAGTTTTATTGCCAATGCAGCTTTTATAGTTTGAAGAAATGCAGGTGTGCCGCCATCTTCACGGGCTTCGATGTTATTTACAAATTTATGCTGACCCCAGGGATTCGTCCAGTCAACAGTTCCGCCGCCCGGTAAATCCGGTACTCTGTTATGATAAAGCCTGGAATCAAAAATTAAAATGCCCGGTGTGCCCGGTCCTCCTAAAAATTTATGCGGCGAGAAAAATATCGCATCAAGTTTTGCTTCAGGGTCTGCGGGGTGCATATCAATTTTAACATATGGAGCAGCACAAGCGAAATCTACAAAAGCATAACCACCATATTTGTGCATCATCTTTGAGAGCTTATAGTAATCCGGCTCAATTCCTGTAACATTTGATGCTGCTGTAAAAGAACCAAGTTTAAGTTTTCTGTTTTTATGCTTTTCAAGCTTTCTTTCAAAATCGTTGAAGTCAACTAATCCATCTTCATTTGGATTGATAACAACTACATTGGCAATTGTTTCCAGCCAGGTGGTTTGATTTGAATGATGTTCCATATGGGTTATGAAAACAACTGGTTTCAATTCAGTCGGAAGATTTAAATAATCAACAAGCTGTTCCGGTATTTTTAATCCAAGCAGGCGCTGGAATTTGCAAATAACCGTCGTCATTCCGGAACCCGCCGATATAATGACATCATCTTTTCCAGCATTAACGTGCTGTTTAATTATTTTCTGAGCTTCGTGATATGCAAGAGTCATCGTTGTGCCGGTTACACTTGCCTCTGAGTGAGTATTGCCGACAAGCGGACCAAAAGTGTTACATATTTTTTCTTCTATTGGTTTGTACAATCTTCCGCTTGCTATCCAATCAGCATAAATTATTTTTTTCTCACCAAAAGGACTGGCAAATGTGGAATCAATACCAACTATGTTCTTCCGAAATCTCTCGAAATATTTTTCAAGCTCTGACATATTCTCTTAAATTCTTTTTATAAATATAATGATTTGATTTTTTGCAAACAGCTGATTTTTTCCTTAGAACTTTTTATTTAAATTGAATTTAAGATTACACACTTCTGAGTACAAAATGAAAAAGTTAACTTTAGTTTTAGCAGTAATTATTTTGGTTGCAAATTTCACTGGGTTAAAATGCCAAAATAAAACGCCGGATTTTAATAAAATAGATTTGCTAATAAATAAATCTATATCCGATACTGCATTTCCCGGCGCCGTGGTTCTTGTCTGGAAAGATGGGCAAATTATTTTCAACAAAGGCTTCGGACATTTTACATACGATAATAACTCATCCTCAGTATCCGCAAAAACACTTTATGATCTTGCTTCATTAACAAAAGTGATTGCCACAACCACCGCTGCTATGATTTGTTATGACAGAAAACTTTTTTCGCTTGATGATTATGTGGTTAAATATATACCTGAGTTTGGACAAAATGGGAAAGATAAAATCACAATTAAAAATTTGCTTCTTCACAATGCGGGGCTAACAGCTTGGAAAAAATTTTATGAGTATTGTGGTTCCGCTGAAGATGTTATTAAAGAAATTTATTCCTCTACGCTCGAGTATGAACCGGGGTCTAAAATGGTTTACTCGGATTTAGGCTTTATCACTTTGGGCAAGATTATTGAAAAAGTTAGTGGTAAAACTTTAGACGTTTTTTGCAAAGATGAAATTTTCACTCCACTAAATATGAAATCAACTTTTTTCAATCCGGGTGATTCAATAAAAAAACTTTGCGCACCTACAGAGATTGATAAGTATTGGCGGATGAGGCTTCTTCAGGGGGAAGTTCACGATGAGGCTTCAGCAATGTTAAACGGAGTCGCTGGTCACGCAGGTTTATTTTCTACTGCGGAAGATATTTCAAAGTTAATTGCTATTCTTATGCAAAAAGGTAAATCGGGTAATAAAGAATTTATAAAGTCAGCCACGGTTGAACTTTTCACAAGGCGTTTTTCCGATCAAAGTTCAAGAGCACTTGGGTGGGATACAAAATCGGAAAAGGGTTCTTCTTCGGGTGATTATTTTTCATTAAGTTCTTTTGGACACACCGGTTTTACAGGTACTTCTATTTGGGCAGACCCGGAGAAAAATCTTTTTGTTGTTTTTTTTACAAACAGAGTTTATCCTACCAGGGAAAATTTTAAGTTGGGTAAGATAAGACCTGAGTTACATAACATAATCTATAAAACATTGTTTGGTGAATGAAAAAAAATCTACTTGCAAAAACAAACTTTGGGTTTACGAGCATTGTCGTAATTCATTTTTTAATTTTATACTTCTTCAGCAAGAATTTCTTTAATTCGGGTATGATATATGAGATGAACAAGCTTGATGAAAATACGAACCTATCAATAACAAGAACAGGCGTTTTTGATTTGGAGCAACAGGATGTTCTCTGGATTGACAGTGTCTTAAATTCACTTCCCCTTTATGAAAAATGCGCACAGGTATTTATGCCTGCAGTTTTTGGTTCAAATCTTAATCTAAATTCCAGAGAATTTCAGAGCACATTAGAATTGGTCAGAGATTACGGCATAGGTGGAATAATAATCTCTACCGGAAACGTTGAAGAGACAGCCGCAATGATAAATGAACTTCAGAAAAATGCTTCTATCCCGCTTTTAGTTGGAGCAGATTTTGAAAATGGAATTGGAATGCGAATCAAAGGTATGAATGCATTTCCACACAGCATGGCTCTTGGCGCTGCAGATGATGAAGAATTTGCATACAAATCAGGAAAGGCAACAGCATTTGAATCTGCTCTGCTTGGTGTTAATATAAATTTTGCTCCGGTTGCTGACATAAATAACAACCCCGAAAACCCGGTAATAAATCTTCGTTCATTCTCTGAAGACAAAGATGTAGTTACGAATTATTGTCTGGCTTACGCAGAAGGTTCAAAAGAGATGCGTGTTATTCCAACAGCAAAACATTTCCCCGGTCATGGGAATACAAAAATAGATTCACATAAGGATCTTCCAACCATTTTAGGAAGTAAAGAATATCTTTTTGAAAATGAATTAATTCCTTTTAGAGAATTAATAGATGATGGCATTCCCGCGATAATGATCGGACATTTAAATGTTCCCGCATTTGAAAAACAGGCAACTCTACCGGCAACTTTATCTTATAATATCATAACAAAACTGCTTAAGGAAGAACTTGGATTTGAGGGATTAATAATTACTGATGCATTAGATATGCGAGCGGTAACAAACTATTTTTCTGATGATGAAGCTGTTGTAAAAGCATTTTCTGCCGGCAACGACATTTTACTTATGCCTCCTAATGTCAAATCAGGAATTGCTGCGTTATACAAAGCTGTCAGTTCAGGTCAGATCTCAGAGGCAAGATTAGATGAAAGTGTTAAAAAAATTCTTGCGGCCAAAAGATGGGCAAAGATTCATCTGCACAGAACAAGAAATCTTAATAAGATTGCAGAAAGAATACTTATCCCTGCACATAAAAAACTTGCAAAAGAAATTGCTAATGCCTCTGTAACAGTGGTCAAAATGAAAAAGGATATTATTCCGATTTCAAAAAATAAATACAGCACACCCGTGGTGCTAAATATTACCAATAGAAATAATTATAATGATTTTATTTTTTCAGATTTACTGAAACAAAATTTTAATGACACAAAATCTTTATATATAAATGGCAGAAGTAAAAAGAATGATTATAATCAGATACTGAGTGAGATTGAGAAGAGTGATTTAATAGTAATTGCTTCATATTTTACTGTCAGAACAAACGGCAATGCAAGAATGCTGGAAGATGATCAAATAAATTTGGTAAAAAAAATCCTTTCGCTTAATAAAGAAATAATTTTTATAAGCTTTGAAAATCCATATATACTCTCGTTGTTCAGCGAAGCTAAAAATTATTTTTGCACATTTAGTGATACAGAAGCCTCTCAAAAAGCGGCTTTAGATTTCTTACTGGGTAATATTGAAGCAAAAGGAAAACTTCCTGTTTCAATTCCAAATACAAATTTTGAATTTGGATATAACCTGAAACTTTAGCTAAATAAAATCCATTTTAGATTATAAACAATCCGGTAGCGATTATGTATAAAAAATTTTTGATCATTATTGGCTTATTAACATTTCAATACTGCACAGATTCTTCAGAGCAAAACCAAACTGAAATAACTTTACCGCCCGGATTTAATCTGCAAATTTATGCGTCGAACGTGCCTAACGCCCGATCTATGGTTTTAAGTGAAAGCGGAATTTTATTTGTTGGCTCGCGGAGTGCAGGAAATGTTTATGCTATTGTTGATAACGATAAAGACTACAAAGCTGATGAAGTTATAATAATTGCATCCGGACTCGATATGCCCAACGGTGTAGATATAAAAAATGGCGATCTTTATGTTGCTGAAGTAAGTAGAATCATCAAGTTTGATAATATTGAAAGCAACTATCGGAATAACCCATCCTATAAAATTGTTAGAGATGATTTTCCCACAGACAGAAGCCACGGATGGAAGTTCATTAAATTCGGTCCTGATGGTAAATTGTATGTTCCAGTAGGAGCACCTTGTAATATATGCCTGAGAAAAGATGATGAACGATATGCATCAATAACACGAATGAACGACGATGGAAGCGGGTTTGAAATTTTTGCACACGGAGTTAGAAACACAGTCGGTTTTGATTGGCATCCATTAACAAATGAACTCTGGTTTTCTGATAATGGAAGAGATATGCTTGGGGATAATATTCCTCCGGATGAATTAAATCACGCACCAGTTAAAGGATTACATTTTGGTTATCCGTTTTTACACGGCAGAAATGTTATTGACCCGGAATTTGGTTCACAAGGTGATACATCGCTTTATACTAAACCAGTACAGGAACTTGGACCGCACGTTGCTGCTTTGGGAATTGAATTTTACACAGGCAATATGTTTCCCGCAGAATATAAGAATCAGATATTTATCGCTGAGCATGGAAGCTGGAACAGAAGTGAAAAAATTGGTTACCGGGTTACGTTAGTTAAACTTAATGGAAATCAATCAATCAGTTATGAACCATTTGCTTACGGCTGGCAAGTTGGTGAAACTGTTTCAGGAAGACCTGTAGATGTAGAGATGATGCCCGATGGTTCTCTGCTTGTTTCCGATGATTATGCCAATTGTATTTACAGAATCACTTATAATTAAATTTTATTCATCAATCATAAAAGTTTAATCTTTTTTCTACTTTCATGCTGATTCTTTTCAATAAGCCATTTAACGTTCTCTGTCAGTTTACAGATAAAGAAGGCAGAAAAAATTTATCCCATTTCATTCCAGTAAAAAATGTTTATGCTGCTGGCAGACTTGATTACGACAGTGAGGGATTGGTTTTACTTACTGATGATGGAAAGCTTCAACAAAAAATATCTGATCCTGAATATAAGATGCCAAAATGTTACTGGGTTCAGATTGAGGGTATTCCGGATTCTGATGCTTTAGATAAATTGCGTAAAGGTATCTTGTTAAAAGATGGATTAACAAAACCGGCAGAGGTTAGATTAATTGATGAACCTGAAATCTGGGGTAGAATTCCACCCATCCGCACAAGAAAAAATATTCCAACAAGCTGGATTGAATTAACGATTACTGAAGGAAGAAACAGACAGGTAAGACGAATGACAGCAGCCATCGGTTATCCAACTTTAAGACTGATAAGATATTCCATCAGTCATTGGAACATTGAAGGAATAAGTTCCGGCAGTTATAAAATTTTTAATTAATTAATTCTCAGGCGGTGGGGATAAAAATTTATTCTTTATAACAAATGACAAATAAACTATAATCATTCCTACAATAATTGCACCTAAAGCAGGAAGAAAAATAGCTATTGAAGAAAGCGCAACAGAACTACCAGCTTCAGTTGTGGATACTACAGGATTTCCTGCACCACCGGTAAGTGCAGATGATTTTAATCTTATCATTCCCGTTGCAGCGTGAATTGTACCTGCGATGCCTCCGCCTGCAATTAATGCAAGCGACCATTTAATAAGCGGAGGGAAATCGGTAACTACTGCACCGGATAGAATTATTCCTGCTGCTATTGCAAGTGGATGGCTGATTGCATCGAGAAAATTATCTACCCACGGAATATAATAGCTAAAGATTTCTATTACGGTCGCAACAGCAAAAAGTATTAATGTAGGTAAAGTTCCTATCCACGCAAAGTATGTAGAGAGTTGCAAGTTACCTGTATAGGCTGCAATTGAGGCGATTAAAAAAGGTATAAAAATTCTAAACCCAACAGCGGCTGCCAGTCCAATCCCAATAAAAATGCTAAGAATTAGTTCCATATTTTAATTCACTTCTGATTTTTTACAGATTATAATTTTACTAATAGCTCATATTATTAAGTTTAACTTTACCACGGAAAATCCAGTAGATACTTATTGTATAAGCAAGAACAAAAGGAACACCTATCAAAGCAATTATCAACATTATATTTAAAGTCTTTTGAGAAGAAGCAGCGTTATAAATATTTAAACTAAATTCGGGATTGTTAGATGCAATCACAAAATTTGGAAACAATCCAAATGCAAACAGAGAGAGCAATGCTGCTATTGAAGCACAGGAAGATAAGAACGCATAAAAGTCTTTTCCCTTAGATATCTCTCTTGGAATATTTGCGATTGCTAGCATATTAAGTATGGCAAGAATAAATAATGCCGGCACTTCCTTAAAGTGCTGAACCATATGAGGATAATAAACCAGCGTTGCCATAGTTGTTGTGATATAACAAATAATAAAAAAGATTATTGTGTTATTAATCCATCCTCTAAGCTTGTCATGAAGCTGACCTTCAGTTTTCATCACACTGTAAATAGCTCCATGCATCATAAACAGTGCAACTGTGGTAACACCCACCATAAGTGTGTAAGGATTTATCAATGTCCAGAAATTTCCGATAAATTCTTTTTCAGCATTTAGCGGAATACCTGTAATTAAATTTCCAACGGCAACTCCTGCCAGAAATGCAATAAGAATACTGGCAACACTAAAAGCCACATCCCACATCTGTCTCCACCATTTCATTGGTTGCTTACTTCGGAATTCAATTGCCACTGCTCGGAAGATTAACATAAATAGCAAAATCATCAGAGCAGTGTAAAAGCCTGAGAATACTGTTGCATAAACGTGCGGGAAGGCTGCAAATAAAGCTCCGCCGCCTGTTACAAGCCATACTTCGTTTCCATCCCAAACGGGACCAATGGAATTGAGCATTATTCTTCGTTCAGTATCATCTTTAACTAATAAATGCAAAGCACCTACTCCAAGATCAAAACCATCAAGGATTGCATATCCAACCAGTAAAATTCCGATTAAGAAAAACCAGATTGTATTTAGATCAAAAGTAAATTCCATATTACACCTTAAACTAATTAAGCTTTGGGATGACCAATTTCAACAGGTATTTTATCCACATCCTCAGGACCGTGTTGAATTTTTTCATTTAACAAATAAATAAAGAGGATGAACAATCCAATATAAATTAAAGTAAAAAGTATAAGTGAAAACCAAACCTGTCCTGCTTCAACAGCTTTGGATAAGCCCTCAGATGTTCTGAGCAAGCCATAAACAATCCAGGGTTGTCTTCCAACTTCTGCTGTAATCCAACCAATTTGATTTGCTATTTGAGGTAACAGCACTGAAAAAACAAAAATCCATAGCAGCCATTTTTGTTTGAAAAGTGTGCCGCGCCACCAGAAGAAAATTCCAAGCAGGCTAATTCCAATCAAAGCAAATCCGATTGCTACCATTAAATGATATGTTTGAAAAACTATGTTTATTGGCGGACGATCTTGCTTCTCAAATGAATTAAGACCTGTAACTTTTGTGTTTGTATCAAATCCGATCAGATAACTCAGCATTCCAGGAATTGCAATGCTAAATTTTACTTCCTGTTTGTTTTCATCAACCCATCCAATTAAATAAAGCGGTGCGTTCTTTTGATCATCAAAAACTGCTTCCATTGCAGCCAGCTTTGCAGGTTGATTTTTACTTACTCCTACTGCGCTTTTGTGCCCTGTAAATAATTGAAACAATGATGCAATTACTGCAACAACTAAGGCTATCCGGATAGATGATTTAGCGAAGCGAATATGTCTGTCTTTAAGAAGATAGTATGCGCTTATACTTATTATCAAAAATGAACCGGCTAACCAGGCACCAGAAAGCACGTGTGATAATCTATCCAGTGAAGAAGGATTGAGAACCATTGCCCAGAAGTCTGTAATCTCGGCACGTGCATTTAATCCCTCGCCCACAATGTGAAATCCGGCAGGAGTTTGCTGCCATGAATTTGCAACAACTATCCACACTGCGCTAAACATAGAGCCAAGCGATACCATGATTGTTGAGAAGAAGTGCATTTTGGGTCCAACTTTATCCCAACCAAACACCAGTACAGCAAGAAAACCGGATTCAAGAAAGAATGCAAAAATTCCTTCTGCTGCAAGCGCACTTCCAAAAACATCTCCAACAAAACGTGAATATGTTGCCCAGTTGGTTCCAAACTCAAATTCCATCACAATTCCTGTTGCAACGCCGATTGCAAAAGTTAAAGCAAAAACTTTAACCCAGAATTTTGTCATGTTTTCGTAAAACTTATCTCTGGTTTTTAGATACATTCCTTCCATTATCACAAGGATAATTCCTATTCCGATGCTTAAAGGTGGATAGATATAATGGAATGCAACAGTGAATGCGAACTGAATGCGGGAGAGAATTTCAACGTCCATAATAACCTAACTGATTAAAATTACTTATTCAAATTAGGCAAAATGACTTTGAATGAAAAGAATTTTTGTGTTAAGTTTTTAAAACACGTTATTAGTTGACAGCACTTAATTATTTAGTGAATAATTTATTTATCATTTTCAAATAATTTAATTTTTTTAGCAAACTCTGATGCAAATTCATCAAACATTCTTGAAACATCTGAATTGTTTGTTGATCTTCTGTAAGTATCACCAAGTTTAAGCAGGATTTGATAATAATGTTTGTTCATTTCATCAATAAGCATATCTTTTATCCAGAGATCAATTCCAAGTGTAACTTTATCATTTTTATCCCAGAGCGAAAGCATTAATGTTTTTGATTCTTTCATACCATCAAAATCTGCATCATCAGCATGCCATAAAATTTTTTCAGGCATTTTTTTGTCATCTAGTTCAACAATTATTTTAATTTCTGTTTTTCTGTTCATATTAATTTTTCCTAATATTTTTTATAAACTGCAAAACCATCTTTAACCATTAAATCATTAACGTTCACATATTTATCAGGAGACTGTTCAATCCATATTTCGGCAAGATATCTTCCATATTTTTCTTTTTTATCTTTAATTGTTTCGATGAAAATTTCTTTATTAAGCAATAAAGATTTTAGATGTTCTTTGCTTTTTAATCCCTTCGGTCTTTCCTTTCCGGTTACTTCAGGAGCATTTATCCTGTTCAATCTGATTTTCTCGCCGTTTATCCACGTATGTAATCCAAGATCAATATCTACTGTACAAGTATCGCCATCGTAGACGCTCTTAACAATGGCTTTATAATGATAAAGTGTTTTTTCCATAGTCTTTCCTTTTCTTGAATATCAGGTTATTTTTAACATAAGAAATTTAAAGGGATAACTCTTGAAAGTAAAAAAATTATTTTTGCTGTTAATACTATTTTCATCAGTTGGATTCTCACAAGTTGATTTTTCTTTTGGTGGATTATTAGGCGGCGGTTCTTTCAGTGGTAATTCATTTTCTGTAGGTGGATTTTCTGCCGGGTTTTATGCTGAGGCTAATCTACCGCTTTTCGAAGAAGTTTATCCACGCGCAGGAATTGTATTTACCAAAGACTTTAATGCTGTACTGCCAAACACACGAAAGGCTTATTATCCGTTTCTATTGGGAGTTTATATCAAAGGGGTAACTTATCAGTATTTTGACAACAAGATATTTCTGGAAGAAGGAGTTGGTTTGTTAGCACTTCATGATAAAACTTTTATTGATACAGATATCTGGGATTATGGTATCTCATTATCATTTTCTGCAGGATACGACTTCAGAGATTTTAATCTTAAAGGTTTTAAAGCAGGTTTGGGTGCAGAGTATGGAATAACCTTCTTTAACACTTTGCCCCGCTACTTTTCTTTGCATTTATTTTTGCAATACACCATATAAAAAAACCCGCACTAAATTGGTGCGGGTTCTATAAATAACAAATGTGTTTGTTTAGTTCACAATTTTGCCAGCCTTTAGTTCATTGCTTAATCTTTTAAGCTTATAAACTTTATCAATAGCCTCTCTCATTCCGGTTGAATGAACAGAAACTGTTCTGTTTTCTTCAGTTCTGAAAATAAAATTACCCGGTAAGCTCTGAATATTACCGTCAAAAGCTAATCCAACTATTTCAGCTTTTTGATTAATTACCGGACTGCCGGAATTTCCGCCGATGATATCATTTGTTGATACAAAATTAAAAGGAGTTGCAAGATCAAATCCAGCTGGTGGAGTTGCCCATCTGTCAGGCAGATTCCAGGGAAATTCTTTACCGTGTCCATAATATCTGTCATACATTCCGTAAAAAGTTGTGTATGGCTGTGCAGTTGTTCCATTGTATGGAAATCCTTCCACAACACCATCAGCAATTCTTAAAGTAAATGTTGCATCAGGTGGGATTGAGGTACCATAAACTTTAAATAAAGCTAATCCTAACTGTTGAGAATATGCAGATTCAACATCGGTGATTTGTTTAACTTTTGCAGCATACTCTTTTGCTCTGCCTTTTGAGTTCATCATAAAATAGATGAATGGATCATCACTGTTTAGAACAGCATCCGGTCCTTCTTTCAAAAGGTCTTTCAAATCTTCAAGATTAGTCAATTTAGATTTTCCTAAAACATAATCAACTGCTTCTTTACCAACTTTACCACCTGTAAAGGTTTTTACAAGCGGATCATCAGCACCAAGATACTTAACAAGTACATTTATTTTACTTTCTAACAACATATTGTTTTTCTTTGCATCAAAATCTTCAGGAATTAAAGAATTCAAAGTGTTTTCTAATTCTTCTCCTACATACAAATCATCTCTTTCGCTTTCAGGCAGCTTCAGATTTTCAGCTATCTTAATTACTTCATCTGCAATAAAGAAATATTGTGGTGTTGAAAATCTATTCATAGTTAATGCAAAACTTTTGTTTGCAACCTCTGAAAGCTGTTTGCGCGAATCAGCTATTTTATCCCATAGGTGACCATATTTTTCTCTCAATTCCGGGTCAGCATTTACTGATGCACGGAAAGTTTTTTCAAAATCTCTTTTTCTCTGCATCAATATCGGATCTCTTAATCCTTTCAGAATACCGCTTATTGCTTTGATTGAATTTTCGAAGCTGAATATCATATCCTGTAATTCAAGTTTTCTTGAAGGATCATCTGCCAACATTTGCTTATAAATTGAGGTGAGACTTCCCAGTAATTCAAGTGTGCGCGGATATTGATAATCTCTTGCATATTCTAACTGCGCTACTGTATTTAATCTGTCTGTGTTACCCGGATTGCCCACTACAAAAACAGGTTCTCCAACGGCAGCACCATTTTCACTCCACTTAAAATAATTTTCTGTTTTTAACGGATTACCGTTTTCATCATAAACTCTGAAGAAACTGCAATCGAGATTATATCTTGGATAGGTAAAGTTATCAGGGTCACCGCCAAAAAATCCCAATTGATCTTCAGGAGCAAAGACTAATCGTACATCTGTATAAGTTTTATATCCGTAAAGTGAATATTTGCCTCCATTAAAAAGTGGAGTAATGGATACTTTTAGTCCGGTTTCTTTTGCCTCTCTTTGTTCGATCTCTTCAATGATATCATTTTCAAATTTAGCTCTTTCTTCATCTGTAGTTGCCTTGTTTATAGCCTCAACAACTTCATCGGTAACATCTTTAAAGAGAACAAGCTGATCAACATACAAGCCGGGTACAGGTCTCTCATCCTGCAAAGTCTGTGCAATAAATCCTGTGGCGTGTAGATCTTCTCCTTCTTTTGTAACCTGAGTTACACTTTGTCTGGCGCAGTGATGGTTAGTCATAACCAACCCATCCCCAGAAACAAAGGATGCAGAACAATAATTTGCAAATCTTAGAGCAGACATGCGAACGTGCTCAAACCAATCTTCATCGGGATGAAAATTATAAGCGGATTTGAAATAATCCATTGGGGAATATTCAAATGTCCACATCTTACCAGTATCAAATTTACCGGCTTTAACGGTATCAAGATTCATCCAGTCGGATGATTGAGCATAAACAGAACTGAATGAGAAAGTCAGGAATAGTGAAATGATCCAGAAACCTCTCATCAACGGTTTTAGAAAGTTTACCATAGTTAATCCTATTTTGTAGTTTTTATGTAAGTAGTACGAATAATTTGTGACAATAATTACAAAATTATATAAAAAATCCTTCTACTCACCCACTTTTTTATGAGCGGATAAATAAAAGGATAAAAAAATTGATTTTATTAAATGTAGAAAAACCCTAAATGTAAGAATCTGGTTGATAGAGAGGCTCAATCTCCCACTCATCTTCAATAGTTCCGATACAATGAGAACATTTAGGAACCGTAAAAACAACCTTCTCCTCATTAGGAGCGGCTCTGACAAAATTTAGTACGGTTTTGCAGCTTGCACACTGTATAATATGCGAAGTATGCGTTTTTCTACTGCATTCTGGACAGATGAAACCAAGTTCACCGGGCTTCTCCTCTGGATGAACTAAAAATATAGAGTTACATCTGGAGTTATTGCAGTGAGCGAAATGCCATTTAATAGTATCAGTAGGTTCGATATTTAACTCCATAATTTTGATATGTGAATGTATAGTGTGAATATCAAAAAGTCCATTGAAAAATACTGCCCTAAAAAATTTTTTTTATGTTAGCGTAATACTTTTTATATAAATTGCAACATCAATTTAATCTAAATGTATAATCAGCAAAATCCCTTTATTTTTCTGAGAATTTTAATCAATAATAAGGAAATAGTTTTATGCAAAAATTAGCCGGTTTCAAAGCTTATGATATCAGAGGTAAAGTCCCCTCAGAGTTGAATGTTGATTTAGCCTACAAAATAGGAAGAGCTTATGCAAAATTTATCAATGCCAGAAAAGTGGTGGTTGGGTATGATGTAAGAAAATCATCATTAGAATTGTGTGAAGCATTGATAAATGGATTAACTGATGGTGGTTCAGATGTTGTTAATATTGGATTATGCGGAACTGAAATGATTTATTTTTCAACCCCGCACCTGAATGCAGACGGAGGGATAATGATTACCGCAAGCCATAATCCTCCGGAATACAACGGGATGAAGTTTGTAAAAAAAGATTCTGTTCCGGTTGGATATGATTCAGGGCTAAATATTGTTGAGCAGATGATTGTTAATAATGATTTGGGCAGCATTTCATCATCAAAGGGGAAAGTTGAAAAGCTTGATGTGATGGATGCTTTTATAAATAATCTCTCAAAGTTTTATGATCCTCAAAAAATAAAACCGTTTAAAGTTGTTGTAAATGCAGGTAATGGATGTGCTGGCCTTGCACTTAATGCTATTGAACCAAAACTTCCGGTTAAGATGATAAAAATATTTAATGAGCCGGATTCAGAATTCCCAAATGGTGTTCCCAACCCTTTACTTGTAGAAAACCGAAAACCAACTATCGATGCAGTTTTAAAAAACAATGCTGACTTAGGTGTTGCGTGGGATGGCGATTATGACAGGTGTTTTTTCTTTGATGAAAAAGGAAATTTTATTGAAGGCTATTACATAGTTGGTCTGCTTGCAAAGTCTATTCTAAAGAAATATCCGGGCGAAAAGATAGTTCACGATCCCAGACTTATATGGAATACACTGGACGTTGTTAATAGATCTAATGGAATTGCGGTGCAATCAAAAAGCGGACACGCATTTATAAAAGAAAAAATGAGAGAAGTAAATTCTATTTACGGCGGTGAAATGTCTGCACATCATTACTTTAGAGATAATGCTTATTCAGATAGCGGTATGATACCCTTTCTACTAATAATGCAGTTAATGTCTGAAGAGGACAAACCACTAAGTGATCTTGTTGAAGAAATGATTGCAAATTATCCCTGCTCAGGTGAAATCAATTCAACTATTTCTGACCCTGCCGGAAAAATTAATGAGATAGAAAAACTCTACACCGGTGGTAAGGTAGATAAAACAGATGGATTAAGTGTTGAGTATGATGATTGGAGATTTAACTTAAGAATGTCTAATACAGAACCAATTATCAGATTAAATGTAGAAAGTAAAGGTGATGTTCTATTAATGGAGATACAAACTGCTAAAATTTTGGATGTTATCCGGCATTAGTAAGCTATTACTTTTTGAATAATAGAATAATTCAATAATTTACAATTGATATTTTAAAAAATTATAAATTATCACTCGAAAGGAATTGAAATGAAAAGTTTATTTATTCTTTTCTTATTTAGCTTCAGCACAATTTCATTAGCACAAAATACTTCTCTTATTCACAATATATTAGTGCCTGGCACATATAGACCAACCCTACAGCAAGCACTCGATGAATTTTGGTGGTATGCACAAAATAAAAATTATTTAATTGCGGATGAAAATTTTATTGAAACATATTTTACAGATCTTGACTGTGGGTGTAATGTTGTTGTGGATTGGCCAAATTCAATGCTTGCATTTAAAGGATATACAGCCTATCACCCAAACCATGGTTGGCAAGCAATAAAATGGACCGGGCTACAAATTGGTAGCTATGCAATAGTCTATCGTTTTGAAAATAATAGTTCAAGAAAGCTTCTATATGAGGAAAGAGCTAAAAAAGGAGCAGAATTTTTGTTATGGGCACAGGATTATTTTGATTTGCACGGAGCTTTTTTAAGTAAATTATGTTGTGATAATCCTATAGCAAGTCTTTTAGATATGGCTTCTGCTGGAAATGGATTGTTAGAAATGTATAGGACATTTGGCGACAGTAATTATTTTACCGCTGCTAAATCTATTGCTGATTATATATATCAATATCCTCCTTATCCTCATTTATGGCACAATGATCCATATAGATATTATGGGAATCCAAATCATTTGGGAGAATGTCTAAACTTTTTAAGCAATTTTTATCAACTTACAGGTAAGCAAACTTATTTAGATTTGGCATTACAAATTGCCGAAGAACTATTTGCTTGGCAAGATTATAAGCACATTAATGACCCGTGGCATGAGAGTGGGACAACAAATGGAGATTGGGATGGTGGATGGTATTGGTATATTTATGCACCTAATCCATTACCACCAGGATGTATCCCTAACGGTAATCCGGCATGATCCTACCCCCATATAGTAGATAAAAAGAAAAGCAACTATATTTAGCAAAAA
>CAZCJF010000029.1:0-36417 GCA_964499095.1 uncultured Ignavibacteriaceae bacterium
TGGCTAATAAGTAAGGATAAAAAAATAGGCTTCAAAACAAGAAGCCTATTTATAAGATGACGTGTAATTTGAGAAATTGGGACAAAGGGAAAAATGCTCGGAACTCTTTATAATTAAAAGAGTTATAGAAAATGAATTATTTTTTGCAGTTTGAGAAATTTTACACTTTATAGCACAAAAAGAGCCACTTTTGCCATTTAGTTTGAGAAATTTAAATACCCGTTAATAAATGCTTAATTACCCATTAAAAAGCCCACAAATGCGATTAAAACGCAATTAATGCCGTTAAAAAACAATGGTTAAGGTATGTAAAATAGCTCAAAAGTTGTCTCAGCAAGACAAGTTTTGCTGAGACAATTGTCACTTTAAAGAATTTTTTGTTTTGAATCTATAAGTGTTTAATTTATAAAGAGTTATGGAAATTAATCTTATCGAATGGAAAAACGTTTAAAGGGACAAATTTTGTCTGACATTGTGGCATAGTTTACATAAAATCCATCTAAAATAATGTATTAATTTATCAGGTGGATTTATTATAATTAATTGAGACGGGAAATTCTGTATATAGAAATTTGAATTTGGTTTTTGATTTTTTTGCGTAATGTTTATCCCGGCAGGACCCGCAAACCAATATATTAATATCTCCATCCTTAAATCCATTCCATAGATGTTTATTGCTGGGACTGACCCCTGGATTTTTATGGCAATAATTACAGATAAGTTGTATTGTCTTTTTGAGTTCCACTTTAAAGTTTCCAATAATTTGGGATTGGAGTGGTTGGTTTCATCTTGCCAACCAGGATTGATTTTCTTGGTTTATACGTTTTTGCTTTTTTATCTTTTGGGGACTTAGTCCTTTTTCTTTTCTGAAGTTCTTTATCGAGCAGGCTCATATAGTTTAACTCATAAAATAGTAACTTAGAATTGTTAAGGTACCAAGGAAGAGGAGAAAGAAAATAATTGGCATCCATATAGGAGCAAAGATTATCCACCAGGACCAATCAATCGTCTCAGTTAATTTTAGAATAATTAATATTATTAATAGGATTAAAATTGATATTCTTATAATGTGTTTTAATTCCATTTATTTACCATATTTAATTTTGACGAGGATACTGTCAAAACGCCAATCGCCGTGGGCGACTGAATTATCTTCAAGGCTCTTTTCAAGTTGTTCTACTGCTGATCTGTAATTTGCAGCCGGGATGATAATATTTTCAGACGTTGATTTTTCTATGAAGAGGTATTCTTTGGCTATAGTAGCTGACTCTTCAAGTGATTGGATGTGTTTTTCCATTTTTAATCCTTAATTGAGTACTATAAATATTTTTTGATATTCCGCCCGATCAATTGAAATTCTGATGTAGCATGAAAAAACGTAGTAATAACTGATGTAAGCAGATTTAGCTTTCATTTATGCTTAGCAATTCTTTTAATTCTTCTAATACTATGTATTTGCCTTTAAGTTTTTCTAAACTTTTGGGGGATCGATTTCCTTCCTGGTTCCTTTTTACAAACAGATTTTTATTTTTTATTATCATTTAATCCACTGGATTAATTATCTCTTTATCATGCTCAGCCAGAGCGCTAGTAAACTGGTTTTGATCTATCCACCGGATATATATTCCACCACCGACAGGTTCTTTATAATGAAACTGTTCAAATAATTCTTCTGTTGATTTCATTGTCATAATGTTTCCCACTTTTTTATTAATTAAAACTTTGGTGAGAATTGATTACATCCAAAAGGTCTTTTTATCGAATATGAAAAGGTAGAGGATTCGATTGGACAGCGGCCTCGATAATGACAATTGCGACATAGTCTCTCAGGATAAGGGATTTCACCTGGCGAAGCAGATCCGGGATTAACTATAACTTGTATTATTTGCCAATTATTTGAGCAGTTTAATTTATTAAACTGTTCGTATGCATAAGCATCATCATCGTAAACTGTAGTTCCAGCATACATTTGATTTAAATCTTTATTCATTATCATATATTTAATCATTTGATTATCCTTTTAGATTTGGACCAACTGTTTGAATGTAACAGATAAATTTAGTTTTATAGTAGACATCAAACCCACATCCAGTGTTTGATGGAATAAGTATAACTTGGCTGCCATTAAATATTTTTAATCCTGAGTGCTTAAACTTTTCACCAAAAAGATTAATGCTGCCATTTATTACTTTTCTTATATATCCTTCACTCATTAGACTATCCTTAAAGCTTTTGAATCTTTTAGAAGTTCAAATAATTTTTTTTCTGCATCAACGACAGAATTAAATTTCTCATAACCATCCCATTTAACGCCCCATTTACCGATCCTTAATTTATGGATTATCTTTTTGTAACCGGGGGGGATTCTGTAAATGGAATATCCTGCTTCAATTAGTTTATGAAGGCTGTTCAATGAAATATTATTTATATCTGTCATTTAGAACTCCGATAATTAGCTTAAATAATTAAAAAAATATTTTGGGAACTTTTTGAGGATTATTTTTGTATCGCCCGGGTGAAACAGATTGGGGTTATATATTTTGAGCTCAGCAAGCAGATCGTCCCAATCCATTCTGAGTGCAAGTTTGTATAGATAATAATATATCAGCTCAGAGCAAACAACGCCCCATCCCCAGAGTATATTCCAGCTTTTAGCATTCTTAAATCCGAGTATTTCAAATAATCTTCTCAATCCAATTGCGGGCCACTGGATAAATCCATAAACCCTTTCTTCAAAATCATCAATCAGCTGATTAAGAACTTCTATAATAATTTCCTGCGGCGCGTTTATGGAATAAAGTTCACGATGTAATGGATCAGGATAAAATGTTGTAGTTCCAAGCTCAAGATTAGCTTCAAATTCCTGCAATCTTCCCAATTGGTTATTACCAATGAAGATTGAGTTGTGGCTATATGGAATTCCTAATACAATTTGTTGAATTCTTGAAGTTAAAGCTGTTAAATCTTTGTAGAAAATTATTGTACCTATTGTTAACATTATCCTTCTTCTCTTTTCGAAGGAGTTAAACTAATTATATTTTTCACTTAACTACTCCACAGTCTTCAGAGCGCCATTTGTAAATTGTCATTAAAGATGTGTCAAGCAGCCGGGCAGCTGTCCGATGATCTATATGTTTAAATGTTTTTGCCCAGCATTTTTTTAATGCCACAATGGGCGCTGAGGAAAAGTAAATTAGACTTTTAGAAAAAGCCTTTGACAATGAATTATAGTGTTCCTCCCCAATTAAGCGGATGATGGTCTGTTTGTCTTCTTCACAATAACTATTGGATAAATTATTAACCGGAAAATAGACTCCTGTTTTTCCAAAGTATTCATAAAGTTTGAAGTAATTATCAATCCCGATGATCTTGATCAAAAGCTGATGATCGGAATTAAAATGTTTCTCAAATTCAGGGATGTCTTTAATCCAGGAATAATTCATTTATTTTCTCCCGCTTCCGTGTTTTGTTTCTGTTGATGTAAAGACTGGTTATCAAGCGATTGAATAGCTTTTAACAGCCTATTAACATCCTGTTTAAGTACGGCTGTGATCATATCAACTTTAAGTATGCGGCTAATGAAGTGATTCAATGAAATATCAGTTTTTTCACGTGAATAATTTTTCCAATAAGCTTTTATTTTTCTAAGCTGTGCCGGCGAGGCAAATTTAGGATCACGCGTGCCAAGATTTTCAAACTCAAGTATTTTATTTTTTTTCTTTTCCTGCCATCCAAGTTTAGTTTTTAGGAGTTGAAGAAAAACATTAGCCTGGCTTTCAGTAAATTCTTTACAGGAAGAGCAAGGATCACCACTGGCATTCTTAAAGCCGGATAACATCTCCCGGTAATGTTCATCATTTATATTCAATTGCGTTTTAGCAATATGGATTTTTGTGATCTGCATTCTTGTAATTGGATTGCTCATTTTCTTAAATAATCCAGTGCGGAATTTATTTGTTTATGAAAATTATTTACCGCTTTACGAATGAACAGGTGCGGATAGCGAACAAGTAGCCAAAGCAGAACAAAAGGAATTGAAACAATTATCAGTGACCTGATAAAAAATTGGTGCGATGAAATTTTCTCGGCAAGAAAATCAATAAAACTCGTTCTGCATTTACTATTATCCCATGCTCTTGCTTTTCGGTGATTCTGATTTTCGAGCCAGATATTCATTGTTTGAACAATGAAAAGAAAGAAGGAAACAATCAGAACCACGATTAAAATTAAAAACCGACCGTCAATTGTTATTTTATCCACATTTAACCTTTTTTTATATTATTATTTAACCTTCAGCTTCGCTCATCCTTCGACCCGGCCTACCGCAGGCAGGTCAGCTCAGGATGACAATCACAAAGAAAAATATTTTTTATAATCAGGAACAGTAGAGAGAACTTTTTTCTTTGTTGATTTGGGGATCTGAGCATCAAAAGATTCTGAGCTTAAGATTTTAACCTTACCGGATTCCTTTGCATCTTCACGCAACTGCTTAATTTTTTCATTTACATCATCTGGATATTGTGTAGTAACTTTTGATGTAAGATGAAATTCAACATCAGAAACAATTGCCTTACCGTCGGGACTTCTTTTTAATTCCTTAAATGCCAGCGGATGAAGATCTTTTAATATCGCCTCAGCCGCTAATTTCTTTTTAAGGATTTTTGCATACTGCTTTAGATATATGGTTGACATTAAGTACTCCTTTTTATTGTCATACTTCGACAAGCTCAGTATGACAGTTAGTTTAGTTGTTGAGCTGCAGCCGGTTGATCGCCTGCCTGAATTATTAGCTGTTCGAACAATGGATATTTTTCCCTCAGATAATTATCATCAATAGAATTGAAAAAATTAATTACCGTATTGAACTCGTTTTCTTTAACGGACATCGCTTTTTTTATTTTTGATGATTCTCTTTTGAGACTGTTATATTTTTTAACAGTTTCTCTTAATTGCGAAGCCTGTGCTTCGAGTGAATCAACATCTTTCTGCATTTCAGTAAGCTCAGTTTTTTTCTTTTCAATAGCTTCTTCAAGATTCATGGTCTCTCTCCTTTATTTAATTAATAATTAGTTGATATAGCTTAGCAAAGTCAACACACCATATAACATTAGGTATGCCTTTGGGACCCGGCTTTTTGTAACCCGGATAACTTTTAACCAGGTAATATGGGTCGCCGACAAAATAATTTCTTCGTGCTGATACAATAGCGGCAGTCCATTTTTCAGGATCGTTAAAAAATTCTTTTACTTCGTGATCGGTTGCTCTACCTCCAAGTTGAATAATTGCACGCAGATAAAGCAATGAATCTTCTGCAAACTTATCTTTCATTAAGTGGAACACCTCTGCTTTGATAGATGTGCCTGTCCAGATCCAATCAGGCAGCTTAACATCGCTAATCGCATAAGGCAGAGAGTTTCTTTGATTCTTCTCTGCACTTTGCTCAATGCTCTTTGCATTTTCAAATAATGGAAGACCGGCAGTAATGCCACATCGTTCAATCCATTCTTCTTTAGCTATGTTGCGCTTGTACGACATCAATCGTCTCTCTCTATTGATTCAGCTTCGTCAAGGATTTTATTTATCTCTTGCATTGGGAAATTGTCAAATAATATCCGTGTCATTAATGCTTTAGTAGTTAGATCATCAAGCTGATTGAGCCTCTCTGCTATGTGATTCATTTCTGACAAATTATTATCCTTAATTTGTTGCTGTGTCGGACTAATCATTTTCAACAGTTCCTGTTATTGATTCGATTGTAAGCGATTCCATCAGTTTTCTTTTAACAAATGAGAGAATAAAATAAAACTCAATATCATCTGCTGCGGCAATACCGGAATTTAATTTTACCTGGATAAGCTGGTATAAATATTTAATATGCGAATCCATAGCTTCAATTTGGTTTAATGCTTCCGGATGAAGCTGATGGCAGAGTTCTCCTATTATTTTGGGACTTAAAACTTTAAGATCAATCTTCTCCATAATTCCCGTTCCCTTTCTTCTCACGCTTTTTAACTTTCTGATCGGGTGTAAAAAGAGTAATCAGTCTTTTGTTTCTGACAATCAGGTTACAATTATGCGTTGGGCTATGAAGCAATATCCCTCTGCTATCGTCTGAGACATAATGTGCATTTTGAATTATCTGCTTAATTGCGGCACGAGCTCTTTGCAGCCGCATCCCATAATCTTTAATTGAATTAAGGTTCGGATTAAAGCGTTCTATGTATCTTAAACAAACATGTTCTGTTAATTCAATCAGCATAATGTTCCTTTCTATCTAATTAAGCTTTCCGCGGCAAGATCAATAACATCATCAGTAAGATCTTCACCGGTATTTCTTATATCTTCACGGACCAGATCAATTAACTGTTCCAGTGTTCTCCCGTTGTTTTTTGACAACTGCAAGAAGTTCTGATAAAATTTTATACCTTCGGGAAAATTAATTTTCAATATTTCCTTAACGTCAGATTCGTTTAGTAATGGAATCTTCTGAGAAATCCCGACCCTTGAATAAAGCTGTTTCAATTCTCTGCGTGGTCCCTGGAGCCGATCCAATAATTTTTCAGTTCCGGATAGCAGAACTCCAACTCCAGTGAAATCATGTATGCGTCTTATTATCTCCAGGCAGCCGGTTGTTAAATTTTCACCTTCATCTGCAATTAAAGATCTGTTGGTTCCCTGCAATGTTTTAATTATCTGATCGAAAAGTTCATCGCTAGGTATTGGGACATCATTTTCGTGTCTGCTATAGTAAACAGGAATCTTTAGAGAGACGCATATACTTCTAAGGAAACTTCTTTTAGTTACAAACGGAGTAACCTCAACCAATACATTATTGGGGTTACGTTTAACAAATTCCTTAACACTAATTGTTTTGCCTCCACCGGGTACACCAACCACCACGCCTATTTTGTGCCTTGTCGAAGCATACTGAGCTGTTTTAAATATTGTTTGTGCCGCAGTTGTCATTGCAAAGTTTAAGTGCCCGTTATTATTATTGGATTGGTATATGCCGGCACTTGCTTCAACACTATCCAAATAGCTTTCAACTTTTTCAGCGAATTCCGATTCCTTTTCCGGTGTGGGAAATTTTTTATTTCTGAACAAAGAAACGTATGCCGGTGAAAAACCGATATTCTTTGCAATTATGGAATTGCTGATGTTCTTATTCTCTTCCATAAATAGATTGAGCCTGGAACGAATTTCGCTTATTCTGCTATCGCTTAGTTGGTTTGACATAATTGATTCTCCTCTTATAAATGTTATTGTTTAAAGTGTTTGATAATTTTGTTCAATCGTCAAAATTTTATTATAAACTTTCATCTTTCTTAAGTCAGCAATTTTCTGATCTCTGTTCATCAGTAATAAAATTGGCACTTTATATTTGGCGCTGTCCTTAAATATTTTTTCGTAGCTTTCCTTCAGAATATCTGCCCCTGTAATAACAAGAACCTTCCCTTCAATCAGTGAAGGGAGCATATCAATAGACACATCCTTCATTTTTAGTTTGTTAGATAACCGGTAACTGAACATAGCGGAGGTGTAAACGTCATTACCTCTGAACACAAGATGATGATCATCAAGCAAGCGATTTTGTATTTTAGCTTCGTGATCTTTAGGAATATTGAAAATAATTCCGAGGGCTTTACGTTTGTTAACCCTGTCAACAATATCAAGAATTTTACGCTTCATTAAGTATTCTCCCTTTCATAATTTTTAACCAATTTTTCTTTTACCATTATTAATAGGTGTAGCCCATCTGTCAATTATAGATGTACGCTTCTTTTTAGGTTTACTTGTTTGCTGATCGTCGGTGGATTCTGACAGTTGAAGGATATTTGCGTCTTTAAGCCGTTTTTTAACCTCGGGAAATATTTCGGTTTCAACAAATTCCTTGTAGGAACCAGTGACAGACTTTTTAAGTTTTTCTTTTAGTGCCAGTTGGTTTTTCATTTCGGCAACTTCATCGGGATTGCCAAGCAATGAAGCTGCAGGATGGATTTTCTTTACATCAAATGCTTCACAAACAAAATTGCCTTCAATATCGTATATTAATATTGAGTCTCGTTCAAACAAATCATATTTGAAGTAAACTTCATCGCCGGCATCAATTTGTTTCCCGAAAAGTGCTTCGTTGAAATACCAGGTGCCAAATGCTCTTATACCCTTGCGGTATAATTTTGTAACCTGTGCGTCCATCATTAAAAATCTTAATTCATTTTTATCAATACCGGGTCCTTTACCGGCATCAAATACCTCTTTTGGTGTAAGTCCTTTAAGGTGTCCATCGGTTTTAACCCGGGTATGATATTGATCGAGCCACCAGCCCATTGCACGATGTGCTGTAAAAATATCCACGGTTGTATTTTGCATTGCTTTTTCATAAAGTCCGCGATGGATAAATTCACCACGATTCATTCGTGGCGGCTGCATTTCAATTGAAGTACCTACATAAGTTGGGATCAGGCGTTCAAGTTCAGCCATCCATTTCCAAAAATTTTCTATCGGTTTACTTTGTGCGTGATATGCTTTTGCAAAAATTGTTTTAATTCCAAGACGTGCCAGTAATGGTTCAAGATTCTCAAGCTCTGATTCGTGAAAATATTTGGCAGAGAAAGCTTTACCATTATCGATATAAATTACTTTTGGAATTTTGCCAAGATTTAAGATTGCTCTTCTTATTGCCGATGCAATTGTCATTACATTTTCTGTGATGGCTATTTCATATCCGACCAGGTATTGAGATCTTCCGTCTATAGCTCCGACCGTAATCATTCTTTTAGGCAAGCCGGTCATAGGATTGATGATCTCGTAGTTATTAACGTGCCCATCCATAATTATTATATCCCCAACTTCAACAAGATTCCAATCACGTTCCAGATATGGCAAGACTAAATCGTCCAGCCCTTTTTCACCCTTGGTATGAAAAACATAATCAGCGTAATTATTTTTAATCCAATCATCAAGGTACCTTCTATAAGTATTGTAGCTTTTGATATGGTGGAATCTCTTTGCCTCAAAGTAGTTTGTAGCCTGTCTTATTACTTCACTAATGAGCGGTTTATTGGGTGTTAAAAGAAGTTTAATAAGCACTTCAGATTGTTCCGGAGGGATTGATGAAGACTTATTTGTTTTATAGTTAGGAGCAAGAACACGATAATCTTTATTGGCTCTTAAATATTTAGTCTGCCAGCTTCTTAATGTTTGCAGTGAACGTTGGCCTATAATTGAGTAAGCCTGCGGGTAAGCTTTATTATTATATGCCTCAATAAATTTTTGTTGTGCTTTTACTTTTTGATATTTATATTTTTCAAGGTTTGCAAACTCAATAAACCTGTTAACTAAAAAAGCAGCAGCAAGCGCAAACTCAAGCTGTTTTTTGCTTAATTCCTTTAAATCTTCTTTATCAACTTTCTGCTTTTGTAAACAGAAGTCGTTGTCTCCCGCAACCTCTAATGCTTGTTTTTTTATTGTTACTGGGACTTTCATTTTACTTTAATCTTTTTTGTTGTTTTAATCCCCTCTTTGTATTTATCAAAGATGAGGGTTGCTTTATAAATTAAGATTTGTAATTCTTCCTGGTCAGGTACCAGAATTGTAGGACACTGATAAACTGTGTTAAGAATATTGGTAAACCATTTCTCTGCTTTACTATATGCAACGTCAAAAGGTATTTCGGGTTTTTCTGGGGATTGTTTTTTTGTCTCTTCGTCTTGCCCGTTAATCAGGCTCCTCAATTTTTCCCGATCCATTGCCTTAAGGTCTTGTATTGTATAAATGTTTCCACCCAGTTCTATCTCACCGGTTCCGCTTAATTTTGCCAGAGTTTCGGTGTCTAAAGAGCCCAAAATATCTAATTTTACAACACCAAGGGCAAAAAGTCCAACATGTTGGACCTCCTCATTTTTATAAAAAGGGAGAAATTTTTTGGCTATTTCCATATAAAGCAGGGTCGTGCTTCTGGCATATCCCCACTTGTAAGCGCAATATTCTTCAAATGACTGGAATGGATCATCCATATAAAGATAAAGCTTATAATTATGTATCTCTGTTAATAATAACAGTAATTCGTAAAGTGTTCTTGTTAAAGCTCTATCACATTCAAAAGCCTTGTCCTTTAATTGCTGTTCGGAAAGTTGTGGCAAATCCTGCATAATTTTTTACCCAATTGCTAAAGCAATAAGTACAAGAAAAAGAACTATGGAGTAAATTGCAGCTAAAATTTGTTTGTCATTTTTAGTTAATTTATTCTTCTTCATTGGGCACCTCTGTGTTTACCGGATTTGTAATAAGATTTATATAATTAGATAAAATTATTGAGCGTGCAGCTATTAGGAATAGAACATCTTCTATGAACAAACCATTGTATTGTTTTAATTCTTTAAAAGCATTAAATGGTTTAACAACCTGCCAATCAAACATTTGCCGAATATCGAGTAGCAAAAAGGAATCCTGCTCAGTAAGCTGTTTTATTTCATCAAATGTTCGATCCAGTACTTTATTCCAAAGAAGGAACTCTCTTTTATTTGATGAGATAATAAGCAGCGCAATTGCTGCAATGCTGATAAGTTGTTTCTGAAAGCTTTCTTGTAAAGCGCTGGGAGATTCTGAAAAATCAATCCCGGGTATGTAATCACTGAAATTTCTAATTTGGGTTCCGAGCAAATCGATAGCACTTTTTTCATCGGAAACACAAACAGATTTGTTATAGGCAATCATCTGCTCAAGAACTAAATTGCCTATAAATGCAGCTTTATTTTTATCCATTTAGTACCTCTTGTTTGTTGGTTGATTTTAGACTTTGATTTTCTTTTATTATTAATGAGGTTAAGCGTTCTTTTTTTATTTGCGATCTATAAATTCTAGATTCTTCAAGGGATTTTAAGTGTTGTTCTTTGACTAACCTTATAAGCTCATCGCGTGAAATAGCGGGATTTAATTTTACGTAATGTACATGAGACCATCCTACACGATTGTAATTAATTTTATATCGCCTACTAACCTCTGCTTTGGTTAAGTCTTTTCTATATTTATATCTGTTGGGTCTTGGGATAACCCGGGTAATTTTATAGTTAAAATGAATTAGAATTTTATTTAAAAGATCTATCATTTGGCGTTCTCTATATTCTGAATAGAGCTGAGGTGTCGTATTATTTTAAGTCTAAGACTTTTTAATGCAGGATCATTTTGAATTGCTCTGCTTATTGCGCCATCAGAAACTTTGAGCCTTTTTTTAAGTTCACGTTGTTTTAAGTTTTTTCTTTTAAGTTCAATCTGTAAGTCAATTGGTGAAATATCTTTTCTTATTGTTGCCATTATTTGTGTTTATGTCCTTTTCTTCTTATGTTGGTAAAAGATTTTACTAACTAAAACAAATATAGTCTCTATAAGAGACTATGTCAAGCGTTTTTAGTCTCTAATGGAAAATAAATTAAATAAGGCTATCTCTGCGAGAATTGTTGAGTTAATGGAAAGAAGAAATCTTACCGCCTATGCTGTTTTAAAAGAAGTTCAAATACCCAAAGCAAGTTTTTATAAATGCATTGAGAACCAAAGTGAATGGAAAATTGACCATTTAATACAAATATCAAAACTTTTTGATGCTTCATTAAATTGGCTAATCTCCGGAGAAAAAACTTCGAATATTGTTAAAGAAAAAGGTGTAGAGTACATTGCAATTGACGATGCCATAAAAGAGAATAATTTACTTTTTGAATATCCTATACTTGCCGATGTACCTGCCGGAAGATCAGAAATAAACCACCACGATTGGCCCGAATATATTAAGATAGATATTGATCCCAGAGAACATTTTGCGCTTAGAATTGATGAAGAATATGGGATAAGTATGGCTCCCTATATTGAACCGGGAGATATTTTGTTTTGTAATTTTACAAGAAAATTTAACAGCGGGGATATTGTTGTTGCAAGATATGATGGTACCAAAGGAGCGGTGAAAAGAATTTTTATTGATGAGCAGATTACTTTAATATCATTTAATCCGCTTGAATCCCCTATTATTATAAATAAAAGGCAACTTCAGCAGGTATTTAAAGTTGTTTTAATCTGGAAGAAAAAATAGTTTTGGTTTATGAACTACCTTTACCTTGGCGATTGCCACAATGTGCTTAAAAATGAAATTGCGGACGAATCAGTAGACCTTATCTACATTGATCCTCCCTTTAACAGCAAAAGAGATTATAACATATTTTTCGACAGCAAAGAGATCCAGACACAACGGATTGCTTTTGAAGATACCTGGACACTTACAAATATTCAGGATTCACTTGCTGAATTAAACACGCTCCAAACTCATAAACTTTATACCCTGCTTACAACTTATCAGGATGTTGCGCCTCACGCATTCCCATATCTTGTTATGATGGGATTAAGAATTCTTGAGCTGCACAGAGTGCTAAAAACAACAGGAAGTTTTTATCTCCATTGCGATCCGACAATGAGTCATTATTTAAAAACAATTTGTGATATTATCTTCGGTGCAAAGAATTTTATAAACGAAATTGTTTGGGAACGAATGTTTGGTACTGGAAGTAGTAAAAATATTGCTAAGAAGTATCCGGCTAATACTGATACGATACTATTCTATGGTAAAACAGAACATTTTCTATTTAATGTGCAAAAAAAACCAATTAATGAAGGAGCAATCAAACGATATGATAAAATAGATGAGAGTGGAAGAAGATTTAAATGGGCTGATTTAAGAAGTTATTCAAAAGAAAGATTAGAAGAGTTATTAAAAAAAGGAGAGGCACGTTTTAATCCAAATGCAAAAAATCCAGTTTATAAACTGTATTTTGATGAAACAAAAGGCACTCCAATTTCAAACCTTTGGACTGATTTAGCTTTTATGGGGACTAAATCCCCGGAACGACTTGGCTATCCCACACAAAAACCAAAAGCACTATTAGAAAGAATCATCCAGGCAAGCAGTAATGAAGGTGATACTGTTCTTGATGCTTTCTGTGGTTGTGGAACATCAATTGATGCAGCTGAAGGGTTACATCGTAAATGGATTGGAATAGATATTTCACCGATTGCAATTTCACTTATAAAAAGAAGATTAAAAGATTCTTACAAAGAATCACTTAGCAAGTTTGAAGTAAGAGGAGTTCCTGAGGATGAGCCATCAGCTATTCGTTTATGGAATGAAAATCCTTTTGCGTTTCAGGATTGGTGGCTCACTGAGTTTGAAGTGTTCTCAACTACTGAAGGTACCAAAGGAGCAGACAAAGGTATTGATGGAATAGGACAATATTTAGTGGGTGAAGATTCTATCATCCGGGTTGCATTCCAGGTTAAAGGCGGTAAAGTCCAATCAAAAGATATTGATGCACTGATTGGAGTTCTGTCAAAACATAAATGTGAGCTTGGAATATTTCTTACAATTGAACCTCCTACAAAACCAATGCTTGATACTGCAGCTCAGCAAGGATTTGTGGAATTCCCTGGTTTCCAATTTCCCAAAATTCAGATTCATACGTTAAAAGATTTCTTTGCACACAAACGTCCAAAACTGCCAGCAACAAATATCACTTTCAAAGCGGCACAGTTTAAGGGTAAGAAAAGTAAACAAATAGATTTGGGGTTATAAAATTATGATTTTAAAAGCAATACCACAGAAACAAAAAGATGAATTTGATTTAATTAATGATATAAGGATAATTAAAGGTTCTAGCACGGATAATGGCAAAGATTTTATTAACTATGAATTTCCCAAATTACCGGCAAAGTTTAATAAGATATATTATTATAAGGGAGAAAAAATTAATCTATATAATTATTCCTGTACCTGTAGGCAATTTGAAGAAAACTCAAAACTTTATCCCGGACGCGATATTAGAAGGGCTTGCAAACACATTTATTTTAAAGCCTCTGTTGATTGGCTAAAAAAATATATTGGAGGGATTGCAATCTTACTTTTGCAAAAAGCTGTTTATCATGGCATTCAATATTTATATAAGACAAACATCTTCGGAAAGGATTTTTATTTTATTATTAATCCGGACTCAGCCTGGATAAATGTAATAACACTTAAGGATGAAACAATGGCCTTTGAATATACATATCACACAATTCAAAAGCGCTGGGGATATTCAAACACGCCGGATGAATCTGTTTATATTGTGGATCAGATTCAAAAAATTATTAAATTTCAACTACCTGTTGATCATCCATATAAAAAATTCATAGAATTAGAAAAATTTTAAATTATCCATCAAATTAAAAGGAGTCCGAAATGGTTGGCGGTGGTATTTCCTTAATGATAGCTGGGGTAGCTGTAACAATTATATCTTTTTTATTAGACACGACAAGATCATCAAATCTATTTGATGAAATGGCTTCGAGGACTTATAATATCGGACTAATGCAAAATCAGCAACATATTTTATTAATTGGCTTGTGCTTTTTTTTAAGCGGAATGATATTAATGTGTTCTGGTCTAATAAAAGAGTCCATAGAAAAAGAAAACAGAGCTGCAAAGGATAAATAATTTGTTTTTTTAATTTGTTGTTACAAACTTTCTAATATCATCGACAATTAAATCTTTAAACTTGTCAGTTAGCACCATAAATGGTCTTGCCGGCACAGTAACCGAATTGTGCTTTTGCATATGAAGTGCAAGCATTTTATAAAGTTTTTCTTTCTTATTACTTTTGTAGTACATGGCCCAAAAATACTGTTCCATTGCCCATACGTCTTTTTTACGTTTAACTGAACCAAGCATTTTTTTAGCCTTAATCTCACCACCAAAGTGTTGAATTGCAGCATATCTTCTGTTTGTATAAACGATAGCGGAATCGTTTGTTGCTGTATCTTGAATTGATCTTATAAGATCGCCTCTTCCCATCAAAAGTTTTCCCGGGAACATTTTCTTTTTCCATCCACCAGGAATATCTGCACCCTCTGTTTCAAATATGTTCATCACAGAAGCGTGCATATGACCGGATATAGCCAACATCAAAGATTTGTTGGGTGTGAATCTTTTTTCAAGCCCCGCTATAAACTTATTTATTTCTTGTATGTTTTGTTCGGAAGAGTTCATCCTACGTCTCCACTCAAGATGACGCGATTAAAAAAGACTTTTGATTTCATCATCATACTTACTAAAATCAATTTCCCAGTCTGGGTAACTTTCAGCCGGGTTATATTGCCATTCAACAGGTACAATTTTCTTAGCCCTTTTAATAATATCAGACCCTTTGGAAATCTTCCAACCGTTTTCTTCTGCTTCTGCTAATGTGTGAGCTGTAAGATAGCATCCACAATTCCAATCGGATGGCGGTGCAATTATACCCCAAATGGGATCGTTATAATAAAATATTTTCTGATCAAAGAATGTATGTGAATGTCTTTTAGTCGGGCGGTCTATTTGATTATATTTTAATAAAGGGCGGCTGGCTGCATTTGCAATGTAAGACTTCCATCTGCCTGCATTATAACCAACATTGATATTTGTCTGATAAATAGTTCTAAGTCTTCTTGGAGAACCGAGCTGGACAATTTTATCAGGATCAATATCGGGAGAAGGGACATAACCGGGAACATCTTTTGCTTTAACTTTGCCCCACCATCCTAATTTTTTTAATGTAGGTTCAAGATTTCTTTGGAACTCTTCAAAGGTGTTACCTTCAGTAAATATTTTATCAACTTCTTTTTTTATAGCTTGCAGAATATCAAGCTTCATAACCTTTGCTACTGTAAAACTGCGGGTGTGTGCCTGCTGCCAAACTTCCCGCCAGTCCCAGGAAAAGGTATAACCCTTAGCCAGGTACCACTGGATAATTTCCAATGGTTTCATGTTCAACAGGAATAATATATATTCTTTTTCATCCATCAATCAGCCAGATTTTTAGGTAATTTTGCAAAGGGATTGCGCTGCTTAATATATTTTATTTTTTTCTTTTCCCACACATCTCTTTGTTGTATACAATTAAGCAAGTGCGATATAAATTTTTGGGAATCAAATATTTCCGTCGCTTCAATCAATGTGTTTTTATCTTTAACTTCAACAGGCAAAACACTGCCGGTATGGGTATCCATAACCACAAGTAGAGCGCCACAAAATTCACATCTGCCAATTTTAAGATACATTGTTCAATTGTTTCATTGCGCATTTATCCTGCCTTCAATTTCAGCGATAAACAGTGCCTTGGTAAGAAGATCTTCTATTTCGCTTGAATCCATATCCGGGAATACCTTAACCAATTGCTGCTTAAACTCTTCCCTGCCGTTTGCTTTTTTTGCAAGTTCAATAACCGGCTTTAATACTGCTTCCATTTGGAACTGCAGTAATTTATCTGGTATTGGATTTACAATAGCATCGGTTGTCGTAAGGCTTGGCGATGATGAAGCAAAACTTAAACGGTCTTTAAATATTTTGTCCAATACTCTTTTCATAAACGAGAGCTGAGGTTCATTATTCAAGGGCTGTCCCATTGGTACTTTCGTAAATGGTTGAGATTGAACAACCGGATCAGCAGTATCCATAACTTCAAATTCATCATCATTATATCCATAACGATTTATTAAAAAGGATTTTGTCCTTTTTATTTTCTGGCCGGATAGTTGGAATGCCTCTGTAATTATTTTATCTCTCTCGGCAAAATCTTTTTTCGAATCTTCAATATCAACGAAAGCAAATGTGGGGTATTTACCTGAGCCAATATTTATATCAACTATCCTTCTAAATAATTCATTAAACAAGGTTGTCGGAAAGTCACGGTCAGTTTGAGCAATATCTCCTTCAATTTGAACCGCGCCTGTTTCAGCCGAAGCTCTGGAACCTACCTTCTGAATCTCTGTGGAAAGCGCATTGCCGAGTATAGCTTTAGTTATAGAGTTATCGCATCGCTGCAAATACTTTTCATAAAGATCACCGGATGTTGTCCCTTTTAATTCGATTAACTGTAAAGATGAATCATCCGGTCCGGTTGCAACGGCATCCTGAATCATATTCATTAACTTGCTCAGCAGATCTGCGTGCTCTTCAGGTTTTGCACCTCTTGGAAGTTTGCCGAAGATAAACGGCATCCCATATTTTTCGATAAATGTTGAAAAGAATCTCATCCCCCCTCTTTTGAATGTAACGGGCCAGAAACATCTGCTTAAGGCTTTATCACCATAAGGATTTTCATAACCGGGATCATTCTGCAGTAGAATAAATTTTGAAGCTATTTTGGGATCAGCGTCTTTGCCACAGATTATCTGCCCTTCGTAGTTTGTTATTGTTCTAAATCGCAATCTATTCTCGGAATCGAAATGGAACCACTCTCTTGGTTTTTCCCAAAGTGAAACAGGCAACCACTTGCCGCTAATCAAAGCGAGATTAAATTCAAAAACTGAATAACCAAATCCTACGGGGTTCAAACTTTGTGAAATTATATCTTTAATCTTGCTGCCCCCTATCTCTAAAGTTTGAAGGACGAGTTCGCATAATTGAACCTCTGCATCTCCTGCATCATTTTGTTCTATATAATAATCAAGTGACTTAGTAAGATTTTTTCTTCTGTTAAACAGCGGACCAACCTGATCATCTGAAAGGAGATCTTTATAAACAGACTGATCCATTCCAAGCTTTCTTAATATCGGATCAGGATCCGGAAGATAGTTGAAGAATCCGGCAAAGCCACCGGTTGCGAATTGTCTTGTGGCAATTTCACTCGTCAAGCCTTCGCTGATTTTGTTTAATGGGACGAAGGTTGTAGGATTTATATATAAACCTTTTTGCATTTTAATAACCTGTTAAAATAGAGTTAATAAGTCGTTTACCACCTGTTGTAATGATTAACGGACCTGAATTAGTTTTGGCTGCATTTAAGCACAATGCTTTTGCCCAGAAATAATCAGCGTGCCCTCCATCCTTATCAGTCTCGGCTTCATATCTAATATTACCCGCTGCACTTGAAACGGCTTTTACTGAATAAAAGTCTTCACGAATAACTTTGTCTCTTGGTATTAATGTTTTCTTCCCTTCCACCATTATGTAGGTATGTGAAGCCATTTCTTCTTTAGATTTATTTGTAAAGATAACCGGTTCAACTCTGAGTGCTCCAAAATCCTGCTGTGCTTCCTCAGCTAATTGGTTACCGATCCCGGTTGCATCGATGCAGGCTCTTCTGAAATTCGGATGAGCTAAAAATTCATATAAAATATTTTTCTGTTCTCGGTAAGGAGTATTTTTTAATGCGATAACATTTCTTGTATATAAGCTTTCGCCAAGCTTTTCATCAACCCAAATAACAGAAGGATTATTCTTTCGTCCAATATCCATACCGACAAACAAATCACCGATGATATTATCAAGCTTCGGATTTAAAATATTATCACGTTCAATTTGATTGATAAGTTCATAAGGCAGCAAATGATTTTTAGAGCTGGATCTGGGAATGCAATAAAATTCTTCATCAATCGCTTCCTGTGTCATACCGGAAAAGGCATCTTCCAGAAATTGAGCAACTTCCTCTTTAGAGGCTTTATGTCCAAGTATAGTATCAATTAATCCATCTTTAATTGCATCTTCTATTGTGGTCTTAAAGTGGCTCCAATTTTTCATTGTTCCATCTTTGCCTTTATTAATTTCAGTAATAAGGCTGTTGAAATAAGTTTCTTCACCGTTATGAGTTGAAATAATTCTTACTCTATTTCCCCACATCATTGATGGTTTTGCTGCAGTATACATCTTTTCCTGATCTTTATGGTGGGCAAACTCATCAAGGATCACATCACCACCTTTGGATCTGAAGCGTGTTGGATTAGATGAAATGGCATTACACTCCGAACCATTATTAAATCTTACGCGATGGGCAGTAATATCATCATCTTTATCAATAACAACTTCACCAACATATTCAGCCGCAGTATTTAAGAAGCGTGCCCAGAAGCCAACATAGTCAATAAATTCTTCAGAAGCAGATAGATCAGCAGATGAAAACCATACCTTATTATTTTTTACCTTTCTAAGCGCCAAATCCCTTGTCACTCGGTAACTTTCGGCGTAAGTTATACCGATACGTCTGCTTTTTTCCGCAATGGCAAATTGGGAAGGATTGTTAATCCAGTCTCTTTGATATTTTAAAAACTTAAAATTTTTAGCCATTTTGCATTTTTATATAAATTTGGGAGATTTTTGGAAGAAGCCTTTAATAAAATTATAGGATACCCGTTAAAAACGTTTAATACCCCGTTAATAGCGATTAAAAAAATGGTACCCTTGCGCAATGGCTCAAAATGATATTTTTTTAACCACGGGCATTTTAAGCGGCAAAAATCAAAAATGGGTAATTTTGGATATGACCAGAAACTCTTAAAAAATGGTGTAAAATACCTCATAAATTGCTGTAACTCCTTTTTTAATCAGATATTAACGGGTGTAAACATAATTTTTGCTTATAAATTCAGGAATTTCTCTTCAAGTTCTCTTAAATTGTCTTCAGAATAGCCCTTATCTCTGTTAATTTCTTTCTGTTTTTTCTCATCGACAAATTCAAATGTTGATGACGTCCTTATAGCCGCAATAATTTTGCCGAGTGAAAAGATTAATTTCGGGTCAAGCTTTACATTTAGTTCATCGAGTAGCCGGTCAACAATCGCCTCAAGTTTTTCTCTTCTATTAGATGTATTCACCGAACGGTCTCTGCGCTGCAAATCCCAGTGTTCTTCTTTTCGCCAGTTGTATAATGTCTTTCGTGAAACTTCGGGCAGCATAGTTGTAATGGTTTCCATAGAAAATCCATTAACAACAAACAGCTCTCTTACTTTTTCCTTAATTGCCGGATCATGAGCCATGGTGCTACTCCGTTATATTATAAGTTTCTTTCAATTCAAGGAAGGTGGATACCTTTTCTTTGTATTCAACCTGCAATTGCTGTAGTTCAACTGCCAGTGTTTCAATTTTTTTAAAGTCCATTGTTGAAAAATCTTTATCGGAAAGAAAAGTTTCTGTTTCCTCCTGAATATCTTTTACCAGGGCTTGTGATTTTATCCCAAGTTCATAAATCTGCTTTTTAAGAACTATGTATTTGCCAAGTGCCTGCTCTCTAATCATTATGTTTTACTCCTTATGGAAATTTGATTCTTCATCTCTGTAAGAACACCGGTTAGTATTTCTTTATATTCAGCATCTTTGCGGATCACTTCAAAAAGCTTGTCATTAACTCTTCTCTGTTCTCCAAGGTTATCGGCGTGTTGTTCTTTTATCTGCAGCAATGCTTTATCAAACTGTTCCTGGTTTTGTTTCATTGCAGTTGCAAACTGTTCCTGGTTTTGCTTAAGAGCAAACTGATATTGCTTTTGCAAATACTTGAAGGTTAGAAACCAGATAATGAAAAGTATTGCTCCCACTCCCCCGTTGGCAATTGCTGTTTGTATTAAATAACTATCTCCGCCTGTTGTCTGTGCTGTCTGCATCAAAGTTGTAAACACCAGTATAAGTAAATGCTGCATTGGTTGGGCTCCTAATTAGACTTAATTACTTTGTGCGAAGTTAGAAAAAGAAAGATGGAATAACTTTTAAACGGTTTAAGAGAAATCAAACAGGTGAAAAATTAGTTTTACACCAACAAACTTTCAGAACTTAATAATTTTTATTAAGTAATAACAAAAACACAAAAGGCTAAAATGTAAATGAATAAATTTAATTGGATGCCGATCGGCAAGGTAGGAAGCTGGACGGATAAAAATAAACAGCAAGTTAATATTGACGAAAAATATCTTGATGAGGTTGTTGCTGCCACAAATCCCGCTGATGTAAAATTTGTTATTGAACATCCAAAGTATAATAAAATCGGGTTTGGCAAAGTTGGCTCGTTAAAGAGAGTTGGTGAGTTTTTGTTTGCTCTCCCAAAAGAAGTAAACGCTGATTTCAAAGAAGCAGTCAATAAGGGTGATCTTCCAAACAGATCAATGACAATTCATAAAGCCACTAAAAAATTATTGGATATTTCTTTTTTGCCTCCTGAAATTGACCCTGCAATTGAAGGACTTGGCTCTTATGCATTTTCCAAAGCAGCAGATAACGAAGATCTTGAGGTATTTATTCTCCAGGAGCCTCTTCCGGGTAATGAATCACATTTTGCAGGGCTTGATGATAACAAAATTGAGTTTGCATCTATGCTGCCACAACTTGAAGTATCTTCCTATCCGTTCAGATCAGTTAAGGATTTATTCAGGAATATAAAGGACTTCTTCATCGAAAAATTTGGTAAAGATACCGCTGACAAAATATTACCTAATTACACGATAGATGATACGGGTACACCCCCGGTAATTTGGAGCAAGCAATCATCACCATATATAAACAATGCATTTTCAAAAAATAATAACGAGGATAAAATGGACTTATCAAAAATTGATCTGTCGAAGGTTGATGCCAACATTAAAGCAGCAATTGAAGCGTTGCAAGGTGAAAACAATGTGCTTAAAACTGATCTTGAGAAAAGCAACTTTGAATTGCAATCGGCAAAATCCGTAATAACAAAAGCTGAACAGGAAAAAATTGAAGCCGAAGTAAATCAGTTTTGCAGCACAGAGAAGATTGCGAAAAAGATTCTACCTGCTGATCATAAAAAAGCAGTTTTATTTTTAATGGCTCAAAAAGAAAAATCAGTTCTTGAATTTTCTAAAGATGATGGGCAGAAAGAAAAGTTTGATGCTTATGAATTTGCTAAATCGCTGATTGAAAAACTGCCGGATATAATTGAAACTGAAGAGTTTGCTTCCGGTAAGATTGCTGCAGGACAGGATATTTTGACTGATGCACAAAAAACCGGGAAACAAATTGCAGAATTTGTAAAAAGATAGAGATCATTAATTAAACTTATTAATAAAACGACGAGGATAAGATGGATTTAGTAACAACTCAAAGCGGAAATACAGTCCCTTTATTTGCGGGCGATTTTCCAAGAGTAACAAAACCCGCAACAATAGTTTCGGGTGCCGGAGTGCTTGTTAAAGGCACCGTATTGGGTATTATAACTGCAACCGGAGAATTTGATGCTTATGCCGATGCCGGTGCAGGCGGATTAGATGTTGCAAAAGCAATTCTTGCAGAAGATGTTGATGCAACAAGTGCAGCAGTAAAATGCTCTGTTTACTTTGCTGGTGATTTTAACGAAGCAGCTTTGACCGGTTTAACTGATGCAGCAAAGGTGGATTTTATTGGAACCCCGATTTTTATCGGAAGCGCAGTTTAGTTGGATAATATTTTTCATAATTAATTATTAAAGGTAAAAATAATGGCAATAGTAATTAGCACCTTTGGATTTGCAGCTTTATCAGAAGCTGTTAACCAAATGCAAACTGTCCCCTCTTTTATCAGAAACCTTCTGTTCAAAAGAGTGGAAACACACGCAACTAAAACTGTTTTAGTTGATATAATAGTTGGCGGTCAAAAAATTGCTCCATTTGTAAAGAGAGGAAATGCAGCTAAGGTTGTTGGTAATCTTGGACAAAGTGCGAGCAATATTGAACCTCCACAAATCAGATTAAAGAAATTTTTAACACCGGGAGATTTGTTCTATACAAGAGGAGCGGGTGCTCCAATCTTTGTCCCGGGCGGTGCTGCAGGTAATGACCCCGTACAATCCGCAAGGATGCAGAAACTTGCAATGGAGCTAAAGGATTTAAAAGATAATGTTGACCGCACAATTGAATTGCTATGTGCAAAGGCTTTAAGCGGATCATATTCGCTTGCACAGGATGACGGGACTTATTCCATTGATTTTTCTATGCCTGCGGCAAATAAACCAACTGCTTCCGTTTTATGGAGCGCTGTTGCAACCGCAACACCTTTGAAGAATATGAGAGCCTGGAAGGTACTTGCAGGAAAGGCCTCTGGTAAAATACCAACGGTTGCAATAATGAATTCAACAACTTTTGAAGCTTGGCTTGCAACAGATGAAGTAGCAAAATATTTGGATAAACTTAAAATTAATCTAGGCAGTGTTGAGACGCAGGATTCTGTTTATGAAGCTGGTGCAGAGAAGAAAGCAAAAGTTGACGGAATCACCTATTACGTTTATGATGGAGTTTATACTGATTCAGCCGGAGCGCAGCAATTAATGATACCTGATGGGAAAGTGGCTCTTGTTTCTCCAAATGCAGACCATAGATTGATGTTTGCGGGGATGGAAGATCTTGAAGCAGGTACAGTTGTAGGACAGTATTTCAGCAAGGATTGGGTTGAAAAAGATCCATCCGGTTTATGGTTGCTGGTAGAATCGCATCCATTACCCTCCGTATTGGAGCCTGCTGCAAATATATATGCAACAGTTTTATAATAATCTGTAATAAGATTATTAGATGGAGCTTGGGTGCGTTTTTTCTCCCCTGGCGCACCCCAAGCTTTTGTTCTTATAAATATTGATAAGCGAGGATAGAGTAGAGGCAGAGCTCGTCGGTTAAGTTTCAGCCTGGGGCCAGGGCAGATAACCCGAAAGGACGGAGGTTCGAATCCTCCCCTCGTTACAAACCCCATAACTAAAAGATGGTTCGCAGGGGCAGCTTATGAATCGCCTCATCAAAGAGGTTATAAAAAATTGATGACATCCTGGAAAGAATAGAGATACTACAGGAAGGACGGGTTTAAAGATTCTAAACGGTTTGCCCCTTTTTATTTAGCGAGTAATAATGTATTCAACAATAGATAGCGTTTCAAAAAAAATAGATCAGAAGTCACTGATACAATTACTGAATGATGAAGTAAGAATTGAAGGAGCAATTGATCTGACTAGTGCTTCTGATCCTGTAACCATAAGATTTAACGAAGCCTCTGAACAATCACAGGCTGAGATCGATCCTTATTTAAGAGGCAGATATACGCTGCCTTTTGCAAGTGTGCCAACGGTTATTATTTCTATCAGTGACAATTTTACTATTTATCACATTTATGAAAGACGATACCGTGACAAGATGCCTGATTCCGTTTTATCAATCCGCAAAGAAGGCTTAAAGATGCTTGAGCAGATACAGAAGGGGATGCTTGATATTGGTGTTGCGGATGAGCCGCAGAATTTGAAGGGTGAAATCACCGTCAATAAAACAGCAAGTGATAAAATTTTTAATTCTGATATGTGGGATAAATATTAATTAGAAGATATAAAGACTGAAAGATTAAAAGATTGAATAACAAGCTTTCAAAAAAAATAAGAAAAGAAGTTAATAAAAAAACCCGACTCGATTTCGAAACGATATTCAAAACCATTGCAGAAGAAAATTTATTTGTAAGACTAAGTTATACGGTTAAAATCATTTTTAAATATAAACTCGGAAAACCTTTAGAGGTTAAGAATGGCTGATTTTGAAACTGCTTTTAATATTACCGATCATGCAGAAGGTAAATACAGTAACGACAAAGATGATAAGGGTGGCGAAACATACAGGGGCAGATCAAGAACTGCTTTCCCTAATTGGGGTGGGTGGAAAATAATTGATGCTCACAAAGCTGATCCGGATTTTCCCAAATGCCTGGATAAAATTAAAGAGCTGCAGGACCTTGTCAAGAAATCATATTACGAAATTGAATGGGCCGGAATATTTGGGAATCAGATACACAATCAGGCAATTGCAAATGAACTATTTGATAATGCAGTTAATATGGGTGTGTCTAAAAGCGTCGAATATTTGCAGAGAGCTATAAATATATTGAACAGAAACGGCCGGTTATATCCAGATATTCGAGCGGATGGCGCAATGGGTCAGAATACTATTATCGCACTGAATCAAAGCATAAAAATAATCGGTGCCGGTTTGTTATTAAATATTATAAATGGATTCCAGATAAAACATTATTTGACTTTGATGGAAAGAAACCCGGTCAATGAAAAATATGTCGGCTGGTTTAAGCGTGTGGAAATTATGTGGAACTGAATATAAAATGGAAAACAAACTTAAATACATGCTTGGAATTATAATTGCAGTAATTGTTTTGCTCGTTATCGGCTATTTTATATTTAACAAGCAGCCGGAAGTACATTCATCTTCCAGCATTAAATCCGTTATTACAAAAGAGCTTAAGACTACTGATAACACTTTTACAATTGAACAAATATCAAAAATTAAAAGATCTTTAACCGATAGTTTAAGGATCGTTTATGGTAAGATAATTGACAGTTTATTGGATGTTAATAAATCGGATGCTTTGATCATTAATGATGAACGACCGGTTAATAATGGGTATAATTATATAAGTGAGATCGATTCGCAATTTGTGGTTAAAGATGATTCCGGTGCGGTGATGGATTTATTGAATGTAAAATCAACCTTTATAAGTCCCGAACCTTTATCCTCCTATTCACTGCATATGTTAAGACTGAGTCATAAATCATTCCGGACACAGATCAGCAGCATAACAACGAGAACAGATACGATAATAATTAAAGAAAACTCCCCGATTATATCCGGGATTTCTATCAGACCCAATGTTTCTTACGGTTACGGCTTAAGGACAAAACAATTTGATTTTTATGCAGGTATCGGGCTAACAATGGAATTTGATATTTGGAAATTATTTTTTTAACAAATTTAAGGAGTACAAAATGTATTTGAACAGACGAACCAAAACCGGATTTAATATAATCCTGATAATGCTTAGCGTCTTGGTCGCCGGGTTATTTATATCACCATTATTTGCACAGACAACTGGAGAAGCGCCAACAGAGGTTTTATATCCATCTGCGGTATTCCAATCGGTGGCTGCATTGGCTGGTGCTGTGTTAGTAATTACAGCCTGGGCAAAAAAACAATTGAATACAAATAATACCCTAACAGTTGTTGTAAGCGGAGTTATAAGTTTTGCACTTTCAGGAATCGGTTACTTCTTCCAAATAGGGATTTTTACATCGGTTGAATGGTGGTATATCTTTATTTACGGATTAACGGCTATGCTTGTCGCAAATGGACTTTCAACCTGGGAGTTTATTAAATCAGTTTTAACATTAATCAAGTTGAGAGTACCTGAAGAAAAACTATAATGGCTGAAACAACAATTGCAAATATAAAAGATGCTTTTAAGCTATTTGAAGAAAAACTTAATGAAGCGGTTGCAACACTGCAAAGCACCGACAGAATTTCGGTTGAGAGAGTAACGCATCTTGAGAGTTTTGAGCCGCGCAGTGCAAGAGGCGGTTTTGGGATTATTTTTAACGGCAGTGATTTTAATAAAGACCCAAGAGTAGGCGGTACGGCTTTACGAATGAAAAATGATCTGTTTATCGGTGTTATCTCTATGATTAACTTTTTTGAGGTTATGGGTGAACCGATTGATAAACAACCTATGATGCCTTTTGAATATACGGAACTTGCAGTTAATACATTAAGCGGAATAGAAGTATGGAATACCAGACCTGAGACTGAGAGAAAAATTTATCCTATAAGAACAGAATTGGTTGATGAGGACAGAGGCAGATGGAAATATTTGACCACTTTCGGAATCCCGATTGATTTTACAGAACAAAACTTATAATGATTTTAAACAAAATTTATGAGGTAATAAAATGTCAATAAGTAAAGCCGGATTAAAACAAATAGTAGCCTGCGATTATGGCACACTTGCAACCACTCCAGTTGATCCGATTGCAATGGGAATACGGATGGCTGCTGCAATGAAGCGAAGCCATTATAAGCCACTAAAAGATTATTTAGAAGGCCAGTGGCGTAATATGATGAACTTCAACATACAGGCAGAATCAATGCAGGCAAGCATGTATATGCTTAATAAAATGATTGAATGGCTAAATGGCAATGTTGATCTTCAGGTTTTAACAGTTGCACAAGCAGCCGGTGGCGCAGGTGATTGCTATAAATTTAATGCCGGTAATAATATGGGGTTGGATTTTGAAGTAATGTTCAATTCTGACAAAAGAACCATAAAACCAACTTTTGAAATTGCTTTACCTTGGACAACAGGGCAAACCCTTGTAGACGGAGCTGATTCAGATACGCCGGTTACATTTACAGAAATAACTCACCCGCGCGGAGAAGATGAAACCTTGTTAAGAAGACCATTCTTCCTTGCATTTGAAGCACCGAAAGCAACATCAATACTGACAAGGGATGAACTTGTAAGCAGATCTTACTCAATCAAAACAAAGGGTAAAAAATCAGATGAGAATAATCTTTCCATCGTTGATTACTTAACTTTTGAAATTACTCTTAAATTTAGAAATGCTTCTGTAGCAGAACAAGTTGCAATACTTGCTAAAGACCAAAGTCCTTCACTCTACATTAAAGAAGGTAACGACGGTGCTTTTTATGATGCCTGGGATTTCAATTCCGGAGTTCTTACCCTTAATGATGAATATGATGACACTGATGAAGACAGAGCGATAACGCTCAAGTTCCAGAGAAATGTTTTCCTATATGATATTGCTTTCCAATTTGGAGAAACCTATGGCGGTGATGTAGCTGATACCGCTGGTAAAAAAGGTGGTACAATGCGAGTTGGTTATTGATAAGCCTCACCCCTCTCATAAGGAGAGGGGTACTTTAAAAGGAGCTAAATATGTTTACAAAACTTTTTATTAAAACCTTTGATAACAAACCTGATGCCGCATTGAGAATCTTTGATAATGACCAAGTTATCTATTACACATCTACACGACTTGGTGCCTTGGAAAGAATACCCGGGGGTTATAATCTGTTATTATCTGGGAATGAATTTAAACATTTTAACGGGTCCAAGTATGAATTAAAGGTGCTGGGTAAAAAACGATTAACATATGCAGGCACTATTGAGCTTGAAGCTAAATCTGAGACTAAAACAAAAAAGACTGAGGGCGAAAAAGCATGAACCTTGAGCTTGTTAAAGATGAAGTATTTGAAATAGAAGGCAGGATATTTAAACTTAAAGACGACCTGACTCTTGATGAATCGGAAGAAGCAACAAACTTATTAAATTTATTTTTCAGTGCGTCAAGCACTATGATGATTGCCACTGCAAACTCTGGTGATATTAAAAAGTTCCTTGGTGTTGTACTTGCACCTATTGATGGGAAGCCCCTGTCAGAAGATTTTAACTTTGGCAAAGCTAGGGAAAGTGTTTTAACAAAAATCGTAATGTTTTTTTTATTTCCAGAGTAAGAAAAGTGATGACTTTAGTGAACGAATTGCCAGACTTGATGAAAAAACATCTGAAGCAATAGAGGGCTATAAAGACCTTAAAGAATATGATTCGGAAATTTATAGGGGTGATCTTGAATTAAAATTGATGGATTACATTATTTATTATTTAACCGAGGGTGATCCTGCAAGGGTTAAGCAGCTAAGAGCAACGAGCGAAAAACTTATTTATGATTATTACTATTTACGCAGAGTATCAGATTTAAATAAATTGCTCGATCACATTTCTTACATAAAATATCTGCAAGAAAAAAATGACAATTAACAAATTCACAATGAGGCACACTATGAAAAAAATACTTATTCCCATTATGGTTACAATTTTAATTATTGCCTGCCAGGCACAGCCTAAAAGCGATTATGAGCTTTATGGCAATACAGTAACCGGAGCGGTAAAATATCATTTTTTCCTTGAAAAAAAATCCGCCACCGCATACAAATTAACGCAGGGGATGGATTATTTAAGCCCATCGGTTAATAATCTAAAAGTAGGTGAATCCACAACTCCGGTGTTTATGGTTAACCTTGCAAACGATGGAAGTGAATACACGGTTGGAATAGTAGCGGAAAACTCGGCAGGATATTATAGCGGTATGGGTGTAGCAGTGGGAACGGTAGGCATTAGCCCGGCAGCACCCGGTGGAGTTGGGTTAAGGAAGAAATGATTCCATTATTAATTGGAGCCTGGATAACTATTAGTCCTCTGCCTCAACAAAATATTGACAGGACGGTTGTGCTGGTGGAATTCCGGGAAGAGATTCCCGATATGTTCTTACCTGATAACTATCAATTAAAAGATGAAAACAATGAATATCATATATATTCGGTTAATCAGATAAGTGAGTTAGATGGTTGGCAAATTAAATATACAAAGGTAGTTGCTTTGGTTGTTGAAAAACTAAAAGCAAAGAATGAATATACTGTTGATGTAAAATCTATCGGTAAATCTACCTGGTTTTTCTTTAATGGATTTTTGCCTAACCGGATAGAAACGCCTGCGGCGGCATTAACACAATGATTAAAATCAAAATATTAACTGCGGGTGATGAAAGAAAAGATAAGATAACTAAAAAACTTATTGATAGAAAATTACATTATTTGACAGAGTTGGCGGAACAGGATTATTTGGATTCGCTTTTAACAGCACTTGATTTAGCAATTGAACACTTTAGAAATACCGGCATCTTAAAAAAACAGAAGCTAATTATTGATTTTGAAAACTGGCGACAAAAAAAATCTATAAATAATTAAAAGGAGAAAGAATAATGCTGCTAAAAAAAATCTATACCGAAGATGGAAAGCTGGACTATATAGCTCTGGCTCATACAGGTATTAACCCAGAACAAAACTTTTCCACTAGCCTTGTGATTAAATCTCTTGAAGATGGGACGATGGAATTGAATGAAAATAAACTCGTTTATCACGTCCATCCTGAAGATTTAGTCTATGAGATCAAAAGAAGACCGGGGAGATATTGTCTTCATTGTGGTGAAAAGCTTCCTGAAGATGAAAAGGGCGAGTTGGCTCGATTGCATATTGCAGAAAAACATAATGGTGCTATCAGCCCCGATCCAAGTACCCCGGCTGGATATGTAAATCTAAAATATTTCGAATGTGTTTTGGATAAAAAACAGCACAATAAATTCAAAATAAAAAAAGCAGCCGCTGCCCCAAAATTTTTCTTAAAGGAGGTATCAAATGGCTAATCTGGTATTTAACATTGCCCTTGGGCGTGTTGCAGAATTGTACAATAGAGTTGACAGTAATGACCCTGCCAATTCAGCTCTTGTTATTATAGTATATAACACTGCCGCCGCTGACTCAGTAATTAAAGATCTTGACACAGTTGCAGCAATTGAAGCAGACGCCAATACCGCCGAGGTTACCAATTCAGGTTATGCAAGAAAGGTTCTAACCGATGCTGATATAGTTGCTTTTGCCGCAGACGATGCAAATGACAGAGTTGATCTGGATATACCGGATCAATCCTGGTCAGCCGTTGCAGCCGGAGGTAATTGGACTGATATTTTGATTGCTTATGATAGCGACACAACCGGTGGAACAGATTCAAACATAGTCCCTTTAACCTGGCACGATTTTGCTGTTACCCCTGATGGATCTGATATTGTTGCTGTAATAGCCGCAACAGGATTTTACAGAGCTTCTTAATTTAAGGAGCTCTACACTTGTCCCAGATAACCAAATATGCAAGTTATCATACTGCTATCAGCTCCGGCTACACAAATCCAACAAATGGATTTGCTGATGACGGAGCTTATGCAACCGGTGCGCCTAATAAGAACAGTGAGATAAGTGCATATTGGGGTTTCCCTGGATTTACTTCTTTGGAGATTCCGGATGGATCTCAAATCAATTCTGTTAAGGTAGAAATTCAATTTAAGGTTTCTACCGCATCATCAGTGGCTACACAATATCTGCAATCATTCCTTAACACCACGGGTATTGATGTCGAACAAACAGATGCATCAGAGCCTACTACTGACACTCTTTTAAGCCATTCGGTAACAAGCGGTGTAAGCCTATCCGATCTAAGGATAGATGATACCGTAAGGGCAAGAACAAGAAGTCGTAGAGGTAATAGTAACACGGCAGTTACCTTTTCGATAGATTATGTGAGCATCACTGTTGATTATACGGAACCAACACAGACTAATGTTGATGTTTACCAGGTGACTGAAACAAACACGGCCCAGACTATTGGGAAAAGTAAATCTGTTGCATTGGCTCAGGCAGTTGAGACTAATGAATGTTTTGCAATTACCAAACAAGTTATTTCAAAGTATATTGATTTGCTCGGTGCTTTTGGATGCGGAGCAAATGTTATTACCGATCCAACATTTCAGAGCGGTATTGGAAATTTTATAGGTTACTCGGCTTCATTATCCCATTATACTATTGATAGTGACACTATAAATAGGACCCAGTTGTTAAAGGTTACTGCAACTGGAACCGCTAATGTAAGCGCTGATGCAGAACCAATTACGTTGACACAGGGTAAAAAATACAGGCTCAGGGCCAGGGTTTACATTCCATCATCCAATACGACAGGCAATCAATTAATTTTTAGAAGTTATGTCTCTGGATATGGTACACAAATATTTGCCACCGTAGCGGCAATAGATACCTGGGTGGAAGTTGATACAGAATTTGTTGCAGGGGGTACTTTTGATTATTTGGGAACTCGCTTAAGATTCAATACTTCAGAATCGGGGATAACTGTTGGGGATAAATATTATCTTGATAATGTGTATTGTGAAGAAGTACTTAATGAAATTGCACAACCAATAACCGTTCAGTTAAATGCTCCCTCAACTAATGTTGATCTTAACCAAGCATCAGAGGTTGACACTGCTCAAGTTATTGCAAATACTAAATCAAAGGTTTTTAATAATGCAATAGAAATTGATAGTGCCGGGGCAATTGTTGCACAGAAAAAAACAATACTGAACCAGGCTGTGGAAACTGAATCCGCACAGATTGTTTTACCAGTTAAAAGAATAACTGTTAACCAGTCACCGGAAACAGATACTACTCAAGCTATTGCAAGCGTAAAATCAAAGGCTTTTAATAATGCGGTAGAAACTGATAGTGCCGGGGCAATTGCTATACAGAAAAAAGCAATATTAAATCAAGCGGCTGATACTGAGTCTGCGCAGATTATTTCTTCAATCAAAAGAAAAGGAGTAAATCAATCTTCAGAAACAGATACTGCTCAAATAATTACGGTGCAGCAAAGCAGCTTACCAATTGAAATAACTGTTAACCAGGCTTTTGAATCTGACGTTGCTCTCAATTTGTCGGCGAATAAAATAAAGAGTTTAAGTCTTGCATCCGAAGCAGACGTAAGTCAGCTAATTAATCAACAAAAATTTAAAAATCTTACCGGAAGCTCAGAGATCGATTTAGCACAATCAATAACTCTGTTTCAGCAAGGGATTATTATTGTTGATGTAAATACGGTGTTTGAAAATAACTTTGCACAGATAATTGGAAAACAGAAAAGAGGTATAGTAAACCAATCAATAGAAGTTGAAGCGGCACAGGTGATTAAGATTGCCAAACGCATATTGGTAGCACAGGCAATCGAAATTGATACGGCTCAGCTAATTGATAAAGTCAAGCTGATCGGAATTTTTTCCGCTGTTGAAGCTGACGCGGGGCTGCAGATTCAGATAACTAAAAAAAGGACTTTGGCACAAAGCATTGAGACAGATTTTAGTCAGCCGCTAAGTATTACCGGAATAAAATACATACAGTTACTACAAGCGATTGAAAATAACACTCCCTTACCGATACTAATAAGTAAGGCTAAGTTATTAAGTATTGCTGAGGAAGTTGAATTTGCTGTGCAGTTAGAAACAATATTAAAAAGATATAATATTTCCTTTGCAGAAGAATCTGATTTAGCCAACACAATCATCTGGAGGCACGCGCAGGTTATACAGCTCCTACAAACATTTGAGTTGGACACTGCGCAGCATATTGCTTTTAGAAAATTTAATGCAGACTTGCTTGATGAAAATTCAATTAAAACAACCATCACCGATTATTTACTTACTGGCAAAGTAAATGATTATGCAGAATCTTTTATTACAGAATATCTAATTAATTCAAAGACTTCTGCTTATCCGGAAATAACCATATCGGAAGAGATTATCAGAGGGATAATTAAAGATAGGTAAAACAAATGAAACCGATTTATAGAAATAAAAGCTACAAGTTCACAGTAACAATAACGGTTAATGGATCTGCTGTTGATATATCAAACGACCAGGTGATCGCTTATGTTAATAATACCTATGGAGATGATACTCCTTCAATTACAGCAGAAGCAGATCTTTCCGAAGGTGCTTTGGGTAAAGCAAATATTGAATTTGATAAAACACAAACAAATCTTAATCCGGGCAGTTATTTCATCCAGGTTGTCTGGAAGCTTGCATCAAGCACAAGAGAATTTGTTGTGTTTGATGATTTGGTAACTGTGAAATTAACAATAAAATAATATGAATGAACAACCCTTTAAATATAAAATAGGCGATAAAGTTTTTTGTTTAAAACCTGACTTTACTTTTGGTGAGTTAGATTATTTAAATGTCATCTACAACAGATTAAGTCTGAACGAAGAACAAAACGAAATTAACGGGTCCTTTACTACAGAAGAGATTGAAAAAACTATGTGCATCCTTTTAATCGGTGAGGATAACACACCATTTGAACATAATAATTTTTTACAGATGAAACAGCTTTCGCAGTCAGTTAAAATACTTGCTGATTTTTTTTTATCGAAAGCAATATTAGGCACACTTACAAAAAACACTTTGATGAACTAAATGAGAAGGAATCACAGGCTTTTGATATATATGATGAGCTGCGTGGCTATAAAAATAAGCCCTTCAGGGGTAAAATTAAATTAAATGAAACCGAATCAATTTTATATACTGTTTGCGATGGTGATTTATTAAAGATGGAAAAAGTAAGATCAATCATAAAAAGAAAAGATGTGCTGAATAATTATTATAACAAACGCGTAATTATTCTTAACGAATTAAGAGCAGTTAATGATCAATTAAAATATTATAAAGACACCGACAATGGCTGATAACATACAACAATTAACCTTTAAGTTAGTGCTCGATGGCAAAGAAGCTGTTGCTACTCTCGATGCTACCGAAGGTAAGTTTATTGAAACCGAACAAGCATTAGATAGAGTTGCCGAGAGAGGGAAAAGAATTGCAGAGGTCGAAAGCTATGTTCAGAATTTAGGAAAAGATTTTGATGGTGTTAATGTAAGCGTAAAAGATTTGATTGAAAGGCATACCGAATTACAAAATAAATTAAAAGCAGAAAATATTGGCGGCGAAGCTTATAACCGGTGGGCAAGAGAAATCGCAATTGTTGAGCAGGAATTGGACAAAGCTACAGCTAAAATTCAGATTGTATCGCTTGCCAATGAAGGTTTAACCATTGAAGCTATGAAATATGCCCAGGTAAATGAAGAGAGTGTTAATGGACTTTCTCAATATATTACCGAACAAAACTTGTCAACCGAAACTATTCAAAAAACTGTCCAGGCCCTTGAGCTTGAAATAAAAACACTTGCGGTAAATAGTGATGCATGGAAACAAAAAGTTGCTGCTTCTGTAAATCTCAGATCAGCGCTGGGTACTCTTACACAAAGCCAATCAGGATATAATACAACTGTCCGTTCAGGTGTTCCGGGAACTAACCAAATGAATATGGCAATGATGCAATTTGGTTATGCTCTTAATGATGCACAGATGTTCATGGTTAATGCGAGAATGGGTTTGATGGGAATTTCAAATAACATCCCTATGATCGTTCAGAATTTTATTCAGGCTAAAAATGCAGCCGGTGGGTCAGCTACAGCTTTCCAGCTTATTGCTAAATCCATTATGGGTGGTGGCGGGTTAATAATAGGTGTTAATGCATTGATATTCGCAATGCAGTTTTTGCCAAATCTTTTTGAGACCACCTCAGGCAAGATTAAAGAGCTCACCGAAACTATGGGTGAGGATGAAAAGAAAGTAAGACAACAGCAGATAGAGTTTAATAATTTAATTACAATCCTTGGTAATCTTAATTATAATGAAAAAATGCGAGGCGAGGCTTATGATCAGCTAAAAGAAAAGTACCCCGAATATATAAGCTTTCTAAAAAGTGAAAAAGATAGTACAGAAAAAATTGCCGATGCATTAAAAAAAGGGAATGAGCAATTTCAATTAAAGATAGAGCTGGCTGCCTCGGAAAGAATATTAAAGGAATATTATGAAGAAGCAATTGACGCTGAATATGAATTGCAAAAAAAACAATATAATGGATTAAATATTTATGAAGAAAGAGATAGGATACAAAAACAATTTGATGAAGGGAATAAATCGAGGGGATGGTCACTTCGTGAGTTGGAAGATGATATAACTTCATTAACTGAAAAAAGAGAAGGCGCATTAAAGAATATCCAATCTATTATGGAGAAGATAGTTGGGTTGGAAAGCCAGATTATTGATCCGAAAAAAAGCCAGATTATTGATCCGAAAAAAGGAGGGGGTAAAACTTCTAACCCTGAATTTGAAAAAGCAAATAAAGAATTAACAGCTCTTCAGGATCATAACATTAAAATGGCAGAGATAGAAGGTAAAAGCGATGCGGATATTTTGTTGATGAAAAAAGAGAACCTGGTAAAAAGAATTGCGCTCTATGAAAAATACAAACAGGATGTTACAACATTACTTTACGATCTTGCTGAGAACGAAGCTAAATTGCAGCAGACGGTAAAGCCACCGGAAATTAATATTGAAAACCCATCGGAGCCTGTACCGCTTAAGGACATAAAAGACACCAATGATTATGAACAAGAATTGCATAATAATGCACTCCAGAACTGGTATGAAGGTGAAGATAAAAAAATTCAAGCCTATGAAAATTATACTGATCTAAAAATAAAGCTTGACGAAGAATATAAAAAACGAAAAGAAAGGCTTGATAGAGAAGCGCTGATAAATAATTTAAATAACACCTCTCAGATGCTCGGGAACATATCTGGTTTATTTGCCAAGCACACAGTAGCATATCAAATGTTTGCCAAAGCCCAGGCTATAATAGACACATATACCTCCGCTGAAGCCGCTTACAAAGCCGTAGTTGGAATTCCCATAGTTGGACCTGCCCTGGCTGTTGCTGCTGCTGCAGCGGCAATCGCTGCCGGTTTAGCTCGGGTTGAACAGATCGGGAAGGTTGAAATCCCTAAAGGTTATGCAACGGGTGGCAGATTGCCAGCGGGCAAAACAGGATTTGTTGAAGGTACACATAATGAGTTAATTGCACCTGAAGAAGATTTCAAAAGTATTTTCAAAACATATTCTGCAGAGCTGGTAAAGAATGCTTTATTTGATGCAAAAAATTATATAAGCATAAATGCAAATTCTTCTTCAAACACCGATTTAATAGCGATTAACAGAGAATTAAAAGAGCTTTTGGAAAACATCAAAGAAGGTGGAATATCAGCACGTGCTTACCTTGATGATAGGGAAGCGAAGAAGGTTATCTCACGCGGTAATTATCTAAACAATAAAGGGAGATTGGGCTGATAGTTTCTGCCTAACATTTAGCTCAGCCTTTGGCTGCAACGGTTAGTTAGGCTGAAACGAATCCACCGTAATGGATAAAAAAATAACAACAATGAGACAATAGAAAATGCTTTATCCAGTTAAAATAGAATTTAAAGATTATCCCTCCGGGAGCTGGCAG